>CAZNSZ010000253.1:0-1597 GCA_964575865.1 uncultured Bacteroides sp. | reverse complement strand
ACGAGCATTTTTGGACGATTTATAGTCATACATTTAACATTTTTTTATATTTTGGTCTGATTGAACCCGAGTCGCATTAACTTACTAAACCTAAAACTTTGATCTATGAAACGAATGTTCTTGTTAATGACCCTCCTGTTTTTCATGGGATTTTCCGTGATACAGGCACAGGGGGTGCTAATTTCTGGTACCGTGACCAATGCGGAAGATGGAACAGCACTTCCGGGGGTATCGGTTGTGGTACAAGGTACTACGATTGGCACAGTTACTGATTTTGAGGGAAAGTATTCACTGAATGTGCCAGAATCAACCAGTTCTTTGTGGTTCAGTTTTGTGGGGATGGTCACACAGGAGGTTCCTGTGGAAGGAAGGACCACAATTAATGTTGCCCTCTCGCCGGATGCATTGCAACTGGACGAAGTGGTGGTCACCGCCCTGGGTATCACAAGAGAAAAGAAGTCGCTTGGATATTCTGTGCAGGAGGTAAGCTCAGAGGATATCAGCCGGGCCAATAACCCGAACCTGCTGACGAACATTTCAGGTAAAATGGCCGGTGTGGAAGTGCGGCAGTCCTCGGGGATGCCCGGTGCTCCGGCCACCGTGCTGATCAGGGGTGCCCGGTCCTTCGACGGCAACAACCAGCCCCTCTATGTGGTGGACGGAATGCCGATCAATTCAAATCCGGATTATGGACAGAACGTCACCGGAGCCTATTATTCCTCCAGGACCCTGGATATCGATCCGAACACCATTGAAAGCATGACCGTTCTGAAAGGACAGGCCGCTGCTGCTCTTTATGGAATGAGGGCCTCCAACGGAGTGATCCTGATTACAACCAAGAGTGGTGCATCGGCTTCCAAGGGAAATCCGGCGGTGAATATCACAGCTTCCTATACAACGGACAGAATTGCCCGGTTCCCAGAGGTCAATCAAACCTGGGCACAGGGTTATTATGAGGATTTCTATCCTGCGTTCTCCTATTCATGGGGACCCAAGATTACGGATCTCCCCGATATCCCGACCTACGGAGGAAATGCGCTGGGACGCCCGGGAGAGTGGTTCGATCCCTATAAAGGGCAGTGGGTAACCCCACAGGCATTCAATAATGCAGAAGGATTCTTTGGAAACGGGGCCACCTGGTACGAAGGTGTGGATATCAGCAACTCAACGGCCAATGGCAACTTCCTGATCGGATTCAGTGCCACGAACCAGACGGGGATTGTCCCGAATACGGGGATGGACAGGTATACGGCCAAAGCAAATGCCATGTTCAAGCTGGGCAATAAATGGAGGGCTGGATTCTCAGGTAACTACTCCGACGTAGACCTGAAAAAACTGCCTTCAGGAAACTCATCCTGGTTGTTCACTGTGTTGGGGGCGCCTGCTTCCTTCGACCTGATGGGAACCCCTTATCACCAGGAAGGTCCTCTGGGTCAATACAGGCAGATTTCCTACCGCAGGGGAGGCGTCGGGGAAAATCCACGCTGGGCTGTGAACAACAACCATTTTCTGGAGACCACCCGCCGGTTCTTCGGGAATTCGTACATCGAGTTCATGCCGGTGAACTGGATCAATATCCGCTACCAGCTGGGTATTG
>CAZNSZ010000252.1:0-1629 GCA_964575865.1 uncultured Bacteroides sp. | reverse complement strand
GCTATGCAGCCACCATCGGAGGATACCGGGCTACCTACCACCACAACCTGTTTGCGCACAACAAAGGCAGGA
Source organism: uncultured Bacteroides sp. (assembly GCA_964575865.1). Taxonomy (GTDB): domain Bacteria; phylum Bacteroidota; class Bacteroidia; order Bacteroidales. Next base: position 1,557 of record CAZNSZ010000252.1, on the reverse strand, counting down.
ATCCCAGCATTGGAGGCGATGATGAAAGCAGGACGGAGCTGCTTGACTTCCGGAACAACGTGGTTTATAACTGGGTAAGCCGGGTCTGTGACGGAAAACCCCGCACCATGAACTTCGCTGCCAATTATTATAAGCAGGGACCCGCCACCCCAGCGGATAACGAATACATCATCGCCGAGATCCAGGCATCGGAAAAATACGGGTATACCTCCAGGTGGTATATCGGCGACAACAATGTGAACGGATATCCCGAGCTGACCCAGGACAACTGGGCCGGGGCCGTGAGATATGGTGAAGGGACTTCTATGGAAACGAACCGGGAATATAATCCTTTCGAAAATGCCGGTTACAGGACCCGCGATGCCGGTCAGGCCTACCTTGAGGTGCTGGATCATGCCGGGGTGACCGTCCCGCGAAGGGATACGGTGGACAGGCGCGTTATAGAGGATGTCATGACGGGCAGTGCTGCTATTGGGAACGGGATCATCGACAACGTGGAGCAGGCGGGCGGATGGCCTGAGCTGCTCACCTACGAAGTGCCTGTTGATACCGATAACGACGGGATGCCCGATGAGTGGGAAACGCAGGAGGGACTGGACATCAATGATCCCTCGGACCGTTTCGGTATTAAGGTGGGAGAGGTATATGACAACCTGGAAAGGTACCTGAACGGACTGGCCTCGGACAAACCTTATCTCCTGCCTCCGGTTAATCTGGAGGCCAGCGTGCAGAACGATACGGAGGTGGCGCTGAGCTGGCAGGACATTACGGATGACGAGCTGGGATTTGTGATTCAAAGGACCGACGCAGACGGAAAATTCATTGTTGTCGACACAGTTGGGGCGAATGTGACGGAATTTACCGATCTCCCGCCCGGACCTGACCGGACCGTGGTATACAGGGTTTATGGGATGGGTGATGCGCTTGTTTCCGTTCCGTCACAGCCGGCCAGCATAGAACTGATGACAGGAACGGAGGGTCATGTTGTTGCGGAATTTGCCGCTGTGTATCCGAATCCTTTTAAAGGACGGTTTACTTTCGAATACAGGAGCTCACGGGTGCAAGGAATGCAGGTTCGCCTTTTTGATGCCAGGGGCAGGATCGTGACGGATTTAAAGGATGTCAGAGTTCAGGCAGGTACCAACCACCTCGCCATTCCCGCTGAAGGAATTTCTCCTGGCATTTATATTCTTGAATACCAGACCGAATATGAAGAAACCGGTTATCTTAAACTAACAGGATTATAAACGATGCGAAACAAAAAGAACATGAAAAATTTTCTGCTGCTTCTGATGGGTGTGTGTATGATTCTACCGCTGGAAGCTCAAATTACAGAACAACTGCCAGCTTTTCCACAGGCTGAGGGCTTTGGCGCATATGCCAAAGGAGGCCGCGGTGGGAAGGTGATCTTTGTGGACAACCTGAACAACGATGGACCGGGGAGTTTGCGTGCAGCGGTCTCGGATTCTGTGCCCAGGATCGTGATCTTCAGGGTGTCAGGAACCATCGAATTACAGTCTGAACTGAGGGTAACACACCCCTTTATCACCATTGCAG
>CAZNSZ010000251.1:0-1643 GCA_964575865.1 uncultured Bacteroides sp. | reverse complement strand
GCTGATCATTCCCGGTTTCTGGAACAGGGTCACCTTTTTCCTGAGGCGGCATGCACTGGCCTGGCTCCGCACCACGGAACCTTCACTGGGCTCCAGCCTTCAACCCTCTGTCTAGTAACGCTATTCGTACCTCAGGGAAAGCCCCGGATTCTGCCGGGCGGCCCGTACCGCATGAAAACTGACAGTCAGCAGCGCAATGACCAGCGCCAGGATACCTGCCGCCAGGAATACCGGCCAGGAGATCTCCGTCCGGTACGCGAAATTTTTCAGCCAGTGCCTCAGGCCCAGCCAGGTAACCGGCCATGCGATCAGGTTGGCCAGCAGCACCCACCGGGTAAAATCAGTGGTCAGCAACCAGAGGATGCTCCGTGTGCTGGCCCCGTTGGTTTTCCGGATTCCGATCTCCTTGGTGCGCCGTTCCGCCATGAAAGAGGCCAGCCCGAACAGCCCCAGGCAGGAGATAAAGATGGAGATGGCGGCAAAAATATAAAGCAGGGCACGGGTCCGCTTCTCATTCTGATAAATCGCCTCATAATGAGAGTCCAGGAACGCATATTCGAAGGGGATCTCCGAAATTTCTTCGTCCCATTGTTCCCTGAGGGTCTTCAGGACTTTTTCCACATTTCCGGAGTACCTCACATTGAGGTAACGGGGTTCCCGCATCCGGTCATAACCAATGTGCATGATCGCCTGGGGCCTGATCTGGTTGTGCTTGGACTCCCAGTGGTAGTCCCTGACCACCCCGATCACCTCCAGCGGCAATGAACGGTCGTTCCAGAGGTAGGTGATCCTCCCGACGGGATCCTCCAGCCCGAGCAGTGTCACCGCGGTCTCGTTCAGCACGATCTTATCCACATCCGTGGGGAACTCCCTTGAGAAGAATCGCCCCTGGGCCATGGCCAGTCCCATGGTCTCCGGATAGGTCTCGCTGGCCAGGACCACATTGAGGGAGAAGCTGTTCTCCACACCCTCAGCCCCGAAGCCCCAGTTGGTGATCTTGTCCCCGGGCACGTCGGTGGAGTAGGAAACCTCCTGCACCTCCGGGAACCTGCGTATCTCTTCCGCAAAAGCCTCCGGATTATCCAGGTAATGGGCATGTGTCACACAGACCACCCGTTCTTTGTCAAATCCCAGCGATTCCTCCATCACCAGGTGCATCTGGTGCCTGACCACCAGGGTGGCTGCGATCAGGAATATGGCCACCGAGAACTGGAAAAGGACCAGCAGGTTACGGAACCAGCTCCTGGCCTGGCGCACCCCCTTGTACCCCAGAGAGTCGATGGCGGAGAATCCGCTCATGTAAAAGGCGGGGTAGCTGCCGGAGATCAGTCCCACCAGCAGGGAAAGCCCCAGCAGACCGGGGATCACCAGGAAGTTGTCCAGGTAATGGATGGAAATCTCCCTTCCTGTAAACTGCCGGTAGGGCTCCATAAGCGATTCCACCAGCCCCATAGCCAGGACAAGGGCGAGCAGGCTCACCACCACTGCCTCGGCAAAAAACTGCTGTCTCAGCGCGCTCCGGGAGGCCCCGTTTGTTTTTCTCACCCCCACCTCCCGGGCCCTGATAGAGGAGCTGGCGGTGGTCAGGTTCATGAAGTTGATGCAGGCGACGATCAGCACCAGGAAGGCCACAACGGAAAAGA
>CAZNSZ010000250.1:0-1654 GCA_964575865.1 uncultured Bacteroides sp. | reverse complement strand
GCGAACTCCAGCCCTTTGGAAACCGAGGCCTGTTCCAGGTCAGCGGGAATAAATCCGTAGATCTGCTCATACAATTTGGCTTTGGGCATCAGGTTCCCCCAGGCCTGGTCCGAAGGATATATAATATTTTTTACCGTATCATACGATACCGCATGGATCATGGCCTCCAGCGCCTTGATGGTGTCAAATTCCCGCTGTCCTTTGCTGTAAGCGTCTGCGATGACAGAGATGGCATGCGACCCGATCATGGTTCCCGTATAATTGGAGGCAAGCTCCCACATGGGAAGGATCCCCCCCTCATCATATTTTCTCAGTAGTGCCCGGATGAGCGCCTGGTTGTAATCCGGCTCCAGTATGGTGAACAGCGGATGAAGTGCCCGGTGGGTATCCCAGAGGGAGAACACCGTATAATTCATGTCGGCAGAGTGATGGATTTGCTGATCCATGGCCCGGTATGTTCCATCCACATCGGAGTAGATCCCGGGATAAATGAAGCTATGGTAAAGTGCTGTGTAAAAGGTCCTTTTCTGCGCAATATCCCCTGATTCGATCCGTACCTTTGCCAGCTGTTGTTCCCATGCATCTCCGGCTTTTTTTCTTACCAGGTCAAATTCCCAGCCTTTGACCTCCTGGTTCAGGTTCTTAAGCGAGCCCTCGTAACTGGTCCCACTGATGCCCACCTTCACCAGCACCTGCTCTCCATTCTCCGTCCGGAACTCCAGTTTTGCTTTGGCGTTCTGTCCCGAAACCTCGTTCGATCCTTCTTGCAAATGGTCATCCAGGTACAACCTGGCTTTAAATGGTTTTGAAAACTTTGCCGTGAAGTAGACGTAATGGTTCTTTGCCCAACCAGAGGTCACCTTAAGTCCCTGTATCTCCTGGTTGTTCAGTATTTTAATTTCATGAAGCGGATTCTGGTGCCCATGTATGGTATGGGTCAGGTCGATCAGGACCCCCGCCTTATCGGCCTCAGGAAACGTATACCTGTGCACTCCGGCCCGGCATGTGGAAGTAAGCTCTGCTTCCACCTGGTAATCGTCCAGCGTGACGCGATAATATCCAGGACTTGCTTCCTCATTGCGGTGATCAAACCTCGACCTGTAACCGCTGTCGATCTGATCCGCCTCTCCCGGTTTCAAAGAAACCTCTCCAGTAAAGGGCATGAATAAAATATCACCATAATCCCCGATCCCTGTACCGCTCAGGTGGGTATGGCTGAATCCAAGAATAGAGGAATCCGAATAATGGTAACCCGCACAGGCATCCCACCCAAGTGTGCGGGTATCCGGACTCAGTTGTACCATGCCGAACGGAACAGTGGCTCCCGGGAAGGTATGTCCGTGATAATCGGTCCCAATGAACGGATCAACATAGTCGATCAAATGGGGTTGCCCGCGGAGATAAGGCAATGGGCGGTCACACGCCAGAATGATAAAAGCCAGGAATTGCAGGGCATACAGGGAAACAGGGATTTTCATTGATGAGATGAATTGATTCACACTTCAAGTACGCTTTTGTCCGTTAACAGCCGATTAAAATAAACTTAACGGGGGTGCAGAAGGGGAAAAAAAAACCTGAATTGAACTGCAAATCACTTATCATGTGGTGCTTTGTCATCTATTGCGCACCATCTGACCATTTCAGCGGCTTTGAA
>CAZNSZ010000249.1:0-1658 GCA_964575865.1 uncultured Bacteroides sp. | reverse complement strand
TCCCAGGTGGGTGACAATGCGGCCAATACCATCCGGATGGGCAACATTCCGTTCGGGCTCTTTTATTCAGGAGGTGTGGCCTGGAGGGCATCCGGCGAGTCTTTCCTGAAGAACCAGGCATGGCTGGATGACCTGAGGCTGCGGATCACCTACGGCAGGAGCGGGAATGATGACATCGGGGTGGCCAATGCCACCAACTATTACGAAGCCTCCCGGTTCCGGGAGACCTCGGGGCTCTACCCGGCACTGCTCTACAACGATGAACTGACCTACGAGACCGTTACCATGCTGAACGGAGGGGTGAACCTGGCCATGCTGGGGAACCGGGTCGCGGTGGATTTCGACTATTATGTGTCCAAGACGGACAACATGATCATCTATTCCCCTGTCAGGTCCTACCTGGGATATGATTACCTGATCGAGAACGGGGGATCCATGCAGAACAAGGGATGGGAAGTGGGCGGATTCTTCCGCATCATCGATTCAAGGGCGTTCAAATGGGACCTGCAGCTCACCTACTCCACCGTTGAGAACGAAGTGACCTCCATCAAGGGTGACCAGCTGGTCTATGCGGTACCCGGGGGGGAAAAGGTGAATAAAACCGGGTATCCGGCCAACAGTTTCTATGGCTACGAATACCAGGGGGTATATGCCTCCTATGCCGAGGCCGTTGAGGCGGGGCTGGTGAATAACAAGAACGTCCCCTACGGTGCGGGAGATGCCCGGTATGCGGACCTTTCCGGACCGGAGGGCACCCCGGACGGGGTGATCAATGAGTTTGACAAGACCATCATCGGGAACCCGCTCCCGGATTTCTTCGGGGGAGTGATCAATTCCTTCTCTTTCAAAGGATTTACCCTGAGTGCTTTCCTCCAGGTAAGCAGCGGACAGGAGGTGTTCAACTATGTGCGCTATCAGAATGAAAAGATGACCGGCCTGGAGAACCAGAGCCAGCATGTGTTGAACAGGTGGCAGTACGATGGGCAGGAGACCGACGTCCCCAGGGCACTGTGGAACGATCCCATGGGCAATTCGGATTTCTCTTCCCGCTGGATCGAGGACGGTTCATTCATGAGGGTGAAATTCATCAAGCTGAGCTACACCATCCCCTCCCAGCTGCTGATGTTCAAGACCGCCGAATTTTATGCTTCGGTGAACAACATTGTGACAGTGACCAATTACCTGGGCTATGATCCGGAGTTCGCATATTCCTATTCCCAGATGTACCAGGGGATCGACTACGGACTGACACCGATCCCCAGGCAGTTTATTATCGGAGTTACACTTGGATTATAATTAACACACAAAGCGATGAACGTGATGAGACGTGTGAAAAGATACCGCAGGACCGGGGCCCTTCTTGTTGCAGGGTTGCTGGTGCTGACCTCCTGTGAGAAATTTCTGAATCCCGATCAGGAGATCTATATCACCGAGGACCGGTTGTACCAGGACTGGTACGAGTACCGCTCGGTGGAGATGGGGATGTACGCCCTTCAGCAGGACCTTGTGGAGCAGCTGCTGGTCCTGGGCGAACTGAGGGGGGACCTGCTGGAGGTCACCCGCTATGCCGACGCCGACATGGTGGAGGTGTACAACTTCAACGTGTCGAAGACCAACCGCTTCGCCTCGCCCACCAATTTTTTCAAGCTGATCTCGGC
>CAZNSZ010000248.1:0-1662 GCA_964575865.1 uncultured Bacteroides sp. | reverse complement strand
CCATGGCTGTCGGAAGGAAATACAATCGACTGCACGCCCTTGCCCCCTGCATCGAAATTCAGGGTCCAGGGGATGGGAAAGGTGCCCCCGTCCTCCTTCTGCCTGTAAACCTTGCCGGTGGTGCTCCCGGCAAATCCCGTTCCTGATTCTGTAAAACTGAGGGTGGTCAGGGAGTCCTGTGGATCGAATCCTCCCGAGCTTTGAGGGAGCCATTGTCCCTGCTGCAAAGACATATTTTCAAATACTACGGGGAGTGTTTCATTCGACTTGTTCCGGTAAAATCCGCATGCGAAAGCGGAGGAGGCTGAGCGGACTGAAAGTTCCCCCAGATAAAGGATGGAGATGACCAGTGAAGAATAGGAATCCTCCTTCCAGGTCAGTCCACCGTCAGCAGTGCTGAAGATCCTGTCCGTGCCGATGGCATACCCGTTTCGGGTATCAGCAAACTCAATGTCCCGCAGTGAAATTGCTCCTGGAAAGTCCGTATCAACCGGCATCCAGTTCATTCCGCCGTCGGTGGTATGCAAAAGGACGGGCTGATGGGTTCCTCCTGCGGCCCATCCGGTATCCTGGTTCAGGAAGGACACCGAATGCAGTTCTTCCGAGGTCCCGCTGATCCGGGTGCTCCATGTTTCCCCGCCATTTTCGGTGGAAATGAGCAGTTGGTCGCCAACACGATTGTAGGCATAAGAAAATGATGATCCCGTTGGTCCCCACGGCGCAGCCATGCATCAGGTTTGTGAAAGTGATGTCATTCAGCCACTGGCTGGTCCCGCTGACCTGGGGGGTCCATGTATACTGCTGTGCGGCTCCCGGAAGGGTGAATCCCGCAATGATCAGGGTAATCAGTGTTCTCACAGAGGTGCCTCTTCAATGGGTTTCAGAAGGCAAATTTAACAGAAACCGTGAGAGACGACAAACAGATTCAGCACCTTCCCCTTGCACAGGGGCTGTTGGTGACAAAGAAACCAAAGAAACCGCCGATCATGAGGCTTTTAACAATGTCATTGGCCGGGATCGTCTCCATGCTCCTTCCTTCCGAAAGATAAAACAATGCGAATCCAATGAGGGCACCCACCCCTGTGGCAATGAGCGTTCTTCTGACCTGTGGATTCCTGAGTATTCGCCGCATCCTGCTGCCCTGTGGTTTGATCTCCAGCTCTTTAAATTGCATATATGTAGATATATAGATAAAAAGATATGTAAAGATACGCAATCCGGTGGAATTTCCATGCCACGAAGGATTCCGATTCTCTTTTCCAGGGTCCATCTGGTCAGAGATGTGGTTTTCTGATCCAGACACTGACCCTGTATGCATTGCTGAAATCATAAAAAGCCGCATATTTATGGTACACTTCAATCGACTACTATGAAAATTCTGCATCGCGTCCTCCCTGCGGCCACCCTGACCGGAATGGTCCTTCTCAACTGCATGATGACAGGTTGCGGATCGACATCCAACGGTGAACAGGAAGGCGGTCCCTACAACTTTCTTCTGGTCTATACGGATGAATTGCAATTCAGCGACCTGGGGTGTTACGGAGGAACGGTCCCGACGCCGAACATTGATCAGCTGGCCCGCAGGGGCCTGATGTTCAGGGCAGCATATACAACTGCTTCCATGTGTACCCCCAGCCGCTACTCCGTACTGACCGGCCAGTT
>CAZNSZ010000247.1:0-1691 GCA_964575865.1 uncultured Bacteroides sp. | reverse complement strand
ACCTGGGACGTACGGTTTCTGATCCCCACCACCTGGACCGGACCTGTTCTCGCCCCCGTACTGGTCTCCATCACCATGATCATGTTTGCCATGGTGATCCTGGTGCAGGACGACAAAGGAAGAATGACCCAGATCATGGCTGTGGAATGGACCGGATTGATCATTGGATCGCTGATCCTTATCTTCGGATTCATTTACGATTATTCGGAGCATATGCTGACTCACTTTTCTCTGGCAGAAATGTTTCAGATAAAGAATCCAGAGGTCCTCGAGGTGGCTACGCGATATATCCCCCAACGATTTCCCTGGTGGATCTTCCTGATCGGACTGTTGATTATTCTGGGGAGCATCGGATGGTATGGTTCCCGGGTCCGGAAAACATCCCATTCTGGCTGACGGTTTTGTTCTTCCGGCAGGGATCTGGATCATTTCCCGGAAACCCTGTTGGTTAACCGCTGTTTTGAATTGCAGATCAGGTTGATTTCTGTTATCTTGACATGGAATCCGAAACACACTGACTGAAATCATAAATGACAGACAAACAGTGGATTGAGCTGCTGAAAGTACTGAACGGAGAGATCGTTTCTCCCCTGCCGGTGGGATTTATCATCGATTCACCCTGGCTGCCTAACTGGTATGGCATTAACATTGTAGATTATTTTTCTTCCGACGAGCTCTGGCTGAAAGCCAACCTGAGAGCCATCGAAAAATTCCCGGAAGTTTGGTTCCTTCCCGGATTCTGGTCCGAATACGGGATGTGCGGGGAACCATCTGCCTTTGGAGCAAGGGTGGCCTTTCCGGTCAATGAGTTCCCACATGCATATCCCAACCTCAGGTCCCCCGATGAGATCAGGCAAATAAAAAAACCACATGCATCCAGGGACGGGCTGGCCCCGTTTATCCTGAACCGCCTCATAATCAACCAGAAAGCTATTGAAGACAGGGGGCACCGGATCCGTTTTTCCGTATCCCGGGGACCGCTCAACATCGCCTCCTACATGATGGGTACCACTGAATTCATGATGGCCCTGATGACCCATCCCCGGGAGGCTCACCTGCTGATGCGCACCATTACCGATTACCTTAAAGATCTCCATGACCTTCAGAGAGAATCATTCCCCTCCATTGACGGGATTCTGGTACTGGATGACATCATCGGATTTATCAGCCGTGAACAGTTTGTGGAATTTGGACTTCCATATTTTCGGGAAATCTTCGACCGCCCGCTGGCAGTTAAATTTCTTCATAACGATGCCAACTGCATGGAATCCATCGAGTACCTGCCTGAGATGGGTGTCAATCTCTTCAATATGGGATTTGAGACCGACCTGAATCAGCTCAGGGAACTGACCGGGCACCGGGTGACCATGCTCGGTAACATTCCACCCAGGGACGTGCTGGCCAAAGGTACCCCTGAAGAGGTGGCAACGGCAGTCAGGGAGTTGAAAGACTCTCTAACAGGCACTTCCCGGATCATCCTCTCCTGCGGAGGCGGAATGCCCCCCGGAGTCTCCACGGAGTCCCTGCGGGCGTTTATCGATGCAGCATCCGGTCAATGAAATACTTCATCAATCCCTGAACCCCCGTTGAATAAAAAAAAGGAGCGAGATCCGGACAGCAGGGTGAACACTCCATACTTTGACACTGATTTTTCCTGTCAGCGGATCATTGAACGATCGGTATACAGTTAA
>CAZNSZ010000246.1:0-1694 GCA_964575865.1 uncultured Bacteroides sp. | reverse complement strand
CTTCCAATACCGGTCTCCCCTACAAGTGCGGTTTCATGGTCCGGGAAAGTAAGGAACCCTTATCAATCCCACGCCCGGTTGAAGCTGAGCAGAAACGAACCAATTACCCCGGAGATTTCGTGGGGGAAATCATTCCGGGAATTGACTGATGTTACAAATGATTGTAAATTGCCTGGTATTCTGCCCCTATCTTCTTTATTCATTGACATTCCTGCCGCACCAAAGATTTGCGGATCCTCTGTAAATCAAGGAACTTAATTGAAATGCATTATGAAAGATACAGCGGCGGCAATAATGGCCCAATATCTCGAACAGGAGAATGTACAATATTTGTTTGGAGTGCCGGGAGCACATGTCCTGCCGATTTATGACGCGATCTTCCGAACTACTAAAATTAAACCCATACTGGCAAAGCATGAATGCGGAGGTGCATTTATGGCTTATGGGTACGCTGCAACAAGCGGAAACCTTGGGGTCTGCTGCGGAACAGTCGGGCCCGGTGCTACCAATATGGTCAGCGGTGTGGCAGCTGCCATGATGGATTCGATCCCCTTGCTTGCCATTACCGGTCAGGTGGGCGTAAAATCTTTCGGAAGAAGTGCACATCAGGAGGCGACTGGATATGGACGATCCTTGAACCAGACAGTTCTGTTCCAAAATATTACAAAGGCCAGTGTGATGATTACCGATAAGCACACGGCGTCCAGGACCATTCGATCGGCCATCAGAACAGCCGTTTCCGGACGGCCCGGACCTGTGCATGTGGACTTCCCCTCTAATATCCAGTTAGAAGAGATCAATGAAGAGATACAGCCTGCGACAACCTACCGGATTGGCAGGGAATCAGGCGGAATACAATCAGCCAAAATAAGTACCATTGCCGATCTGCTGTACCATGCCAATAATCCAGCCATGCTTATCGGATATGGGGCCTCCCGTTGTGCACAGGACGGGGTAATCATAAAACTGGCTGAAAAACTTCAGATCCCCGTTGCAACTTCAGGAAAGGGCAAAAGCATCTTTCCTGAAGACCATCCGCTCTCTCTGGGAACCCTGAGCATCAGAGGATCAAAAACAGCCAATACGTATCTGAAATCAGGTATTGACGTATTGCTCGTGGTTGGATCAGATCTCGGCGAAATGACAAGTCACGGTTGGGATCCCAAACTTCAGCCCTCAAAAGCCCTGATCCAGATTGACATTGATCCGAATGAGCTTGGCAAGAACTATCCCATTGATATAGGATTGGTTGCAGATGCAGGTGAAGCGTTATATACACTTTTGCAAAGCCTGAATGAGTATCCTGCCAAACCGGCACGGGACCTGACCGCCTATAAGGAATCCCACCAGTATTTTATGGAAAAGGAGAGCCTGTCTGATCAGCTTCCCATGAAACCCCAGAGGCTTATGAAAGAACTAAGGGGTTCCCTGCCCAGGGAGACCACGGTATTCGGGGACATGGGCAATACCTATTCCTGGATTCTCCGGTATTTTCAGGCCTATCCGGAAGGATTGAACTTCCTGCCCTCGGGCCTGGCTTGCATGGGTTCAGCCGTTGCTGCATGCATCGGGGGAAAACTTGGAAAACCGGAAGCTCCTATGGTGTGTATCTGCGGGGATGGCGATTTTCTGATGACTGGAATGGAAGTGCTTACTGCCATTGAATATCAGATTCCGGTGATCTGGGTCATTCT
>CAZNSZ010000245.1:0-1706 GCA_964575865.1 uncultured Bacteroides sp. | reverse complement strand
GGACTCCGGCTTAATGAATCATCAATTTCTGTGTCCGGCTGCCGCGTTCCGTTATGAACGCAAGGAGGTATAACCCGTCATCCAGATCGCGGATATCGATCCGGGACCCGCCGGAAGTGAGGTAAAATGATCTTACGAGAACCCCGTCGCTGTCGTAGATATTCAGCAGGGCTGGATTCCCATTTACATTTCCAGGCTGGACAAACACCTCATTCGACGCCGGATTGGGATAGATCACCGGGAACGCCCCCTGCGAAATGGCTTCCTCCGCACCCATGGAAAAGGGGATGTAACTGGCTTCAAAGCGGTACATGTCTGTGTTCAGTACGAATACGATCTCCTTTTTGAACAGCAGGTAGGATGATTGCATGGCGCGTTGCCAACTCCCATCCTGCCATGTTTCATTCACCCCGCCGGTCACATTGCCATGGGCATCGTATGCATAGTTTTTCCTGGTGTCATTCACCCAGGCACCATTGTCCAGGTATTGATACAATTCGGTGAGGATATTGCCCGACGCATCATTCGTATAGATGCACCTGGCCACTGTTTCCCAGGTGCCGGTCTCCCCCGACTCGATCAATTGTTCCACCCAGTTGCCATTGGGATCAAGCGTATAGGTGAAACGCATCCCAATCAACCATGGACCCCCGGATTCTGAATACTCCGACAGGGCAGAGGTCATGTTCCCGGAACCATCATATGTAAAGGTCCCTCTCAGATCGTTTACCCATCCTCCGTTGAAATAGATCTCCTGCAACATGCCCGTTTTGTTCAAATTGGCGTCATACGTGTAACTCCTTCTGAAATGGTGCGCCCACGCAGAACCGACAGCTTTTTCAACGGATTCCATGGTGATCTTCCCCTGCGGATTGTGAGTTAAGGTAAGCCTCCGTAAATTAAACCATGTGCCGTTCTGCCAAATGTACGTTGTCACCTCCAGGATTTGCCCCAGGTTGTCATAGGCATGGATGGCGCGAATGAAATTTGCCCAGGTCCCGCTTTGCAGTTCCTCGATCAATTGCACTCCGACATTCCCATTTTCATCGAAGGCCTGGGATAATCGCTGCAGTGGCAGCTCCTGGTCATCAAAGCACAGGATGGTATCCCACTTCCAGGCCACAGAAGCCGTCTGAAGAAAATCCGGATAAAGGAATCGGGAAACATTCGTCGCGGATAACGGCGATATCAGTTTCGTATCCGGCATTTCGCGATTATTCCGATGAATTGAAAAAGGGTCCTGCTGACTTTTTACATTCAAGGCAATTGCAGCGGCCACTGTTACTGCCAGGATCAGAGATGTTGGTTTCATGTGCTGTAGTATTTATCCGGCTAGTATCCGGCAATTTATTTTTCTCTTGTTTTCAGGACTTTACACTTTCAACCAATTAACTCGTAACCTGGATCATCCCGATGAGGCTTGTACGAATTCTGTAAAAATTAAGTCATCCTTTCTGAAGAAATATTTCTGTGCGTAGAAAATCCCCGGAGTTCACGGCCCATAGCACGGCTATTTCAACAGGAGCCCAATGGAAAAAGGACTGTTCAGGCCCGGGATAACCAGGACCGGAGCCCGGAAAAAGGAAAGTGAGGTAACTCAGCCCGCCTGCGCATCGGGAAATGTATGTTGGACTGGGATATGGATAAGAGGATCGTTTTAAGGCCGGGTATGCCGTGAGAATTTGATGGAAAATTTACTGGTGGGT
>CAZNSZ010000244.1:0-1727 GCA_964575865.1 uncultured Bacteroides sp. | reverse complement strand
GATGTGCAGGCCCACTCCGAAAGCCAGCAACAGGAGGCACCTCCGGAGGATATGCGACGTGATCTGCTTCTGGCTGTCGCCCCTGCTGCGCCTTTTGTTTACGGAGAACCACATGGCCACCCCCACGATAAACATGAAATAGGGCTGGACCAGGTCCCAGAAACGGAGCCCGTTCCAGGGGTGGTGGTGGAACTGCAGGGCCAGGGCATGCATCCAGGTGCCTTCGGTGGTGGTATGGAGCCAGGTGTCATAGAGCCCGGCACCTTCCGCTACGAGAAGGAACATCACCAGGCCCCGGAAAAGGTCCAGACTCAGTAGCCTTCCCGGTAGTGGAACTTTTTTATCAGCTATCATGCTTTCAATTTAGTAAAACCGGCTGAAGATGTATCTTTAGTGTCAGTAAAATCTGATCATTCATCAATCCGTACAACAATGGACCCACTGCATGACCTGGTAGCGATTTCAAGGTATTATGGCAGCAATCCCGAATTCGTGATTGCCGGAGGGGGGAACACCTCCTTTAAAAATGACAGGGAACTTTATGTAAAAGCCAGCGGTATTTCCCTTTCCACCATCGGTGAAGATGGATTTGTAAGACTCTCCAGGAAGAGATTGAAGGAGATGGAGCAGCGTGACTTCCCTGCCGATCCCCTCGAACGGGAACAGGCCGTGAAAGTTGCACTTGGAGAGGCAGTGATCTCGCAAGGGAACCTTCGTCCCTCCGTGGAGACCTCCCTTCACAACCTGATCGAATATCCTTTCATCGTACATACCCATCCAACGCTGGTCAATGCCCTGATGTGCTCCAACCGGGCAGGGGAGGAGGTGGAAAAAAGATTTGGGCAGGAAGCGATGTTTGTGGAATATACGGATCCGGGGTACACCCTTTTCAGGAAACTGCAGGGCAGGATCGAAGCCTACCGGAAAAAGAATGGACGCTCGCCATCCATCATCTTCCTTCAGAACCACGGGGTTTTCGTGGGCGGAGACGGAGCGGAGGAGATCAAATCCACTTACCGCTCCATCGAACAGAAGATCCGGCAGGGAGTGGACCTATCCCTTCCTGAAGGAAATATGGAAGAGCGGACTTCCCGCATCGCAACGGATGTCAACAGGGTTATGAGATCCAGAAACCGGGTGTCCAGGGCGTTCAGATGTCCCCTTTCGGATCACTTTTCCGCAGACCTGAAATCGTTCCGCAAAATAAGCCGTCCGTTTTCTCCGGATATCATTGTCTACTGCAAATCAAATTACCTCTATCTGGAGAAGGGATGGGACCGGGAGCAGGTCAGTTCCGGGATAGAGGAATTCGAGTCAGCCTACGGCTATCCTCCAAGGGTCATGGTGGAGGAGCAGGGCGGGCTGATCATCACCGAGGAGGATGAGCGATCCCTGGGGACGGTGCTGGAGGTGTTTCATGACCTGATGAAGATTTCATTCCTGTCCGAGCAATTCGGCGGACCGCATTTCATGACCGATGAACAGATCGCCTTTATCGACAGCTGGGAGGTGGAAAATTACCGCAGAAGCATGGCCAGGAAAACCGGAGGGTGACCAGCCGGGGACCGTTCAGGACATCACCTCAGGACAGGAACTTCTTCCGCAGCGCATCCAGTTGCTGCTCGTTCATCGGGACCGGTCCCCTGTGGTTAATGGATTCCTGTGACAGGTTCGGCCGGTGTCAGCCCCAGGTCAGACGAAGGCCTGAATCCCGGTTCGATGGCGCT
>CAZNSZ010000243.1:0-1736 GCA_964575865.1 uncultured Bacteroides sp. | reverse complement strand
GAGTTCTGGCTGAAAATGAAAGATGTCGGGGATCCTGAAGCGGCAGATGGGGAACAAACCATTCTCGACAAACGCGAAGGGGAAGCAGGCTATAACTTCCGGCTTGCAGGCACAGCATTCCCCCTGCCTCTTTTTGCATTTATTCAGCCCGGTGGTGTGGCCATGTATGACGTTGTTCGCAGGCACAGGTGGCATCATATAGCCGTTACCCAGGACGATGATACTGCAAGAATCTATCTGGACGGCGCATTGCAGAACAGCAGCTACAACCTGTATAACGATAATACAAATGCACCGCTTCGCATCGGGGAGTTTCTGGGGTATCCGGGGGGATATCTGGGGCTAAGGGGTGAGCTGGACGATCTCAGGATCTGGAATTATCCCCGCAACCAGACCGAAATCAAATCGGCCATGCATGAGAAGCTGTCCGGAACCGAAAGCGGGCTTTCCGGCTACTGGGACTTCGATACCATTGTTGGCAATATGATCCCTGACCTGGGTGCAAACGGGAATAACGGGAACCTCTACGGGAATGCCACCCTGGTTGGATCGGAGGCTCCCATCGGTTTCATCCCGCCGGAAACACCCGTGGGTTTAAGGACATTCGGAGGGGAAAATCACATCCAGCTGGTCTGGAAGCCGGTTGACGGCGGGATCGAATCGTACCTGATCTACAGGGGAGATTCACCCGGGTTCATGGCCGAAGATACCAGCTTTCTGGCAGAAGTGATCTCCCCGGAATCCAGCTATACGGACAGTACGGTTGCTCCAGGAGTCAATTATTACTACTGTGTGCGCTCCTCTGAGAACGATCACCTGAGCGAACCGGGCAGTGTGGCACTGGGCCGGACCCTCGCAGTGACCAGGGCCTATGAGGCAGGGGTGTATTATTATCCCTGGTATGGCCCGGAGGAAGGGTTACACGAATGGGAGGGTCATTATGTGCGCGATTTTCTCGTTCCGCAGCAGCCCCCGATGCTGGGGCACTATTCAAGCCGCAGTCCCGCCATCATCAGGCAGCATCTGGAGTGGATGGAAGCCTGCGGTGTCGATTTCGCCGTAATGAGCTGGTGGGGGATCAATTCCCGCGAAGACATCACCCTTCGAGATCATATTTGCGAGGAGATTGTCAATTCCGGCGTCACATTCTCCATCTACTACGAAAGTGCCAAGCTGGGTGTCGATCAGGGTCAGATCGTCATTGATGAAACGGATGAAGCACAGCTGGTTGCTGATTTCAACTACCTGGCCGAAACATACTTTGAGCATCCGAATTATCTGAAGATCAATGGCAAACCTGTCGTTTTTCTCTATCTCTCAGGGATCTATTCCGGAGATTTCAAGCAGGCTTTCGCCAGAATAAGAGCCGGGCTGTCCGCCATGGGGTTTGAAATGTACCTGATCGGTGATGAGGTGGGCTGGTACGATACATCAGGATCCCACATGGAGTTCCTGGATGCTGTCTCGCCTTATATTGTCCTGCCTCAACAGATAGAGAGAGGCATCTATCCCGGGAACGGAGATTTCTTTGCCGATTTATCGGTCCTGATCGGCCAATGGGAAGAAACAGCCCATCCCCTCGGACTGTCTGTTATTCCGAGTGTCATACCGGGATTCAACAACCGGTCAGGTTGGGGTTCCGGATTTGCAGTACCCAGGCAGACCGATGCAGACAGTTCCGGCACCTCCCTGCTGGAGGATTACATTAAGGTGGTGCTGCCCTTCGTGGAGCCGGA
>CAZNSZ010000242.1:0-1738 GCA_964575865.1 uncultured Bacteroides sp. | reverse complement strand
GATGTGCAGGCCCACTCCGAAAGCCAGCAACAGGAGGCACCTCCGGAGGATATGCATGGTGATCTGCTTCTGGCTGTCGCCCCTGTTCCGTCTTTTGTTTACAGAGAACCACATGGCCACCCCCACAATGAACATGAAGTAGGGCTGGACCAGGTCCCAGAAGCGGAGCCCGTTCCAGGGATGGTGGTGGAACTGCAGGGCCAGGGCGTGCATCCAGGTGCCTTCCGTGGTGGTATGGAGCCAGGTCTCGTAGATCCCTGCTCCTTCTGCGACCAGGAGGAACATCACCAGTCCCCGGAACAGGTCCAGGCTGAGCAACCGGCCTTCTGGTCTGTGGGAATTCAGATTTTTCATTGACCCAAGGTAGCCGGGAATCTCAAAAAATGCAAAGGTTGGATCAAAATAACTATTGGATGGCAGCGGGCAGACCCGTACTTTTATGGGTGTTATCAATCTGCTGAATCATGGATCCCCTCGATGCATTGGTGGAGATTTCCCGGTATTACGGACAGGACCCGGCCTACGTGCTGGCGGGCGGCGGGAATACTTCCTACAAGGACAGTGAAAAAATCTGGATCAAGGCCAGTGGTATTTCACTGGCAAACATACGGAAAGAAGATTTCGTGGTGCTTTCCAGGGAACGGCTGGCGGTCATCGGGACCCGGACCTACAGCCCGGACCCGGTCACCCGCGAAGCGCAGGTAAAGAGCGACCTGAACCAGGCGGTCACCGGTAACACTACCCTCAGGCCGTCGGTGGAGACCTCTCTGCATAACCTGATCAGTTCCGCCTACATCGTCCATACCCACCCGACGGTCATCAATGCACTGATGTGTGCCAACGATGCTGCCAGGGAAGTGGAAGAGCGTTTCGGTAAACTGGCCCTGTTCATCGAGTATACCGATCCCGGCTATACCCTTTTCAAAGTGCTTCAGTCCCGCATCCGGGCCTTTGAGGAAAAGTTTGCTGCCCCCCCTGAACTCATCTTCCTGCAGAACCATGGCATCTTTGTCGGAGGGGACACCCCGCAGGAGATCATGGAGATCTATGCGGCAGCAGAGGCTGCCATCAGGGAAGGAAAACAGTGGCAGGTGCCGGACGGGGAGATGGAGCCCTATGCATCGGATGTATCTGAATTTGCTGCTGACATTTACCGGTCACACGGCTGGATCTGCAAGGGGTACCGCAGTCCCCTGACCGATCATTTCTCCGCGGGACCGGAGGCCTTCGACAGGGTAAGCAGGCCATTCACCCCCGACGGTATTGTCTATTGCAAATCCCGTTACCTGATGCTTGAACCGCATCTGTCCCGGGAGGCCCTGGGAAAACAGATCCTGGCCTTCAGGGACCGTTACGGGTACCTTCCGAAGGTGATGATGGAGAAAGGGGCCGGGATGATGGCAGCCGGTGCAAATGAGAGGGATATGCTGACCGTGCGGGATGTGTTCGCACAGACCATGAAGGTCTGCTACCTTACGGAACAGTTCGGCGGCCCGCACGCCATGTCTGAGGAACAGATCAGGTTCATAGACAGCTGGGAGGTGGAAAACTACCGCAGAAAAGTGGCCGGCAGCTGAAACCTGTGCACTGGGAAACTCCATCAACCGTTTCGCCCGGCAATACCGGGATCCTTATCAATGAATGACTTTCCCTGAAAAGCTTTCAGCAATCCGGGGATGGGTGCGGCCGGTGTCAGCCCCAGGTCAGACGAAGGCCTGAATCCCGGTTCGATGGCGCT
>CAZNSZ010000241.1:0-1738 GCA_964575865.1 uncultured Bacteroides sp. | reverse complement strand
ATCCCGAAAAGATCGCCCATGATATCCGAAACGGGATTGTAAATGCTCTCCCATCCCGACCGGTCGTGCGACCAGACCACATAGAGCGTCGATCCAAGCTTGTATTCCCACCGGAACACGAGGTTGGAGCGGAACTGCATAAAACTGAAATCGGGATTGCCAAAAGCATAGGCAGTGCCATTGTAATCGAAGTTGTATGCATTCTGATCCGGGTCATAGGTTGCATCCACAGGCCGGAGGCGCTGGCCGGAATCCCGGGAGCCTGCCTCATCTACACGCCTGAAGTCCCCGTACCTTCCCACAGAGTAGAAGGGACTGCCGTAATATTGCAACGACAGTTCGGGTGTCAGGAAGAGTTCTCCCCTGAAAGTAAAGGAGGTGGAACGGAAATCAATGTCACCGACCATGTAAATGTCCTCCTCACCAGACGGCAGGGTAGACACGTATTGCTGGTGGTAACGCCGGACATCCAGGCTTGTAATCCCACTCAGTTTGATTTTCCTGACGGGAAGCCAGGTAAGGGAGAAATAGGCCACCTGCTGATTGGAACCTGGTGCACCGAGATGAAAATAGTGGGCCCCTGCCATCCCGTAAAAATCTTTGGATGAATTGGAGGAAACCATGGCGCTCAGCGAATGCCGCGGATCGATCCGCAATGCCGGCCCGCCTCTGAGCTCCCTGGTATCCAGGCGGGAAAAATCAAAGCTGTAGGATGCACCAAAACTCCACAGGTTGTTGTTCATCATGGAAAAATCGGATCCCAGTTCATTTCGGGTATTTTCCCCCCCGAAACTCCAGCGCGCCTCCTGGAAAAAGGTCAGGGAGTAATTCCGCACCCAGCTGCCCGGTTCGTTCATTTCATAAGAAACATCGGCGCTCTCTCCCAGGAAATCTGCCTGCCGGATATAGCCCATATCGTTCAGGTTCAATCCGGGGCTCCGGTACTGACCGGTGAGATTGAAATTGATATTCCCCCCTTTTTTTCCCAGCCTGACCAGTCCGCCGTGACCGGCCAGCTGTTCCCGCAGGGTGTCCACATCAAGGTATGCGGCATCGGGCCGTTGAAAACGGTGGGTGTGCCCCAGTTGCTGCAGAAGGATGGCCTCCGGCGATCCCTGCAGCTGGCTGGCAATGGCTTTGGCCTCGATAAAGTAATTCCGCTGGTCCCAGTGGTGGAGAAAGTCAAGGCCCCCGCTGATGGCAGTGCCCGGGAGGAGTTCATTCACTGCCGAATCGGGAGATATCCTGTTGACCAGGCTGAACATGCCTCCGAGGATGGTATTCCCTTCGGAATACTCCTTCTTGATCCTGGAGGATAGATAATTGCTCAACGGGGCGACCTCAATTTCACGCTCACCTGCATCTGTATCACTGGCAACTGCCATCTCTCTGGCAGTAAGTCCGTTAACAACCCCTACGGAAAGGCCTCTGCTGCTTTTGCCCGTGAATTTTGCAGCACCCAGAATGGTGGTGAACTGCGGGATCTCGGAAATGCTCCATCGCCCGTAACTGGATGGGAATGCCGGGGCGCTGCCGATCCGCCTGGAATAGTAGGGGATGTCCCCGTCCAGTTCAAAGTCGAATATGTCATTCCCCTCCAGGAAGAAGGGCCTTTTTTCCTGATAGAAAGTTTCAAAGGAGGTCAGGTTCATGACCGAGGGATCCGCTTCCACCTGCCCGAAGTCCGGATTGATCGACAGGTCCAGGGTATAGTCACTGCTGATCCCCACCTTGGCAT
>CAZNSZ010000240.1:0-1746 GCA_964575865.1 uncultured Bacteroides sp. | reverse complement strand
GTGGTCGCATACCGGCTGGAGCAGAAATAGTTCAGAAGGTCAGACCACCGGGTAAATCTTTCCGCAGCGGGTCATTCAGCGACGTAGTCGTAGGGCAGCCAGTCCCCGATGCGCCTGTTCCCCATTCTTCCCTGCCAGGAGATGGCCCTGGGATCATGGTATCCGGATTGCTCGAAAGGAACCGAATCCTTTTCAAAGGACAGGCGGCTCCATGCCGTGTGATAGGTCAGGGTCAGCGGACCATCGTGATGAAGGTACTTCCGGCCCTCCTCATCCATGACAGTGAACGCTTCAATTTGAAGCTCCGTGCCTGTGGTATCAAAAACCCTGAAAGGGGTCTGACCCAGTTCATCGTTCCAGATCGTCCTGAAGAAATGCAAACAGGAACCTCTGTAGGCATTTCTTCTGTTCCTTTCAAAATCCCTCCGGTCAAATCCGGATGAAAGGTCCCTCCTGAAAAAGATGGATCCGAAAAAAGAGGTGGTTCTGCTGTTCCGGTCAAAGCTGAATCGATCCATGTAATAGGTGATTTCATATCCCAGACCGTTGTTCAGGATGCGGATCGGTTCTCGTGAAACTGCGATCAGCGTATCCCGGTCGGATCCGTAATTGAAAGTAATGTCTTCCTCATTGAGGATCTCGCACCTTCTGGCCATGGAAGAGGTTCCAAAAAACTCTTTGCGGAACAATTTCATGTTTGATGCCCTTTCCCGTTCCAGTGACCGGGTGCCGACGGTAACTTCCGGCAACTGGTAATACCGTGGAACCAGGCGGATCTTCATTACAGTATTCCCCTGTTCCGGAACAACCGTGCAGGAATGATACCCGATGGCACTGACTGTGACAGGCTGGTTTAGACGGCCGGCAGCAGGCAATCTGAAATATCCTGCACTGTCTGAGATGGAGCCGGTCAGGGTTCCTTCAAAATAAACATCTGAAAAGGGAATAGCTGCTTCTGTGTCACGATCAAGGACATACCCCCCTATCCACTGGGCCCGGACAGGGAGAACAGCAGAGGTCGAGAGCAGGAGAAACAGGAGGTGCAGTCTCATGGTCCAGCTTCTTGAGTGTAAGTTATACAAATTCCGGACCAGTTTCTCTACCTTTGGAGGATGGTACCACCCAAACGGCTGAAGGTCCGCGAACACCAGCTTTATACGGTCAGGACCTCCGTCTGGCGCCAGTTGAAGAAAGAGAACGCCATCGACGGCCTTTACCGTTTCAGGGCCAGGAGGATCGACCGCACCAGCACCATTTTCAGGCCCGCTGTGGCCCTCCAGGATGCCCTGTTTTTCAGACGGGTAAAGCGGATATCCTTTGAAGGGCACCCTCCCCTTTTCATCCTGGGACTCTGGCGGAGCGGCACCACCCACCTGCATTATTTGCTGGCACGTGATCCCCGGATCGGTTACCTGAACAACCACCAGGCCTTCACCTTTAACATGGCCCTGCTGAGCTTCGACAGGCTGAATGCCCTGTTCAACCTGTTCGTCCCCGGCAGGAGGCCCCAGGACAACGTGAGGCTGACCCTGAACGAGCCGGCCGAGGAGGAACAGCCGTTCAGCACCATGACCACCCGGAGCAGCATCCACTCCTTCTATTTCCCCCGCAACCAGGAATACTTTTCCCGGTACCACCTGTTCGAAGGCATCAGCGAACCGGAAAAGGAGAAGTGGAAAAGGGACTATCTTTTCCTTCTGAAAAATATCGCACTCTACAGCCGGAAACGGGACCTGGTGCTGAAAA
>CAZNSZ010000239.1:0-1772 GCA_964575865.1 uncultured Bacteroides sp. | reverse complement strand
TTTATCCTGCCACCCAGGAATCAATATTGAGCATATTGAAGTAAAACACCCCCATGAGGTTGAACCTGACCAGCCGGGCCAGCGCAAAAAGAAGAAACAGCCGGAAAGGATAATGCAGCAAAGCGATGGCAATGACCACCATGGAGAACGGAGTGAACGGGAACAGCGCCGCAATGATGATAAATGCACCTCCCCATTTCCTGACAAATCCCACATACCTGGCCAGACTGCGTTCCGAAAAGGTGCGCAATGCAATTCTCCGTGATATCCACCTGCCAATACCATAGGATACAATGCCCCCGGAATAAGAAAGCACCCCCAGAAGCGCAAGCAAAGGAAAAGAGTGCTCAAATTTCCGGGTCCAGATGACGAACAGATCCACAGGGATCATACCCAGGAATGATTCTGAGATAAAAAAGAGCATAAAGACCAGCCTGTCGGAGAGCCGGTCGATGGCGCCCTGAAAGAGCTGGTTGAAATCGACCAGGTATTTCCCTATCAGGTATCCGACCACTACAATGAGGGCGTAAACCAGGATGATGACCAGCAAACTACGCCCGACATACCTGAAGAAACCTTTGTTTTTCAGATGGTTGACCCATAGCGATGCCCTGGTGCCTGACATGGCAGATCCTGATTTATCGACATATTCAAGTTACGAAAAAGTACCATTCCGGTCACCAGGCAGGAAAGAAATGTGGTATCAGGGATCAACAAATGATGACTCCAAAGTCGGCACTCATGGGCTGACCGCCTCCTCGAGTCCCGTAATCTCGCAGTAACAGAGCTTGACCGATCGCTTTCCGTTGTCCGGTCTGAAAAAGATCCATAAAGGCACCCCTGGGGATGCCACAGAGGAGACCCTGGGGCTGCCTGCGGACGGCGAATAACTGTGGTCTCCCATCAGATCTCCTTCACAACGCCTGACAGTGCCGATAAGCGGTTCCTTCCGGGTGCTGGTGTGCAATGTGATCCTGGTCCCGGTTCCCGAAAGGGCACTGATTTTCTTCAGTAGGCGTTCCTGTTTTCTGCTGATCATGGTGTGGAATTAGTATGAAGTGCGTGACAAGGAAAAGGGCAGGTCATCCTCTCCGGTGCCCCTTTCATGGTTCGGCCGGTCGCTCATTTGAAAGCGCAGGACTCCTCCCTGCATGATCTCACTGTAGCTGATCCAGTTTTTGGAATAGGGCGCTCCGTTCAGCTCGGCCGACTGGATGTAGACATGTTCCGGACTGTTATCCCTGGCTTCTATCACAAAGGTGTTCCCGTTTTCCAGATGGATGGTTGCCTTCTCAAAAAGCGGACTGCCGAAGACATACTGGTCCGTTCCCGGGCATACGCTGTATATCCCCAGGGCACTGAGCACGTACCAGGATGAGAGCCCGCCCTGATCCTCATCACCCGGATAGCCGGTCTCTGAAGCATCGTACAAACGGTCCATCACGGTGCGCACCCTTCGCTGCGTCTTCCAGGGCTGGCGGGCATAGACATAGAGATAGGGAACATGCTGCACAGGCTGGTTCCCGTGGGCATATTGCCCCATACCGGCTTCAACCATTTCTGCAATTTCATGGATCACCATGCCGTAGGTTCCCACATCGAATTGGGAGCCACCCTCGAACAGGGAATCGATTTTCTCCACAAACCGCTCTTCACCCCCCATCAGTCCGATCAGCCCGTCTATGTCATGAAAGACGGACCAGCTGTACTGCCAGGCATTGGCTTCGGTAAAAGGGCCGCCCCACCTGTATGGATTGAAATCCGGGACCCAG
>CAZNSZ010000238.1:0-1777 GCA_964575865.1 uncultured Bacteroides sp. | reverse complement strand
TCATTGTGCTTGCGGTGGGATTTCCGCTGGCAGTGGTACTTTCATGGATCTATGATCTCACCGGGGAGGGATTCCAGCGAACCCCGCCGCAGGGGGAGGCCGGGGAATCCGGGGAATCCGGGGAATCCGGGGAACACGGGGAATCCGGGGAGGCCAGAGTGCCGAACGCCTGGAAGATCGCCACTTATGTGAGTTTCATAGTGATCCTCGGACTCGTGACCTTCAACATCATCGGGGGGACCAAGACTTTGAGAGCCGAGGATATCCGGTCCCTGGTGATCCTGCCGTTTGAAAACCTCACCGGTGATGACCAGCTGGACAACATGGTGGCTGGGATGCACTCCCTGCTGGTCGGAGACATGGGCCGTATCAGCGGATTAAGGGTCACCGGGAGCACTTCCTCAAAAATGTATAAGGATGCCGAAAAATCAGCAAAGGACATTGCCGGTGAACTGGATGTAGACGGGGTGGTGGAGGCAACGGTCACCTGCCTGGGGGAAGATGTTTGCATGCAATTCAGGCTGATCAAGGCATCGGGAAAGGAGGAACTGGTCTGGGTAGGGGACTATTCGGAAGACAAAGAGGAGATCATCAACCTGTATAACCAGATTACCCGGCAGATCGCCGAAGAGGTGAAAGTGGAACTGACCCCGCAGGAGCGCAGTCTACTATCCCGGTCACAGAGAATTGACCGGGAAGCCCTGGATGATTACCTCAGAAGCTATGCCCACTGGGATGACCTCAGTGAAGAGGCGATCAGAAAGGCAATAGAATACCTGAACAATGCCGCTGAAAAAGAACCTGACTGGGCACCCGTTTATGTGGGATTGGCACAGTTATGGGGAGTCTGTGCCCAGTTCGGATACGGTGATCCCGCTGTGGCCATGCCCCTGGTCTTCGGATACCTGGGCAAAGCGGAAGCCCTCGATCCGGATTATGTGGATTTGCATTTCAACAAGGCCATTTTCGGCACCTGGTTGGAGTGGGACTGGGAGAAGGGGGAGCGCGAATTTAAAGAAGCCTTATCGATCAATCCCAGCGATGCCATGTCCCGGATCTACTATGCCCATCTTCTGATCCACCTGCAGCGAGATGAGGAAGCCATCGTCCAGGGAAAAATCGCCACAGAACTGGATCCGCTGAATCCGCTGATCCAGTCCCTTTACGCGGTGGTCCTTGCCGAGAAAAACGATTGGGAGGCAGTAAACCGGCAGTTCGAAAAGGCACTTGCACTCGATCCTGATCACTTCTTTGCCCTCCAGCTGATGGACGTTGTTGCCTTGCACCTGGGGAATGAAGCGGGTGCCCTGGAGGCATTCCGCCGGTTCCTTCCTTTCCCGGAAGCATTTTTTGACAGTGTTCAAACGGTCTTTCATACAGAAGGATTTCTCCAGGCGTATGAGTCAGTGCTCAATGAGATCGAACGGACCGGTTATGGCTCCCCCTTTGATCTTTCCAGCAGATATTACCTCCTTCATCAATACGAGGCGGCCATGTATTGGCTTGAGGTGGGATATGAGGTGCATGATCCGAACATCCCCTACATAGGAACAGCCATGTTTGGATTTGATTCCCTGTACGCCGATCCGCGATTTATCGCCATCATGGAACAGGTCGATCTCCCCATGCCTTCCGTCAATTAGATTGGAATTTACTACAGAAAGGTACCCTCCCGGTACCGGTTCTCCGGTGAGCGGACCGATCTTTGTCGTGACATTTTGTCAACATGCCCGCCTTGGCGCAATATTTGACGGGTGTAGGCAGTGTTGTGCAAACT
>CAZNSZ010000237.1:0-1779 GCA_964575865.1 uncultured Bacteroides sp. | reverse complement strand
GGGACAGCAGGTTTTCGATTCCTTTCTCTCCGTTCTCCAGATAGGTCATCCGGTAACGGGAATGCTCTTTCAGGTTGCGGGTGAGGCGCATCCCCATTTTACCACCCGCGCCTACGAGGCACACTTTTTTCATAAGCCAGGATTTGAATGAAATAAGATTTTCTTTAAATGATTAATGCTAAGTTCCGCCCAACGCTTCTCTTTTTCCAGTGTATCCCGGAACGCTGTTTCCGGTGGGGTCCACAATTCAAGGATGGCGGATGTGCACCGTTCCGTCAGTTGATTCACCATCCAGCGGATGGGGAGCTGACCCTCCCCGGCTGGTCTTCCTTCAACGGTAAAACCCATCATGTGGGACATTCGCTTTACCTGAAAATCCTTGATGTGCAGGTTGACCGTATGGGGAGCGAGGCTGAGGGTGACCGATTCGATTCCTTCACCCGCCCCCATGGAATTGACCGAGTCGAGGCAGATGCCCACCCATTCACTGCCGGTATTTTCTATGATCTCCCGGAATTCCCCGGAGGAGAAGCGGTCATGGTTTTCCAGGGCCAGGATGACCTTCCTTTTTTCCAGTTCGGGCAACGCTGAGCGGATGATCCTGACCACCTCCCCGGTTCCCGGTCTGAAATCCGGTCCGTCGATCACGAACCTGAGCAGGGGGGAACCAAGCCCTGCAGTAATCTCCAGATAGGTTTCCAGCCTTTCCCTGGTCATTCCCCGTGCCCCCACCTCCAGCGATACGCCACTTGCACCCGCCAGGCCTTTCAGGTCATTCAAGCGGTCCTTCGAGAAGCTCTCCAGCGGGAGGTTATCAGCGATCTGCAGCAGGGAAACCCCCAGGGAAACCGCCTGACTGACCAGTTCCTGCTCCCTCCACGGCGAGGCGGGTTCAAAACCGGGCACCCCCACGTTCCAGGTATAGGTGTATGAACTGATCCCAAGCTTCATCATATCAGGCATTGGAAGCGGTGATCAGAACAAGTCCGAGGAGGTAGAGTACAAACATGGTCACCAGCAGCCCGTTTGTTCCACGCGGGGCACCCCTGAATTCCTTCCAGACCAGCAATCCCCACAGCACCGCCACCACCGGAGCAGCATTGCTGAGGGCATAGGAGATGGCCGGATTGGCGGCCCCGGCAGCCATAAAGCTGGTGATCATTCCGATGCACCAGATGAACCCTGCAAGGATGCCTGCCACATGGTTCCTGCCACCGCCGCTGAAATACTCTTTGAAGGTACCCGGTTGTCCGATGCGGAGCGGTTTCAGGAGGAACAGGTAAAAAACGATGGTGCAGAGAATCACCCCCATGGCCAGGAAGACGATGGAGGTCGATGGGGTCAGGTTCCCGGTCCCGCCGGCCACGAACTGTCCGTCCAGGGATTTGACCACAAAACCATAATAGAATGCGATGAAAAGGCCGCCGAAGACCGAGAGGGCGATTCCCCGTACGGAAGGCTTCTGCTGTTTCCTGGACAGCCCGCGGTATGCAATGCCATTGAGGACGATGGCCACAATGATCACGGCCACACCGGCCCACAGCAGGAGCGGCTTTTGACTGGGTACCTTTCCGTCCATCAGGATGACGATGTAGTTGAACAGGATCCCTACGATCCAGGCGATGCCCCCGCCAATGGGGAAAGCCACCGATATGCCCGCAGTGGCGATGGCGGCCACCAGCAGCAGGTTCCCGGCGTTCCAGAGCACTCCGCCCAGCATGGCGTGAAAAATGCTCTCCCCGCTTGCATGCCGGATATCGGTCAGAAAGGTGCGTCCCT
>CAZNSZ010000236.1:0-1815 GCA_964575865.1 uncultured Bacteroides sp. | reverse complement strand
AGTATCGATAGCGTTCACACGAAATCCCGGGTGTTCGTGGATTACACCCTGATCCAGCACCATGGCTCCGTTTTTACCTTTGGTAACACATACAATATCAACTGGATAGGTATCTCCAAACCACCTGATCAGCTCATCGAGGGATGAATAGTTAACCCTGTGCCAGGAAGCCATGGTTCTCAGTTCATCGTCATTCATCTTGGCCATATCGGCCTTACGTACAAGTTCCTCCACCACCTTGCGGCGGACAAAGGGAGGCCTCATATTGATATCGATCAATTTTACATTGTCAAAATCCAAAACGGCGTGAATGGTCTTGCGGGTTGTTTCATTTCTTGAAGCAAGGGTTCCGTAAACAATTGTCCCGGCTTGACGGGCGGCTTCTTCAAGTTCCGGGGTTAGGAGCAACTGATCCCATGCAACAGGTTCCAGGATATCGAAGGTGGGATTGTTATTTTCGTCCAGTACGATTGGAACTTCGCTGGTGGGAAGTTCATAGTTGGTCTGGATCAGGCGGGTGTCCACCCCGGTGGATTGGATGAAACGGGCAAGCTCGTGGCCTGCCTGGTCATCTCCGAGGCTGCTGCACATCATGACCCTGTATCCCACTTTCTTCAGGTGCAAGGCCACGTTCATCGGCGCTCCTCCAGGGATAGATTTATCAGGCAGTCTGTCCCATAGAACTTCCCCGATACATAATATATCTTTGTTTTTAGGCTCCATTGGATGCATGCTTTATGACTGTTTTACTGCACTTTTTTTTCTTCTCTCGGTAAGTTCCCGCTGAATATCCTCCAGGGTTTTCCCTTTCGTTTCGGGAAGGATCTTCCAGGCAAATAAGAAATGGAATACCATCATCACCGCAAAAAATGCAAAAGCAGGCCCGCCTCCGATGTTCGGTGAAAGGGCTACCACCGGGAAGGTCCAGCTGATGGCTGCATTCATTACCCAGTGTGTAAATGCGCCCAGGGACTGTCCTTTTGCTCTCAAATGATTGGGAAATATTTCCGAGATGACCACCCAGAGGACGGCTCCCTGGGAAAATGCAAAAAAGGCGATGAAACCAATCAGGTAGATCATGACGGAATACCCGGTGAAATCCTCCAGGAAAAAAGCCCTGGAGATCATCCCCAGGAAAAAGACCATCCCCACGGAACCTACCATGAGGAGGACCCTGCGGCCGAAACGATCGATGAGGAAAAGGGAAATGAAGGTAAACACAAGATTGGTCAGCCCCAGGGAAACGGACTGCAGCAGGGCGGCATTTTCAGCCAGCCCCGTCATTTCAAAGATCCGGGGGGCATAGTAAAATACGGCATTGATCCCTGCCAGCTGATTGAATGCGGCAATCAGGACCGCTATCATCACCGGGAACCGGTTTTCCTTACTGAACAGTCTGGCCATTGCCGCCGGTTGCTCCTGTGCGACAGACTGTTTAATTACATCGACCTCCTTGTCCGCATGTTCGATTCCCAGTTTCTGAAATACCTGTCTGGCTTCTGCCGGTCGTTCCTGGATCACCAGCCACCGGGGACTGTCCGGTACCCTGAACAACAGAAGGAAAAAGACGATGGCGGGAATAGTCTCCACTCCGATCATCCAGCGCCAGGATCCTTCCTCCACAACCCCCGCAATGATATAGTTGAATAGGAGGGCCATGAAAATGGCGGTCACCACATTGAACTGGTTCAGTACGACCAGGCCTCCTCGCCGGGCAGCGGGTGAGATTTCGGCGATGAACATGGGAGTGACCACCGAGATGCTTCCCAGCAGGAATCCCGTACTCAACCGGAAGAACAGCAACATATACCAGGT
>CAZNSZ010000235.1:0-1836 GCA_964575865.1 uncultured Bacteroides sp. | reverse complement strand
TTTGTTACGAAATACTGCACGGGAAGCTGGCTTGAGGACCAGGATATGTGGCGGTTCGCTGGGATCTACCGGGGCGTCTACCTGGTTGCCGCCCCCCGGATCCATATCCGCGATTTTACTGTGCAGACCCTCCTGGATGAACCCTATGAAAAGGCTGACCTGAAACTGGAATGCATCCTGGTGAATGAAACAGGGGAACTGACAGAGGCGGTTTCGGTGAAGGCCACCCTGCTGGATCCGGAGGGGCAGGAAGTGGGGAGCTTCGGCGCCACGGAGAAAAGCCTGCCGGCGAATGATGAAAAGCGGCTGGTGCTCTCCCTGCCGGTGGACAGGCCGGGATTGTGGTCGGCCGAGAAACCCACCCTCTACACCCTGCTGATCAGCCTGGAAGAAAAGGGAGGAAAGGTCCTGGAGGTACTGGAAGAAAAGGTGGGATTCAGGCAGCTCGAGATCAAAGATGCCCGGCTGCTGGTCAACGGGGTACCCGTCATGCTCCGGGGGGTCAACCGGCACGAGCACGATCCGCTCCTTGGCCGGACCATGACCAGGGAGATGATCGAAAAGGACTTTCAGGTGATGAAGGAGTTGAATATCAATGCCATCAGAACCTCCCACTATCCCAACGATCCCCTCTTCTACGACCTGGCCGATCAGTGGGGATTTTACATCTGCGATGAGGTCAATGCCGAGTGCCATTACGGGGAGCGGTGGCTTGCGGACATGCCGGGGTGGGAAGAGGCGTTCATGGACCGCACCGTCCGCTATGTGCAGCGCGACAAGAACCATCCCAGCATTGTCATGTGGAGCATGGGGAACGAGTGCGGACTGGCACCCATCCACTACCGGATGGCCGGGTACGTCCGGTCGGCCGACCCCACCCGGTTCATCTACCACCAGACCAACTATCCCAACGGGGATGCTCCCTTTGCCGATATCTGCGGAACGCGGTATCCCAATCCGGGGATGCTGGATGCCATCGGCGATACCACCACCAGGCCGGTGATCCTGGGGGAATACGCCCATGCGGTGGGGAACTCCATGGGTCATTTCGACGATTACTGGGAACGGTTCTACAGGTACCCGGCCCTGCAGGGCGGGTTCATCTGGGACTGGGTCAACCAGAGCCTCCTGGTGGACCTGGTGACCACCACCGACCGTTCTCCCTACAACCACCAGGCAGTCCTGATGGGCAGGCCCGAGACGGTGGAAGGTCGCAGGGGGAAGGCCATCCGGCTGAGCGGACTGGATGATTTTGTGGAGGTCACCCCCCATCCGGCCCTCCGGCTTACCGGGGAGCAGCTCACCCTGCAGGCCTGGGTCTGCCCCAGGGGATTCAACGGATCAAATGCGCTGATCACCAAGGGCAACCACTCCTTCGCCCTTGAGCAGTCCCACCCGGACTCCCTCGTTTTTGCAGTCCATACCGACAGGGAAAACCGGGTGACCGCCAGGCTGCCCGCTGACTGGGACCACCGGTGGCACCACGTGGCAGCCGTATATGACGGGAAAACCATTTCGGTCTACATCGACGGGGAGCAGCTTGCAACCGGGCCGGCGCAGGGCAGGATCAACAGGACATTTTACGAGGTCATGATCGGGAAAAACCACGAGAGGGACCACGAGAATACCCCGGGACCCGTTTCCAACGCCATCTTCGACGAGGTGGTGATCCACAATGTGGCCCTGGACCCGGACCGCTTTTCCATGGATACCGGACCCGATCCCTCCGATCCGGGGCTGGTCCTCTGGCTTCCTTTTGAGGACCGTGCGAAGGATGGAAAGTTCCTCTGTTACGGTGCCACTCCCTTCACTTCGGCCACCATGGACGGGGTCATT
>CAZNSZ010000234.1:0-1843 GCA_964575865.1 uncultured Bacteroides sp. | reverse complement strand
TGTAATTCTGGTCGATAATGTTGAATCCCCAGGACCCGTTCATGGTCTCGCACATCTCCAGGGGAACCTCATCGGAGATCTCCGTGTTGTTGAAGCCCATGGAATTCTCACCGGGCAGGTCACGCTCGAACATCATGAAATCCTCGCCGGGGAAAGGCATTTTGTGGTGGTTGCTGCCGATCAGTGCCCCGTGCTGAAGCTCATGAATGAGGGAATAGGTCTCATCCAGCCTCCAGTCCGCATCCGGTTTGTCCCACATACCGTCAAACCAGATCCCCCCGATCTCCCCGTACTGGGTCAGCAGTTCCGTGAGCTGGGTGTTCATATAGTCGATGTATGCGTTCCAGTCCCCCGATTGCGTCCTTCCGGGAATGTCATTTCCGGTGCGCCCCAGCGGGAAATAGTCGGGGTGGTGCCAGTCCAGCTGTGAGTGGTAAAAGAAGAGCTTGACACCCTGCCGGTCACACTCCTCCTTCAGCATGCCGATCACATCCTTTCCATAGGGAGTGGCATCGACGATGTTGTAATCGCTGATCTTCGAATCGTACATGGCAAAACCGTCATGGTGCTTGCTGGTAATGGTGATGTACTTCATCCCTGCCTTTTTCACCATGGCCACCCACTCGGCCGGATCGTACTTCAGGGGATAGAAAAAGCCGGGCAGCTTCTCATACTGGTTCACCGGAATGTTCTTCCGCTCCATGATCCATTCGGCGATCCCCCCGTCGCCTCCGCCCCCCATGATGGAGTAGACACCCCAGTGGACGAAGAGCCCGTATTTGGAATCCTGGAACCATTCGCGGTTCTCAAGGTTTTCTTCGGTGGGTTGATAACCCTCCTGGGCCAGTATCCCCGAAGTCATGGTGAAAATAAACAGGCCGGAAAGGGCCAGCGGTATCATTCTTTTCATCTGTGGTGTGGTTTTTCCCACAAGATAAGAATTCTCGTGCTTCACCCGTAGCCATCTTTTTGCTAATTTGGCAAGGAAAACTACTCTATTATGAATCGAATCAGGATTCTGGCTGTAACCGGAGTGATCTTCGGATCGCTGATGGTCCCCAATGGATGCAACAGGAACCAGGAGAACAAAGCAGGCGCGGAAGCCCTTTCAACCGAAAAAAGGGAACTTGCCATGGAGTTGGAAACCAGTTTGTTCAAATACATCCTTGATCCCTGGTATCCCCGGAACATCGACACGCTCTTCGGAGGATACATCTCCGGTTTTAACCGTGACTGGACCCGCACCCGGGGCGGGCAGGTCAAGGCCCTTGTTCAGCAGGCCCGGCATGTCTGGACCACCTCATTCGTCCTGGAGCACTATCCGGAACGGAAGGAGTTCATGGAGTATGCACAGCATGGCTTCCGTTTCCTCAGGGACCACATGTGGGATGCTGAGGCAGGGGGATTTCACGCCTACTGTTCGGAAGATGGTTCTCCGGTGCCGGAGAGCATCAATGACAAAAGGGTTTACGGCCAGGCATTTGCTGTCTATGCCCTGTCCCAGTATTACCGTGTCAGCGGGGACGAAGAAGCCCTCGATCTGGTCAAAAGGCAATTCCACTGGATGGAAGAAGGCCCCCACGATCCGGAGTACGGGGGGTACTTTGAATTCCTGAACCAGGAGGGAAAACCTGCCTACCTGGATCCCCCTGCCGGCTCTGCACCCCGCTCGCCCATGATCGGCACCAAGGATTACAACAGCTCGATCCATCTGATGGAGGCATTGACGCAGCTCTACCGCATCTGGCCGGATCCCCTGGTCAGGGACCGGCTCGAAGAGATGTTCACCCTGGTCAGGGACACCTTTGTACATCCGGACGGCTATCTGCAGCTCTATTTTCAT
>CAZNSZ010000233.1:0-1843 GCA_964575865.1 uncultured Bacteroides sp. | reverse complement strand
ATGAAAATAGAGCTGCAGATAGCCGTCCGGATGTACAAAGGTGTCCCTGACCAGGTAGAACATCTCCTCCAGCCGCTCCCTGACCAGGGGATCCGGCCAGATCCGGTAAAGCTGCGTCAATGCCTCCATCAGATGGATGGAACTGTTGTAATCTTTCGTGCCGGTCATGGGTGATTGCGGCGCAGAGCCGGCAGGGGGATCCAGGTAGGCGGGGTTTCCCGCCCTGTTGAGGAATTCAAAGTACCCCCCGAACTCCGGGTCGTGAGGACCTTCTTCCATCCAGTGGAATTGTCTTTTGACCAGATCAAGTGCCTCTTCGTCCCCGCTGACACGGTAATACTGGGAAAGGGCATAGACAGCAAATGCCTGGCCGTAAACCCTTTTGTCATCGATGCTTTCCGGGACCGCTGAGCCATCTTCGGAACAATAGGCGTGAAATCCCCCTGCCTCATGGTCCCACATGTGGTCCCTGAGGAAGCGGTAGCCATGCTGTGCATACTCCATGAACTCCTTCTGTTCCGGATAGTGCTCCAGGACGAATGAGGTTGTCCAGACATGCCGGGCCTGCTGAACAAGGGCCTTGACCTGCCCGCCCCGGGTGCGGGACCAGTCACGGTTAAATCCGGAGATGTACCCTCCGAAGAGCGTGTCGATGTTCCGGGGATACCACGGTTCCAGAATATGTGTGAACAGGCTGCTTTCCATCTCAATGGCAAGTTCCGTTTTCTCGGCCGAGAGGGCTTCCCCACCTGTTTTCTTTTCCTGGTTCCTGTTGCAGCCAACAGGTAACATCAGCGATCCGATGATCACTCCGGTTACAGCCAGAATCCTGATTCGATTCATAAAAGAGTAGTTTTCCTTGCCAAATTAGCAAAAAGATGGCTACGGGTGAAGCACGAGAATTCTTATCTTGGGGGAAAAACCTCACCACAGATGAAAAGAATGAACCCGGTGGCCCTATGCGGCCTGTTTATTTTCACAATGACTTCGGGGATACTGGCCCAGGAGGGATATCAGCCCACCGAAGAAAATTTGCAGAACCGCGAATGGTTCCAGGATTCCAAATACGGCCTCTTCGTCCATTGGGGTGTCTACTCCATCATGGGGGGCGGAGGCGATGGGGGGATCGCAGAATGGATCATGGAGCGAAAGAACATCCCTGTGAACCAATATGAGAAGCTGCCCGGCTTTTTCTATCCCCTGAAGTACGATCCGGCCGAGTGGGTGGCCATGGTGAAAAAGGCAGGGATGAAGTACATCACCATTACCAGCAAGCACCACGATGGATTTGCCATGTACGATTCGAAGATCAGCGACTACAACATCGTTGATGCCACACCTTATGGAAAGGATGTGATCGGCATGCTGAAGGAGGAGTGCGACCGGCAGGGCATCAGGCTCTTTTTCTATCACTCGCAGCTGGACTGGCACCATCCCGACTATTTCCCGCTGGGGCGCACCGGAAATGACATTCCCGGAAGGACCCGATCGGGGGACTGGAACGCATACATCGACTATATGAATACCCAGCTCACGGAATTGCTGACCCAGTACGGGGAGATCGGGGGGATCTGGTTCGACGGCATGTGGGATAAGCCGGATGCAGACT
The DNA here is from genome assembly GCA_964575865.1 of uncultured Bacteroides sp. Lineage (GTDB taxonomy): Bacteria > Bacteroidota > Bacteroidia > Bacteroidales. Next base: position 234 of record CAZNSZ010000233.1, on the reverse strand, counting down.
GGAGGCTGGATGAGACTTATGCCCTCATTCATGAGCTTCAGCCCGGGGCACTGATCGGCAGCAACCACCATAAAATGCCTTTCCCCGGCGAGGACTTCATGATGTTCGAAAGGGACCTTCCCGGTGAGAACTCCATGGGTTTCAACAATACGGAGATTTCCGAAGAGGTTCCCCTGGAAATGTGCGAGACCATGAACGGGTCCTGGGGATTCAACATTATCGACCAGAATTACA
>CAZNSZ010000232.1:0-1895 GCA_964575865.1 uncultured Bacteroides sp. | reverse complement strand
TAGCGGGAAAAGGTGTAGCGGGAAAAGGTGTAGCGGGAGGAGCCGGAGGAATCTGCTGAAAACTGCTCTCATGGTGAAGGGTTTGAATGAAAGGTGTACCGGGTTTCAAAGGAAAGAATGCCTCGGTGCACCACTGCTGAAGAATACTACTGTCCTGCTTCCGTCCACTTGCCTTCCAGCAGGCTTCTCCTGCCCATGACGGGATCGTTGACCTCGGTAAAGGTTACCGTGTGCTCACTCACCTGAAAGGTATAGACACCCGGGACATCCGCGCTGTAATCCCCCCCTTCGTCATTGAAAGTCACCCGGTTCCCCGAGACCTCACAGCTGCCGTACACGTCTATCCCTGCGTCACCCGCAAACTCGACCTGGTAGGTATGGTCAGCTGAAATGGTAAAGGTCATCTGTCTCCCGTTCAGGGACTTTGTCCATGTTCCCGCCAGCTCATCCGGAGGGGTTTCCTGACCGAAGCATGGCAGCAGGAAAACAAACAATGCAGTTAACCCTGTGATCGTACTTTTGAATTGGATTGGTTTCATTATCGCTGGATTGGTATGAATTTGTTAAATTTCAGTAATAATCCATCAAATAGCAAGCAAACGAGGAGATATGAAAAAAGTACTGATCGCCCTGGATTACAATCCGACGGCACAGAAAGTGGCAGAAACGGGATATTCGCTCGCCACATCCCTGCATGCAGAGGTGATCCTGCTGCACGTCATTTCGGACCCCGGATTCTATACCACCTCCGGATTTTCTCCCATCATGGGATACAGCGGGTATGTGGATGTGAGCCCCACCATACTGCAGAGCATGGAGGGACTGAAAAAGGCCTCCCTGCAGTACCTGGACAAGACCCGCAAGCACCTGGGGGACGAATCAATCCGGACCCTTGTATATGAAGGGGATATCGCCGAAACCATTCTGAATGTCGCCGAAGAAATTAATGCCGATATCATCGTGATGGGATCCCACAGCCAGAAATGGCTTGAGAACATCCTCATGGGCAGTGTGACCGAAGAGGTGCTCAACCAGAGCGGGATCCCCTTATTCATCGTACCCACCAAAAAGGACCAGTAGCCCGGTTGTGTGGTGGAAAGGATATCCGCAAAGTAAGTATCTTCAGGCCATGAGGAAAGTTATTCTGATCCTCTTTGCCTGGATCGCTTTTTCCTCCTGCAGCTACCTGCCGGAAGAAGGGACACTCCCCCCTACCCTGAAGGAGGACAGGGCTGATTACTCCGTCTATTACTCAGGTTCAACGGCTCCTGAACGGGCATTTCTGATGGTTCCCGGGGGACTGGTCGACCCGCACGTATACACCTGCTGGATCGATCGCCTGGTCACCTCGGATCCATCTGTAGCAGTGGTCCTTGTAAAATATCCCTCGAACCTTGCCATCACAAACTCAGGAAAAGCCATGAAAGTGGCAAGGGAACTTACTCAGTTCAGTCACTGGGCCATCGGCGGACACAGCCTCGGGGGCGTGGTGGCAGCTTCACTGGTCCATGACCATGCCGGTTTTTTTGACGGACTGGTACTGATGGCATCCTGGTCACGGGAGGCCACCGACCTTTCCGGATGGGAAAATCCGGTACTGAGCCTCTATGGTTCGGAAGACGGGATCGCCACTGTTAAAGAGGTACGCGACAACAGCCCGTACCTTCCGCCTGGCATCGATGTGGCCTCGCCGGATGAACTGGGCGGACTGGCAGCACAAACGGCCTATTTTGAGATCACCGGAGGGAATCATTCAGGATTCGGGTGTTACGGTCTGCAGAAGGGAGACCGGGAAGCGCTGATCGCTCCTGCCGACCAGCAGGAACAGATGATCCGGATGATCCGGGCCTATTTCGTGCGGCTGTGGCAATGAGACATCACCATATCATCCTGCT
>CAZNSZ010000231.1:0-1914 GCA_964575865.1 uncultured Bacteroides sp. | reverse complement strand
AGCTATCAGCAGCGGATCGAATTGCCCGGAAGGGAATATGAGTTAACCTCCCATGCCGCCAATGACCAGGTCAACCTGGCCCTGATCGGATCAGGGATCCAGGGGATCTACGATACCATGACCGCCCTGCAGGTCCCGGGGGTCAAGCTGGTGGCCGTATGCGACCTCTACACCGGAAGGCTGACGCGGGCACGGGAACTATGGGGTGAGGATCTCTTCACCACCAGGGATTACCGTGAGATCCTTCAGCGGAGTGATGTGGATGCAGTGATTGTCGCCACACCGGACCACTGGCACAGGAGGATCAGTGTGGAAGCGCTCAGGGCAGGCAAGGCGGTCTACTGTGAGAAACCGATGGTGCAGGATTTCGAGGAGGGCCACGAGGTGATCGCGGCACAGAAGGAGACCGGCAAGGTGATGCAGGTGGGGAGCCAGGGGATGGCCTCCCTGGGGAACGAAAAGGCCAAACAGCTGTATGAGGACGGGGCCATCGGACAGATCGTCATGCTGGATATGTACAATGACCGGTACTCTTCCGAAGGCGCATGGCAGTATCCGATCCCGGAGGATGCCAATCCCGATACGGTGGATTTCGATACTTTCCTGGGAAGTGCTCCCAGCGTACCCTTCGACCTGGTGCGGTTTTTCCGCTGGCGGAATTACAGGGATTACGGGACCGGTGTGGCCGGTGACCTGTTTGTCCACGCCTTCAGCACCCTGAATTATGTCCTGAGCTCCGAGGGGCCCGACCGGGCCCTTTCAACGGGCGGGTTGCGTTACTGGAAGGACGGGCGCGATGTGCCCGATGTGACCATTACCCTGTACGACTATCCGGAGACCAGGACCCATGCTGCCTTCAATGCTGCCTTCAGGGTCAATTTCATTGCCGGTGGCGGCGGTGGCGGCGGGTTCAAACTGGTGGGGACCGAAGGGGAAATGGAGGTGGGCTCCAGCAGGGTCCGGCTCATGCGCAGCAAACTGGATATGAAGCCGGGCGGGTACGCCCTGATCGCCTACACCGAAGAGAACCAGAAAAAGATCAGGGCGGCGGCCGACCGGAAGTATGACGGGAACAGGAGCGCCAACCTGAATGTGGGGGAGACCATCTACGAGGCACCGAGGGATTATAAGGGAGGGCATTACGACCATTTTACCAATTTCTTCGCGGGGATCAGGGAAGGAAAGAAGATCGTGGAGGATCCCACCTTCGGATTGCGTGCGGCGGGTGCCGCGCTGCTGGCCAATGAGAGTTACTACCAGGGCAGGCCGGTAAGCTGGGATCCAGTTGCCATGAAGTTGATCACCTCATAATGAAAATACGATGAAAAGACTGAGCATTGTTCTGATACAGCTTCTGATCACCCTGTTGACAGTGGCCCAGGAGCGGCCTTTGAACGTGATCGTTTTTGGAGCCCATCCCGATGACTGTGATGGTGACGCCGGGGGTACGGCGATCCTTTTCTCACAGATGGGCCACCGGGTGCGGTTTGTTTCACTGACCAACGGCGATGCCGGGCATTATGCCATGGGAGGGGGCGAACTGGCCAGGATCCGCCTGAAGGAGGCACAGGAAGCGGGGAGGAGATTCGGTGTGGAATACCTGGTGCTGGATAACCACGACGGGGAGCTGATGCCCACCCTGGAGAACCGGAAAGAGGTGATCAGGCTGATCAGGGAGTGGGAAGCCGATGTGGTGATCGGTCCCCGGCCCAACGATTACCATCCCGACCACCGGTATACGGCCATCCTGATGCAGGACGCCGCTTATATGGTGATTGTTCCCAACATCGTTCCGCATGTGAAGCCCCTTGAAAGGAATCCGGTATTCCTTTATTCGGAGGACCGGTTCCGGAAACCGAACCCGTTCGAACCCCATATCGCCGTGGATATCGGTGCCGTATTCGACCAGAAGAT
>CAZNSZ010000230.1:0-1937 GCA_964575865.1 uncultured Bacteroides sp. | reverse complement strand
ACTGGAAGATCAACCTGAAAGCCCTGCGGGATAACCTGGACAGGATCATGGACGGCCTCGATACCGACAGGGTGGTGGAACAGGGAGGCATCACCGGATTCCCGGCCCTGTTCGTGTCGGGGGAACGCTCTGATTACATTCGGGCGGAGGACCACAAACTGATCCGTTCCATCTTCCCGGTGGCCGATATCGTCACCATCCCCAACGCCGGGCACTGGGTCCACGCCGAACAACCCTCCCTCCTGGTCAAAAACATCCGCTACTTCCTCAATATATAAACTGGGTTGAGAGTATTCATTGATGGAATCAGGTCAACCTGAAAGTTCCCTCCCCAGCGCTTCCAGCGATTTTCCCTTGGTTTCCGGGAAGTACCTCCAGACGACCAGAGCCTGCAGGACCATCATGACTGAAAAAAAAGCGAATGCATGACCCGATCCTGCCTGACTGGTACTGATGACCGGGAACAGAAAGGTGATCAGTGCGGCAAAAAACCAGTGGGTGAAACTCCCCAGTGCCTGTCCCTGTCCCCTGACACTGTTGGGAAATACCTCGGCGATCAACACCCAGATCACAGCACCGGTGGAAAATCCGAAAAAGACTATATAGACCAGCAGGTACAGCAGGATCCCGTACCCGGTGAAATCCTGCAGATAGAATATTCTGGAAATCAAACCCAGACAGCATGCCATCCCCAGAGAACCTGTGATGAGCAGGGGTTTACGCCCGAACCTGTCAATCGCAAGCATTCCGGCAATAGTAAAAACCAGGTTGGTACATCCGATGATCACCGGTTGAAACATCGAATCAGAAAACGATAATCCTGTGAGCTCAAAAATCCTTGGAGCGTAATAAAGGATGGCGTTGATGCCCGAGAACTGGTTGAACATGGCCACGAGGAAGGCGATGCTGATGGGTTTCATATAGACCCTGGAGAACAGATTCGTATTCGAAGTTGTACCCTCCTGCAGTCCTTTCCTGATCTCGGCGATCTCCTGCTCCACATGATTTTCACCAACCATCCCCAGCACCCTTCTTGCCTGTTCCATCTGACCGATCTTCACCAGGTAGCGCGGGCTTTTCGGAACAAAGAAAAGTAGACCGAAGAATGCCAGGGAGGGAAGGCCTTCTGCGCCCAGCATCCACCTCCAGGGGGCGTTCCCGGTTTCCCTCAGGAGGTAGTTGGAGACATAGGCAAGCAGGATCCCGAGAATCACGTTGAACTGGAACAGTGCGGTCATCCTCCCCCGTACCTTTGCCGGTGAGATCTCGGAGATGTACATGGGCCCTGCCACCGAAGATGCACCCACGGCCAGTCCGCCCAGCAATCTGAAAACAATGAAAGAGAAGACCGAGCCAGCTATGGCACTTCCAAAGGCGGAGATGGCATACAGTCCTGCGATAATGAACAATAGGAAGCGACGTCCGTATCGGTCAGCTGGCTTTCCGGCAAACAGAGCCCCGATCACGGTCCCGATCAGAGCCGAAGCAATGGTAAATCCATGCATGAACGGATCCAACTGAAACACCTGCTGGATCGATTGTTCCACTCCTGAGATAACAGCCGTGTCAAAGCCGAACAGAAATCCTCCAAGTGCAACAATTACGGACCACCTGAGAACGCGTTTTGGGCTTTTCATGCTTCTACGATGTATACCACCCTGCTATCAGAAGCTGAAAATACCAATTATTATTTATCGGTGTTCCATATGGATTTCAATTCATGGATTTCCAGGTGCCTGACGTGGGTGACCGGATCCTCGTTCAATCCATTGGGGGACTGTATCAGTGATATGCTGAAATCCTCCGGATTGCTGTCATGATGATCGGTAAACCAGTAAACCCGTCCCCCGTCCGCATAAACCTCGATCAGGGTTTTATCCACGATCAGTTCCAGCTCGAGCTGTTTATCCCGCAGGGGAAGAAATACCTCATTCAGT
>CAZNSZ010000229.1:0-1973 GCA_964575865.1 uncultured Bacteroides sp. | reverse complement strand
TGCAAAGCCTCCGCCTCCCAGGATATAGTTCATGACATGGGCCGGGTAATAATCCTCATCGGTCTCAGCCAGTGCCATATACCCCAGGTAGATCACCGATTGTTTGGCGTCCGGCACATCATAGAAATAGACCACATTCCCGGCGCCAGGAACCGGATCCTTAACCTCGGGAAAGTCCATGCGGTTGCCGGTCCAGTTCGCATTCAGGGACTCCAGGGAATGTTCCACTGTTTCCCGGTCAACCGCCCCGACCACATTCAGACGGGTCAGGGAGGGCTGGACACTTTGTTCATAAAAGGCTTTCATATCCTCCATGGTCAGGGATGCGATCGTTTCCACCGTTCCCAGCTGGTTCATGGACCGGATATCCTCCTGACCGTAAAGGATCTCGTTGAATTTGTTGGCGGCGATGGCATTCGGGTTCCCTTCCTGCTGCGTTAGCCGGCTTTCAATGCTCTTTTTCACAAGTTCCAGTTCATTCTCATCCCACCTGGGCTCCAGCAGCATCTCTTCCAGCAGGGCCAGGGTGGCGGTGTAGTTCTTGGCCAGGCTCAGACCGGTGGCCACCACTTCCTCCTGCTGGCTGTAGATGCGGATGGAACTGCCCAGTTGTCTGATGGCGTCCTCCAGTTCTTCAGGGGTCCTGTTCCGTGTCCCCCGGTTCATCATTTCGGCGGTCAGGTTGGAGATCCCTGCCTGATCGTGCGCCTCAAGGAGCTGTCCCCCTTTCAGGTGAAGGGTGAAATAGACCAGCGGCACCTCCCGGTTTTCTATTCCCGAAACCCTGATCCCGTTGTCCATGCTGAACGCATAGACTTCAGGGACAGTCAGCTCAATGGGCTCCCCGTAGGGAGGTTCCTGGGAGCGGTCGAAGGAGGAAGGGGTTTTTTCATAGGGAAACTCAGCGGAAAGGTCGTAGGTCTCTGAGATGGCTTCCGAGATGTCCTCTTCCACCACGTCAGCCCGGATGGATCCCTCCAGGACCAGATCCGCTTCACCCCGTGGCACGAACGAGGTGGCCACAAAATCCTTTCCCCCGATATAGGTCCGATAGACGCGCTCCACATCACCGGTGGTCACACGCAGCAATTGTTCCAGCCTCTTTTCAGAATATCCGGGATCCCCCGTGAGAATGTTGTCGTGGGCAAGCTGGATGCCTTTCCCGGAAACATCGGAAAGTTCCCTGTAGAAATCCGTTTCCATCCCAGCCACAATTCTCTGCAGGTCGGCTTCCGGGATCCCTTCCGTTTCGAACTGAAGGAACGCATCCTGAACGGCCGAAAGCACACTGTCCAGCTTTACTCCGGCAAATGCCCTCACATTCAGGTTCATTTCGCCGGCCAGTTCTTCGGACCTGTTGTACATACTGGCTCCGGATGTCAGTTTCTTCTCCTCCACCAGTTTTTTGTAGAGGGGGGCCTTTTTTCCGTCTGAAAGGTAGCTGGCGAGTATGACCAGCGGGTAATAGTCCCCGTGGTTGGCTTTCACCGTGGGCCACACCAGATTCAGTTCGGGCAGCCTGGCGAAATTGTCTTCGTGGAACAACCGTTTGCTGGCCTCCAGGCTGACCGGCTCCACGTTCTGCGGTATCACTTCGGTTCCGGATGGGATTTCATCAAAGTACTTTCTTACCCATTTCTCTGTCTGCTCAACATCGATGTCTCCCGCAATCACAAGGGTGGAGTTGTTGGGCACATACCAGCGTTTGTAAAACTCCCTGACATCCTCCAGGGTGGAGGCCTGCAGGTCAGCCAGGGAACCGATCACGTCCCAGCTGTAGGGATGCTCCTGTGGATAGAGGTTTTTTGCAATGACATAGTCCGTATGGCCATATGGGCGGTTATCCACCACCTGCCGTTTTTCGTTCTTCACCACGCTGATCTCGTTGAGAAGGACCGGTTCTGTGACCGTGTTGATGAACCATCCCAGTTTATCCGCTTCGGCCCAGATCATTTTCTCCAGCGCATCCCTGG
>CAZNSZ010000228.1:0-1979 GCA_964575865.1 uncultured Bacteroides sp. | reverse complement strand
TACAAAGAGGCCATCACCTATCTGGAGTGCGCCGGGAAGTTGAAGCCGGAGGATATGAAAATCAGGAAGAATCTTGGGATCTGCTACGGGAAAGCGGGAATGAAGGAGAAGTCCGATCAGGTTTTCACGGGATTGACAGGGGATCATCCCGGCGACCTTGAGGTGCTAGTGGAAGTACTGGATGCCATGGTTTTTGAACTCGGTGATTATTCACTGGCGGAGAAGTACATCGATGCACTGGAGCAAGAGATTCCTTCCGACCCGAAAGTCTTAAAAATAGGGGCTGGTCTGGCACAATTGAGCGGAAAGCCGGATGAGGCCATTACACGCTATACGTTGTCCTTCCAGGAAGACCCCTCTGATTACACCACCATCAGGAACCTGGGCGGACTTTACATCGAACAGGGGATGTGGGCAGAATCCATTGCACTGTTCAGGGAGGCGCTGAATTTTCACCCCAATGAAGTCTACTTCCTGGAACGCCTTGGCAGCCTGCTGATCACATGCGGGGACACCTATCTGAGGAATATTCCTGAAGGACTGGAATATGCCGAAAGGGCATTTACACACCACATCAGGCGTCCGCTTATTATCATTTCTGCCGGCAGGAGTCTTGCTTACGCCTACTCCATGCTGGGTGATGACAGAAATGCCGTTGCCATAACCAGGACTGTCCTGATCATGGCCCGCGAGATCGAACTGCCCGAACCAAACATACAGGACCTGGAAACGATGCTGGACCAGTTCCAGACGCGCATTCAAACTTCATCTCCATGAGGACCACCGATTATCCAACCATATACCTGTGATGCCATGAGCTCCCATATGCACCGGATCGTGAAATCAACATTCTCGCTCAACCTGGCCGGTTTTCCTGCCTTGTCAGGATTGCCGGGATTACCGGAATCGCCAGTACTGCTCAGGTTACCGGCTTTTCCTGGCCTGTCCAGATTGCCTTTTTTACCTGGCCTGTCCAGATTGTCTTTTTTGCTTGGCTTTTTTGGTTTGTTGATATCCACCTTTGTATCAGACCTTCAGGCACAGGACCGGCCGAATATCATCTTCCTGCTGACCGACGATCAGCGCTGGGATGCACTCGGGTATGCCGGGAATACGATCATACAGACCCCGGAAATGGACCGTCTTGCAGAGGAGGGGGTCTATTTCGGGAATGCGGTGGTTACCACCCCCATTTGCGCTGCCAGCCGTGCCAGCATTTTCACCGGACTGCACGAAAGAACCCATAAATACAATTTCCAGACGGGACCGATCCGGGATGAATACATGACATATTCCTATCCGAAATTGCTAAAGGATGCCGGCTATTATACAGGCTTCTTCGGGAAATTCGGGGTCAATTTCCCGGGGAAGGAGAAGCAGTTCGATGTGATCGAGGATTACGACAGGAACAACCGCTTTCCGGATTATCGCGGCTATTTCTATCAAACACTGAATGGGGATACGGTCCACCTGACCCGGTACACGGGGGCAAAAGCCGTAGAATTCATTGAACAGGCACCACCGGACAGGCCTTTTTGCCTCTCCCTGAGCTTCAGTGCGCCCCATGCCCATGACGGCGCCCCGGAACAGTATTTCTGGCAGGCGGAAACAGACACCCTCTTCCGGAACATGATAATGCCACCGGCAGACCTGGCAGATGACAGCTACTTTGAAAGCCTGCCACAACCTGTGCGTGACGGCTTCAACCGCCTGCGATGGACCTGGCGATTTGACACCCCGGAAAAGTACCAGCACAGCATCAAGGGATATTACCGGATGATCCGGGGTATCGACCTGGAGATTGCCCGGATCAGGGCGGCACTTGAGAAGAAGGGGCTGGATGAAAATACAGTGATCATTCTGATGGGAGACAACGGCTATTTTCTGGGCGAAAGGCAACTGGCCGGGAAATGGCTGCTCTATGATAATTCCATTCGTGTTCCCCTGATCATTTACGATCCCCGCGATGAGGAGCACGT
>CAZNSZ010000227.1:0-2032 GCA_964575865.1 uncultured Bacteroides sp. | reverse complement strand
GGTTTTTGGGACGGATCAGGGTGACCAGCACCAGGTCGCCGGAAGGGGTCACCCGTACATTCTCCATGATGTATGCGTTCTTCCACAACTTCCGGTCAGTGATCCGCTGGTCCTTTGCCCCGGTCACTGTCATTTCGGTCATGGGTGTTGTCATGTGGGGGACGGGGACACTGCGCCTGCTGGAGACGAAGACTTCGCTTCCGTCCGGTGCCATAGCCGCGGAGACCGGATTGTTCCCGGCTTTCAGCCTCCTCCTTTCTTTCAGGTTCTCCAGGTCGTAGATAGAAATGTCGGAGGAATAGGAATTCACACAGTAGAGGTATTTCCCATCGGGGCTGATCACCATGCCGGCAGGGCCTGAACCACCGGTCAGGGTGTCCGTTATCTGAAGGGTCCCAAGATCGATCCGGTAAATATTGTCGGCCCACTGGTTGCTGACGAACGCATGTTTTCCGTCCGGGCCAAGGATCACGGAATGGGGCCGTTCCCCCACGCTGATCTTCTCCAGGACGCTGTTTTCCAGCGCATCTGCAACCACCAGCTCATTGGACTCCTGTCCCACCACATAGAGCCTGGAACCATCTTCCGATATGGCCAGTGTATAGGGGGAGACATAGGTCTCGTTCATCCACCTGGCGATCAGGTTGTCTTCCTGGGTGTAGAGGTGGCACCTCCAGCAGGCAATGGGGTGGTCCTCCACCTCAGTCATGTAGTTCACATGCTTTCTGGCCCACTTGCTCCCCGTCATCAGGCCTGCGGCCACTGCCATGATGATGGCTGCCAGTATGATCGCTGTTCTCGCTCGTACCATAATCTTCCTCCTCTCTTTATCCGGGTTGCTTGGTCCGGGTCAGGAATTCCACCGGATCTTTTTTTACAGCCAGTGGCTGAATGTTCTCAGGGGCCAGCTCGGGATCGGCGTGGCAACCTGTGCACGCCCTCCGTTCATTGGGCCTCAGATAGAGCCAGTGGGAGGGGCCCCGAACGGTCTCCCCCCGGCTGTTCAGGGATTCGATCCGGAAAGGCATGTCCGCATCCAGCTTTACATAGAACGATCCGTCGCTTTCCGCCTTTACCTTTTCATGGCCGCCCCCGAGATAGGAGATGCGGACCGAGACCGCCACGGTGTCTCCATTGAGGCTTTCATGGGCTGGAAGCATGGAGTGATTGATGTCCTGGGACATGAGCAAACCGGTCTGGTTATCGGGATTGACGGCACTGGGCAATTTTCTGGGCCTCACCTCCATGGCTGCTATCAACAATGGATCCGTGTAATTCTCAGGTCCATCCGGGGTGAACACCGGGTGCAGGGCTTCCTGACCGTCGCTTCCTCCTGGATCGAAGGTGTAAATGCCAAAGGGTGCTTCCTGACCGGTCCTGTAGGAAACCAGACAGCGGCCGTCCGGCATGCTGTGCACCGATCCGAATGTCCCGGGCAATGCATCCGATACCGTTTCAGCGGTGTGCAGGGGCCTCCTGTGCAGCACCCTGGCCAGCTGCCCACCGGCGGTGATGAAATATACATATCCCTCCGCCGATTCGGCTCCCCCCGAGACCGGGTAATCACCGCAGCACCCTTCACTGTAGAGCTCTGATTTGGTGCCGTCGGGCCGCATGACCATCAGGACCGGTTCCGCGGCTTCCGGAACCTGCTGGCTGCTCAGGTAAAGGATCCGTCCTTCGAGAAGGATCACCGGATGCCGGTTCAGGGCCGGATGATGGGTGATGCGTGTCAGGCAGCAACCGTCCGTTCCGCACCGCCACAGATCCCGGACCGGGGTGTCTCCGACTTTGTTTTCCCTGCCGAAAATGACCGTTCCGTCGGGCAGGGGAACAGGGTCAGTACAATCTTCCTCCAGCCGGGTGACCTGGCTGAATGCATTCTTTTTCAGGTCCAGGACCCAGATTTGCCAGGGCTCTTCCAGATCTTTTTTTCCCTGGAAAAAAAGGTATCGCCCCTCGTGCGAAAGGGAAGGTGCTGCTGCGGATGCAAAATCACCGGTCAGGATACGGGGCTCATTACCCGTGGATT
>CAZNSZ010000226.1:0-2063 GCA_964575865.1 uncultured Bacteroides sp. | reverse complement strand
GATTTACCCCATACCGATTGCAGGGAGGTGTTCCCCACATTGTCATTGTCCCATGCATCCACCACCCTGATGTTATCGGGATTCGTACTGATGGTCGATGCATCCAGGGCAACCTGCCCTGCCACACCCACCTTGAATTCAAGGGTGATCCGCGGATCCTGTTCTCCGGGTATTCTTCCGCCTATGCCGTCCGGATTTCCGTAGTCTCCTCCATCCGGGTTAATGAACCTGAACTGGACCTCCTGTCCCTGCAGATTGAAGAAACAGCCGCTCACTGCCAACACCATGAAGGCAGTAAGAACTTTTCCAATAATGTGCTTTTTCATAATATGTTATTTTTTAAGTTGTTCTTAGTCAATCACAATCATTTTCCTGACCCTGTTATCCGTTCTGTCGGATACGGTCACGATATAGCTGCCCGGCTCCATGTCACTGACATTGATGAGCGCCGTATTGTGGACCTCTTTCACCAGGTGTCCCCGGAGACTGTAGAATTTAACAGATGCAACATCCATGCCCCGTATTTCTAACAGATCAGAAGCAGGATTCGGGTAAAGAACAACGTCTGAAGCATTGATATCCTCGACCGAGACCGGCCAGGTATTGAATGTAAAGGTAAACGGATCCGATAATTGCAACCCGTAACTGTCAGTGGCCACTGTACTGATCGTTACAGTGTACCTGGTGCGGTCCATTTCATCGGAAATCATATACACCATGGTGTAATTATCGTTCCAGACAAATCCCACTCCGGCGAGTTCCGGTTCAAAGGAGATGGCATTTTCCACACTGTCCGGATTCATCGGGCGTGAAAACTCAACGGCCAGGGGTGTATTGACCGGAAGCTGTTTGCCCAGCTGCACCGGATAGGTCGATACAACGGTCGGGGGCTCCGGGAGGGTCTGGAAAGTGAAGGTGGTATCGCCCAGGGCATTGAGTCCGTTTTCACCCATGACACCTTCGCCAACGGTTACCGTGTATACGGTATAAAGGCTCAGATCATCGTAAGAGATGGTGATCTGGTCTCCTGCCTCATTCCAGGTATCCACCCGGTTCGCAACCTCCGGTGAGAAGGTAATGGCTGCAGATGACACAGCCTGGTTCATCGGTGCATCAAACAGAATGACGAAATCGTCGGAAACGGCTACCAGGGTATCTGCATGGGGAGGAGTGGTGGACAACACCGCCGGGGTTTTCGGAAGCGCCTCCAGCACATTGAATACAAGTCCGTATAACCTGCCGCCTGCATCACCTGCAATGGTATCGCTGGTGGTGATCGTCAACATATCCGACTTGTACCTCATGTAGATCTCACCCTCCGGAACATCATAAAACCCGATGTCGCCTGACCAGTTGTCCACAAAGTAGGTTTCGTCGGAATCATAATCCATCCACCTGAAATGGGCAAGGTCAAGCACCGTGTCATTCTCCGTGAGCTCATTGATATCGTTGAATCTGAACTGGGCCAGTTCCAGTCCCACATCTCCTTCCAGGGTGAAGTAGACCATTTCAGTTCCCTGATCATCGATGCGCCACTGGTTCCTTCCCTGGACACCCAGTCCGCCACCGGTCCTGCACTGCAGTCTTTCATTGGTGGTGATCAAGAGGCTGAAGGTCTTGTTGAACAGGGCAGCGTTGTCAGTCATGCCCACGTTGTCCCTGTCCCAGGTATCGATAAATGCAATGTTGTCCTGGTTTTCACTGCCTGTAGAGGCATCCATGGAGATCTGCCCCGTGCCGTCAATGGCAAAGGCCAGTGTCACGGGGTGAATGCCGTCCGGATTTCCATAACTTACATCGGAACCATTCATGAAGTCAAATGCGATCTGCCCGGCCGGCAGAGGCATTGGTTCCGCCTCAACCACATTGAAATTCAGTCCGTATATCCTTCCCCCTTCGTTGCCGGTACTGGTGGATATGGTATCGCTGTTCCCGATGGTCAGCGTGTCCGTCTGGTACCTCATGGTCCAGTCCCCGGCAGACAGAGCGAAAACGGTATCGCCCGTAAGGACAGGGGTATCCAGATAGAACGTTTCATCCGAATCAAAGTCCATCAGCCTGAA
>CAZNSZ010000225.1:0-2071 GCA_964575865.1 uncultured Bacteroides sp. | reverse complement strand
TCAGGAACCATTTACAGCAGATCAAGGATGCCATCAAATCGGATACCCGGATATTTATGTCGGAATTCCGGGGTACCCTGATCTTTGCAGTGGTTTTCTTCCTGCTCATGCTGGGGCTCTCTTCCTATTACCGGATCAACTACCGCAACCTGATCTTTGCGGAAAAGGTGGAAGAATCGGAATTCCATATGATCCTGATCAGGGCCCCGCTGCTGACCACGCTTTTCCTGACGAGTCTGGTCACCCGCCTTATCTACCATGAACTTCCCCACACCTACCAGGCCATCAGCCTGATGCTGTTGATGTTCCCCACCCTGGTCTTCGTTCTTCGCATGTTCCACCAGCATGTGAAAACCTGGATCGGATTGCTGGTGGTGATTTACCTGCTCTCCTTCCTTTACGAATTCATGTTGTACCCCGATATCCTCATGAGAATCCTGCTGATGGCTTTCTCCGTCACCGGGATCATCTTCTTCGTCTGGGTCCTGCGGAGCCGTCCCACCGGCTCTGCCATAAAGAATCCCTTCGTGGCCAAAGTGCTCCGTACCCTCGTACAGGGTTTTATCGTGATGCTGTCCATCTCTATCATTGCCAACCTGGTTGGCGCTTTCCGGCTGGCTGAGTTCTTCACCCTGGCGCCCATAGAGATCTTCATCGTGGCTCTCTCTATTTTTGTGACCACAAAGGTCGCCGGCGCACTGGTCTACCTGGTGCTGATCAGCCAGTGGCTGCACAAGCTTAACTGGATCCGGGAGGATTTCCAGATCATTTACAGGAAGACTGAACGGCTCCTGCGCATCATATTGTGGTTGCTCTTTGTCATCAGTGCCCTCCGTATCCTGCTGATCAAGGATGCCATCTTCACCTGGGGAGAGCGGGTCTTCACCACCGGCTGGAAGATCGGTGAGGTGAACATCACCCCGGCCAGCATCCTGGTTTTTGTATTCGTAATCTGGCTCGCGGTGGGGATCACCCGGATGATCACCCGTATCCTGGAGAAGGATGTGTTTGTCAGAGTAAGCATGGCAAAGGGGGTCCCGAGCACCGTGATCATGCTGCTGCGTATCGCGCTGATCACCGGAGGTTTCTTTTTTGCTGCAGCCGCAGCCGGCATGGAGCTGACCAACCTTTCGATCGTCCTGGGGGCCTTCTCGGTGGGGATCGGATTCGGCCTGCAGAACATTTTTAACAACATGGTCTCGGGCCTGATCCTGGCATTTGAGCGCCCCATCAAGGTGGGCGACACGGTCCAGGTGGGGGAACTGATGGGAACGGTGCTTTCCATCGGGCTTCGCTCCAGCGTAGTCAGGAGTTTCGACGGGGCCGAGGTGATCGTTCCAAACGGGAACCTGATCTCCGACCAGATGATCAACTGGACCCGTTCCGACTCCAACCGCCGCATGGACATCCGGGTTGGGGTGGCTTACGGCACCGATCCGGAAAAGGTGCTGGCCATCCTCCTCGATGTGGCCAATGCCCATGAGAAAGTCGATAAATCCATCGAACCGCGGGCGTATTTCATCGGATTCGGGGAAAGCTCCCTCGATTTCAGGCTGCTGGCCTGGACCGATATCGAGTACCGGCTGCCGACTGAAAGCGAGATCCATGTGACGATCAATGCCCGGCTGAAGGAAGCCGGCATCGAGATCCCGTTCCCGCAGCGCGACCTGCACATCCGTTCCGATGCCACCAGACCGACAAACCAGCGTAAACCACAACCGAAAAAGGCAAAAGGGGAATCCGCCCCGGAGGGGGTGAATGACCCACAGGCACCCGGCGGCGCTGTTCAGCCATCATCTGGCGGCAAAGAACCACCGGCGAAGGGCGACAAGAAGGATTCCGGGAAAAACCTCAGAAAGCCCCATCCCGGCGACGGCATGGGATAACATCGTCGGCAGGGTATGATCACCTGCGTTTCCTTTTCCGGTCCTCCGCCCGCTCCTTCTTCCTGAAGATCCTGCGGAAAAACCCCTCTTCGCGGATCTCCTCCCGCAGCCGCTGCAGGGGTTTGAGCTCCCGTGGGCTTTCATCCATGTATCCCTCACAGCCCAGCATCTCCCTGGTGGAGTCG
>CAZNSZ010000224.1:0-2089 GCA_964575865.1 uncultured Bacteroides sp. | reverse complement strand
ATTATTACCTTGAGGCGCTGCTGAGGCGCCGGGAGCTGAAATAGGGTCCATGCTTAATTCACAATGATAACCGGGCAATCGAAGAAACAACAGACAGTTATGGGAAAATCAGCTTTTCTTACCGGGGTGGTGATAAAACCGCTGGCCGTTGTTGCTTTATCGGCCGCCTGTGCGGGACCCCTGAATGCATCAGAGCTGCCGGAGGCCTACGGGCATGTGGATCAGGTCATCTGGGTGGTGTCGGATGCGGAAAAAACCATGACGCATTATCAGGAGCTGGGATTTTCGGGAATCATGGATCTGGGCCGCGTGCAGATCACATCAGCCTCCGACGGTCAAACCGCAGATGTAAGGTGGATATGTGCCAACCTGGGTGGTGCCAGGGTGAACTGGATCCAGCCGGACAGGGGGAATTCCCTGTTTAACCTTTTTCTTAAAGAGAAGGGAGAGGGAGCCATGGCCCTGGTGCACAGGTTCCCCGGCCATGAGGAATTGGAGTCGGAGGTGGAACGACTGAACGGTATGGGGGTTCCAACCCTGGAACGCATCACGCTCCGGACCTGCAAGGGCCAAATGACCCTGGTGCTTATGGATACAGGAGATGAGGGGAAGTATGCCCTGGGATTAGTCGCAGGGGAGGAAGGGGAGTTCCTGTTCTCCTCCCTGGGGCCGGGGAACAGAAACAATCTGAAGCTGAACCAGTATGCATTTGCTATCAGGGATCCGGAGCCGGTTTCCGCATTCTGGGAACGAATCGGGATGCCTCCGTTCCAGATGAACCATCCGGAGCTGGGATCTCCCCACTACTACGGAAATCCCGCCGACCATGACCTGATGCAGGGCTGGCAGCGGCACGGCGCTATTGCCTATGAGTGGTGCATCCCGCTGCAGCCTCCCATCGTTTATGAGGACCACATTCAGCTTCACGGGGAAGGGATCCATCACCTCGCCTTTTCGGTGGAAGATATGGACAGGGTGCTGGAGGATTTCACTACCCGTGGTTATGTGGTCTCCATGGGGGGGACCTGGGGGGAAGAGGGCAAACCGGGTTCGGGCAGGTACGAGTATATCGAACTGGAAGATGCCGGGGGGGTGACCATGGAACTGCTCTGGAATTTCCGGGAACAATAGATATTCAGACATGAAACAAGGGTTCATGACACGCAGGGAGTCGATCCGTTGGATGCTTACAGGCACCCTGGCAGCGGTATCGGCCCCTGCTCTGAGGGCTTCCGCAGGATCGTCCCATCTAATCACCCTCAGTTTCGATGACGGATTTGAAAAATCCACCATTAAAACCGCAGAGATTTTCGAGAAATACGGATTGTCTGCCTGTATTAACATCATCGCCTCCGCCCATCTTGTGGAGCTGGGCTCCACTGACGCCTATCACAACTGGCCCGTTGGGGATTTTACCCTATGGAATGCATTGAAAAAGAGGGGACACGAGGTGATGCCCCACAGCTACCGGCATGCCAACCTCACCCGGATGCCCCTGGAAGAGGCCAGGGTGCTGGTGAACAGGTGCATAGCCGTTTTCGAAGAGGAAATGGAGGGGTTCAGGGAAGAAGAATCGGTATTTAACCTGCCATACAATGCCTCCACACCTGAGCTGGAAGCCTGGTTGAAAACAAAGTTCAGGGCCATCCGGACGGGTGGTGATCCTGTCAACCCGCTGCCGTATCCCGGTCAGTTCAGGCTGGGCTGTACCTCCTTCGGTCCAGGAAACATCGATGAACACCTCGACAGGACCATCGGTGCCTTCCTGCAGGGCCCTCCCGGTTGGCTCATTTACAACACCCACGGTATCGACGACGAGGGATGGGGCCCGGTGAGTGCGGTCTACCTCGATGAAATGCTCGACAGGCTTACCAGCATGCCGGGAGTATCCGTTCTGCCGGTCATTCCCGCCCTGGATTCGGGACAATCCACGGCATCCCAGACGCATGAAACCAAACAGTGACAAAGATGAAAAAACGAACCCGTTACCTGAGCTTCCTGTACTTTCTGACCGGAACCCTGATCCTGACCGGCCAGGCCCCTCCCCCGGACAACATCCTCTACGGGGCCGCCTATTACCATGAGTACA
>CAZNSZ010000223.1:0-2090 GCA_964575865.1 uncultured Bacteroides sp. | reverse complement strand
GGGATCACGAGCGAAGCGAGTAATCCACTGAACTTTTCTGTATCTTTCCGGAAGAACCAACCATCAAAGAGTGATCGCCTCATGGAACTTGACATCCTGAGAGATATCGTCATCATTTTCACCCTGTCAACCGTCGTCAACCTGGTATTTTCAAGGTTGAAGGTGCCGACAGTGGTCGGGTACCTGCTGACCGGAATTCTGGCCGGTCCCCATGTTCTGGCCCTGATCGGTTCACAGCATGACCTGGAGCTGCTGGCAGAGATCGGCGTTATCCTTCTGCTGTTCACCATCGGGCTGGAATTTTCATTGAAACATTTGCTCAAGATCCGCCGAATCGTGTTTCTCGGGGGACTGATCCAGGTGTCGCTTACCGCAGGCCTGTTCTTTCTGCTGTCGCGATCCCAGCACCTGAACTGGCAGGCCGCACTCTTTGTGGGCTTTCTTGCGGCCCTGAGCAGCTCAGCCATCGTGCTGAAGCTCCTTCAGGAGCGGTCCGAACTCACTTCCAATTACGGACGCACCGTCCTGGGCATCCTGATCTTCCAGGATCTGATGCTGGTCCCCCTTCTGCTGCTGGCAAATCTGCTCGGGGGAGAATCGGCTGCATTTCCCCGGGAACTATTCATACTGGCCTTAAAAGCTGTCCTGATTATCGGCCTCGTGTATGCAGGGAACAAATGGCTGCTGCCCAGGCTATTGCACCTGATTGCAAAAACAAGAAGCCAGGAGCTTTTTCTCATGAGTATCCTGCTCTTCTGCCTGGCAGTGGCGCTGCTCACATCCCAGCTGGGAATGTCACTGGCGATCGGGGCCTTCCTGGCAGGGCTGATGATCTCCGAATCGGAATACAGCCACAACGCATTTGCGAACCTGATCCCTTTCAAGGATATTTTCGCCAGTTTCTTTTTTGTCTCCATCGGCATGTTACTGGATCTGCAATTTGTACTGGAAAACTTAATGCTGGTGGCCCTGATCGTGCTACTGGTGATCGTGCTGAAGACTGTGATCGCTGGAGGAACCGGCTTCATCCTCGGGCACACCTTCCGTGGAACGGTCATGGTGGGCCTGGCACTCAGCCAGGTGGGGGAGTTTTCCTTCGTGTTGGCCAAGATCGGCAGCAGCCTGTCCATCATCCCGGAATTCTATTACCAGATATTCCTGGCAGTCGCTGTAATTACCATGGGCCTGACTCCTTTCTTGATCAGGGCTTCCCGTCCGGTGGCCAATGCCCTGCTGAAGCTGCCCATCCCGGGATTTATGGTGGAAGGACTGTTCCCGCTGCGTGAGGTCGAAATCCCGGAAATGCAAAATCACCTGGTCATCATCGGAAAGGACAGCAGTGCCCTGAAACTGTCCAGGATGGCCACGCACTACGGGATCCCATTCGTATCAGTTATTTTCGATCCCCTGATCGCACGGGAACGCATCTCAGCAGGCGAGGCCGTTGTCTACGGCGATGCCGTCAATGAGCCCATCCTGGTGAAAGCCCATGTGGAGAAAGCCGATATCATTGTGATATCGGTGGGAAGCCTGATCCCCTCCATGGCCATCATCGAGAGGGTGCGGAACCTGAACCGGAACGGGCACATCCTGGTCAGGGCAGCTCATATCGAGCATGTTGAACAACTGTATGAGCTGGGGGCAGATCAGGTGATCCCGGAGAAACTGGAGATCGCCATAGACTTTTTCAACAGGATCCTGGTCCAGAGGCTGTATACACGGCAGGAGGTTAACCGGATCATTTCACATATCAGGAGCATGCACCTCGGTGAGCTGACCGACAGGGACCAGTTGCACAAACCCTCCATCCTGGATGAATTTCCCAATGTGACCATTTCGGCACTTGAGGTTGAAACCGGTTCGGAAGCAGAGGGCCGGACTGTGCTCCAGATACGGCTTCGCAGCAGAACGGGGGTGACCCTGATGGCCATCAGGCGGGGCGAAGAGATTTTGGAGCATCCCGTACCCGAGACCAGGTTCGAAAGTAAAGACGTCGTCTATGTTCTGGGGAATCCGGAGCAGGTCAATCTGGCTTCTGAGTTATTCTCATCGGTATTGTGAATGCAATGAGGATGAACCTCTTCGTTCAC
>CAZNSZ010000222.1:0-2127 GCA_964575865.1 uncultured Bacteroides sp. | reverse complement strand
CCCGCAGGGCATCCTGCCAGAGGGGCCAGACTTCCATCATATCCGTGGATTCCGTTCTCCCGGGTGTGGCGGCGTAATAATCGAGCACCAGGGTGACGAATCCGGCTTCGGCAAGGTTACCGGCCATGGTCACGTACAGGGGTCTCCACCCGCTGGAGCCATACAGGATGATCACGGCGGGATGGGGTCCGGGGGAGTCAGGCCTGACAAGCTCCCCGTGGACTTCAGGTACACTTCCCGGCTCCGAAATCAACCGGGATTCCTGGCACATTCCGGTCGCCGCTACAGCGAAGGAAAGCACGATACAGAGGGGGATCAGTTTCCGGTTCATGGGTCACTGCTTTTCAAACCGGACCCCTTTGGTCCGGCCGTTGGATACCGTGAATGATGTCACCTCCCCGTCGTCATCCCGGCGGAAGTCCACCTGGCTGATGAAAAACACATCCCCCCGGTAACTGTCCTCTTCGATGGCCGACAGCTCCACATCCTTTGTATTCCGTAGCTTGATGACCAGGGTGGTGTCCCTGGCCTCCAGGGTATAGATCATATCCAGCTCGGGGCTGAAATACCTTCCTTCGTAATCCTTCAGCTCCAATGGATCCGGTCTGTAGGGCTCATAGGGGAACATTTCGTAGTCCGCCCCACCCTGGGACAGGACCACACTGCTCACCTTCCCCTGCCCGTCCAGGTTGAATTCGATGGTGACATCCCCGTCGGGAATCCAGAATATGGTATCCGACCGGGGGATCAGTTTTTCTTCCGGCTGCCCCTCGATGGAAATATAGAGCTCTCCGTCCCTGAGCTTGTATTCCAGTTCAAAACCCATGCTGGTGATCAGGTATTTCCCCGCATAGGCCTCCAGCAGACGGTCGGGGACAGTGATCCCTGTGGAATCCTTTGCCTCTTCCGAGCCCTCTTCGGGTTCCAGGTCGTCCCTGAAAAATGTATTGGCCATCTCATAGGCAAGGAAGCCGGTGGGGCACGCTTCGTGATTGCTCAAAACAGCCACACCCGCATCGATTTCGGGGAAATAAACCAGCATGGCCCGGTGGGCGATGTCGGCCCCGCCGTGGTTATACTGCTTCAGTCCCCGGTACTCTCCCAGGGCGATGCCAAGCGCATATTCCAGGGTGTCCCCGCTGTTGAGGGTGTCCGGAGTGACCAGCCTGGAGATCAGTTCGGCATCGCCCAGTGTAGGATTGCTGAAATTGCCCAGCCACCTGCTGAAATCCCCCACGGTGGTGTAGATCCCCCCGGCACCATAGGCGGCATAGAGGTCACCCGCCTCCTTGAACCCGGTGGAATCGACCACGTAGCCCCGTGAAGCCCCCGGGAGGATGGTCACCGGATCGGCACGGACCGCGGTGGAGGCCATGCCCAGCGGTCCGAAAACATTCTCCGCCATCCAATCCGGGAACTTCTGTCCCGAGATCCGTTCCACGATCATGGCCAGCATGATGAAGGCGGAGTTGTTGTAGTTGTATTCCTCACCGGGTGCCGCCTGCAGCTCCTCCTGCCGCTTCAGCATTTCCAGCACATCCTCCTGTCGAAGGTTGTCCGTTCCCTTCCACCCGGTCATGGGCATCAGGTTGTACACCTCCCTGAACCCGTTGGTGTGCTCCAGCATGTTCCGGAGGGTCACCACCTCACCGAAGTCGGGCAGCTCGGGGATGTGCTTGCGCACATCATCCTCCAGGGAGAGTTTCCCCTGGCGTTCCAGCAGCAGGATGGCCATGGCGGTGAACTGCTTGGAGACCGATCCGATGTTCGACGGGGTTTCCGTAGTGAAGGGGATCCCGTTGGTCAGGTCGGCCATTCCATATGCGTTGGCGTAAATGAGTTCCCCGCCGCGCATCACCCCGACCACAGCTCCGGGCGTTGCATCACCCGAGAAGGGGGTGAACAGCTGGTCCGCCCGTTTTTCCGGATCGGTTGCCACCGGCTCCACCACCTTCAGCTCCACCACATATTTGCCCGACTTTTCCTTGAAAGGGGCCACTTCGAGGGTGTATTCCCCCGCTTCTTTTGCTTCAAAATAGAAGATCTCAGGTCCGGAGCCGGGCCCGTCGAAGCTCCCCAGCTCGGTCTTCAGGGAATCGTACAATTTGACAACCACATCCACCGATA
>CAZNSZ010000221.1:0-2139 GCA_964575865.1 uncultured Bacteroides sp. | reverse complement strand
CCAACCGTTGCAGGATATTACAGGATCACATTCTATGCAGCCGCTTCAAACATCAATCTGGGGAGTGCGGTAATTGGCAATGCAAGTGCTGAAATTGTTGATACCAGAGGTATGAAGACCTTCTCGGAATCAGATGAGGGGGGCGTCGCCGATCCAGTCGTGGTACCCGAGCATAACCTGACCTATGTGGATGTGCTCGTAGTGGCCGGAGGAGGAAGATGAAATCCCTGATCTGCGCCCCACTGAATCCATATGCCTGATACAAAACGGGCTGCCCTGCTATCATACGGGCAGCCCCTGTTTTTCCCCTTCGCTCAATATTCTTGAAATGAACAATGTAATGATCCCGCCAAAGAAATGAAATTTCTATACCATGAAACCAATAATGGGGAATTCCGTCATATTTCTGCACCTTCTGGGTAGAAGATATTACCCAATATGGCGATCTGACCCATTCCAAATGGGTAATTCCCATCAACCATATAATTCATTTAATCATCTTATAATGTATTGTATAAGAATATGTTATGCGCTACCTTTACATTAACAAGCCAGCTGTATCCATCGACAGCTTTACTCCCTTCAACCACCTTAGTATTCCTAAAAAAAAACTTCAAGCCATGAAAAGAATCAGAGTGAAATCCATCGCAACCATTGTTATTTCCGCTGCGGTCATCATATCAGGTTGCAGCAAAGAACAACATGAAATGAAGGGGGGTTTTTCAGAAAATTCAGCCCCTGAAACCTTCAATTTTACTGATCCCTGTGATCTAAACTGCCTGGTGAATGCACCCGAGGAGTTAACACTGGAAGAGGTGGATATGCTCCTGCTCATGCAGGAAGAGGAGAAAATGGCAAGGGATGTCTATTTAACCCTATCGCTGTTATATCCGCAACATGTTTTCGTAAAAATATCGGAAAGCGAACAGATCCATATGGAAAAGGTGACCTGTCTGCTGAATCATTACTTGATCGAATATACATTACATGAAGAAATCGGAGCCTTCGAGAATGAGGATATGCAAACCCTCTATACTGATTTCGTCACCAGAGGTGAAGTGGATTTAATTGAGGCACTTACGGTTGGTGCAGAGATAGAGGATCTGGACATTGTTGATTTATGGGAATTCATGAAGGTGACCGAAAACGGGGCCATCATCTCCATCTTCGATAACCTTGCATGCGGATCTTCCAACCATTTGAGAACCTTTAATCAAATGCTCGAATCAAGAGGCACCGACTTTGTACCCATCTACCTGAGCCAGGAAGACTTTGATGCCATCATAGAAAGTGAACACCAGTTTTGCGGGAAAGAGTGAGTAAAGGGATTGATCCCGGTCACTCGCCGGAGCGGATCAGGCCTGGTGCTGGTGGGAGAGCAAGACGGGTTTAGATCATCAAACCCGTCTTGTGGCGTATATTCTGAACCATAATCTTTTTTTTAGCCAGCGGTTTCCCATATCAGGGAATAAGCATTTAACGAAGATCCTGTTGATCTTGTATGGTCAGTATGTGGTCCCGGAGCTGTTTCGTGCCCTTCAGCGCCCCGCTCTCCTTTGCCCAGGAGAAGAGCATCAGGGAATTGTCGCTGCAGGAATATGACTCCAGTTTGTTGCTGTATTCGTAAGATTCCCCAGGGTACAAGGCATGTTCATAGGACCAGCTTCCGATGGCTCCGCACACTGCCTGACCAGACACCTGGTGGGCCAGGTAACT
This sequence comes from uncultured Bacteroides sp., assembly GCA_964575865.1. Classification (GTDB taxonomy): domain Bacteria; phylum Bacteroidota; class Bacteroidia; order Bacteroidales. The sequence goes on along the minus strand of CAZNSZ010000221.1, from coordinate 423 downwards.
TCCGTCCCCGTATACGATCGGGATCCGCATGCCCTCTTTCCCCCGGATCTCGGTCTTTTCAGACAGGGTGACCACACCGTCCGAGATACTCTCCGAATTGCTCCAGGCGTAAAATCCGGTGATTTCACCTGTCACCGGATCGAGGGTGATGTCCATTCCCCCTTCAAACTTATACCCTTCCGTCTGGTCGAGCCAGGAAGTATACAATAAGGTACCTTCCACATTCATGTTCAGTTCTTTTTCGGAGATCGCATAGGAGAATTCATCCCAGACCGTCGGATCACCTCCGGAATTGTCCATGAGGACTGCATCCGCCGAGACATCAAAACTGACGTACTTCCAGGACCAGGTTCTTTCCTTCAATACCCTGATGGTCAGTCCGATCTCCAGGTCCTCGGTATATGGAGATTCACTGGCGCTGTT
>CAZNSZ010000220.1:0-2176 GCA_964575865.1 uncultured Bacteroides sp. | reverse complement strand
CTGGCCGCCCATTCCATTTCCAGGACCATCAGCAGGCCCCCGAAAAAGGACTGAACCTCCTCAGGGGACGAATAGCCCGATGGTTCCATTCACAGCCAACAGCCTGACCGCGGGTGGCTGATCCGGATACATACACCTATGTATTTATTTAATTTTCTGTATATTTAGTAGCAAACCCACAACACCAATGAGCAAGGACCGGAAAAACCTCCGTTGGCTCATCAATGAGCTGAAAAGAAGAAATGTCCTCAGGGTAGTGGCCATGTATGCACCGGGGGCATTCGTGCTGCTGGAAGTGATGGATATCATCACACCGGCACTCAATCTCCCGCCCTGGACCGTCACCCTGACCATCGTGGTACTGGCCATCGGGTTCCCGGTCACCGTGGTGCTGGCCTGGATCTTTGACATCACCCCGGAAGGAGTCAAAAGGACCGATGACCTGGATGTTCATGCCGATCCGGCCCCAATGGCTGAAAAGGGCAGGCGGCGGCTGAAAGTCAGCGATGTGGTCATCGCGGTCCTGCTGGTGGCACTGGTCATTCTGCTCTACCCGAAGATTTTTTCCAGGGATCAACTGGCGGATGTGAGGGACCAGGACGGGAAGGTAAGCCTTGCGGTGCTTCCCTTTGAGAACCTCTCCGGCGACACCCTGTACAACATCTGGTCGGGGGGATTTCAGAACCTGCTGATCGCTGATCTCTCCAACTCGGAGGAGATCACTGTCAGGCAATATGAGGCTGTTACAGGAGCGCTTGAAAATGTCCGGGAGGTGAACTATGCGTCCCTCACTCCAGTGCTGGCAGGTGAGATAAGTAAAAAGCTGAATACCAGAACGCTGGTTAGCGGAAGCATACTAAAGGCCGGAAGCGTCATACGGATCAGCGCCCAGCTGCTGGATACGGAAAAAGAAGAGGTCTTCAGGACCTTCCTTGTGGAAGGCCATGCCGAGGATGATCTGTTTGTCATGGCCGATTCGCTTTCGGACCTGATCAGGAATTTTGTCGAGATCAGAAAGATCACCGAGGATGAAAAGACCCCTATTTACAGCGGGATGGCCTACAGCGGATCCTCTGAGGCGTTCAGGTATTTCATCCATGGCATGAATTCCCTGATGGCCGAACTGGACATGCAGCAGGCCATCCGGTGGTTCAACAGGGCCATCGGGACCGATTCCACTTTTGTCACCGCATACGTCTTCCTGTCCCATGCCTATGCACAGGCAGGGAACACCAGGCTCTCCAGGTACTGGTGCGATAAAGCTTATGAAAGAAAGGAAGAATTACCCATCGCCGACAGGTTGCTTACCGAACACCTCTATGCGACCTACTATGGTTTCCCCGAGGAGAGTATAAGTATATCAAAGCAGCTGGTAAACCTGGACAGAATGAATCCCATGTACCTCCATATGCTGGCGGTTGACTACTACAAGATCGATGAATATGAAGAGGCCCTGCCCATCTGGGAAAGGGCACTGGAGATCCACCGGGAGTGGGGGACCGACTGGCGCAATCCCTACGTGTATTTCATGATGGGAGATGCCTATCACCAGCTGGGCAATCATGAAAGGGAGAACGAACTCTATGACCTGGGGATCGCCGTAATTCCACAGAATTACTGGGTCCTGGAATACCAGGCCATCTGTGCTTTGGCGAGGGGTGAAAAAGAGGAGGCGGAAACGGTTCTGGCCCGATACCAGGATACCAGGAAAAACGTGACTTATTGTACCGGGGCCATGATTTTCAGTGGAATGGGTTTCATTTACACCAAGGCGGGAATGATGGATGAAGCCGAGGAATACTACCGGGAAACCACGGTCATTGAACCGGAGAACCCGAACTGGAAGAACAACCTCTCCTACTTCCTGGTGGATCACGACATCGATGTGGACGAGGGCCTGGAACTGAATGAACAGCTGCTGGAACGCTTTCCCGGCCATCCTGCCCTTCTGGATACAAAGGGCTGGGGATTGTACAAAAAGGGGCAATACGAAGAGGCACTGGCCGTCCTCAACCAGGCCTGGGAAAACAGGGCCTCTTACAACCACATCATGTACCTGCACCTGCAGGAGGCTGAGAAAGCAGCGGAGAGTCTGAACTGATCAAAGGATCCGAATCTTTGGAGGGTAGGATAAACCCTACCTTTTTTTAGTGATTCCCCCCCTTCCTTTTGGGAA
>CAZNSZ010000219.1:0-2246 GCA_964575865.1 uncultured Bacteroides sp. | reverse complement strand
CCTTGAAGATGCAGTCATTACGATCAACGGGGTGACTGTGAACCCGGGCTTCGGATCGATCAGGTTGCAGCCCGGTATAAACAACATCCAGATACAGATTAATTCCTTTTAACCGCAATACGTTGATGTTATCATGAGCAAACAGAACCAGAAAATGTCAGGCTGGCTGGTGATCCCGGTCCTAATGGGTATTGCTATCCTTATTTCATGCCAGCGGGATCGTTCATGCACCCTCGAAGGGGAATTCAAACAATGGCACCGCATCTCCCTGGTGTTTGACGGCCCGGAGACCAGCGAGACCGATGAAGTCAATCCGTTCCTGGATTACAGGATGGATGTAACCTTCTCCTTTGAGGAAGAGACATATACAGTTCCTGGATTTTTCGCAGCAGACGGCAATGCTGCGGAAACTGGGGCCACATCGGGCAACAAATGGATCGTTCGCTTTGCTCCCGGGAAGGCAGGCAATTGGGAGTATGTTGTTTCCTTTAAAAAAGGGAATGGAATCGCAGTTGCAGACGTGTATTCGGAAGCTGAAAGCGCCGGTTATATGGACGGGACCTCAGGCTCCTTTATTATCGGACCCACCGATAAATCAGGGAGCGACAACAGGGCCAGGGGACGTCTGAAGTATGTGGGCGGACCCTATCTGAGGTATGCCGGCACAGGAGACTATTTCATCAAAGTTGGGGCAGATGCACCAGAGAACCTGCTTGGATACGAGGACTTTGACGCGACTACGGATGTATACGGACTCCGTAAAACCTGGGAACCGCACCGTCGCGATGTGCAGGAGGAAATGATCCCCTATTCCTGGCAGGGCGGAAAAGGAATGAACCTGATGGGTGCCATTCACTATCTGGCATCAGAAGATCTGAACGCTTTTTCCTTTCTGACCTTCAATGTGGACGGGGATGACCGGAATGTCTTCCCCCACCTTCTTAAAGTTACCGAAGAAGCCTATACCGAATATGCCAATGACAAAAACCACCGGCAGGCATGGGATTCATTGTTTCACAGAACCAGGTTCGACGTGTCGAAGCTGGAACAGTGGGAAAGGATCTTTGAATATGCCGAGACGCAGGGAATGTTCCTGCACTTCAAGACCCACGAGACCGAAACCGATCACCTGATGGACGGGGGAACCTTTGGGGTGGAGGGGAAACTATACTACAGGGAGCTGATCGCACGGTTCGGCCACCATCTGGCCATGAACTGGAACCTGGGAGAAGAAAACAACCAGCCCATCGGGGAAGTGAAAAAAGCGGCCAACTACATTCATGGCCTCGATCCTTATCATCATCACCTGGTCATGCACACGTTTCCCAACCAGGACGACCGTTATGCGGAACTGATAGGGGATCAATCCCCGTTGACCGGCGCCTCCCTTCAGCTGAGTGACAGCGCGTTCAGGGATGTTCATCAAAGGGTGTTGAAATGGCGGACCAAATCGGATTCAACAGGCAAACCCTGGGCGCTGGCTGTGGACGAACCAGGGAGTGCCAGGTATGCTCTGCTGCCCGATGAAGAGGACCCGGAACACAACGATGCCAGGATCAATGCATTGTATGGAACGCTCATGGCAGGGGGGTATGGGGTTGAATGGTACTTCGGATATTCGAGCCCCCAGTCTGACCTGACCTGTGAAGACTTCCGGAGCCGGGATCTGTTCTGGGATCAGAACCGTTACGCCCGGCTTTTCTTCGAGAATTATCTTCCGTTCTGGAGGATGGTCCCTGCAGATGGCCTCACTCAGGACCTATCCTCCTTTTGCCTTGCACTGGTAGATGAAGTTTATGCGGTCTACCTGCCACAGGGCACAGGGGGCACCTCCATTGAACTGGGGGATTCCGGACACAGGTATTCGGTGCGCTGGTTCAATCCCCGGACAGGGGAAGCCCTGCTGGAAGGTTCCGTGAAGTCCATTCTCGCCGATGGCACTGTGCATCTGGGAGATCCTCCCGCCGAGATCGACAAGGACTGGCTGGTGATCATTCAGCGCGAGTGAGGGGAATTGCAGATAATCTGGCTCTGAATTCAGGAAAAGGGATATTACGTATCCGGTTATTATACTTATCAGGTAGTTATCTGCTAAATCAGTTTTTTCAAGGGTTAATAATTATCCGATAAAGTATCAATAAGGTTACTAAACGGATAATCGAAATCTCCAGCCACATTTTCGGTACCATACAACCCTGTCAGAGGGAAATATACCCCACATCCATTCGACTGCGGGCTATTCAAAG
>CAZNSZ010000218.1:0-2251 GCA_964575865.1 uncultured Bacteroides sp. | reverse complement strand
ATCCCGGCATATCGCAGTCAGGTTATCCTCCAGGGGAGAATTCGAGGAATTGTAATTCGCGAACACGGTGTCCCACCCCTTGAAAAGACCATAAGTCCAGCTGCTCATCCACATGTCAGCCATGTCCGGGATGGGGAGCACATCTGTGAAATTCCCGACCTCCATGCCCCTGATATGGGTTTTGTACCTGATCAGGCCTGATTCATCGGGCTCGAGAATACCATAGGGACCCCAGTCTGGCGTCGACACCATGCGGCCAAGTGAGTCGAATTGGATAGACCCGGCTCCGAAACCCGACTTAAGTATGCACTCGACCGTCCGATCCTTGCTGCTGATCCGGTAATAACCCTGGGTTGAGGTGACCCACAAGTTGGTATCATCCTGGAATGCCAGGTCCTTGTTGTCAAGAATGTTCATAAAAGAGGTGAAATCCTGTCCACGCGGGTCCTGCAGGCCCTTTTTCTGCAGTAAGCGAAGGTATGCATCAAAGAACATGCGGTTGTCTACGTTCCACAATGAACCGTCTGAATATGAAATAACCAGGCCTTTCTTGTTCAGGATGAACAGGTTGCCGTCGGGGTCCTCGGCCAGGTCGCTGATGTTGAATTCCGTTAGGCCGAACTCAGCAGGTGCAATGTATTCGAAGATCGACTCCTGGATCATGAACAGCCCCATGTCCAGGGTGCCGAACCACAGGATGTGTTCTTCGTCATCGTAATGAATGCACCACCCGGCAATGGGATCTGCATTCAGGATGTCATTTCTTTTTAATATCCTTTCCCCATCATAGAAGAAAAGCCCGCCCGGGTTGTTGAGGTTGGCGGTCCAGGATGCCAGCCAGACATTTCCATACCGGTCTTCCGCCATGCCGAACACCTCGCCGATGTCCCTGTTGCCGGGGGCATTTCCAGGTTTATTTATCACCTTGCTGTTCCCGTCCTTCCCATAAATTTCGATGCCGTTTCGGAATGCCCGTAATATTTCCCCACCGGAGGTTTTGAAACGGGACATGCAGCCCGCTTTATGCACCGTATCCTGAGGTCCGAACGGTTCTGTCCTCCTTTCACCGGGATAATAACCATAACTGACCGGATCGAAGGTATAGATGCCGATCATGTTTTCGAATTCCAGGAACTCCATCACCCAAGGGTCGCGGTCGGCATTGACTGTGGCCCTGTTAATATGGCTGAACGTCCTGCCATCATATACGGTAATCCCGGCCTGGGTGCCCACCATCAGCAGGTCCCATTTCCTACTATAGTAAAGCTTTCTCACCCGGTTGTCCACCAGGCTGTCTGCTTTGGTGTAGTGGCGAAAACGGATCCCGTCGTATTTCCAGAGGCCGCCCCCATAATCCCCGAACCACATGTTGCCGTTGCCATCCTCTGCCATGGACCAGATCATCGCTCCGTCAAATCCATCCCGGGAAGAATAGATCCTGAACCTTTTTCCATCAAAACGGCATAAGCCAGCATCTGTTCCCACCCAAAGGTAGCCAGATGAGTCCTTGAGCAGCGAGCGGACCGAATTGGAAGGCATGCCATCAGCCATGGTCAGGTTTCGGGTGTGGTAATGCTGGCCAAGGACCTGCCAGGGACAGGCAAATAGGATGAGCAGCAATATGGCGATTGAGGAGCGCATGTTCCTGGGGATCATTTTCTGCCGGTCAGCACACGGATGAACTCCTCGTTCCGGCGGACGGCCACATCCAGCTCGGTCCCGTTCTCCAAAGCCACCTTGTATCCGTTGACTTTCGTGTAATTTCTGACATAATTCAGATTGATCAGGTAGGACTTGTGTATCCTGAAAAAATAGGATGAAGGAAGGAGTTCTTCGATGCTCTTTAATGTCCTGGGCACGACAAAGACTTCTCCAGAGGACAGGTGTATCCGGGTATAGTTCTCATCGGCCTCGCAATATGATATAGAATTGATCTGTTCCAGCCGGTAGCCTTCCATGGTTGGGAGGGCGATCTTGTTGCGGATGTCCTCACCAATAGAAAGGTTGGAAAGCATGGCCTCGATCCGCTCCTGCCTTTGTCCGAGCTGGATCTTCTTTTCCATCCTGGAAACAGCCTCCTGCAGGTCGATGAAGTTGATTGGCTTTAAAAGATAATCCAGTGCTGCATATTTTATGGCCTGGATCGCGTAGTGTTTATAGGCGGTGGTAAAGACAACATCGAAATGAAAATGGTCGAAATAGCGGAACAGCTCGAAACCGCTCTCCCCGGGCATCTCGATATCGAGGAACA
>CAZNSZ010000217.1:0-2390 GCA_964575865.1 uncultured Bacteroides sp. | reverse complement strand
TCGATGCCGAGGAATTAATGATCAGGGTGAAGAACCTGATCGATCAGAGAGCCAGGCTGAGGGAAAATTTCAGGTGGCAGTTTCTCTTCGGCGAGCAGGAAGATATCCCGGTTTCATCAAAGGATCAGTGGATGGAAAAAATATTCGCTCTCCTCAATCATCGCGCATCTGACCCTGATTTCAATATGAAGAAAATGGCCATGGAACTGGGCATGAGCAGCAGGCAAATGTTCCGAAAAGTACAGGCCCTGACGGGCTTAACCCCGAATCACCTCCTCCGCAACTTCCGGTTGAAGAAAGCAGCAGCGCTGTTTGACCGGGGAATGGACAATATCACCGGGGTGATGTACGAGGTGGGATTCACCCACCATTCCTATTTTGCCAAATGCTACAGGGAACTATTTAAGATCAATCCTTCGGAGTATGTGAAGCGAAGGAGCCGGTCATCCCTGAACTAAACGTATTGCATTTTTGCCCCGAAGCTTTCTCCATCTCTGGAGGGTCCTGCCCCATGCTGGCAGAATTCTGTCCAATCTTGACAATAATCTGTTAGAAATCCACCTGTTTTAAGCAGTAACTTTGTGATAAACTGTAAGATAAGGGGGTCTCTATGCAGATTCTGGGGGGCAACATCCATGGCTGTTGTACAAGGTGTTCAGGCATTCTTCTGATACTGTTTTTTGCCTTCTCCATCATGCACGGCACCCTCCATTCGCAGGAGACCGATCCCTGTCACTTTGATTACGGGTACTGGTCCACCCTGCAGGCGATGCCCGGGACAAGATCAGCGATGAGCGGCGAGATGCTCGCAGGCAGGATCTATGTCATCGGAGGATTGTCCGGGAAAGATGATCCGGCTGAGTTCAGAGAAGAGGTATGGAGCTACGATCCCGGCAGTGATCGCTGGGATACCACCCTTGCACCCCTTCCCGTGCCACGTTCATTTTTCGGCGATCATACCTGCGTGCTGGGAAACAAACTGTATGTCATCGGGGGAACGGCCGCTGATGGGAAAGAACCAGTTTACAGTGCCCGTGTGGATGTATATGATCCGGAAACGGATAGCTGGCATATGTGCGCTGATTTGCCGGTTGCCCTGGGGGGCATTGGAGTCTGCGCGATAATGGGCCAGATCTTTGTATGCGGCGGGATCAATCAGGATCAACAATCCCTGAAAACCCTGTACAGGTATGATCCCGGCACAGATCTTTGGCACAGGGAACCGGATATGCTCACCCCCCGGTACCGGCATGCTGCAGTGACAGTGGACGGGAAACTTTATGCCATCGGAGGGATAAGTGATCCTGATGCCCCTGCAGGATTAAAACTTGCAGAGGTGTTCGATCCCGTCACACATTGCTGGGCATCCATCGCATCCGTTCCAACGCAAATCTGTGAAATGGCTTCGGTGGCCATTAACCATGACATTTATCTTTTTGGGGGGAAGGTCACCCTGAACGCAGGCATGCTCAACAGAGTGTTCAAATATCGCGTCAGCACTGATTCATGGAGCGCAGTGGATGAACTTCCGGGACAACTCTGCCTGGCAGCAGCAGTTGCAGCAGGAAGGAGGATCTATCTTCTTGGAGGCACATCTTCGTTTGAACCTGGCATTGACAGGATCTGGACATATGATCTGAGCGAAGTGGTCCTGGAAAATAAAATACCGGATCTGCTGATGGATAAGGACAGTCTGCTGATAGATCTGTCCGCTTATTTTTCGCATGCCACAGACGGGAAAATTGATTATACGGTTTGTGACCTCAGCGACCCCACCATAGTATCTACCTGGATATATGACAGCATGCTTATCATCAGAGGGATAGATCATGGAGAAGTACAAATCCGTATCCTGGCCGAGTCAGGCAATTATCGGGCGGGGGACAGCTTCTCCCTCACGAACCTTGTTACATCAATCCCTGATCCGCTCAGAGAGACGGTCACTTTTACCGCATTCCCAAATCCGGTCTTTGAAAAGCTCCACCTTGAAGCCCGGAATACCGGTACCTACGTGGTCGCTATCCGTGCGATCGACGGCAGGCTCATCTACAAAAAACAGATCACTGATCCGCTTTACACAATACACCTCTCTCACCTGCCGGGAGGGATCTATCTGGTACGCGCCTGGAACGGTTGTTTCGAAGCAAGAGAGAAACTGATCAAATACTGATCCCATGAATTCACTGGGAATCTGCTTATACGGCTGCAAATCGCTCATGCGATCGATGGCAATGTGGTTGGTATTCTCGCTTTACACGGTGTCAATTTCTGCCGGAGGGATTGACCCTGTTATAGCCGAAAAGGTAGCCAGGAGTTTTTATATCTCCATTTCAGCAATTGCAAACGAAGCCATCAGGAAAGAGGCATCCGTAACAATTGAACTTAAGCTT
>CAZNSZ010000216.1:0-2390 GCA_964575865.1 uncultured Bacteroides sp. | reverse complement strand
GTGTAGATTTTCAGGGAGGCGTCGGACCAGTTTCTCTGGTCCTCCATTTCGAACACCCCGTCCCGGAACTCCAGGGAGGCACCGATCCGGTCGCCGGCGGTCCACTCCATGCCGGTGATGTCCATCACAGGCTGGTGCGGTGAGACCCGGGCCTCGAGGGTATTCCTGGAAAGGGTACCGTCACTGTGGCGCACTGTGACCTGGACGCCTTTCCCGGCCGGTGGATGCAGGAGCACGTTCAGTCCGATGCGGTTCTTCATAAAGCTGCTTTCTGCCTTTCCCCTGAAAAAAGCATCCACCCCGCCGTCTGTCACCCTGTATTCAAGCTCGGACCGGAAACGGATTTCCTCCTGCATGTAAAGGATAACAATGCGGATGCGGATCCCATTGCTGTCCCGGGTGATATCCTCCTTTTCAGTCACTCCCCGCACGGTTCCCCAGTTCCTGTCCCTCACAGCGGGATAGATCCCGTTCAGGACGCGGAACCTTCCCGCATCGATCTGCCTGATCTCCCCATCCCGGTAGAGCAGGGAAACCCCGCCTGCAGACAATTCACGAAACCCATGAAATGTCCCCTCCATCAGAAATCCTTCCCCAGTTCGATCACACGGTTCTCCCTGGCCGATTCGTAGGCGGCCCAGACCAACCGGACCGTCTCAAAGTTATCCGCCCCGGTGGTTTCCGCAGTTCCCATTCCCTGCATATCCTCCAGAATGTTGCGGTTGCAGTCCACAATGCTGGGTGGTTCAGGTACCAGCCGGTCGGTCTGCCACGGGTAGGTCCTCATGGGGACGGTCTCCCGGAGGCTCCCATCCGCGGTGGTCACAGTGATCTCAAAACCGGGATCGAGACGGATGCTCCCTTTCTCTCCCTCCACCAGAAGGAGGGTCTGCGGGAACACTTCCTGCTCCAGCAGGGAGCTGAAAGAGATCTCCTGGATGCACACCACCCCGCTTTTCATCCGAAGGAGGCTGGTGGCCACATCCTCGCCTTTGATATCCGGTTTGACGGTCTGTATCCGGGTATAGATGGATTCCGCTTCTCCGAAAAGAAACCGGAGCACATCGAACTGGTGGGATCCCTGGTCCGTGAGGGCGAAATGTTCAAGCTGTGCCAGGAAGGGCTGGGTGTCGAAGACAGGGAAGGCCGTGTTGAATCCTGTTTTGCATCGAAAGGGGGTTCCGATGGCACCCCCGTCAAGCAGCTGTTTTACCCGCCGGAACTGTGGTTGCCACCTGTAGTTCTCATGCACATAGAACCGGACGCCTGCCTTCCGGGTTACTTCCATCATCTGTTTGGCGGTCCCGAAGTCGGGCGCCATCGGTTTCTGGCAGATCACATCTTTTCCATACCGGGCACCCAGTTCCGTAAACCGGGCATGGGTGTCCACATCCGTGATAATATCGATGAAATCCAGATCTTCCTTTTGCATCAGGGCTTCCGGATCATCATAGGTGCGCGGGATGCCAAAGCGTTCCGCCAGATCATCCGCTCTGGAAAGCGTACGGTTATACAGGGCCACACATTCCGCTCCTGCCAGCTCCTGCCAGCCTCCCAGCTGGAACTGTGACCAGAATCCGGTGCCGAAAATGGCAAATTTCAAGGGTTTCATATCGGTTCAGTGTGAATGCGGTTTACTTTGTAATATCTTCGATCTGTTCCATCACATTGTCGGGATCAAACACGTTTTTCCAGTCCGGACGAACCAGCAGTGGTTTGCCCCGGTCGATCGCCTTGTTGGCCGCATCGGAAAAGACGGCACCCGGGATTTCGCCGTATAGTACGGCCAGCTGGATGTTGAGGTGTCCCAGCAGGAATTCACGGGCAGCCTCCGCAGGTACGCCCCTGCGGATCACCTCGTCCAGTCCTTCCCTTACAATGACCTGCAGGGTGGAACAGAGGGTCTCCACCAGGGCCGGTTCAAGCAGTCCCATCTGTTCGGCAGTGATCCTGAATGATTTGCTGACAGGGGCATACATGTCACGGGCCAGCTGCTCACACGGGCCGTAAAGGCCTTCCTCTCCTTTAAACAGGGCACAGACAATGGTCTGTCGGGCCAGTGATCCCCCGAAATAATCCCGTTGCGCCTGCTCGGTCGGCTCCCAGTTGAACACACTGGGGTGGGAGGGATGTGCAATAAAATAGGTGAGGTCATCCCGGTGACTGAGCCTGCCTGCCAGGGCGCAGGCCGGATCAAGCGTGACCACTGCCGCCCCCGGTTTCATCGCTGGCACGATCTCCCCGGAGACCTGTCCCAGGATCACATCGGGGACCGCCAGGATCACCATGTCGGCACCGGTGACCGCATCCTCCTCGTGGGAGGGGGAGATCCCGAGGGACAGCAGGTTTTCGATTCCTTTCTCTCCGTTCTCCAGATAGGTCATCCGGTA
>CAZNSZ010000215.1:0-2407 GCA_964575865.1 uncultured Bacteroides sp. | reverse complement strand
AATGCACTGAACATGGAAGGCACCAGGTTGCCGGTACTGGGGACAATACCGTCGGCCCCTTCAATCAGGGACCTGGTTGACAGGGCGGCATAACCAACGAAATAGGAAAAGTCCCTGTCTTCATGGAAAATCTTTATCCCTTCCATTATTCGCTGCTCATTCCTTTCGGAATCCTTGAGGCCGAGAATAAAGGGGTGCTTGCCGAGTTCCTTTACGGTCTCCAGCGGGATGGACATATTGGTCACCGCAGGAATGTTGTAGATCATGACCGGGAATTGCAGATTTTCGGCCAGTCTCCAATAATAGGCGTACATCTGATCAGGCCTGATCAAATAATAATTTGGAAGGGTCGAAACGATCACGTCTGCCCCGGAATCGATATACATTTTTGCATCCTCAATATTATCTGAAACGCTGTTCCCCGTGAGGCAGGCATACGTTTTCGTCTTCCCTCTGAGGTAACCGGATACCATCTTCACCAGCTGCACGCTGTCCTTTCTGGAAACAGAAGGGGATTCACCGGTGGTCCCAAGTACGAGCAAAGCGATCCCGTGATTTGAACAGTTCTCACAGATCCGTTCAACAGCCGCCTGATCAAGAGACAGATCTTCCTTGACAGGGGTGACCATGGGAACAACTACTCCATGGTATTCTTTGTGGATTGTCTTATTCATTGGAGAAGGGTTGTGCATAGCTCAGAGTTTTAAAGATCATCCGGATCTTTTATGGATGCTTCAATATGTGGTTCGTATCGCTCTTTCATCATTCGCCGGTTGTTGCAAAATCATCGGCCAGCTGGTTGATCTCTGCATCTTCCAGGTCCATGGAAGCCACCACAAGCCGGTACCGGAAGGTCGCCCTCTGACCCCTGGTCAGATGAAAGTTCAGCTCCTCTGATCCATTTGAAAAGACTTTCTGTCCCAGCGTATTGGCGGCAAACAAACCGTACCCCCTGGCATGCCAGTAGGTGGGATACCCGGGATTGGAAGGATGGTCGATGATCACCAGGGACACCTCCTCCCCGTTGATCTCCCCGTGAAGTTTCATCCAGCGGCAGCGGGACCCCCAGACTTCACTGCCTTCAATACCTTCGGCGCTTCTGTAGTTGCCGTTGACAGCACTGTTCTCACTGCTTTCCACCACAGTGATGTTTCCATGTGCATCCACAAGTTCCGTCTCCCCTTCCGAAGGCAGCTCCAGTTCACGGGCCACCCGGATGGCGAACATCCCTTCCTTGTTATCCCTGAACCATACCGTATCCACCATGGCTTCAAGGATGGCAGTCCGGTCAATGATACGTAACTGATCCTCAACGATAAAATGAAAATTGGTTTTCTCGGATAGAAGAACCTTGTTATCCGGGTTGATCCATTCGCTGCGGGTGGAGAGTTCGGCTGAGCCTTTTCCGCCTTCGGCTTTTTCCACCGAAAGGTGACGTATGCTTCCATACATGTGCCGGTCCTCCGGGGCTCTTGCTTCAGAATTGTTCCAGAAATCGAGTCCGTTCACATCCCCGTAATTGAACCAGACGCCCACATGATGCGGATGGTCGGTGCGGTCCCCCTCCCTGATCACCATGGGATAGCTTCGGGTCAGCTCATTGCCTCCCTTTGAGACGACCGGCCACAGGACAGGCTTCTTAATGTGTTCAGGGTATATGTAAGAGGTGAACAATTCCCCGTCAATGAAAACCTCGACCTGTTGCTGATCCCCGTCGGCCCTGAATTCGATCTGATCATTTCCGGCACACCGGACCATCAGTAACATTCCGATCATCAGGCCAGAGAGTGCCATGAACGTGTTTCGTTTCTTCATGATCTTATTTGATGGAGCGTAATATCCTGTACTAAACAAGCTCCGGAACTTCAAATCCTTCCCGGTAATTCCGTGACAGCATCCTGTCAGCCTCCGGATCGTTGACAAACAGCTCACTGTCGGGATTAAAGTGCAGTACCCGTTCCAGCCTGTAGGCAATGTTCCCCAGGTGCGCCAGTGCCGAAGAGAGGTGGGCTGTCTCCACAGGGGCTGTCAGTATGGAAGCATCATGTTTGCGGACGGCTTCAATGAAATTGGCAAAATGGCCGTCCGTACCACCCAGTCCCCGATCCATCTCGGACCCGGATGCACTCCCGTCACTTCCCGATTGACCCGGTTCGCGGTCTTTGCCCATGTAAGTTTTATAACTGTCATAGCCATCCACCACAAGGATCCCCTTCTCCCCGTAAAAGATATTCCCAACTGTGACCCCCTGCTCCGTGTTGGTGCACCATGGACGCACTTCAAACTGAATGATTTTATTCTCCTCCGGATAATGATACACCGACGTCAGCACCTCGGGGACCTCCTTGCAATCGTCCCACAGGAACTTCCCGCCCATGGAGGTGATCTTGGTGGGCAATCCCACATC
>CAZNSZ010000214.1:0-2410 GCA_964575865.1 uncultured Bacteroides sp. | reverse complement strand
TGACATTCCACCCGTAATAGTGGGGCGAATAAAAATCAAGAAAGGCTTCGGGAGAGGAGTATTGTGCCTGCAGGTTCCGGTCGCTCCAGAAATTTCCCAGGCAACCGGGACAGGTTCCGTTCCATTTCACCCCCGCACTGCCCAGTGTGACCAGCACTTTACTGTGTTCATGTACTGCCGCCGCCACCCTGGCCGCAAAGTACTGCAACCTGCTCCATTCAATATTTCCGCATTCCGGGTTGTCGTGCATCCACTCCGGCTCATTGCAAATATCGATGCACCAGAGATAGGGATTCTCCTGATACCTCTGAATGAACGGGATCACATAATGGTTGACATAGCTGCCGATACGGGCCGTATCGGCGAACATGTTCCGCCAGCGCTGATACTTTTTGTAGGTATCCTTCGTATGATCAAATGAGATCAGGGTGGCCATCACATATACCCGGTGTTTGGCCGCCAGGGCGAACATGTCATCCAGGTCCTCCCAGTGCGCCCGGGTTGCTCCGCTCACCACCCCATCCTCACTGATGTCGATCCCCACATCCCCGTTGCAGGTGATCCAGATCCTGGAAGCATTCCCGCCTGCCTCCCTGATTCTCCGGAATTCATTGTCCCAGAAATCATGGTCATACTCCCCGCCGAAATCGTTCCAGTTGTCCCATGGGGTGTTGACCCCGTTCATGAAGATCTCCTTTCCGTCCACATGAAACTGATCCCCTTCCACAGTGATCCTCTGGGAGAAGGAAGTGGCTGCAAGAAACGTGAAAAGCACTCCTGAAAGCAGGAGCTTCATAACAGAAGAAACCCTGGAATTGTACATGGTGCCGGTTGGTTTAAGGGGTAATTCAAAAATCTCAGAATTACCCTGGTTCCTGATGGTCCAATATAGTCATTTGCCAGGGTTTCTTACATACGTATGTCAGCTCATCTATTCTGCCACCAGCACGCCATCCCTGATCAGCTGCTTTCCACCCACGCTCAGTTCACAATCAGCAACGTGAAGGGTCAGGCCGCTGTCGGAGATCAGATCTCCGCCCGCCCAGGCATTCCCCCCTGTTGCCAGGGTCACCAGGCCGGCCATCTCCCAGGAATAGAAATCTGATCCCGGAAGGGGATGACTGTCAGGATTAATGCCCAGATCGATTACAGAGAGCATTGCTGACTGTTCATCGCTGTTCTTCAGCAGGTTCGTGATCAGCTCAGCATTCTTGTCTGCCTGAATATCAACGATCGATCCGTTTTCAAATTGAAGGGTCAGGTTCGTCACCTTCTGCCCTCTGAAGCTCATGCTTGGAATTACGACGGTTCCGCTGGCACTTTCGGGATCGACGCAGGCGTATACCTCACCGGCGGGCAGGAATGCCATGGAGGGTCCGAAGGGATCCTGGTTGTCCAGGCATCTGCCGCTGTTGATCCGGGGGGTATGGGTGTCCAGCGTCAGGCGAAGGTCCGTTCCTGCCGCACTGGTCAGACGGACCTCGCCACCGGGTTTCAGGTACCTGGCGAGTTTGTCCCCGGTGGAGTACATTTTCTGATAATCCGTATTCACTGAATTCCAGAACATGTCCAGCATTTCAGCGAAGTCAGCACCTGTCATCTCTGCATAGGCCTTAGTGGGAATTCCCCCTGTCTGGCCTAGCCCGACGGTTCGGATCTTGGAATTGTTCACCAGTTTCAGAACCGTGGAATTTGATTTTCTGCTGGCAGTCAGGCGTTCTTCAGGCACATCTGCAAATAGCGCCGGATTCTGGCTGGAGCCGGCTCCGAAAAAGCAATCGGCCATGCTCATTTGCATGACATAGTATTTTGGGACCTGGCCCAGGTGTTCCATGGGGGTTTCCATGAGGGCCCGTTTGTTGGCCTCCGGAATAGTGATATCAATGCTGGGTTGTCCGCCGGCTTTGGAAACTGCCACGAACATGGCACCCAGCAGATCCATTTCTGCCGGCGTCCCATTGAGAATGACCACTTCACCGGGCTGCACCTGGAGGGAATGGTTGACGATGTTCTCGGCAATGGCATCAAAGTCGGGTTCCGACTGGGCCATGATGAACACTGCTGCCGAAAGCAGGAACAGGAAAGCCAATGTCTTTTTCATGATGGGTATTTTTTGGGGTTTGCAACCTCAAGTTACCCTTTATCATGCAGAAAGTCAATATTTTGTTGCCTGGTGCAACCAGCATCCTCACCGCAGGCAGGTCATTTCAGAAGGTTATTCCAGATGGGCCCTTCCGGTGAGCTTCCGGCCAATGAAGCAGAGGAACGGCCTCAGATCTTCCCTGCGGATATCCGCGGAGTATTTGTGTCCGCGAAGCGAGGAGAAGTAATCCTTCAGGGACAGGTCGCCCCGTTTCCAGTGTGCATAGGCAGAGGCAAGGTCTTTGTTCCAGGAGATCCACTTGCCGCC
>CAZNSZ010000213.1:0-2442 GCA_964575865.1 uncultured Bacteroides sp. | reverse complement strand
AACCCTGTCAGAGGGAAATATACCCCACATCCATTCGACTGCGGGCTATTCAAAGCAATCATTCAACACTGCAGGAAAAAAATTACCCACATCCTTTCGACTGCGGGATATTGAATGCAAGCAATCAACACTGCAGGAAAAATATATCCCACATCCATTCGACTGCGGGCTATTCAAAGCAATCATTCAACGCTGCAGGAAAAAAATAACCCACAGCTTTCGACTGCGGGTTATTCCCTGTGTTGCGGAGAGAGGGGGATTCGAACCCCCGGTGCCCGTGAGGGCACAACGGTTTTCGAGACCGCCCCGTTCGACCACTCCGGCATCTCTCCTGACTGGCTGCAAAAATATAATTTTTTATGCGATATTTAGGCCTCGAACCAAAACCAGTTCCATGCGGAGTATTGCCCGATATCTTCTGATCCCCTTTATCGCCATCACTGCGTCAGGCTGTCAGAAGAAAGCGTCAGTAGTTGCCGATCCGGAAGCCTACTTTCAGGAAATGGAACAATGGAAGGAAAGACGGCTGGAGCGGCTGAAAAGCAAAACGGGCTGGCTGAACCTGGCCGGACTGCTCTGGCTGGAGGAGGGGGAGAACAGTTTCGGATCCGACAGCTCGAACCAGGTGATCTTCCCGGCAAAAGCTGCGCCACTCTCCGGAAAACTTATCGTTGAAAATGGGAATATTACCTTGATCGCCGAAGAAGGATCGGGGATCACCATTGACGGGGAATCCGTTGACAGGGCCGCACTGATTGCCGACGATTCAGGAACCGCCACCTTGGTGGAACAGGGTGACCTGGCATGGTTCATTGTTAAACGGGGAGAACAGTATGCGATCAGGCTACGGGACTATGCCCATCCCAACCTGGAAAAGCTGGAGACCATTCCCGCCTATCCGGTGCAACTGGAGTACGTGGTGGAAGCTACCCTGCATCCCTTCGATGAACCGAGAACCATGGAGGTGGCCACCCCCGTGGCGGGATTCACCGAACTGTATGAGTGTCCGGGGGAACTCCATTTCCGGCTCAGGGGAGAGAACCTGGTCCTTTACCCCTTCATTTCGGGTGATGGTTACTTCCTGGTGATCGCCGATGAGACCACTGGCATTGACACCTATGGTGCAGGCAGGTTCATGTATGCCAGCCCGGACCCTGAGGGGCGGATCATCCTCGACTTCAACAGGGCCTACAATCCTCCCTGCGCCTTCACCCCTTTCGCCACCTGTCCCATGCCTCCCCGTGAGAATTTCCTGCCCGTGGCCGTGGAAGCCGGTGAAAAGAGCGTGCACCTCCATTGATCAGGCCTGCGAAATTTGTAACTTTCCCGGTAAAAGAAGCTGGAACAGACTGGATCATACCTCATGGAGGGTCCACCGGGTACGGAAGTGATCCTCAACGGTAAAAAGGTACTCTATTTTGCCGGTACCGACTACTTTCAGCTGCATGCCCACCCCGACCTGCAGAGCAAAGCTGCCGAGGCCATCTGGACCTACGGAATGGGCAGCGCCACCTCCCGCTCAATGACCGGAACCACCCCCCTGCTGCTGGAGCTTGAACAGGCCATTGCCCGGTTCCATGACACAGAAGCTGCCGTATACCTGCCTTCCGGTTACCTGAGCAACCATGCCGGAATTGGCGCACTGAATGAAATGGGCCTGTTTGATGCGATTTTCCTTGACGAAGATGCCCATGACAGCCTTCAGGAGGCAGCACTGACTGCCGGGAAGCAGGTGGTCCTTTTCGAATCAGGGAATGTGGATGACCTCTCCCTCAAGATCTCTGTTCAGACGGGAAGGAAAATACGGCCCCTGATCGCCACCGACGGGGTATTTCCTGCCAGGGGAATCATTGCACCCCTTGACCGGTACCTGGAACTGGCTACCCGCCACAACGGGATGGTCTGGATCGATGATGCCCATGCTACCGGGATCCTGGGTGAGAAAGGAAGGGGAACCTGTGAGCACCTCGGCCTGGAATCACCACGGCTGTGCAGTGGAAGTACCCTCTCAAAAGCATTCGGAGCCTATGGGGGGATGATCGCCGGTGAGGAAGAATTCATCGGCATGGTCCGAAGGGGGAGTGTGGCCTGCGGCACCAATGCTCCCTTGAGCGCTGCCATGGCCGCCTCGCTGCGCGGGCTGGAGCTGGTCCAGAAGCATCCCGAATGGAGAAAAATGCTTCATGAAAACGTCCAATACCTGCGAAAAGCCCTGGAATCGATCCGTATTTACACCGGCCAGGGGATCCTGCCCATCGTGGCATTCAGGTCTGGCGATTCCCGGGAGATGATGCGGGTGCAACAGGAAGTGCTGAAGGAAGGGATCTATATGCAATATACCCGGTATCGGGGAGCGGGGAAGGAAGGGGTATTGCGGATGGTGGTCTTCTCCAATCACAGCAGGGAACAGATGGACCGCCTGGTGGAGGCACTGGACCGGCA
>CAZNSZ010000212.1:0-2455 GCA_964575865.1 uncultured Bacteroides sp. | reverse complement strand
CCCTGGCTCCATTCCGGGCAAGTCCACCAGCAAAGGTGAATCCAAGGCCTCCGGAAGCTCCGGTAACCAGTGCTGTCTTTCCTTCGATACTAAAAATATTGCTCATTGATTTATCATTATAATCCTGTATGATTGTGGGCTTAAGCCCGTGAATCGCTTAAACGACCTGCTGAAGTTCGCCAGATCGGAGTATCCCAAAGAATAGGCGATCTCGGAGATGGTCAGTTTATCGTTCTGCATCAACCGTTTAGCCAGATCGAACCGGGTATCATGCAAAAGGTTTTTGAAACTTGTTTTTTCTCTGGCAAGAAGCCTTTGCAGGGTTCGTGAGCTCATGTTCAATTTTCCGGATACCTCTTCAATGTCAGGGAAGGAATACCTGACAGAAGAGAGAAGGATGGAACGGACCTTTTCTGACACCCGCTCCTCACCGGTGAATTTCCGTATTTGCTCTTCAATATGGCCTCTGAGGATCCTGGATAATTCCGGATTGAAAGCCTTCATGGGTATCTGCAGGTCCTGGGCCCTGAATACCATCGTATTCTCCTTCCGAGAGAACAAAGGGACCACTCCCAGGTATTCTTCATAGCATGTGCTATCCTCAGGAGGCAAACGAACTAATTCAACGGCATAGGGTTTCAGGGTATGGTTTGAATTAATGGCCAGAATGTTAGCAAGGAAGGAGAACATGGCGTCCACCTCATGCCTGGCACTGGTTGAATCGTTTTGAAGCCATGCTGGGCATATTGTGTACTTCACCTTTGGATGGACCGGATCATCCACAAAAACCACTTCTCCAAAATCGCCCTGCACCTGGAAATATCTGCATCCCTGGACAAAGGCTTCTTTCATGTTTCTGCAGCTTGCGCTCATCACACCTACAGTCCCAGCCATATGTGGTTCCCTTCCCATCTTCAGACCATAGTATTCGTCTCCGGTAAGCCTGATTCCGGATGAGAACACCCTGATGAAATCCTCCAGCGGGTAGGTCCTTTCCTGATCGTTCAACTCTTCCTCATCGATCCCCTCAAAGGGGTGAGTTGGGTGCTTAAGGACTCCCCTGGATCGCATGTAGTCCAGATGCTTCTTGATGCGCGAAGAATGCACGAACATTTTACAATGCCTTTGTCGCAAAATAACAAATGATAGGAATGAAATGATAACAATGACATTGATATTTCCATTGATATTTGTCGCAAACCATATTCATTATGAAAAAAGCCGCCATTACTCTCCTTCAGGTCGTAAAATGGATAGTCGCTCTGATTATTCTTCTGCTTTCACTGACCACATTGCTGGGTGGCTCCTACATCCAGACAATACTCCTGGTCTTGTCAGCCGTAATCCTAATTTGGTGGCCTTCGGGATTAAAGCGCCGATGGAACCGCAGCATCAATCTGGTCATTCGGGGAGGTATGGTGATCCTGTTATTCATATCAGGGCTGGTTGTCTTCGGGACCGGTCCGGAATCCGGCATATACATCACTGAGGAGCTTAAGGATGAACTGATGCGTTTGTATGATGAAAGGGTTCAGGTGTGGCCAGATGGAACGAAGGACCTGTATCTGACAACCGCATACGGAACTGTACACGTTCTGGTTTGTGGCAGCGAAGACCTCC
This sequence comes from uncultured Bacteroides sp., assembly GCA_964575865.1. Taxonomy (GTDB): domain Bacteria; phylum Bacteroidota; class Bacteroidia; order Bacteroidales. The sequence goes on along the minus strand of CAZNSZ010000212.1, from coordinate 835 downwards.
CTCCACTTGTCATGGTCCATGCGGCTTCCATGGGTGCGCATTCCTGGGCAGAGAACCTGGGGCCGCTACTGGGGCATTACCGGATCTACTCGGTGGACAACATTGGAGAGGGAAATAAGAGTAATCTTGATGATGTCCGCCGGTTTCCCCGGAACCAGGAGGAAGTGGCTGATCATTTTGCAGAGATCATGGACCAGCTGGGAATTGACCGTTCACCTGTTTTTGGAGCATCGAATGGCGGATATATCGCCCAGTCATATGCTTTCCATTACCCTGAAAGGGTGCAATCGCTGGCCCTATTCGGACCGATGGGGCTGACAAAACTAACGGGTAAAAGCATCATGATGCTTTCCGTCTCAACGATGTACCCTATGCAGCGGGTAAGGGACGGGGTTACCAGATGGGCGCTTGGTGAGAATGAAAAGGTACTTGAAACTTATGGCGAATGGTTCAATTGCATAATGAAAGCAACCATCCCTTCCGTGGCCATGCCGGTGCCCATGACATCTGAGCAGAAATCGCAAATGAGGATGCCTGTTCTTCTGTTTCTCGGCACCAATGATCCAATTGTTGGAGATGCAGAAATCGCAAGAAATACAGCCATGGATTACCCGGATATAAGGATTGAAGTGCTCGAATCAGGTCACCTGGTCGCTGTTGAGCGGGCAGATCGTGTCAATGTTCTGGTCAGTGATTTTCTGGGGATATAGATGGTTCCAGTATCAATAAGGGTAGAAAGCTAAACCATTATTGCTTCCGGTTGTTTCCTTATCAAATCCCGATCCATGACAAGCAGGAAAATGACCACCCGGGTGATCCACACCCCGTTCCCGAA
>CAZNSZ010000211.1:0-2504 GCA_964575865.1 uncultured Bacteroides sp. | reverse complement strand
AGTGGGCTTCGTGTCCCAGGGCCACGAACTCGCTGCGCATCATGACCACGATATCCAGCAGCTCGGCCGATTCCTTCATCGCGGTGACCTGTGCCCGGATCCGCTCCAGGGAAAGTTCCACCTGGGCCTCCCGGGCCTGTTCTTCTGCTTTCCTGAGGTCGAGGAAGCGGGTGTAGGCCTGCTCGAACACCCTCGCAAACCGTGGCAATATATCCGTGCTCTCCAGGTATTTAAGCGAGGAGATCAGGATATAGCCATGCTTGAAGGAGGCACCATAGTCTATTTCCCATTTTGGAGTTTCCGGCATAGGTGCATTCCGGGACTCGAGGTCCTTCAGTGCAATTTGAGCGGAGGGGAGATCAAAGATGTCCTGGAAATGCTGCTCGATAAAATGTCCGGGTATTTCTACTGAGAATATCTCCTTGCCAGCTTTCCACTGATCGTACCGGTATTGATGAATATAATCGAGGTCCACCGGGACAATGAAGGGACTCAGCATCCCTCCGCCGGGTATGCTGTGCCACTGCTCCACATGGCCTTCGTGTTTGTCGCAAAAGACGATGCCCGCTGCAAACAGGTCTTCGCCAAACCCCCGGAGCTGGTTAAACATCTCGGTGGTCACAATTCCAAAATCATCGGAGTTTCGCATTCCGATCGAATGCGCCCTTACCCGCTCCAGGGCCGCTTCGATCTGTGCTTCCCTGGCCTGGGCTTCGGCTTTTTTCAGGTCGAGGAAACGGGTGTAGGTCTGTTCAAAGACTTTTGCGAAACGCTTGAATGTGTCATGGGCTTCGGGGACCGGTTCAAAGGAGATGAATATGATGTAGCCGTACTTGAAAAAGGCGACATGGTCGATCTGCGAGGCAGGAAAGGAGATCCCGGCCTCTTTCATGGCCAGCAGTTGCTCGCCCACACCCGGAAGGCTGCATAAATAGTCGTAGTGAGCGGGACACTCTTTTTCACCAATCTCATTCACAAGCAGTGTTTCACCCTTTTGTCCGGCCTCGTAATACCGCAGGAAAATCCCTTCTCTCGGCGTCCTATACGCTTCATAGGTCCCCTGCAGGTTGCTGCCCCATTCCAGGGAGCCATCCGGGTGGTCATCATAAATGTTGAAGGCACAAAACCAGGTCTTTATTCCGAGGGCATCCACCTGCTTTACCAGTTCGAACGACAGGTCGGCCAGTTCCTCACTTTTCTGCATGCCCATTGACCGGCTTCGGACCCGCTCCAGGGCCGCTTCGATCTGTGCTTCCCTGGCCTGGGCTTCGGCCTTCCCGATGTCCTGGAAACGACTGTAGGCCAGGGTGAAGACCTTGTGGAACCGTTTGAATATCTCCAGGCTTTTTTCTGATATCTTCCTGTAGGTGGTCAACCCGAGGCCTCCGGTACCAATGGAATAGAAATAATAATATATGGCCGGAGACTTGTCCAGCAGCGGATCGGGAAACTGATCATACTTTTTTCTCCACTCCCTGAACCCGTCCAGTGCTTTTCCTTTCATGCTGCCCGTGAAGAACGAATTGACCGATTTCTGCATCTCGGCGACCATGGCCTTGCTGGCGGGATGGTTTTCATATTCGGTCACTTCAAAGACCTCTTCCGAATAAGGGGCGAAATACTGGTAGTTCAGGTAGTGTTTTTTGGACTCGTCGATAATGGCCACCTGGACATTTCGGATGTCACTGACCTGCAATAACTCCAGCTGTTCCGAAATAGCCTTGCACACATCCAGCAGGTCATCCGGTTTCCGCATGCCCATGGCCATGGTGCGGACCCGCTCCAGGGTCGATTCGATCTCGAGCTCGCGGTTTTTTTGTTCCAGGTCGAGCGTTTTTTCTTCGACCATGCGCTCCAGCTTCTCGGTCTTCTGCTTCCATTCGTTCACATGCCAGGGATCCTCGCCCTCGGAGACGTGCTCAGCCAGCGATCCGTGCCAGTGGGTGACCTTCCAGGCGCCATCCATCAGTTCCATGACTGTGGACATCCGCAAGGGGAGGGTGTTCGATTTCCCCTGGATGACGGTAACCAGCTCGATCTCATCCACCACCAGGGCTGATCGCTTGTTATCGGCCAGGCGAAGGATGACAGGGTTCGACGTGTACCTGAAGTCATCGAATTGTTTTGCCTGTTTGCGCTGATTGTTGATCAGTTCAACGAATCCTTCGATGGACATTACCTTTTCGTCCTGCGCGGTCCCGTAGCCCATGACATCTTCAGCAATGAATTGCGGCATCTCTTCAATGGCGCCATCGCCGAACCCAACCCTCAGCAATTTTACATAAGCTTCCTTCAGTGTCTTTTCTGTTTTCAGATCCATTGTTTGATCAATTTTTAGGCAATTTGATGATGAATGTGGTACCTTCTCCTTCGCTGCTTTCCACGTTCAACTCCCCTCCGTGCCCTTTCGTAATGATGTCGTAGCTGAGGCTCAATCCCAGCCCGGTGCCCTCTCCGGTGGGCTTGGTGGTGAAGAAGGGCTGGAAGATCTTGTCCCTGATCTT
>CAZNSZ010000210.1:0-2584 GCA_964575865.1 uncultured Bacteroides sp. | reverse complement strand
CGGGAACGATCTTTCCCACCGCCCCGCTGATCCCCTCATCCGATCCGCCCGATCCGAATGCGCCCGCCATACCGGATCCCTTGAGCAGCCTGATCTTTTCCTCAAGGGTCATCTGGGCGAGCAGGTCATCGAGGCGTTCTTCCATGGAACGCCTGGTATCCTCATAGGGATCCAGCTCGCCGTTTCTGTTCAGGTCCCTGAAAGTGTATCCGTTTTCAGATATCTCCATGATATCGGATGCGTCGTAGTAGGGGGTTTTCTCCACGTGGAGGATATTTCTGCTTACGGAGACATATCCGATGATGACCAGCACAATGGCCAGTCCGACCAAGGACAGCAGTACCCAGAGAAGGGTTTTCCAAATTTTTTTCATGATATTATGAATTGAAGCGGTTTAGTCAAACTCACATGCTTCGAAATTATGAAATAAAAACGATATAGAGGCAATATGCCTCAAATATTTTTTATATGTTTGTGGGTATATACCGGAGCATTGAAAAATCACCCGATAGAGCAGCGTTTCAGTGACTATTTCGCCGGGGGGACAGAGGCGTTCCTTCCCCATGTCTCGGTCAACTGCGTACTTCTCACCTACAGGCACCCGGAACTGATGGTGCTTGTCCACCGGATACCCGGCCAGGAATCATGGGGTTTGCCCGGGGGATTCGTCAGGAAGGAGGAATCGCTGGATGAGTCCGCCTACCGCAATCTGGGAATTGCAGGGCTTGGCCGGGTGTTCTTGAGGCAGATCAGGACCTTCGGGGATCCGTTGAGGGTAAGCGGGATCGAAAGACCGAAGGTTCCTGTGTCCGAAGCATACGAAAGGATCCTGAACTGGATCACCCAGCGGTTCATCACTGTGGTCTACTACGGGTTGATCCGTGCAGAGGAAGCCGGGAGCGGGGGAAAAGAAGTGATCATTGATTACAGGTGGCTTGATGTGAATGCCCTGGAGCCCCTGGCCATGGATCACGGCGCCATCATCGGGGAGACCCGGAAGATCCTCTCAACGGAACTGCTGAATCATCCTGTGTTGTCGAACCTTCTGCCCGAAAGATTTACCCTCAATGAACTCAGGGGGGTATTCGAGGCCATCCTCAACCGCCCCATCGACCGGGGGACTTTCCGGAGGAAAATACTGAAACTGGGCATTGTGGAGCAGGTGGATACCCGAAAGGATCCCATCGGCCGGCCTTCACACCTCTTCCGTTTCAACCAGGCCGCCTATAACCGTTTCCTTGCTGAGGAGACCAGGTTCGGTTTCTGAGAGTTGCGGAGCGGGAATATCCGGGAATTTCCTTTTTCATGGTGATTCTCAAACAATATGGGCTGCACGGTATCGTTTTCTTATCAGGTTGTGGGATAAGACAGGGGAGAAGTGGATCATGGAAACCCGACTAGCTTTACCCTCAGACCAGCACGATGTCAGCACCGCATCTTCTCCGGTCCGCTCTCCTGGCAGGAATTTCAATACTTCTGACCGCAACCATTTATCCCGCCTTCGGTCAGGTCCTGCCCGGAGGGGCCACAATTTCAAACTACAACGGTCTGCATACTTCGGTGCCTTTTCTGACGCTGTCCCCGGACGCCAGGGCTGCCGGAATGGGTGATGCCGGAGCGGCATCGGCTCCCGATCTCCATTCCCAGCACTGGAATGTGGCCAAATATGCATTCCTGGAGGAGCAGGGAGGCATCGGGCTGAACTATACACGCTTGATGCCGGAAGTTATCGCGAATATCGCATTGCTCTATGCGGCTGGGGTTTACAGGATCAATGAAAACAATGCAATCAGCAGTTCGTTCCGGTATTTTCACCACGGGACTTATCTGCAGGGGTATGCCCCCAGGGAATGGGCCCTGGATGTGGGGTACTCCAGGAAAATCACGGAGGGTTTGTCCGGAGGAGTCGTGCTCAGGTACATCCGGTCGGACCTGACGGATGCTCCGGACTCGCAGGCCGGAACCTCTGTTGCAGGGGACCTGGGTCTCTATTATCAGAAAGGCTTTATGATCAGGGACAGGGAAGCCCGCTGGGCTGCCGGACTGAGCCTGTCGAACCTGGGGTCACCGGTTACATACACCGCGGATGCCAAAGGGACTCCCATTCCCTCCAATTTCAGGATCGGAGGACGGTTCGGGCTTGATTTGAATCCGGATCATGCCATGGACCTTCACCTTGATCTGAATAAGCTGATGGTACCCACCCCGCCGGTCTATGAGACCGACCCACTTACCGGGGAGAGGGTCATCATCCGGGGGAAAGCCCCACCCCAGTCTGTAGCCATGGGGATGATGCAATCCTTCTGGGATGCACCCGGTACCCTGAAAGGGGATGGAACCTACAGCGTTCTCTCTGAGGAGCTCCATGAGATCACGCTGGGAACAGGCATCGAATACCGGTTCAGGAACCTTCTGGCGCTACGTTCCGGGTATTTTCATGAGCACGCCACGAAAGGAAACAGGAAGTACCTCACCTTCGGAATCGGGAGCGCTTACCGTTTCCTCTCCATGGACGCTTCCTATCTGCTTCCCGTCGGCGGGAACACCTACCTGAAAAACGTCTTCAGGGTCACGCTGAAATTCA
>CAZNSZ010000209.1:0-2596 GCA_964575865.1 uncultured Bacteroides sp. | reverse complement strand
CCCACGCTGATGTCATACTGGATGTCGTAGTGATCCACACAGGTTCCGCAGAGCATGATGCGGGTTCCCATCTCCTCCAGTTCAGAGAGCGCCTGTCCGGTCAGGGTACCTTTCATGGCCAGCTTGACCCCCCCGTTATAGAGCACCACATGGGAAGGGAGCTGATCCTGCAGCTTCAGGTTCTCCAGGAAAGTCTCCATCAGCAACCTGCCCAGCTCGGGATCCCCTTCTCCCATCAGTTCGCTTTTAATGCAAACCGCATAGTCCCGGATAAAGGTGGTACTGCAATAGGACTCCAGGTCGCTTTCCTCCATTGTGCCGGAAGGCCGGCCGGCAACCAGGGTGTGGATTTTTCCTACGCTGGTCACTTCCGGCTCCACCCCATTGTCTTTCAGGTAGGTGATCATGTTCTGCAGGGAGGTCTCGCTGTCGGTGATCACCTGCACCTGTTCCCCTTCTTCAGCGGACTGCAGCGCCTCCCTCAGCATAATCAGGGGCTGGGGGCACCTCAATCCTTTTGTATCCACTGTTTTCATTGCTTGTCGATCTGTCAGAATATTTCAGATCAAAAATAGGGAATTCCGGAGAGAATCGGAATCCGTGCCCTGCTCCATTTGCTGCAGCTGTTCCACAAATTTCCGCACCGGTCGCATCCATGCGAATCTGAGATTGATGATCGGACAGGGATGGAGTGATCATCCCCATTTCCTACTGGTTGAACAGGGGCGGTCGGTCACGGTGAAACGAGGTGGCTTCCTGGTAGGCTGCCGCCACGGCCAGGATGGTCCCCTCGTCATAAAGGTTTCCCAGGAACGAAATGCTGACCGGGGAACCTGATTCCTTGAAGCCATTGGGGACCACCACCACGGGATGTCCGGTCAGGTTGGTGGCCAGCAGCTGGTTGCCCCCGGCGAAGGAGGGCATGACCACCACATCGAACTGTTCCATGATCTGGTGGTATTGCCCGATCAGTTCATGCCGGATGCGGTTGGCCTGGATATATTCCACGGCGGGGATGAATCTGGCGGTGCGGAACAGGTTGGGCCAGGCATACCGGTGTTGCCTGACCAGCAGGGTATCCCGGTCGGACCGTGTCAGCTCGTCAAAGGCTGCAGCAGCTTCCGCTTCCAGGATGATGGACATGGCATAGGTGGGCATGGAATCATTTTTAAGCGATACGGGAACCAGCCTGGCCCCCAGTTTCTGCAATACCCTCAGGGTTTTCCGGTCTGCATCCGCCCCTTCGTAGTCCCCTTCGAATGCCGGTTTGAAATAGCCGATCCGAAGGGTGGAAAGGTCAACGGGACCAGGATAGGTGAATCCGGCATCGGTGGTGGAGGGATCGCCAGGATCAGCTCCCCTCAGGGCATCGAAGACGATGGCACAATCACCGGCGCTCCGGCAGATGGGGCCCACCTTGTCCATGCTCCAGCTGAGGGCCATGGCCCCGGAACGCGTGATCCTCCCGAAGGTGGGCCTGAGTCCGGTGGTCCCGCAGCGGGTGGAGGGGGATACAATGGATCCCCAGGTCTCCGTGCCGATGGCAAAGGGCAGGAGCCCGGCAGCGGTGGCCGAAGCCGAACCGGCCGAGGAGCCGCTGGATCCCTCCTCCAGGTTCCAGGGATTGCGGGTGGTATCGGCAAACCATACATCGCCCATGGCCAGCGCCCCCAGGGTGGTCTTGGCCACCAGCACCGCACCCGCCTCCTCGAGCCTGTCGATCACCCCGGCTGTCTCTTCCAGGACCTGGTCCCTGTAAGGGGCCGCCCCCCAGGTGGTTGGGTAACCCGGGAAGGCGAACAGGTCCTTGGCGCCGTAGGGAATGCCGTGCAGGATCCCCCGGTCCTTCCCCCCGGCCAGCTCCGCATCCAGTTCCCGTGCCCGCTCGATGGCATATTCCTCGGTGAGGGTGACCACCGCATGAAGCCTTGGATCATATTTCTTCAGCCGTTCCAGGTAAAACTGGGTCAATGCCAGGCAGGTGATTTCCCTGGAACGGATCAGGGAGGCCAGTTCCGGAATGGACATGAATGCCAGGTCCTCCTCCCTTGCCGGTTTGCTGATCCCCTGCGGGATCTCCCACTGCAGCCGCGGAGTGGGGGCAGGGGGCTGCACGCCCGGGGGTAACGGATTGAACAGGAGTGCCGGCGGGGTGGAGTAGGAGAGCGGGTAGGAACGGATCGCCCTGTAGGAACCGATCAGTTCGGCCATTCCCGAGTCGATCATCACCATTTCCAGGGAATCGAACTTCAGGTCCATGGGATTCATGGCGTGGTAGACCGAGTCGATGACCACCCTGACCTCCCCGGACTCCTCGGCCCTGTCCTTTCCCTCCCTGCAGGAGAAGGGAATCACACCGATCAGAAGCAATATGGTCGCAGGGATTATCTTATTCATAATCAAAGGAAATGCTCGCATGACAACGGGTTTGAAGGTTGGCAGAGGCAAGATACGAAAAATCAACTCTTTTCTTTGGTGATTCAGCGAGATGGGCTATATTTGCAGCCGCAAAAGGGAGCATAGCTCAGCTGGTTCAGAGCACCTGCCTTACAAGCAGGGGGTCACTGGTTCGAATCCAGTTGTTCCCACCAACAAA
>CAZNSZ010000208.1:0-2624 GCA_964575865.1 uncultured Bacteroides sp. | reverse complement strand
GGTCCACTTCCAGGGTATAGTCCGGAATAGCCCTGGTCTTCAGCCGGTTGAGGTACAGGACACCGGAAGCAAGAAGAATGGCCACCAGGATGGCTGCAGCTAAAAGTACTTTTTTGAATGGTTTCATGGGGTCGCGTTGGATGTTCGCTCACCGGGGATGAGCCTGACATTCAGTTCCACCGGCTGGTGGTCACTGTATTTGAAATCAAGGTCCACGGTACGGACCTCCCTGACCTCGATGTTGGGTGAGACCAGGTAATAATCGATGATGGTGGTGAGCGAAGTGGACCGGTCGTAGGGGGTTCCCACCCTCCGGTTGGTAGGTGTCCGGGGATCATAAGCCCATTTCCAGTCCGGAGCCGGATACCCCTCTTCGACATAGGTGAGGTTTTCCGTGTCAAACCTGTGGTCCGGCAGTTCCGGGGGAAGCCCGAAGGGGGACTGGTTCCAGTCACCCCCCACAATGATATAATTGCCCCGTTCAACCTCCCCGGTGAGGAAATCCTTCAGGTAGGCCATCTGCTGCCTGCGCAGCGAACCATCATCATAGGCAGAATTGTGGGTATTGATCACCAGCAGTTCTTTTCCACCGGTGAGGGGGTAACGGCAGACCAGGAAACAGCGGTCGAGCATGAACAGGTTCATGGGCCATGAATAGTTACCCGGGAACGAATGCCTTTCCACAAGGGCAGGGGAGTGGGCCGACAGGGTAAGCAACCCGGAGGTGACCCGGCCCATGGGCTCTTTCAGGGGGATGGGAACATAGCCAACCCTGTAGTTAAGTCCGAAGAAGGCGCTGGCAGGGGCGAACTGATCTTCCAGGAGCCCTGCCTGGTCAAATCCGTAACTCCGTTTTGAATCCCTGTCCACCTCCTGAAGCAGAACGAAGTCAAAGCTTTTATAGGATTCCAGGGTTTCAGAAATTCCACTGATATTGGCAGTGACCTGTTCCTCTGATGGGCGCATCTGCCGGCCCCCGTCATAGAAGAAGTCCATGGACGCATCCAGACCGGCATAGCCGATGTTCCAGATCAGCAGGTCCAGTGAGGAGGAGTCGGGCAGGGCAGGGGCATCGGCAGTTCTGCTCAGCAGGATCTTCTCCTCCGGACGGTAGTCGCCCACCCATGCATTAACCAGGAACACTACAAATCCGGCTACCAGCAGGGCCAGCAGGATGAAAAGTAATCTCAGCAGGGGTGCCAGGGTCTTCATGAGGATTAAATGTAATCATTTATGGAGATTTCTGCCGGTTGCGAAAATGGAAATTATTCATAAATTGCCCAGGCTAAACTACCCTGCATGACCAGACACTCCCTGACTTTCTCACTGCTGATCCTGTTTTCGCTCACCCTGATGGCCCAGGATCCGGATACCACCTCCAGAAAAAGGGACGACCAGATCAAAACAGGTTTCTCGCTGGGCGGGGTTCCTGTGGTCGCATATGATTCGGACATCGGGTTTCAGTACGGAGCGCTGGTCAACCTCTACTGGTACGGTGACGGCTCGCGGTACCCCAGGTACGATCATTCCGTCTATCTGGAATGGTCACGCACCACCAAAGGGAAAGGCATCAACCAGATCACCTACGAGACGGACAGGCTCATCCCGGGGGTGCGTTCCTTTTTTGAGGTCAGCTATCTCACAGAGATCGCACTGGACTTCTATGGGTTCAACGGCTACCAGGCCATCTATGACCTGGGATTTGAGGACAGCCCGGACCCGGAGGGATTTGCCAACAGGCTTTATTACAGGCATGCCAGGAAGCTGCTCCGCATCAAGGGTGATTTCCAGGGGGAGATCATCGGACAGAAATTGCGGTGGCTGGGGGGGATCGCCTATTACGGAACACAGGTGGATTCGGTGGATGTGGATGACCTCAATGAGGGGAAGGAGGACGATTTGCTCTCCCATCAATCCCTTTACGGTAACTATGTGGACTGGGGTGTCATACCCGGGGACCAGGCAAAAGGCGGGAACCATACCCTGCTGAAGGCGGGTCTGGTTTTCGATACCCGTGACAACGAACCCAATCCCTTTTCCGGGATATGGACCGAGCTGCAGTTCCACTATGCTCCGTCCTTCCTGAGCAATACCTCACTGAGCTATACCCGGATCATGCTGACGCACCGGCAATATTTCACCATCATTCCGGAGTGGATGAACCTGGCCTACCGCATCTCCTACCAGGGAAAACTGACCGGCGAGATGCCGTTTTACATGATGCCCCATACCTTCAATACCGCTCCCATGCTCACCAGGGATGGAGTGGGCGGCTCCAAGACCGTCAGGGGGATCAGGCGAAACAGGGTCGTGGGGGAGGGGTTTGCGTTTGCCAACCTGGAACTCAGGGGAAAGGTCCTCAGGACCACCGTATGGAACCAGAACCTCTACATTGCCCTCTCGGCATTCATCGATGCGGGCATGGTGACCCAGAAATACAAATTCGATACTTCCGGGATCCCGGATGAACTTCCCGAAGGCCTGCCGGAACAGGTCATTGATACGGACATCAAAGAGACCCCGCACATTGGATTCGGGGGCGGGGTGCATTTTGCCCTGAATCACAATTTCATCGTTGCGGTTGATTACGGTCTCGCAGCCAGCAAGCAGGACGGGGATTCCGG
>CAZNSZ010000207.1:0-2644 GCA_964575865.1 uncultured Bacteroides sp. | reverse complement strand
ACCCTTCAAACATAGCACAGAAAAATTGATGTACTCCAATGAATTATTGAATAATCCCTTCAGAAGTTCCTTTCATTTTGGTGGTGTGTAGACTATTTTACTGCTTGTACGACTCCGGCCCACAGCGATTCCCGGTATCTGAGCACCTCTTTTGCTGCTTGAGATCCCGGAAAATTTGCTTGAGTCAGTTCCGGATCACGTGGTATTCTTTAATCGGAGGGCGGAAGGGGAAGGTTCATTTTCTGAACGATGTCGATGAACCTGGGATCGTCGAAAAGGGGATCGCAGAGATAGATGTGTGTGGCAATATAGGGCATATTCGGATCACGCATTTCAAACCCCTTTTCAATCCACTCCATGGCCTTCTCCTTCTGATCCACCATCATATACCTCACGGCCATTTCAACAGGCGGGACATATTCATGTTGCGCGATGATCTCCTGCTGGCGCAAAATTTCTTCATATGCCGCAACAAACCCCTTCTCCCTGTATAAACGTTCCACCTCCTTAAAGTTTTCAATTCTGGCAGGCAGGATGTAACTGGCTGCTTTCATCACCTTATCGTAATCCCCGCAAAGAAAAGCAGCAGACTCGATCCCATTGTTGGCAAGATAATTTCCCGGATCCTGAGCCGTCACCTTTTCCATGAGCGCCAGGGCTGCTTCATATTCACCCACACACAGAAGGGTGGCGCCATACCATACCTGACCCAGCGGATTCAATGGATCCAGTGCAAGTGCCAGTTGTCCCTGCGTGACGGCCTCATCCGGCCTCTGCAGGCATGCCAGCAACTGAGAATAAATGATCCTGCCTCCATTGCTGGGATTAAGGGCAAGTGCCCGAAGGTACTCTTTTTCAGACTTTTCCCAGTCCCACTCCTGCAAAAAAGCGATCATGGCACTTATGGCATGCGCATCATCATTATCCAGATCCAGTTCAAGCGCTTTGTTCAGGTTTTCAAAGATTTTCGGTATGCCCACTTCCGGCGATTCAACTCCCATTTGAACAATGGTTGCCCAGACCTGTGTCAGACCAAGATAGAGCGGAGCCCAGTCGGGATCTTTCTCAACGGCACTGTTCAGATACTCCCTGGCTTTATAGAGCGATTCTTTGCCTGCATCGCCCAGCAGGTGAGTGCTCCTGAGGTATGCATCATACGCATCCCGGTCAACGGTCCTTTTTCTGGCAAGCAATTGCGCTTCCCGGGGCGTTAATTCAACCTTCAGATCCTTAGCAATCTCTTTGGTGATCTTGCTGTACAGATTCAGGATCTGGCTTTTATCTTCCTTGTATTCTGCCACATAGAGCTGTTTTTCCTCGGGGTACGTGGCAATCACCCTGATCTGGATACAAACACTGTCCCCATAGCACATCACCGATGGTTCTACTACGGCTCCGATATTCATCTCTTTTGCAATTTCCGGTAAGGACATATCTTTCCCCTTATACACACTGGCTGTGGTTTCTGAAATGACCCTGAGGGCACTGACCTGTCCCACATCACCAATGAGCGCGGAATGCATCCCGGCGGCCACGTAATCCAGCTGGTCATCACCGGTGAAATTGTTAAATGGAAAGATCAGCAATGACTGAATATCCCCCGCACGCAATTTATCGGTGCGGCCGGTCAGGTTGAAGGCCACAAGCCCGAGGATCACCGCAAAGCTGATATAGGTGGCGATCCTCCAGGCATTGGGAACCGAGGTTTTATCACCTTCCGCGGTTTCGGACAGCGGTTTGGTGCGTTCCATCCCCTGGCCGGTCAGATCATAGAGCCAGGAGAGGATGGCGACCAGGGGAAACCCGGTGGCCAGGATGATCACAGCAATGATCAGAAGGTTGGGTGGAAGGCGCAATGGCTCGGCCAGATTGTTGATCAGTTCGATAATGATGAAGGCCGAAGAGGCATAGACCGCGATGACGTGCAGGACCCTCCGTCTCTTCAGTTCCTGCCAGAATTGTGTCAATTTGCTTTTTCGCTGGGGCATCGGTTGGCATTACAGGGTACACGTTAATTTACGACTAAATTCAATACTGTTAATTGATCTATTGATTTTTATACGCGTGATCACTCTCCAGGATCCCCGTACACCCTGACCGAGGTGGGGAACCGTCTGCTGTGGTGGATCCGGTGCCGTTGTGCTTTGTAGGCTGAATCCGGTGCCGTCATGATGGAGGGCACCCAGGTCTGGGGGTTGAGGTCGTAGAGGGGGAACCAGGAGCTCTGGACCTGCACCATGATCCGGTGTCCGGGAAGGAAGGTGTGGTTCACCTGGGGAAGGGGGATGGTGTATTCCAGCACCGCATCCGGTTCGACGGGACGGGCCTGTTCATAATCCTCCCGGTACCTTCCCCGGAAGATATCGCCGCTGATCATCAGCTGGTACCCGGACATTTCGTATTCTTCCTCGATATCGCCGTACACATCGATCAGCTTCACCACCCAGTCCGCATCGCTGCCGGTGGTCTCGGCAAACAAACTGGCCAGGACCGGTCCGCGCACCGTCAGCGGTCCGGTCAGCGGTTCACTCACCCAGGTGGCCACATCGGGCCTTCCCTCCACAAAGCGCTGGTCCTCCACCAGCCACTGCCGCCATGCCGCAATGGCCGGGGGATTCTCGTAGTTGATCTCCCAGATGGGCCT
>CAZNSZ010000206.1:0-2665 GCA_964575865.1 uncultured Bacteroides sp. | reverse complement strand
GTGGTCCGGTCCGGATCCATCAGGATGGCTTTCGCCTCTCTGAAGACCTCGGGATGGATGCACGAAAGATGATCAAGCAAAGCCCTGCATCCGGGATCCTCAACGCCCTGTTCGAAAATCCGGTTCAGCAGCCCCATTTCCAGTGCCCTGGGCGCGGGGATCTTTTCACAAAGCATCACCACCTCTTTGGCCCTGCTTTCACCAATGAGCCTTCTCAGCCGGGTCATCCCGCCCCAGCCGGGAAGCCATCCATGCTGCAATTCCACACTGGCCAGTATGGCGGACGGCGTCCCTGCCCTGAAATCACAGGCAAGGGCCAGTTCGAGCCCTCCGCCGATGGCATACCCGTTGATCAGGGCAAAGGTTGGCTTATGAAGTTTTTCGATCCGGTTAAAGACTGCATGACCCAGTGCGATCCACTCATCCGCCTCTTCCTCCGTCAATGACCTGAATTCAGACAGGTCTGCCCCTGTGGAGAAGGCCCGTTCCCCGGCACCCCTGATCACCAGTACCCTCACTTCGGGGTCGGCTGCAGCATGTCGGACTGCATCATCCAGGGCCCTGAGCATGTCGAACCCCATGCAATTCAGCTTTTCGGGATAATTGAGGGTGATCTCAAGCACCTGATCACGTCTTTCTTGTAGGATTTTCATGCTCATCTCGTGTTGTTGAATAATTCTTTGAGACCCAGCTTCCCGGTCTGATATACGACCGGGTCGATGGTTTTCAGATCTTTTGCTACCAGCGGCTTGAATTCCATCATGTTCAGAATATCTTTCTGAAGGTCTATTCCGGGTGCTATCTCTTTCAGCAACAGCCCGTCCGGGGTCAGCCCGAATACGGCCCGCTCCGTCACGTAAACCACCTGCTGCCCTCTTTCCATGGCGTATTTGCCCGAAAAAGAGACCTGCTGGACCCTGTCCACGAATTTCCTGAGTTTTCCGGGATGCAGCACTTGGATCCCTTTTTCGGAGATCTCCACCTCTGACTTGACGGCGAATGTTCCGCAGTAGACCACTTTCCTGGCGTTTTGTGAAATGTCGATGGACCCCCCGCATCCGGTAATCACATCCCCAAACCGGCTCGAATTGATATTCCCTTCCCTGTCCACCTGGGCAAATCCTAGGAAGGCGAGGTCGAGTCCTCCCCCCTGGAAAAAGTCAAACTGGTATCCGTCGTCAATGATGGAGGAAGGATTAAACATGGCTCCGAAATTCAGACCAGTGGTTGGAATCCCGGCCGTTGCGCCCTGTTCGATCATGAACACCAGCTGGTCGGTGATCTCTTCCTGCTGTGCGACGATGGGAACACCGTCTGACATGCCGTACCCCAGGTTCACAAAGGCACCCCTGCGCAACTCCATGGCCGCCCTCCGGCTGACCAGGTTCTTGACCTCGTCCAGCAAGAGTTCATCCGATTCATAGGGAACATCCCGCTTCACAAGTGCAGGATCATAAGGGGACAGAAAAGTCATTTCCTGGTCGGGATCCACCACCACGTAATCGATCAGGACGCCCGGGACCTTTACCTGACCCGGTTCGCTGTGATGTTCCTTCACTCGCTTCACCTGGGCAATGACGATGCCCCCGTTCGTTTTGGCAGCCTGGGCGATGGACAGCATGGCGAAGCTCCCCACCTCCTCCTCCATGGTGATATTGCCTTCGGGATCCAGGGTGGTACCCCGGATGATGCCCACATCGACTGGGTGGGTTTTATAAAACAGGTATTCTTTCCCTTTTACCGGCATCACTTCAACGATCCCTTCTCTGGTGATCCCGTTGATTTTTCCGCCTTCAATCCTGGGATCAACAAAGGTATTCAGTCCCACATGGGTGATCAGCCCCGGCATGCCGGCGGCAGTGGCCCTCATCAGCTGGCTCAGCACACCCTGCGGAAGGTTGTAACCGGTGAGTTTATTTTCCCGGGCCAGTTGAACCATTTTCGGGGCATTCCCCCAGAAACCTCCCACACACGTCCGGACCAGCCCCTCATGCGCCAGATGGTTCAGCCCCCTGCTGTCGTTATCCCCGATCCCGCATGGATGGATCACAAACAGGTCCCTTGGTCCGCCGGTTTCACGGAAATGGATTCCCAGTGCCTGCAGGATTTTATCCGGTACAGCGTGACCTGCTCCCGCACCGCCCACAGCGATCGTGGATCCGTCTTTGATGTGCGCTACTGCTTCCCTGGCATTGACGATGGCGTGCATGGTGTGGTTGATGCTATTGGTTCGAAAGGAATCCGGATAATCCGAGGTAGGCCGTATAGGCCATAAAGAGAGAAAAAACAAAGGTCAGCCCAAGCCCGATATTTAAGATCAGGGGATTTTTATAGGCTCCCACGATCTTTTTACTATTGATCAGCATAAAGATCATGAGGATCAGCAGCGGCATCAGGATGGGGCTTACCGCCTGTGAAGCAATCATGATGATCACCGGGTTGCCGTGAAAAACCGGCACAATCAGGCCCAGAAGGGCAATGCCCAGCACGGCCAGCCGGACCGTTTTGCTGTGCATTTTCCTGGGCATATGCAGGTAATCAAACATGAGCCAGGGCCCCATCAGGTATCCTGGAAAAAGGGATGAAAAGGCTGCGGCGATGATCCCGAAGACAAAGATGGAAGAGGCCAGGGGACCGGTAATGGGTTCCAGTGTCCTGACCATGT
>CAZNSZ010000205.1:0-2673 GCA_964575865.1 uncultured Bacteroides sp. | reverse complement strand
TCATAGATCTTCCAGGAAGGATCGATCTTCCACCATAGCCGGTTGTATTCATTGGCCAGGTCCAGGATCAGCAACTTCTCGTCCGGCACTTTCGACACAAGGGCCTTGAGGCGCTCCGGCGTCCAGAACCGCTCGCCGTTCTTCGTATAATAGGGAAATGTCCATCCCTGAAATACCCAGGTGGCATCCGGATTTGATTCCCGGATTGAGCGATATACGGATTCGCCATAAAGGGACAGTTCCACGAGTGCCGTATCCGGGTCTGCAGACAATGGCACATCCATCTCATTGAAACTGTCGGCAAGGTAGAACTCTGCTTTTCCGAACTCCTTTTCCCATTCGGCGACATACATCTTTCCTATTTCGACGAACAGTGCGCTTCCCGGTTCCAGGATATGTGCCTGGTACCTTTTGTCGAACCCGCCCCATGACATCTCCCTCAATTTCTCTTCGGGATGGAGCCGCTGGATCCCGGGGGGCACGAATCCGGCGAAGGCCGGGATGACCGGGTGCATCTCCAATCCGCGCATCCGCTCCATGATCCGGTGGTTCAGCTTCAACTGCCTGTCGAAGAAGGAATCGGGCAGCGGTCCGTCCCAGCCGGCGATAACCCCCATCCGGTTTAAGGGCAGGTAGGCGGGGCCGGTGAAGAACTCCAGGATCTCCCCATCCGTCAGGCCGATTTTCCTGAACACCCGGTACAGGATGGCCTCATGGGCCCCCGGGACCAGCGGCATGTCGATGCCGTGAAGCGCCATCCAGTCGATCTCCTTTTCCCAGCGGCTCCAGTCCCAGTAGGGGGTCGTGTATCCGTGGGTGACCACATTGAAATAGTAGTGATGGCAGAATGGGGAGGTGACCTGCCGTTCATATTGCGGCAGGGGTTCGGGGATGGCGATCCTGCTGCCGCTCCAGGTGACGATCGAGTTGCAGGCGTTGGAAAGGTAATCGTAGGCGCCCCGGCACAGCGCGATCTGGCTCGAGCCGGAGATATTGATCCTGTCATTGTCCGCCTCGATGGTGTAATTTCCGGGACCACTTTCATTGATGGTCAATTCAAATCTGTTTGCATGCTGCTCCCCGATGACCCGGTGAAGCACTTCCTGTGCAGGTTTTGCATGTTCGGTTTCCTGGTATCTTGCCTGGTGAAACGGGAATACCAGGAATAAAAATGATCCATATAAGAAGTTCCGGTTCATGTTTTAGCTGAATGAAAACAGATGGTCAGCGGTATGAAAAGTTGCCGATTGCGGGCGATTTCCTATCAAGGCACGCAAAAGTTGAAGCGGGCTAAAATCCTTGAATAACCTATTGTCCCGGCTATTTTTCATACCGCATGCTATACAGTACCAGAAAATGTTTACTTCTTCCGCACACCAATGAATCCAAAACCGATATTTCAGGTTCGAATATCTGGCAGGATGCCGGCGACTGGGATCAGAAAAAATTATTTTATCAATGTTGTACCTGCTTATCTCCTTCGTATCTTTAGTTAAGTTATGGAGTGCCCTGTGTATTTATCAAAAAACTGTGGCAATTACAGTTAGAAACCCAAAAAATCATTTACGACCGGATACAATATTAGAAAAACCCTTCACTTAATATCAATCCTAAAAAGGTTATCGTCATGAAAACACAAGGTTTAATGTTGCTTGCATCAACATTCTTCATTTCAGCCGTTTTTGCCCAGGATCCCATTACAAGCACTTTTGATAATGATGACGAGGGATGGACCGCCAATGGTGGCAACATCTATTTTCAGGAAATGAACGGGAATCCGGGAGGCTTTATAGAATTTGAGGACAATCAGGATGGCGCAGGTGTATTCATTGCACCTGACAAATTCCTGGGAGATCTTCTATCCTACCACCTCGGGTCAATTGAATTCGATATTAAAAATACACTTGATAATGGCCAGGGGTTAATTTATAATTTTGGCAAGGTTAGCATATCCTCTCCATACATTACAGCCTCAAAGACAGTGGTGCCTTTTGAGTATATTGAAGATTGGACCTCTTTCACGATGTCTCTTAATGCAGAAGATTGGGGCTTGAGTACTTCTGCATGGGATTCGCTCCTGGCAGATGTTACTGAGATAAGCATCCAGATGGACGCGCAGTGGGATTATTACGACCGGACCGGTCTGGATAATTTTACTATACTGCCTTATGAATCAGAGGTTGCCGAGGACCAGGTCGTCAATATTGAACATAAGTTCCTGAATGTAAACTATCCCAACCCTTTTAGTGAATGCACCACCATTAGCTGGAACCTTGGCCACTCTGCCAACGTGGGTCTGAAAATATATAATTTAAACGGCCGGGCAGTAGACGCACTGGTGGAAGAATTTCAGGGTCCGGGCTACCATGAAGCTGTCTTTCATTCGGGTAACCTTCCTGACGGCATATATTTATACCAGATTCAGGTGAACGATGCCTTTGAGACGAGCTATATGATCCTCAGGAAAAAATAGAGCCCGGTATTTCAGATCCTGAACAAACAGATCGGGGTTGATGCTCCCCTGGCTAAATGCCTGAGGTTGACCCGATGGCCCATATCCCTGCGAGGCCCCTGGGTCATCCGTGGCACGCCCAGCCGGGGATGAAGCATGTGCTTCCCGTCGATCAGGCGCATCAGCTCCAGGTTATAAGGCGTCTCGGGAACAGGCTGGTA
>CAZNSZ010000204.1:0-2687 GCA_964575865.1 uncultured Bacteroides sp. | reverse complement strand
TATCTGTTTTTCTTGCCCTGGAAATTCAGGCCCAGCAGGCAGCCTTTCCCGGAGCTGAAGGACACGGTATGTATACCACCGGGGGCCGGGGTGGAAGGGTGATCAAGGTGACGAACCTGAACGACAGCGGAGAGGGAAGTTTACGGGCGGCCATAGAGGCAGAAGGTCCGCGAATCGTGGTATTCGAGGTTTCGGGGACCATCCCGCTTGAAAGCAAATTTTACATCAGGAACGATGATATCACCATAGCGGGTCAGACGGCACCCGGTGATGGGATATGTCTTAAAAACTATTGCGTTTACATCACCGCATCCAATGTCATCATCCGCTACATGCGGTTCAGGATGGGGGATGAGGCCCAGCAGGTGGATGATGCCCTTGGCGGACAGGGCAGCAGGAACATGATCATCGACCACTGTTCCATGAGCTGGTCCATTGACGAGTGTGCCTCTTTTTACGCCAATGAGGACTTCACCATGCAGTGGTGTTTGCTGACGGAAAGTCTGCGGAATTCATTTCATGAAGGCTCACATGGTTTTGGGGGTATCTGGGGAGGGAACAGGGCGTCGTTCCATCACAACCTGCTGGCCCATCACAGCAACCGCAATCCGCGTTTCCGGGGGCATAAGCGCAACAGTCCCACCGATGCCGAGCTGGTGGATCTGCGCAATAATGTGATCTATAATTATGCGGGCACCTGTTATGGTTCGGAGGGAGGAGGCAGCTATAACATGGTGAATAATTATTATAAAGCCGGTCCGGCCTCCGGGAATGTGAATAAAGCGTTGTTGCATGTGAATGCAGCGACAGCTGAGTACAACTGGCTGGAACTGGAAGGAGCTCACGGGATCTTCTATGTGGCGGGAAATTATATTTCCGCAAACGAAGCCTATACCGGCGACAATTGGAATGGAGGAGTAGAATGGGATGTTCAGACAAATATTGACCGGGTAAAAAGCGAGCTTGAATTTGATAAAGGAAACATACGTACCGACGATCCAGAGACAGCCTATGAGAAGGTGCTGGAATATGCCGGAGCTTCTCTGTCGCGTGATACGGTGGATAAGCGAGCCATTCAGGATACTCGAACCGGTACCGCAACGGTTATGGATGGGGGGAACGGGAGCACCAACGGCTATATCGACACCCAGGAAGCGGTCGGAGGCTGGCCCGTCCTGAATTCACTACCTCCCCCAACCGATATGGACGGGGATGGTATGCCCGATGCCTGGGAACTTGCCCGCGGACTTGACCCGGATGATCCCACTGATGGGAACGGGGACAGGGATCATGATGGTTACACAAACATCGAAGAGTATATCAACAGTCTGGCCCTTGGCTATTTTGATACGGATCCCTTCATCAATACAGTTACACCTCATGAGAATGAACTCTTTATCGGTGAGGGGAATACCACCATAGAGATTGAAGTCCATGCCAGTGATTACAATGGCGGCTCAGTTGTGAACATGGAACTCTATCTGGATGAGGAGCTTGTCGGAGCGTATGATGATTCTTCAGCAATCGCCACCACCCTGGAAAATGTCCCTCCCGGGATGCATCAGGTAACCGTGCGAGCCACCGATAACTCGGGAAGGGTAACGGTGGACAATACCATGGTTTATGTCGGTGAAAGGGAGGTTGGAATTACTGTTGAGGAATCGCCCCATGGCCGGGTGGTACTGGATCCCCCGGGCGGAGTCTATTCCGAGGGTGTAAATGTGCAGGTTACTGCGGTCCCGGATGAGGGTTATCTCTTTCATGGCTGGATCAAAGACATTGAAGCCACGCAAAACCAATTACAGATCACCACTGCAAAAGATTTAACGATCAAGCCTGTCTTTGTCAAAGACCCGGAAAAGGAAAGTCTCTATTCCCATCAGATAAAGATCAATTTCCAGCCTGAAGAAGATTATCCCATTCCTGATGGATATCTTGCGGATTTTGGTGGTGCATATTGCGATAAGTGGACCGGTTATACCTATGGATGGATCGAAGGATTCAATCCTTCCCATGGTTTTAACAGCAACGAATACGGGGCATGGGAAACATACAGGTATTTTGAAAACGACACCATTCAATACTCCTGGGGGATGGAATTACCCGGGGGGATATATAAAATCACATTGGGACTGGGAGGTGAGTTGCAAGGGAAAGGGATGACCGAATTAAAGATCGATGTTGAAGGTTTCGTGGTTGAGGATAACGATGGAGTTGATCTTCTGGATCAGCACATTATGGATAGTATCCCTGTGTTGGACGGGCAACTGACACTTACAAGTATCGGTCAAACCAGGATCTGTTTCATCGAAATTGAATTGCTGGAGGATGTGCTTTCCCCGACCACTTTTGTAAGTATGCCCGATGCCAGTGTTCAGATTTCATCTGACCAGTAAAAATGCCAGCATTACAGCAATGCCTGATCAATAAACGGATGTTATAACCACAAAAGGACTGATACGTGAAAAAAGACCGGATATTTATTTTATTGACACTGTTATCTGTTGTCGCCGCCGCAGCATGCGGGCCTGCCGGTACAGAAGAAGAATCTGAAAGTGAGTTATATTCTGTTCGCATGGCGGAATCCGAGATGACCCGTTTCCCGGAGGCCTGGATGACGGAATATGCCACCTATGCGAAATGGAACTATCACATCGGGGTACTGACCAAATCGATGATGGACATGT
>CAZNSZ010000203.1:0-2751 GCA_964575865.1 uncultured Bacteroides sp. | reverse complement strand
TCGATGGTCACCCTGATGGAATCGGATATTTCGGGGGAGCGCTTCATCATCAGTGAGGGCAACTATTCGTTTCAGGACATATTCCGGATGATCCGGGGGGCCATGTGGGAATACGGGAAACTGCCCAGGAACAGGCGGCATATCCGCACCATCCGACTCTCCACCCTGAAGCGGATCGTCATGCTGGATGCCTTCTGGGGGCAGCTGACCGGCAGGCGCAACATCACTTCCGAGCAGCTCCTTTCCGCTTACGCCGAGGTGCGGTTCTCCAACGAAAAGATCAGGCAGGCTACCGGCATCGAATTCAAACCGGTCATCGAGGTGATCGACCGCGTGGCCGAGATCTTCGTAAAAAGCCGGTACGGCCGTTATTGAGCAGGAAAGCAGGGCCATGATCAAATTCTCCTGCAAACAGCAACCTTTGACAATCCCGGATCAACAAAACCCCCCTCCCGGAAAACCTGTTCACCCCTTGGAAAGACGGGAGGGGGATTGGTCGACTACGTTGATCCGTTTGTTGATGTGTCCGGAGGAGCTATATCAGCGTCAGAGGTGAACAAAAAAATGCGTTTGTGGTGGCCTTTTGCTTGTGTCTCTGGCAGCCATATATTTGCAACTCCTGACGGGAAAAGATCCGGTGTCGGAAAACCACTGCACTTCAAAACTTTTCTCTTATATTTGTTGCCCGGTAACCAACAAATAATCAGTTATTCAAATGAAGATCGGAAACATCGTAATCAACGTGGTGCTGGCGGCAGCGGTCATCGTGCTTTTCGTACTGCACTTTTCGGGGAATGGCAAAACGGAGGTGAAGCAGGAGGCGGGCCCGGTCAGCGGACCCAACGCACCCACGGATATCAGCATCGCCTATTTCAATATGGATTCGGTGATGGCCAACTGGGACCTCTATTTCGAATACCAGCAGGAGCTGGGGCAGCGGCAGGCCGAGCTTGAATCCGATTTTGCAGGAAGGACCGAGACCTTCTACCAGAGCGTCCAGGATGCACAGTATAAGATCCAGCGGGGACTGGTCACCCGCAGCGAGGCGGAACAGCTTCAGCAGAACCTGGCCAGCGAGGAGCAGCGGCTTGCCAACCTGCAGAACCAGTATGCTGTGGAACTGCAGGAAGAGAGCGTGGTGAAGCAGCGCAGGCTGATCGACATGATCGAGCGCTACGTGGACCAGCTGAGCAAGGAGCAGGGATACAGCTATGTGTACTCTTATCAGTTTGGCGGGAACCTGATCTATGGCGCCAAACCGTACGACATTACAAAGGAAGTGGTGGCGGGACTGAATGCCACCTACAAGCCGGGGACCTCACTCGAATAGCGGAATCCGCCCATGCCTGGCTTTGCCGATGCATACCTGCAGAAAGCTGCCATCCGGGGACCGCTGATCGAACTGGACCCGCATCCCCGCCTACATCTTATTGTTACCATACCGGTATACCACGAATCCGGGCTCGAAAGATGCCTGGATTCTTTATTTATGCGGCCCATACCGGGATCGTTCCGGGCCGAGGTCCTGATCCTGATCAATGCGCCCGCATCGGCTCCCCGTAACGTGCTGGAGTATAACCAGGAAACGCTGACCAGGGCCCGCAACTGGATCCGGAGGCATCCCCACCCTTCCATCGAATTCCACCCGGTGCTGGACCACTCCTTTGCCAGAAGGCACGCCGGGGTGGGAACCGCACGCAAGATCCTGATGGACGAGGCGGTCCGCCGATTCAACAGGGTGGGAAATCCCGAAGGGATCATCGCCTCACTGGATGCAGACGCGGTGGTGGAACCCAACTACCTGGAGGCATTGCTGGACCATTTCGGGAATCCACAGCCCTGGGTGGAAGGCTGTTCCGTCTATTTTGAACATCCGCTCTCCCTGGAGGAAGGGATAGAATGCGGCCTCTGGGACTGGGATACGGCGCAGGAGGAGCTGACCCCGGGGATCGTAGAGGCCATATCGCGCTACGAGTTGCACCTTCGTTACTACGTTCAGGCGGTCCGTTCCACTGGATACCCCTATGCGTTCCATACGGTGGGATCCGCCTTTGCCGTGCGGGCAGAGGTCTATTGCAAGGAGGGGGGAATGAACCGCAGGCAGGGCGGCGAAGATTTCTATTTCATCCAGAAGGTGGCCCAGCGGGGGCATTTCAGCGATTGCGTCACCACCCGGGTGATCCCCTCACCCCGTCCCTCCGACCGGGTCCCGTTCGGGACGGGTCAGGTGGTCAGAAGGCTCACCAGGGAGGGGGAAGTGATGAGAAGCTATGATCCGGAACTGTTCCGCATGCTTCAGGTATTTTTCGAGGGGATGGAGAAGGGATTCATTTCAGCAGATAGCGGAGATTGGATCGCCTCGCAGCCCCCGGTTCTGAAAGAATTCCTGGACGCCCAGAAATTCGATGGCGCCCTGCAGGAGATCCGCTCCAACAGCGCCTCCTACCCTGCCTTCATGAAGCGGTTCTGGAGGTGGTTCAACATGTTCCGGATCCTGAAATTTCTCCACTTCGCCAGGGAGCAGGGATACCCCGACATCCCTGTGGAAAAGGCTGCAGCGGACTTCCTCGCCCGTATGCAACCTTACCGGAACGGGCAGAACCATCCAAAAAACCTGAATGGGCTGCTGACCACTTTCAGACAGATCGACCGGTCTGTGGCTGTTGATCACATGAACAGGTAGTTCCGGTTGGGTCAGTCCTCCTCCTCGATCACCACGAACACATCCTCATTGGGCTTTTTCATGAGGAA
>CAZNSZ010000202.1:0-2840 GCA_964575865.1 uncultured Bacteroides sp. | reverse complement strand
GACGGATCCGGAAAAAAGAAGATCTCGGATGTGGAAGGAGGGATCACCGGACTGGCATTCTCCCCCGCAGGGGATCAGGTGCTTTATACCAGAGAGGTACAGGTGGACCCCACCACCACGGACCTCTATCCCGACCTGGATAAGACCGACGGCCGGGTGATCACCGACCTGATGTACCGGCACTGGGATACCTGGGAGGACGGTGCCTACAGCCATATCTTCATTGCCGGCTTCAACGGGGAAACGTTCGGGGAGGGAACCGACATCATGCCCGGAGAACCTTACGATTCTCCGCTGATGCCCTTCGGCGGACTGGAAGAGATCGCATGGGTGCCCGACGGGAGCGGGGTGGCCTATACCTGCAAAAAGCTGACGGGGCTGAAGTACACCTTCAGCACCAATTCCGATATCTACCTGTACGACATTGCGTCGGGGCAGACCACCAACCTGACAGAGGGGATGCCAGGGTATGACAAGGCGCCCTTCTTTTCTCCCGACGGCAGCCGCATGTACTGGCTCAGCATGGAACGGGCCGGTTTTGAATCGGACAAGGAACGGCTGTTTGAGCTGGAGATGGCCACGGGGAAGAAACGGTACCTCACCCCCCACTGGGACTACAGCCCCTCGGGGCTCGCCTGGGAGGACGGCGGCCGCACACTGCTCTTCACCGGGGGAGTGGAATCGACCTTCCAGCTGTTCCGCATGGATGTGGCCTCCACGGAGATCACATCCATCACCTCGGGTGACCACGACTATTACAGCGTGGCAGTGGCCGGAGACCGGCTGATCGCCACCCGGGTCGACATGGCCAAGCCCCAGGAGATCTACAGTGTCGATCCGCGAAGCGGGGAAGCCACAGAACTGAGTTTCGAGAACAAACACCTGCTGGACCAGCTGACCATGCCCGAGGTCAAAAAGCGGTGGGTCACCACCGTTGACAACAAACAGATGCTGGTCTGGGTCATCTACCCGCCGCACTTCGATCCGGGAATGCAGTACCCGGCGGTAATGTTCATGACCGGGGGCCCGCAGGGGCCGCTCAGCCAGTTCTGGAGCTACCGCTGGAACATGAGCCAGATGGCCTCCTTCGGTTATGTGGTCATTGCCCCGGCCAGGCGCGGGGTAAGCACCCACGGCCAGGAGTGGACCGACCAGGTGAGCAGGGACAACAGCGGGCTGGCCATGCAGGACCTTCTGAGTGCCATCGACGATATCAAAAAGGAACCCTATGTGGACGGGGAAAGGCTGGGGGCCGTCGGAGCCAGTTTCGGAGGATTTTCCGCATTCTGGATGGCGGGGAACCATGAGAAAAGGTTCAAGGTGCTGATCGCACACTGCGGGGTATTCAATTCGGAAATGGAATACATGACCACCGACGAGATGTTCTTTGACCAGTGGGAAAAAGGCGGGGCCCCCTGGGAAACCGACAACCCGGCGGCCATGAAATCATTCGCCGGTTCACCGCACCATTTCGTGAAGAACTGGGATACCCCGATCATGGTGATCCACGGGGAGCACGATTACCGGATCCCTTACACCCAGGGGCTGGCTGCCTTCAATACGGCCCAGATGTTGGGGATCCCCAGCAAGCTTCTCTTTTTCCCCTCCGAAAACCACTGGGTGCTCCATCCGCAGAACGGCATTCTATGGCAGCGGGAATTTCAGGGCTGGCTGGACCAGTGGCTGAAAGATTAGAAAGGAATGATCAAACAGTTGCTGCTGATCGGCACCGGGGGCTTCCTGGGGAGCATCGCCCGGTTTCTGGTCTCCAGGATGACCGCCCGGGTCGACTGGTTCTCCGTCCCCCTGGGCACCCTTACCGTCAATGTGGTTGGCAGTTTCCTGATCGGACTGCTCATCGGGCTCTCCGAAAAGAGCCCGGCGCTGACCGTGGAGTGGCGGATGTTCCTGATGGTCGGATTGTGCGGCGGATTCACCACCTTCTCCTCCTTCACCGGTGAGAACCTGATGCTGGCGCGAAACGGGCAGTTCCTCTCCCTCTTCCTCTATACGGGTCTGAGCATCCTTCTCGGTTTCGCCGCCGTCTATTTCGGTTACCTTATCACCAAATTAACAGGATCATCATGACACTGGAGCCATCAAGCGGAGCGCATTCCATCCTGAAGATCAGGGCCAGCACCACCGACCGCGTGGGATCGAAACTGCTTTACCAGTACATCGTCGAACTGGCCAGGGAGCGGGGCATCTCCGGTGCCACCGTTTTCCGGGGCATCATGGGATACGGGTCCAGCAGCCGGATCTCCTCTTCCAGGTTCTGGGAACTGACCGAGAAACTGCCGGTGGTGATCGAACTGGTGGACCGCACCGAACGGCTGAAAGCGTTTTACGGCGAAATCGAGGATGAACTGGTCCGGATGCCCAAGGGATGCATGGTGGCCCTTGAACCGGTCACCATCCTGCTCCATAAAAAAGGAACATAAGGGCCTGTTTTATTCCTCAGCCCAGTGCACCATCAGCAGGATGGCCCCGGCGGTCCCGTCCATGGTGGGCTCGTTGGTGGAATAATCACCGATGTCGTCGTGGTAGACCACAAACGCATTCTGCACACCGGCAAATTCATCCGGTTCGGTCAGCGAAAGCCCGGCCAGGGATCGGAAAATGGTCCCGTAAACGGGACCGTCCACCAGTCCCCCCGGGACTTCCCTCCCCGTCATTGCCCACACGCTGGTATGCACCTCCTCCGGGTATTCGCCTCCGTGCGGGATCCCGGTAAACATGGAGGTCCCCCAGGGATTGCGACCGAACAACCAGTCCCGTTGTCTCAGCAGGAAGGAGCGGTAGGCGGTGTCGCCCGTCATCTTTTCGTAGAGGATCAGCTG
>CAZNSZ010000201.1:0-2918 GCA_964575865.1 uncultured Bacteroides sp. | reverse complement strand
CGCCGGCTGGTGCTGGCCCTCAGCCTGATCATCGGGATCCTTTCGGGGCTCGCCGCCATCCTGCTGAAAAACCTGACCCACTTCGTGGAGGAACGGTTCACTAACATCCTGTTCGGGAGCATTGCGTCCGATATCCCTTTCATCTTTCCCCTGGTGGGGATCTTCCTGACAGTCCTGTTCGTCAAGTACCTGGTGAAGCAGGACATCGGCCACGGGGTGAGCAAGATCCTGTTCGCCATCTCCAAGCGGAAGGGGCACCTGAAGCCGCACAACACCTGGACCTCCATGGTGGCCAGCTCGCTGACGGTGGGGATGGGCGGATCGGTGGGGCTCGAGGCCCCCATCGTGCTCACCGGATCCTCCATCGGCTCCAACCTGGGGCGGATCCTGAAACTGAACTACAAGACCGTCGTGCTGCTGGTGGGGTGCGGGGCCGCCGGGGCCATCGCCGGGATCTTCAAGGCGCCCATCGCGGCCCTGGTCTTCGCCATCGAGGTGCTGATGCTGGACCTGACCACCTGGTCCATCGTTCCCCTGCTGCTCTCCTCGGTCACCGCCGCCACCCTGGCCTATTTCCTGCTGGGGGAAGGGGTGGTCTTTTCGTTCACCATCAGCGAACCGTTCGTGCTGACCAACTTCCCCTACTACATCCTGCTGGGGGTGTTCACCGGGCTGGTCTCCATCTATTTCACCCGCACCAACAACTGGGTGGAGCACCAGATGGGGCGGATCAAAAAACCGTATGTGCGGACACTGACCGGGGGACTGCTGGTGAGCGGGCTGATCTTTCTGATGCCGCAGCTCTTCGGGGAGGGGTACATTGCGCTGAAGACCCTGCTGACGGGCCATTCCGGGGAGCTGTTCAACGGGACCTTCTTCGAGGGGATCTCCCAGAATCAATACTTCGTGATCGTCTTCTTCGTGATGCTGATCATCTTCAAGGTGATCGCCATGGCGCTGACCACCGGGAGCGGGGGGATCGGCGGGATCTTCGCCCCCTCGCTGTTCGTGGGGGGAATGAGCGGGGTGACCCTGGCCAAGTTCCTGAATACCTTCACCCCGGTGACCGTCTCCGAGAACAACTTCACCCTGGTGGGAATGGCGGGGGTGATGTCGGGGGTGATGTTCGCCCCGCTGACCGGCATCTTCCTGATCGCTGAGATCACCGGGGGGTACACCCTCTTCATCCCGCTGATCATCACCGCCACGGTCTCCTACCTCACCATCCTGGGGGTGGAACGGCAGTCGATCTATACCCGCCGGCTGGCGGAGCGCGGGGAGCTGATCACCCACCACAAGGACAAGGCGGTGCTGAGCATGATGACCGTAAAGGACGTGCTGGAAAAGGACTTCGAGAAGGTGCACGAGGAGTACAAACTGGCCGACCTGGTGCGGGCCATCGCCAAATCGAAGCGGAACATCTTCCCGGTGATCAACATCGACAAGGAGCTGGTGGGGATCATCCGGCTGGACGACATCCGCGACATCATCTTCAACACCGAACTGTATGACAAGGTGGAGGTGACCGAGCTCATGAGCACTCCCCAGGCCGTAATCTCCATCCACGACTCCATGGAAAAGGTCCTGGAGACCTTCGAGAACACCGACTCCTGGAACCTGCCCGTGGTGGGCCCCGACAACCGCTACCAGGGCTTCATCTCCCGCTCCAAGATCTTCGGCTCCTACCGGAGCTTGCTGAGGGAGTTTTCGGATGACTGAGCCCTCAAACTCTCGAAGAATAACGATTTACTCAGAGCAATGAGTAATTTTACTCAGAGTATCGAGTAAATTGTAGATTCCTGTTGAAATCCTTGTTAATCTGAAGGTTATTATTTAGCGTCAATTCCCCTACTTTAAAATATCATGCATATTTAAAGCATCGCTTTAAAATATCATGAAAACGGCATCAAAAAACAACACCGCATGGAACCTTCATTGAACTTCCGACAGATCGAGGAAAGCCTGAACAAGATGAACAGGGATGAACTGATCACCCTCAATCGGGCCATTGTCAAACGGATCAGGATCATCGACGAAACCAGGAGGATGATGGCCGATGCCGCATTTGATCCGGGGGATCGCGTTTCTTGGAAGGATATGGATGGGAACTACCATGAGGGATAGGTGATCAGGATCAACAAAAAGACCATTTCGGTCGAAGCCGATAGCGATCCGGAAGGTCTGTGGAGGATCCCTGCCAGTATGCTCAAAAAACTGGATTAAACCGATCCCGGCAAGTACAATAAATAGCTAAGACTAATAGAAACAATCAGTCAAAAGGGAAGGCTTCGTCGCCGAAGGAGGGGAACCGATGAGAAAGGTGCTTGCGGATGTTCGGAGGGAAGGTCAGCAGCCGGCGGACGAAATAGTCTTCCAGCTCCTCCTCGTAATCTTCTTCGATATATGAAAACGTTGACCCGTAAAGCCAGGGCCTTTCATCCTTAGCAGGCTCAAAGGCAAGATCCAGGGTGCCCTGGTTTCCTGAATCAGCAGGAATACGGTCTTCGATCACGGGCCATTGGAAAACAAAAGTCATCTTCCAGAGATCATCCCCCGCAAGTCTTTCAAACATATACTCCAGGGCAGAAATGCGGACCTTCATCTGCTTATATTCTTTTCCTTCAATCAGTCCGCACCGGTTCAGAAAATGATAGGCATATTTCAAACCGTGTGCGCGCCCGAACATCTGTATCCGGTTACTCCCTAAGAAATCATCGTATTGCTCTGCGAAATGGGCATCCAGCCGCTGGTAATCGAACATAAAAAAGGACGCAGGATCCTTTCTTTTCCCGATCAGGGATTTGCTGGCCAGCATGTTCCACCACTGATCCGACAACATGAACGGAATCCCGTATTCCTCTTTCATAAACTGCAGGAAATGCAGGTTCAGCCACCTCACCAGGTCCAGCGGCTCCCCC
>CAZNSZ010000200.1:0-2986 GCA_964575865.1 uncultured Bacteroides sp. | reverse complement strand
TCTGCCGGATAAATCTGTAGTGAAGAGGTTCCGACTCGACAGCAACCACCGAACGCGCTCCCCTGGAGGCAAATTCATAGGCAATGCCCCCGGTTCCCGAGAAGAGGTCGAGGATATCCGATTCTTCCATCTCCATCAGGTTCATCAGGATGTTGAACAATCCTTCCTTCGCAAAATCGGTGGTTGGTCTGGCTTTGAACCCCCTGGGCGGAATGATCTGCTTTCCCCTGTATTGGCCGCTGATTATGCGCACTTGCTCGCTTCCGATAAGACCATGTGCCGGATCACATCCATCCTGGCAAGCTCCTCCATGTAATAAGGGGTGGTGCGGATGGTCCGGATATACTTCCCCAGCAGTCCGAACAGCTCATGTTCTTCATGGACCATGCCGGAGAGGTAGACGGGGACCGATTCCCGGTCGAGGCCCAGCCGGGTCATGGTATTGAGGGTGTGGTAGATGAATTCAGAAGCATCAGAAAGGGCGTATTTGTTCAGCAAACGGATCTTATCTTCCCTGATGACCAGGATATCCAGGGACATGGGCTGTACATCGACGAGAACCATTCCGCGCTGGTGATCGCTTGCCTGCACCTGGTCTGCAAGGGAGATCAGCGCCTCGGAGGAATGAATGACGGAGACCTTCCCGGAAAAGCGTTTTTGCATCCCGGTGATCTCACCCGGTACGGCGAACAGGAGGAAAGCCGACCGGTTCCTGATCTGCCGGTGCAGGACAAGGTCTGCGGCTTCAAGGGGGCCGTTCTTTTCAAGGAGGCTGCGTCCGGAATTTTCGTCGAAATAGGGGTGGGGCACCAGGGTGGCATTGGGCGTATCCATTACAAATACGATCTCTCCCTGAAAATCCAGCAGCCCGGATTCTTCCGCCACCAGCAGGCAGTCTGAAATCCTGATAACAGGTTCATCTCCCGCATCAGCACTGAATCTTTTCAGCAGTGCGGGCCGGTAGCTGGCGTCCGTGACAAGCACGGAACATCCATCCGGTGAAAAGCGGATGGATAGGTGACCTTTTTGCCTGATTTCTTCTGAAATAGTATTCGATATAATACTATCTGCCAGCATCCGAACGGAGAAGGTTACTCCCAGTTTCCGGTGAGGGTTCCTTCCTCCAGCGAACCGAATTTCACTCCTTCGAATCCCACGATCTTCATGCGCTCGTCCTTATAATTGACAACGAGCTGCTTGTCCATGCCGGCGAGCAGGTCATCATAAAGAACGGACACCTCCACTACCTGCACATTGAGGTTGGAACTGGTCAGTATCTGGCTCGATTCCATGGTGAATTCCACCCCCTCGGTAAATGGGACATACCTCAGTGAATCGATGGGATAACCCGGTCTGAAAAGAGAATCCTGGACGGGGACCTTGGTGACTTCGCGGACGATGATCCCTTCGTTGAGCGCCCTTTCCCTGGCCCGGTCCCTTCCCAGTTCTTCCAGCCATTCTTCAGGAACGGTTCCGATGGCCCTGACCACCGAGAAAGTGCCTGTGTCGAGAAAAGCAATCAGGGTGTCGAAGCTGCTGGTATATCTCCTGTAAATGTCCTTGTAGGCTTTCTGAGCTTCCCGGATATCAACGAGCCTGTTGATGGTAGCCTGTTCTCTTCGCTCCACCTCCTGGTTGAAACGGATGGGTTCCATGATGCTTTCAACGATCAGATAGCCCAGGATGACAATGATGAACACAAAAAGAACCTGAATTACTCTTCTCATGGGTCAGCTTTTAACGTTTGCGGACAAATTTAGCAAAAAAAATATATTATAGTATTTTTAATTTTGCATTTATTCCAGGGGATGCTGCGAAACCATGTATCGGCTAAATTAACTGAGAATCTTGAATTTCGACCCACCGGCGGCCAGTCGCGGCTCATTGATGAGCTGGCCGGATTCATTGCATCAAACCACCCTTCTGAGATCATGCTGGTAAAAGGGTATGCCGGCACAGGCAAGACCACCCTGATCAACAGCCTTGTGCGCACCCTGGGTGCCATGAAGATCAGCAGCGTGCTGCTGGCCCCCACGGGCAGGGCGGCCAAGGTCATTCAAAACTACACCGGGATGCCGGCGTGGACCATCCACAAGAAGATCTACCGGCAGAAATCGGGAAGGGACGGAATGGGTGAGTTCGTGCTTGACCAGAACATGCACCGGGATACCTACTTCATTGTGGATGAAGCCTCCATGATCGGCGAGGGGAGTGCCCCCTCCCTGTTCGGTTCGGGCGACCTGCTCAGGGACCTGATCGCCTATGTGGAGAAGGGAACCCGGTGCAGAATGGTCCTTGTGGGGGATACCGCACAGCTCCCGCCCGTGGGCCTGGAGATCAGCCCGGCCCTGGACCCCTCCAGGCTTGAACGCCACGGGTATGGTGCAAGGTCCATCGAGATGACCGATGTGGTCAGGCAGAGCAGGGAGTCGGGAATCCTGTACAATGCCACTGTGATCCGGGAGCTGATCTCATCAGGCAGGGTGGAATACCCGGTTTTCAGCTTCGATGCATTCAGCGATGTGGAATTGATCAGCGGGGCCGATCTGCTGGAAGCCATCGCCGGAAATTATGACCGGTACGGGGTGGGGGAGACCATGGTGGTCACACGGTCCAACAAGCGGGCCAACAGGTTCAATGCCGGGATCCGGAGCCAGATACTCTGGAGGGAGGAAGAGGTCACACGGGGCGACATGCTGATGGTTGTCAAGAACAACTATTACTGGAAGGATCCGGAAAACCGGATCGATTTCATCGCCAACGGCGATATCATCAGGGTGGAGCGGGTTGCGGGTTTGCAGGAGGTGCATGGCCACCGTTTTGCAGATCTGAAAGTGACCCTTCCCGACTACAATGACCTGGAACTGGAGGTGAAGGTGCTGCTGGATGTGATCGACATGGAAGGCCCTTCGCTGGGCTATGAACAACAAAAGGCCCTCTACGCATCGGTGTCGGAGGATTACCCGGACGCGACCAGCCGCAGGAA
>CAZNSZ010000199.1:0-2989 GCA_964575865.1 uncultured Bacteroides sp. | reverse complement strand
CATGTTGGATTATTTTGCCCTTGGAACTACTGTTGACTTGGTAGAAGATAACAGGGGGATGCTCTGGATGGGTACTAATTTTGGTCTGCGGAGATACGATCCGGTCAGGGACACAAGCGTGGCCATCCTTTTCGATCCCGGAACCCGGCATGGATTATCTGAAAAGAGTGTTACTGCCATCCTGAAGGACAGGAAAGGAAATCTGTGGTTGGGATTTCAGAACGGGGGAATTGGAATTCTGGATGTAAGACAAGTAGAAAAAAAGCGAATAGATCCTGAATCGCTCGTTTTTTCTTATCTGAACACAGGGGATGGGTTGCCCGACCTTCATATTCACGACCTGGCGGAGGACCATTCGGGAAATATCTGGATCGCCTCAAGAACCGGCATTTCCTGTTTTGAACCCGAAACGCGAAAAATGAAGGTATATACTGAAAGTGACGGGATCGATGTCATGCCTTTTACAAGCAAATTTTTTGTAAGCGAGCGCACCGGGAGAATATACATCGGTGGAGCAAGCGGATTGTTATCATTCCACCCGGACAGCATCCCGGTCAACCCCTATGTCCCTCCTGTAGTGATCACCGAATTAAAACTTCACGACAAACCGGTTTCCGTTACGGATACATCGGTGCTTCGTCAGTCGATCAGTTTCACACAAGCACTGGACCTGACCCATGATCAGAACTTCCTGGAATTCACTTTCGCTGCGCTCGACTACACCGATCCGTTCAAAAACCAGTACAAATATTTAATGAACGGAGTGGATCCCGATACTGTCTATGCCGGAACACAACGGACTGCGGTATACCGGGATATGAAACCGGGGAACTACACCTTCTGGGTGACCGGCTCCAACAATGACGGGATTTGGAACAAGGAAGGCACCTCCCTGCAGATCCGGATACGCCCCCCATGGTACAGATCTCCCCTGGCGAGTGGATCATACGCCCTGATGGCCCTGCTGGTCATCGCCGGGATCATCGGGTGGAGAACCTCCCGCCTGCGGAAGGAGAAACTGATCCTCGAAGCCGAAGTGGCAAAGCGGACACGGGAACTCCAGCAGAAGAACGAGCAGATCCTGGAAATGGAGCAGCTGAAGACGCGGTTTTTTACTGATGTGTCGCACGAAATCCGTACCCCGCTGACCCTGATCACCGGTCCCCTTGAGAACCTCCTGCAGAAACCATATCCCAATGGGGACACCCGCCGATGGTTGGGGATCATCAGAAGAAACAGTAAAAGATTGATGCACCTGGTCAATCAATTGCTGGATATTTCCAGGTTGGATGCGGGGCAGATGAAACTGGTGCTCGTGAAGGATAACCTGATCCGGCACCTGGGAATCCTGGTTCTGGAATACTACTCGCTTGCGGAAAGCAGGGGCATCCGCTTTATCACCGACATCCCTGAGATGGAGCTGATCACCTGGTACGACCGGGAGAAAGTTGAGAAAGTAGTCACCAACCTGCTTTCGAACGCCTTTAAATACACACCTGATCAAGGGACCATTACCTTCCGGGTCAAGCTGATCAGGAAAGATGGACAGGGTGTGGATCCGGCTGTAAGAATCATCATTGCGGATACAGGAAGAGGGATACCTGAAAGTGACCGCGAAAAGATATTTGAACGGTTTTACCGAAGCCGGGAAGCGGAACATGGAGAAAGCGGAGGGACGGGAATCGGACTGACGTTAACCCGGGAACTGGTCAGGCTGATGAAAGGAGAAATCGACGTACGCAGCCTGGTTGGGAAGGGGACGGTCTTTATCGTCACCATCCCCACAGGTAAATCACACCTCGGGAAGTCGGAGTATGTGGAGAGGGAAGAGGAGGATGAGGCAGCTGATGCAGCTTATGCACAGGGCGCGGCTGCTTACAAAGAAGAAAGGGAGACAGCAGGTATGCAGGTGCATGACATGCCGTATGAGCTATTGATCGTGGAGGATAATGAAGAGTTACGAAAGTTTATCCATGAAAGCCTTTCGGACAGGTACAGGGTGACCGAAGCCGGTAGCGGGGCCGAAGGGGTGGAGCTGGCGCTGGAAGGAATACCTGACCTGGTCATTTCCGACGTCATGATGCCCGGCATGGATGGTATGGAACTTTGCAACAGGTTAAAGGCGGACGAGCGGACCAGCCACATCCCGGTGATCCTGCTGACAGCCAGAGCCACTTCCCGGGACAGGATCGAAGGACTGGAACAGGGGGCAGACGATTACATTTCCAAGCCTTTCGACATGAATGAGCTGAAAGTGAGGGTCAGGAACCTGTTAATCCAGAGAGAGAAGCTGAAGGAGAAATATGCCGGGATGGTGGGGCTGGACTGGAGCCATGTGGCGGTCACCACCCTGGAAGAAAAATTTTTAAAGAAGGTCTTTGCAGTGATTACCGGGCATATGCATGACTCGGACTTTAATGTCAGGGAGCTTCAGGAAAATATGGCCATGAGCCGGGTGAACCTGTTCAGGAAACTGAAGGCCCTCACCGGTGAAACACCCAGCGGTCTAATCCGTTCACTGCGGTTGAAAACGGCCGCTCTGATGCTGGAAAAAGGAAGCGGGAACATCACCCACATCGCACTGGAGACCGGATTCTCCAGTTCCTCCATATTCGCCAGTGCTTTCAAAAAGGAATACGGGCTCACTCCCAGGGAGTACCGGAATCATGTAAAAACAAAGCGTTGAGGTGCTCTTCCAAACGCGAATCCGCTTTACCAAAAAAGGATAGGGGCGTGGCTAAAAAATTCCGCGGTCAGCCCTGATCTGCAAGGAAAGGGATGGTCTGTGGCCCTTCCGGAAGGAGGCAGATGGAGAGGTCCGGGCCGAAAGCCCGCCGGTGCGATTCGATCATCTCCTCTATCCGGTCACACTTCCTGATCCGCACGTTTTCAAGTTCCTCCCGGCTTAGGTTTTCAGAGTAAAGATAAATCTCTGCCTTCTGCCTGATCTGGGCCAGGAGCTGCGCCTGCCACTGGTCCAGCGAGGAAA
>CAZNSZ010000198.1:0-3008 GCA_964575865.1 uncultured Bacteroides sp. | reverse complement strand
TCATTGTGCTTGCGGTGGGATTTCCGCTGGCAGTGGTACTTTCATGGATCTATGACCTGACCGGGGAGGGATTCCAGCGAACCCCGCCGCCCGGGGAAGCAAGGGAATTCGGGGAGGCCGGGGAATTTGGGGAGGCCAAGGTGCCGAATGCCTGGAAGATCGCCACCTATGTGAGTTTTGTGGTGATCATCGGGCTGGTGACATTCAATATTCTCGGGCGGACCAAAACCCTGAGAGCCGGGGATATCCGGTCCCTGGTGATCCTGCCCTTTGAAAATTATACCGGGGACGAGCGGCTGGATAACATGGTGGCCGGCATGCACTCCCTGCTCATAGGGGATGTGGGCCGGATCGGCGGACTGCGGGTGATCGGGAAGACCTCCTCCAACATGTACAAGGATGCTTCCAAATCCGCTACCGAGATAGCGAGGGAGCTCAATGTGGACGGGGTGGTGGAGGCCACGGTGACCTGCCTGGGAGAGGAGGTCTGCATGCAGTTCAGGCTGATCAAAGCCTCGGGTAAGGAGGAGCAGGTGTGGGTAGGGGATTATTCAGAGGATAAGACCGAACTGATCAACCTTTATAACCAGATCACCAAACAGATCGCAGAGGAGGTGAGGGTGGGCCTGACCCCGGAAGAGCAGCGGCTGCTGAACCGGTCCAGGACCGTGGACAAAGAGGCGATGGATGATTACCTCAGAAGCTATGCCCACTGGGACGATCTCAGTGAGGAGGCGGTCAGAAAGGCCATGGATTATCTGAACAATGCCGCTGAAAAAGAACCTGACTGGGCGCCCATATACGTAGGATTGGGACAATTATGGGGAATCTGTGCCCAAGGGGGTTATGAAGATCCCGCTGTGGCCATGCCCCTGGTATTTGAATACCTAAGCAAAGCGGAAGCACTCGATCCGGATTATGTGGGTCTGCATTTCAACAAGGCCATTTTCGGCACCTGGCTGGAGTGGGACTGGGAGAAGGGGGAGCGCGAATTTAAAGAAGCCTTGTCGATCAATCCCAGCGATGCCATGTCCCGGATTTACTATGCCCATCTTCTGATCATCCTGCAGCGCACCGAGGAAGCCATCATCCAGGGAAAAATCGCCACAGAGCTGGATCCGCTGAATCCCCTGATCCAGTCCCTCTACGCGGTGGTCCTTGCCGAGAAAAACGATTGGGAAGCGGTAAACCGGCAGTTCGAAAAGGCACTTGCACTCGATCCGGATCACTTCTTTTCCCTCCAGCTGATGGACATTGTTGCTTTGCACCTGGGGGATGAAGCAGGTGCTTTAGGGGCATTCAGCAGGTTCCTTCCTTTCCCGGAAGCATTTTTTGACAGGGTTCAGACGGTCTATCATAAAGAGGGATTTCTCCCGGCGTATGAGTCAGTGCTCAATGAGATCAAACGGACCGGTTATGGCAATCCCTTTGATCTTTCCATCAGATATAACCTCGTTCATCAAGACGAGGCAGTCATGTATTGGCTTGAGGTGGGATATGAGGTACACGATCCCAACATCCCCTACATAGGAACAGCCCTGTGTAGTTTTGATTCCCTGTACTCCGATCCCAGATTCATCGCCATCATGGAACAAATCGGTCTCCCCATGCCATCCGTCAAATAGATCGGGATTTTTTACAGAATTGTCCCCTACCGGCATCGATTCACTGGTGAACGGGCCGATCCCTTTGCGGGGCTTGGGTTGATCTGGTCGATGTTCAGGTTGAATGAATTGTATTACCCGGGGGATTGTTTTATGAGTGACGGGATGAAAGCCGAAAGGTACATGTACCTGGGCGAAAAGGAAAAGGCACTGGACCATTTTGAAAAGGTCATCGAAAATTCTTCCCTGAGATGCTTCGTTGTTTTTGTCATTTTATTCTTCATTATTTGCTATATTTGACATTATTTGTCAAAATATATGGAGACAAAATGGTCGAATTCGGTAAGATTATCAGAAGGCACAGATTGGAAAGAAATCTTCCGCTGAGAAAAGTGGCCGCCTATCTGGATATTGACCAGGCCATTCTCAGCAAGATTGAGCGAGGCAAAAGGAAAGCCACCCGCGAACAGGTATTGGGTCTGGCCCGATTCTATCAGATGGACCAGGAAGATCTTCTCGTGGCCTGGTTGTCTGACCAGATTGTACAGCAGCTGGATCATGAGAACAACTCATTGAAAGTCCTGCAGGCAGCTGAGGAAAAAATAGCATATTCAACCTTTCAGAAGAGCGAAAGAAAAGGTATTATCAATAAAATCAGGGCCACTCTGCATGAGTTCCCTGCAATAGAACGAGCCTGGATCTTTGGATCATTTGCCAGAAAGGAAGATGGGCCGGTGAGTGATGTTGATATTCTGATTGATGTTCAGAATGACATTCCATTTACACTTCTTGATATTTCCGAAATTCAGGAAAAGCTGAAACGATGCATCAATATGAAGGTTGATCTGGTAATGCGCAGGGCGTTGAGGCCAGACGTAATGGAGCGGATAAAACAAGATCTCCGGTTAATATATGAAGGAGGGAAGACCAATCACCAGGCAACGGATTGAACACATCCTGTATTCCATAAAAATCGTTCCGCAATTTCATTATGCATGAATACCATGCTATTGATGCACAGGTAGTCTGGGACACCATCCATCTGGTACTGCCTGAATTTAAAGAATTGGTCCAGAAGATACTTGAGAAAGAGTTCTGATTCACTGAAAATCCGGCAGGATAGGCTATGAAGGCTTGACTCATGTGGAAAAAGTGCCTAACTTGATGATAAATCATGCTTTAGCATCATGTCTTCCCGCCCCAACAGACTCGGCCGCTTCTGGCAGGAACTGAAGCGCCGCAGGGTGATCCATGTGATCACCGTTTACGCCTCGGCCTCATTTGTACTGATCGAGCTGGTCAACAACCTGGCCGAACCGCTGAACCTTCCACCCGGACTTGCCACCATTGTGATCATTGTGCTCGCAGTGGGATTTCCGCTCGCCATTGTCCTTTCATGGATCT
>CAZNSZ010000197.1:0-3017 GCA_964575865.1 uncultured Bacteroides sp. | reverse complement strand
TTGAAAAGTGATGATCGAAATCACCTTCAAGATAGTCAGAATTCCCGGATCTTCTGCCGGTTCCATTCACCGGTGAGCTGACCGGGTATTACCGGTCTCAGGCCGGGTGCATTTATGGGCGGGACCTGGTTACAATCCAAAGAAGGTGGTCACGCTACCCGCCGGTGCATCCATGATGATCATGCGATCGTCAACCGGAAACTCACCAAGCGGAACGTAGGCTTCATCAATCTGGTCCACATGGGTGGCATCGGGTGATTTTGTGGTCCGGTAGGCACTGAATGACCGTGCTTCGGACCCATTGATGGTCACTGAAACGGTGCGCTCCTCCCCGCTGGTGTTGATGACAATGAAAGCATCCGGGTTTTTCGTCCCGTTGGAAGCGAAACCGATCAGAGCTATCTCGGAATCCATGGCAGAGGTCCGGGCCACTGCCATACCCGGCTGCCCGGCCCTGCTGATCTGTTTATAAAAGTAATACCCGGGCCGGACCCGGTACGTCCCGTCTTCATTTACGGTGAATGCTGAACCGGGATTGGGATCCCCTCCCACCCAGTGGGGCGGCCGCTGGATCCCCGCCCATGGAATGATGCCGTTCACTTTGGCTGTGTAGATGTTGCCATGCATCTCCTTGATGTTGAATGCGTCCATCCTGCTCCAGCTGGTAGAGGTCACCCATGCGTGCAATTCCGGTCTTTCCTTACGAAGCAGATCGATCCCCGCACTTTTATGCTCTCCGAACCAGCGCCCGTATGATCCGCTGTAGAATCCGTGGCTTGTGATCAAACCCAGTGCATCAAGTGCCTCCCGGTCTTCCAGGAGTGCGTCCGAATATCCCCAGGTTCCGAAACGGTACCAGTTGGTGGTCTCACCAGGGGTGATCCCAACATCCCCCAGCCCTGCCTCGTCCAGTTTTACCGGCATCAGCTTGACAAAGTCCGCCACCTGCCCAGGGGGCCAGAACAGGTTATAATCGTGCTTCTCATCTTCGGTGACTCCCTGCTGATTCCAGCGGCGCCAGTCTTCACCTTCATTGTGTAGTGAAAGGAACCTCACCGGGAGTTGTTCTTCCTCTTTCAGATACCTGACCCAGTCAACCATATAGTCGGCCACTGCCTCCCTGAAGGCGGGATCCAGATCGCGCCCGCGGTGAACTTTCTGAACGGTGGCGTATCCCGGAGGACCATAGAGCGTGGTAATGATCTGCAGGTCGCGCCCGTGAGCCCGTGTGAGTTTCAGGCCCTCCCGGACGAAATACCGCATGTTCTCCGTGGTATGCTCATGATCATAATCGCCGTCAGGTTCGATCTGGTGCAGTGAACCCAGGAACATTTTGACCAATCCCACCTTCAGACCCTCCTCGCCGAAAACCATCCGGATAATTTCCTGCTTTTCATTCTCATCCAGAAGGCTGAATCCCCCGTACTCCTGCCTGAACTTTTTCATGTCCGAAGTATGGGCCGTTTCCACATAGTTGAACCCGAATCCATCCCAGGGCTGAAGTGTAACCGCAAAGTCCACTTCAGCACTCACAGCCTTGAAATTCAATGCCTGG
Organism: uncultured Bacteroides sp.; assembly: GCA_964575865.1. Lineage (GTDB taxonomy): Bacteria > Bacteroidota > Bacteroidia > Bacteroidales. The sequence goes on along the minus strand of CAZNSZ010000197.1, from coordinate 1,462 downwards.
GAAAAGCCGGTAAATCCGGGACCCATCCCCAGCAACAGCAACAAAAAACGTGTTCTCATAGATTGCATTTTGAGGAATCAGGAAATTAAGAAGAATACGGATGGAATTCAAACTTTCAAGGTGGAAATGGAGGTAATCTTTTCAGGGGCAGGATAGATGACTGCCCTGGTCACCTGTTGGGCGGTTTCGATGAATATTGCTACCTTTCTTGTCATGAAGGCACTGGTACTTGAGGCATACAATGCGCTCGTCTATCGCGATTTCCCTGATCCCGTCCCGGAGCAGGGAGAGGTCCTGGTGGAAGTGAAAGCCGCCGGGATCTGCGGATCGGATGTACACGGCATGGACGGAAGTTCGGGCCGCAGGATCCCCCCGCTGATCATGGGACATGAGGCCTCCGGGGTGATTGCCGCCCTTGGGAAAGGGGTCAGCGGATGGTCTGTTGGGGAGCGGGTGACCTTCGACTCCACGATCTACCGCCTGGATGACTGGTTCACCCAGCGGGGGCTTTACAACCTGAGCGACGAAAGGCAGGTCCTTGGGGTTTCCCCCGGGCCATGGAAAAAACACGGGGCTTTTGCGGAGTATCTGACGGTGCCGCAGCATATCCTTCACCGGATACCAGAAGAGGTCAGTTTCAACCGGGCCGCCATGGTGGAACCCGTGGCGGTGGCCGCCCATGCCGTGGCGCTGACCCCCCTGCAATGGAATGATGCGGCGGTGGTGGTCGGAAGCGGCATGGTTGGGCTTTTTGTCATCCAGGTGCTCAGGTCCATGGGATGCGGAACGATCATTGCTGTGGACCTGGAGGAGGAGAAACTCAGGCTGGCCCGGGACCTGGGTGCGGATGTGACCCTGAACCCGGAGGGAGGGGACGTGGCGGCAAGGGTCATGGAACTGACCGGCAACAGGGGAGCCGATGTGGCCTTCGAGGTGGTGGGGAAGGATGCAACGGTCAGGACCGCCATCGGGACGGTCCGGAAGGGGGCCACGGTAACCCTCGTTGGCAACCTGTCACCCACTGCCGAACTTCCGCTGCAGGAGGTGGTCACAAGGCAGATCAGGCTGCAGGGAAGCTGCGCCATATGCGGGGAGTATCCGGCAGTGCTGGATATGCTGGCCAGGAGACAGATCAACGTTGATGCGATCCTTTCGGCGGTGGCACCTTTATCCGAAGGGGCAGCCTGGTTCAGGAGGCTGTACGACAATGAGCCGGGCCTGATCAAAGTGATCCTCGATCCCTCCAGGTGATGAAGGGCGTTCACCGGTTCCTGGATCTCCCTTATTGACTTCAATTCTTATACAGGATGAAAAGAAAAATACGCAATTACAGCATTTCTGCGTCAGCGCTTCTGGCGGCGATCTTTATCAACAGTTGTGCGCCGCCTCCCGGCGGGGACACCGGTGCCGGGGATCTCCTGTGGTACACGCAGCCTGCCGGGGACTGGAACGAGGCCCTGCC
>CAZNSZ010000196.1:0-3040 GCA_964575865.1 uncultured Bacteroides sp. | reverse complement strand
CCCATGAACAATTACCAACTTCACTTGTCCCTTAAGGGTAACCAGAAAAAAAACTCATGCGATACACAAAAATCTTTCTGATCACAATCCTTTATGTATTGACTGTACTGCCCCTGTCTGCTCAGGATAGGGGGAACAACCGTGTAGGGGGGATCCGTGCCGGGTACAATGGTTCTGCGCTGGTTAAGGATGGAGAAATGTTTCCTCTCAGCGAGGCGCACCCTTCCTTCTATGCGGGATTCTTCAGGGACAATAGAATTGTTCCGATGCTGCATGTGGGCACCGGTCTTGAATATGTTCAGAACGGATTGCACTTCAACGAGGACAACAAAAGGGTCCTTCACTATGTAAGCGTACCCCTCAATCTGAAATTCAAACTTGGACCGGTTTTCGCCCTTGGCGGGATCGCTCCCAGTTTCAAAGTGGCAGAACGGGAATTCGTGCTTGGTAATTCCTCCAAACCCGCTTCCGATGATGCTTCAAATTGGTTCGATGCCCCTTTGTTTGTCGGAGCCGGGCTGAAGGTCCTCTTTATCACACTTGAAGCCCGGTACCACTGGGGAATTACAGACGTATATCAGGGATACAGCAACCGGTATCTCCAGTTCGGGGCGGGCCTCTCATTCTGAGACCTGACCAGTCCTCCCATTCTGACCTGACCGGATTCGCAGTAAAGCATTTCCCGGTCAGGGTTCACACAGGGTTATCTCATTCAGCGGCTGATCAGCAGCTTTTGCGATGTGAGGACGCGCTTGCCTTCGCTTATCGCACAGCTGTAGATACCATTCTCAGCTCCGTCAAGGCTCACAGGAATAACGGCAACCCCAGGAGCTATGCTTCCCAGTTCTCTCCTTAACACCACCCTTCCGCTCATATCAAACAGGGTGAACACCAGATCCTCCCTGTTCCCGTCCTCAAGCTTCAGCATGACCTGGTGAGAAGCAGGGTTGGGGAAGATGGAAATGCCATGATCCTGCTGAACAGCGTTTTCGACACCGATGGTGCTTTCAGCCACGAAACTGATGCAGTTCCCATAAGCGATCCCGGCACTGTTGATGGCATAGGCCCTGGCATAATAGGTTTCCCCTTCATTCAGCCCTATGAGAGTAACGGTATACACTCCCGCCCCGGCTCCGGATGCGACTGTCTGATTGTCAACCGACGGATTGTATACGGTACCCCATGCCATACCCCTGGCCGTGACTTCTCCTCCTCCGTCTTCAATCACATTGCCTGAGAGGGTCACGCTTGTTGAAGAGAGGTGATCGGAAAAGCCGGTAGTCACCGTGGGCAACATGACTACCCCATTGTTGAGGGCAAAGGTCTCCCAGACAGCATTCCGGATGAAGTCGCCATAGATGAACTGTTCCAGTATGGTGTAGAGCACAATTTCCGCAACCTGCTGGGGTATCTGTTCAACTGCCTTTTCCAATGCCTGCTTCCTGGCGGGAAAGAGGGTTCTGTACCCCAAGGTCCGGATCGTTCCGAAACGATCCGACCGCAATTCGGCGGTTATCCCTTTTAATACAGGTTCGGTCTCTTCCTCCTCTGTATACATGATCTCCAGTGTGCGGTACATCCGCTCATCCAGGCTGTCCAGCAGGAAAGGATCGTCGTAGGGGATGGGATCATAACTGCTCATGATGCTGTCGTAGACATGGCAGAACTCCTCGAAATGAGTCTCCGTCACACCCCACACCGCAAGGTCGAGGAGGTAATTCGGGTACACGGTTGTGACCACATTGTAGGTGTTGCTGTCACCCCTGGCATAACTGGTCAGTGTAGCCAGACGGAATTCGTGGCCCATGATCAGGTCGATCCCGTTATAGATCGAAAGCTCACTGTTTGTCACAATAATGCTGTCATAAGGAGTCTCTTCAAGAACCTCAATGGCGGCGTCATAGAAGTCACTGAAGTCTTCTTCTGTCACTTCAGTGGCATATAGAATCACTTCCAGGGTATCCATAAATCGCTCTATGTATCCGGGATCAAATCCGAGGGCCTCCAGTTTAAACTCAAACCAGGGTAGCTGGTAGCTGAAATACGAGTACGCGCTGTTATCTGCGGAACTTACAGTGGCCGATTTTTCCCCGCAATACTCCGGGCCGACCCGTTCCCCGTACTGGTAACAATAGGGTTCTATCCTTCCGTCAGGATAAATGAGTCGAGAAGAACCGTGACGTACCCCATCCTTCATGGTAACAATTTCTTTATGAGAGAATTCATATCCTTCATTTTCATAGGTGATGGTCACCTCACCGTCCCACTGGCCATTGGCATCCACATTCCCCACGATGGTTTCGGTTTTTCCATTGCCATATTGCTTATATAGTTCATAGCGGCCATCGTCTAACTTTTTTTTCTGCTGTGCCACCCCGAAGGATCCGATGGCCAGGTAGGCGAAAATGGCCAGAATAACTACGGAAATCAATGATTGCCAGTAAGTTCTTTTAGAGTACACTTTTTTCATATCCTTTTGATTTTATGGTTGGTTCATTTCATTATCGCTGACAGGGAATATCCCCTGAAAAGCTATTCCGCTCACTTTTCGAATAAAAGACCTGAGGTGTGCCTTCCTTACCAAACCTGAGGTGATTACCCCGGTGAGGATTCCCAGAGCTCCTAAAAGAATATCATTCCAGCAAAACGTGCCCCGGATGCCGGAAAGTTGGAGTATCTCAAAACCGAAAACAAGGAGGGGAATGCTCAGATACCAGATATATTTCACTACCGACCTGCTACTTCTCCATAAGCTGATCATCAGGAAGGTATATGCAAATGCCCACAGGCCGTTTGGCAGGGAATAGACCATCCAGGAGGAGAGGCCACGGGGTGGATCCGGTTGACCCCTTGCTGCTGCAAGCAAGGATTCAAGCCCAATGGTCCGGATCCAGCTGAAAAATACCGGTTCAACGGGCCTTAAGAGGATATAGATAAATCCTCCTGTCACCAGTGCCAGCAGGGGCCACAACAAACTGGTGCTACTATAGCAGCGCTTTAATATGTGAAGCTTGCTCGCCACTTTTTACCTCCTTGGACC
>CAZNSZ010000195.1:0-3062 GCA_964575865.1 uncultured Bacteroides sp. | reverse complement strand
ATTCCAACAGTTCGGTGACCTACCGGTCCGGCCTGACTGCCGGGGTGACCACCTCTACTCGGATTTCCCTGGGGTACAACTCCAATGACTATTATGTGGGACTGAGCTTCATCCATTTATCCATGAACAACCTGGCAGGAGGGTACGGCGACTGGTTCTCCTATTCCACAGGGAACATCCGGCTGAATTTCGTCAAGCGGTTCCGTTTGAAGCGGCCCATCAGGGTGTTGCGGCCTGACCTGTGGATTTTCTGAGTCCTCTGCCGGTTCATTGGCGGGAAGCGGTTTTTTTTATAATATTGGATTGGATTTAAAGCCGAATATGAAAAATCCCGGATCCAGGCAATTCACCAACCTCGTGCTGTTCGGCGCGGTCATTCTGTTCGTGGGAAGCAGCCTGATGACACAGGAGGGGCTTTCTGGCAACCTGCTGGTGGGGATCAGTTCCACCCTCATGTTGCTGGCCACCATCTTTACCATTCAGTCCGGACGGAGGAAACTGCTCGTTTTTGCCCTTCTGGTGATCCTGCTCAGGGAAATATCCCGGTTCCTGATCCATAATCCCTACCTGGATTCAGCGGCATCACTGGCCAACGTAGTCTTTTTCCTGGTCATTGTTTTTCACCTGGTCAGGCAGGTGGCGGGTAGCAGGGAGGTGGACCTTGCTGTGATCCTTGAATCGGTGAACGGTTACCTGCTGGTGGGCCTGAGCGGTGGTATTCTGCTGGCGCTGGTATCGGTCCTGCAGGGCGGATCATTTGCCATGGCAGCCGGAGGTGAGGCACGAATCTCCGAATTTATCTACTTCGGATTCATAACGCTGACCACCATCGGGTATGGCGACATCACTCCTGTGACCGGACTGGCAAGGATGGTAGCCATCTCAGTCGGGATCAGCGGCCAGCTTTACCTGGCCATCATCATGGCCACACTGGTGGGCAAGTACCTGGCCCGGCAAAACGATCGCACATGAGGGTATTGCGCACCATTGCCGGAATGGCGGCCGTGCTCACCCTGTTCGGCCAGGACCTGGTCGCCGCAAAGATTGACACGGTTTACTTTCAGCAGGGGGACCGCATGACAGGGGAGGTGAAGTCCCTGGAAAACAACCAGCTGAGGCTCTCCACCAACGATGCCGGTACCGTCCGGGTCGAATGGAACAAGGTGGACAGCGTCCACATCCTGAGCACCATGCGGATCGTGCTTCGCAACGGGACCATCCTCTACGGGGGCCTGCGTCCGGCAGGGCAGGTTAAAGGCTGTTATATCCTCCAGCCCACGGGGAATATCAGGCAGGTGGGGCTCGATGAGATCGTACAGATGACCAGGCTCGAGAACCGGGTCCTGAGCCGGCTGGGCGGATCCCTCAGTTCGGGTTTCAGCTACACCAAAGCCAGCAAAGTGATGCAGGTCAACCTGAATGCGTCCGTCACCTACACCGCCGCCAAGAACCAGTTCGAGTTATTTTACGACGGAATTTTCACCCGCGAGTCGGAGGACCGGACGCAGCGACAGAACAGCGGGATCAGTTTCCGGAGGATCCTTCCCCGCAAGTTTTTCCTGGTGGCCTCCCTGACGGGGGAAAGCAGTTCCGAGCAGCAGCTGGACCTGCGGACCAGCACGACATTGGGGATAGGGAACTCCATCGTCTTCAACAATACCACCCATTTTCTTGTAGCCGGAGGGATCCTGGGAAACCGGGAACGGTCGGTGGATGTTGCCCGGTTTAACCTGGAAGCCAAAGCCACCGTCAGTTACAGGGTCTACATTTACGATTCTCCGGAGGTCTCCCTGAATATCCGTGGTGACCTGATCCCCAGCCTGAACGATCCGGGACGCGTCAGAATGCAGATCGACAGCAACCTGAGCTGGGAGGTGTTTTCCGACTTTTTCCTCAAATACAATTTCTACTACAGTTTCGACAGCCGGCCCCTCTCTGAGACCGCAAGCAAAAATGACTGGGCCATCTCCCTGCTGGGCATTGAATACAAATTGTAGGGAATTCCGCAATCTTATTGAACCAATTCGGGGAGCGGTTGTTATGCAGGGTGTAACATTCTGTGCTTACTAAACCCAGCCAAATTCATTATACGCTCATGACCTTTCCTGCAAGTATCAGCCTGTTCATTATCGCTGTTGCTATTTCTGCCTGCAACACCCCGCAATCAGATCCCGGATTGTCAACTGCCCCGCTCCCTTCCTGGAATGAGGGAGATGCGAAAAATGACATCATTGGGTTTGTGGAGGAGGTGACCGACCCAGGCAGCCCCGCATATATCTCAGAGCCGGACAGGGTGGCCGTTTTTGACAATGACGGAACCCTGTGGTCGGAGCAACCGGTCTACTTCCAGCTCCTTTTTGCCCTGGACCGAATCCGGGAGTTGGCACCCGATCATCCCGAATGGGCCCACGAACAGCCTTACAAAGCCGTACTGGAGAACGACAAAGAAACCCTTGCTGCAATGGGAGAACACGGGATCCTCGAACTGGTGATGGCCACCCATACGGGGATCACCGCCGACGAATTCGATGAAGTTGTCCGGACATGGATCGCCACCGCCCGCCATCCCCGGTTCGACAGGCCCTTTACGGACCTTGTGTACCAGCCCATGCTGGAGCTGCTGGATTACCTGAGAAGCAATGGGTTCAAGACCTACATCGTCTCAGGAGGGGGACTCGATTTCATGCGACCCTGGGTGGAGGAGGTTTACGGCATCCCCCGCGATCAGGTGGTGGGCAGCGCCATCGGCTCCGAACTGGTGACAGTGGATGGCGTGCCGGTTATCCGAAAGACTGCCTCCATCGATTTTATCAATGACAAGGAGGGAAAACCTGTAGGGATCCACCGCTTCATCGGCAGGAAGCCGGTATTTGCAGCCGGGAACTCTGACGGGGACCTGGCCATGCTGCAGTGGACCGCATCAGGAGAAGGGAAGCGGTTGATGCTCTATGTGCACCATACCGACGCTAACCGTGAATGGGCCTATGACAGGGAATCCCATGTGGGTCGCCTGGACAGGGGATGGGACGAAGCCCTGGACCGGGGGTGGACCATCGCGGATA
>CAZNSZ010000194.1:0-3083 GCA_964575865.1 uncultured Bacteroides sp. | reverse complement strand
AATTATGGAATATCTGTATTAAACTGACAGATCCGGGAGGCACATTTTTTCGATTTCAGTCAATTCATTTTCAATGAATCCCTTCCATACATGTCAATGATGGGATTAAAAATGGACCTGTACCGGGCCCAACCGGACTATATTTTCCAATGCAAAAGTTCTCTCCCCCTGCCACCTTTTCACCCGTTTATTGGTCTGGTTAATAACTATTTTTTTTTCAATCTGATCATTTTAGAAATTGGGAGCGAGAATGGAATGGAAGGGGCTGGCATCTCTACAGCTCGCTTTCCCTGAAAGGTATAGCACAATCTGATGTTTAATATAATTCTTAGCCATGAAGAATTTAGTTTTCTCATTGACAATGCTGTTGTTAATGCTGCTGTCTGCCAGTATGGTACAGGCACAGCACCTCAAAGACTTACTCATTCTGGACGAGGAGGTCGAGGCAGTGATGCAAATCAATCCTGGATTGATCCAGCAATCCGATGTGTACAGAATCGAAGGATTCTCTCCAAATGCGATAGAGCAGATCCTGGCTTTTCTGAAGGAAAAGGAAGTTGATGAACTGAAAATAGTGGTTCCTTCCAAACCGGGCGCCATCATTTTCAACAGCTTTTCGATTACACCCGATAACATGGAAGAATGGTCGGCGGGTGTCGGGGAGTGGAACAGGTATGTAAAAACGAGGGTTGTGATCCACGGCGAAGAGGTCTTCTCAGATGAAGAAGGCAGGAAGCTGAAACAATGTCTTGAGGAGGCCACAGGCCTCGAATTCATGATGCAAAACCTCAACCTTTAATCTGCCTGGCCATGAGAAATCCTGTAATAAAACCAAAACTATTCCTGATCGCTATTGCGCTATCCTGGTTCAGCGCTTCCTACAGCCTGCCTGAAGAAACAGAATACCTCGGGGTAATTGCCCGTTCAGGCTACTTTGATGATGGATCCTGGGGACCGTTTCCCATCGGATTCGACTTCACTTTCTTTGGAAACGTATATTCCGATTTTTATGTGTCTTCCAACGGCCTGGTGATGTTCGGAACGGGATCGACAAGATACATCAACAGGGAGATACCGGACCCTGTCAACCCTGACAATTATATTGCCCCATTCTGGGATGACCTGGTTATTCACAGCAGCGGGGATATCATGTACCAGACAATTGGCACCGCTCCCAACAGGAAACTGATCGTACAATTCACCAATATGTCTTTCTGGAATTCACCTGTGCTTCTCGGGACCTTCCAGGTGATCCTGTACGAAGGAACAAACAATATCCAGGTGCAATACCGGAGTATCGTGGACCTGAAATCCGAAAGGGCCAGCGGGAACTCTGCAACCATCGGACTTGAAAACTCAGACGGGACCAGCGGGGTGGTGTGCTCATACAATACGGCAGGGTATGTTGAGAGCGAAAAAGCCATTCGCTTCACCCCATCCGCCGGCACCTATACGTTCGATGAAAATGCACTATACGAAGGTGTGTTGTTGCAGGACGTGATCCCCAGGGCAGGGACACCCACCCTGGTCAGCCCTGCGTATAACTCCACTGTCGGGGAAGAAGTTACCTTTCAGTGGGAATCTGCTGCCAATGCTGCCGGTTACTTTGTGGTCATTTCACAGAATTCCGACCTGAGCAATCCCATTCATACCTCGGAAGACCTGACTGATCTTTCGTATACCTATTCCCTTGCAGCTGACCAGACGTACTATTGGTCAGCCTACTCGAAGAATTCGGCAGGGGCTGTTTCCTGGTCTGAGATCTGGATGTTTTCCACCAGCCCTTTCCCGCCTTTGTTGTCTGTTCCAAGGACCATTTACCTTGAACAGGGTCAGCAACGCTCCGTCACCCTTCAGTTTACGGGCGGGGATGCCGGTTCGAAAACTGCTACAATCACCTCACTGCCTGGCGAGGGTGCACTTTATCAATATGACGGAGGAGCGCCAGGTCCGGTTATAGCAACAGTGCCCATGGATGTTTCGGATGGTTCCTTCAGGGTAATATATGAGGCGAGCGGATCTACCGGGAATGGAGCGGGCAGTTTCGGGTTCCAGTTTTCTGACGGCACCGGGACTTCGTCTGAGGAGACGGTCACAGTGAATGTATCTCCCCCGGGCATCCCCAATTTCCTTTATGCGTCCAAAGAAACGGACCGGGTGGAGATCACCTTTGACAGGGAAATGTCCGATCCGGCAGGTAAACATCTTGAGTTTTCGGTTCAGGATGACGGGGTGGATGTAATCCCGGTCTCTTGTAACCTGAAAGCAGGCGATCCCGCCACCATAGTTGTATATGTCAATCCTGATTTGAATACGGATCACACCATTGGGGTAGCCTATACAAAGGGGACCATTACAGCTGCCTCCTCGGGAGTGCTGGAGTCCTTTGATTTTCAGCTGGCAGGGAAGCTGGCGCAGGTTATTAATTTTGACCCGGTTCCTGATAAAACATACGGGGACCCGGATTTTGTGCTTTCAGCAACTGCCTCTTCCGGCCTCGGAGTTTCATTCAGTTCGTCGAATGCCGTTGTTGTCTCCATTGCAGGCACCAGCGCCACAATACATAACGCCGGAGAGGTCCTGATCACTGCATCACAGCCGGGTGATGCCACCTATGCATCGGTCAATTTCCAGCAGCATTTGAATGTTAATAAAGCTTCAGCTACAGTATCAATAAGTGATCTGGACCAGGAGTATACAGGTTCGGGGATTCAGGTTGCAGTGACCACAGAGCCCGCTGGACTGAACACAAAGGTGACATATGATGGTTCATATGTACTTCCGGTGGACATTGGACAGTATGATGTGGCGGTTGTGATTGAAGAGGACAATTATGAAGGTACCTCAACAGGGATACTCACTGTCAGTGATCTGACGGCTCCGGTTCCGGACCTGCCTGTTCTGCCTGACCTGACCGGCGAGTGTGGAGTCACCCCTGTCGCCCCTACAGCCACGGATAATTATTCGGGAACGATCACAGGGACAACAACTACTGCTTTTCCTGTGACATCGCAGGGTACTACGGTTCTGACATGGAGTTATGACGACGGTAACGGGAATGTGACAACCCAGCAGCAAAACGT
>CAZNSZ010000193.1:0-3177 GCA_964575865.1 uncultured Bacteroides sp. | reverse complement strand
ATCCACCGGGCCACTTCGCTGAAGAAATCCCCCGTTGTTTTACCGATCCCTTCCTGAAGGCCGGTCACCTGCGTTCCCACAAAAAACAGGAACAGGAGGTATATCCCCAGGAGCATGAATGCCTTGGCCCGGGTGAAGTGTTTTCCCGCAAGCATGATGGCCAGGGCGATGAGGGTGGCCAGCAGCAGGAATCCCCACACCTCCTGGGTGAATTTAAGCACGGAACGGTCCAGGGTCATGGTGTCCTGGTAGAACAGGTTGAAAAGGAGGATGGGTGCCCCCAGCGCAAATGCAATGTCGAAAATATTGCTTCCCAGTGCATTGCTGACTGCATCGTCGTAGTTTCCCTTTCGTGCATCCTTGACCGAGATGATGGTATCGGGTACCGAGGTCGCCGCTGCCGAAAGCACCACCGCCACGAAGATCAGGGGGATCCCCGTGGATTCGCCGAAGTGGTCCGTGGCATAGACCAGCAGCCAGGTGCCGAACGTCATGATCACCGTGCTGACTACCAGCAAACCCCATGCGCTGGACCGGTTGATCGTTCCGCGGGAAAGGACCAGGCGGGTCACATCCAGGGTGAGCAGCCTTCCCCCGAGGCCCATTTCCCTTCTGGGAGCCCTCAGGGTATATCCCGGGTCCACATGTTTCCTCCGCCGGGTGATCAGGTAGAGCCAGCCGAGATAGACGAGGTATAGGAGCACCAGGACCGCACCGTGCCTTCCCAGCAGGGCCCCCTGGAAAAGGAAACTGATGAATACGATCTGAGAGATCAGCAATACCACCCCTTCCCGCATCACCACCTTTTTGTTCAGCCGTATCTTCTTGCCTTTTCCTGCGCTGAACAGCATCAGGACCGCCAGGGAGGGGATGATCAGCAGGTTGAAGAGCGCGCTTCCGGAGGTCACTCCCAGTCCGCCCGAAAACCCTTCGGGATCCCGGAGATAGAAAAGGAAAAAGATGGTGGTCAGGAATTCGGGCATGGAGCTGGCGATGGCATTGATGGTCGCCCCTTTGATCCCCAGGGGAAGCCTTCTTCCCAGGTAGTCCGAGGCCACCTCGAATCCGTCGGAGGAGCGCCAGATGATCAGGCAGCTGATGACCATGAGAACCAGGGAGAGGATCATGTATGTTCTTTCATTATTGAACCGGGTGCCGCACTCATGATCCTTTTCCGGCTTTTGACAATTGTTCGACAATCAGGATCTGGTCATCCAGGAAGTTGTTTTCGAATTCCATCAGGAATTTCTGAAAGAAGGGGCGTATTCTTCTTCCGGATACCAGCGCCATGTACCCCAGGTAGCGCTCCCCGAACCAGAGGGGCAGGATGTAGAGCTGACAGTTCCTTCCGCCCAGGGTGATCCTTCCCGCCCGGATGATCGTTTCCAGCTGCCGGCTCTTCTCAAGCATCCCGTAAGTGTTCAGTACCTCTTCCAGACCGGGCACCTCCTCGTGGGAAACCAGTCCTGCTCCATCCATTTGGATGACAGCGTGTTCGATATCCAGAAAGGCAAAATTGTAGAATCCGGTGGTGAAGCGGGTGATCCTTTTCTGCAACTGTTCCAGGCTGTTGATCTTCCCGGATGCGATCTCATTCTTGATGGGATCGAATGCCGTGGCCAGGTTGAAAGGGATGTAACTGACCACGTGAATGAACGAACCGATGACCACCACTGCCACCATATAGAGGATCAGCAGGGCCACCATGGGAAAATAGGAGCCGGTAAATATGGTGGAGATCAGCAGGGCCAGGGGAATGGACAGAGCAACGGCTGTGGTGGTGTAAAAAACCAGCAGGATGATGCGCTGTACGTTATATATATAGCTGAAGGAGCGTCGCTGGCCCATGATACAAATGTAGCCTTTAGTTTTTTTGTACCATAGGAATCAGCGCAACAAATTTGGTTCCCGGTTACTCAAAATAGAGGCTGCGGGGGCTTTTGCTCAGCACCTCCCCGATGATGGCCGCATCCACCCCGGGATGGTTGGTTTTCAGATCATTGATCAGGCTGTGAGCATGGTCGGGATTGACCGAAATAAGCAACCCCCCCGAGGTCTGCGCATCATGGACGAGCATTTTCATGACCTGTGGGACGCCGCGGGTGAAATGGGCCTGGTCCCCGGTGTATTCCCTGTTCCGGAAGGTGGCTCCCGGAATGCTGCCCTTCTCAAAGACCGCCGCCGCTCCCTCCAGCAGGGGCAAAGTCCCTGTACGGATGCGGAAACTCACTCCGCTGGCCCGGGCCATTTCCAGTGCATGGCCGGCCAGGCCGAAGCCGGTGATGTCGGTCATCCCCCGCGCACCATACCTGACCGCCAGTCCGGAGGCGGCCCGGTTCAGCTGTTTCATCTGGTCCAGGGCGGCCCGGTACTGTTCATCCGCTGCCAGCCCGTTCTTCTGCCCGGAGACCAGCGCTCCGGTCCCGATCCTTTTGGTCAGGACCAGCCGGTCCCCCTCCATGGCCCCCGCATTGGTGATGAGGCGATCAGGATGGACTGTTCCGATCACTGCCAGGCCATATTTTGGGGGATGGTCGTCCAGGGTATGCCCTCCCACAATAAGGGCGCCCGCTTCAGAGACCTTGGATTGTCCGCCCCTGAGGATCTCCCCGAACACCTCCATGGGGACCTTTTCCCTGGAAAACATCATCAGGTTCAGGGCCATCAGGGGTTTTCCCCCCATGGCATAGACATCCGAGAGCGCATTGGCCGCGGCGATCTCCCCGAACTCATAGGGATCGGAGCAGACCGGCGGAAAAAAATCGGTGGTGAAGATCAGGGCGGTCTCCTCATTGAGCCTGTAGACCCCGGCGTCGTCATGGGTCCCTGCATGGACAAGGAGGTCCGGATCATCTGGAACGGCCAGGTCCCTGAGCACTTCTGAAAGGATCCCGGCAGGCAGTTTGGCGGAGCAGCCCCCGTATTCGATGGTGGTCAGCAGGTTGAATTTTGAAGCCAAAGCTGGTTAGGGGTTAGAGGTTAGGGGTTAGATTGGTTAGGGGGTTAGAGGTTAGAAGTTAGAGGGGTGGCTGAGCGGTTGACTGGACTGAGGGAATCAGGGGTAGACCACGTGCCCTGCCGTGGCGAGGGTTTCGGTGATCACCACCATATTGGAGATCATTCCCACGCTGATGTCATACTGGATGTCGTAGTGATCCACACAGGTTCCGCAGAGCA
>CAZNSZ010000192.1:0-3266 GCA_964575865.1 uncultured Bacteroides sp. | reverse complement strand
ATACCGCGGGAAGCGCTGTTTTTGGCAGGAAAGGTTTTCCTCAATTACAGAAAAAACAAGGGCACCAGGTATTCAACACTGCCTGATTTTTACATAGGAGCTCATGCAACTGTTTCTACCTTCGATGTAATCACCAGAGATACTTCTAAATTCCAAACCCATTTTCCTAACCTGAATCTGATATCCCCTAAGATTTCGTAAAAACCAGAGCCTTATTTCAGGAGGGCGAACATCTTATTCATCACCTTGAATTCCAGCACATCCTCCCCGAATTGAAAGCCTTCACAGGCACACAGACTGGTCAGGCAGTCATAACGAATCTCTTCGATGTTCCTGCAGGTTCAAATATCCGTTGATCATCTCGCCTTTGAACAACCTTTAATGAGCCAGACTTGCACCTTAGTTGCTGCTGATGTATCTTGAAACGAATTTGAGTACAGGTACAACGCATTACTGTGGCGAGACAAGGGAAAAACAACGAAAGAAAGTGGATCGAGGGCGCTTACACCCACTTTGCAGAGGTGGGTCCCGAACAGCTGAATATCAAAAGGATCGCTGAAATTACCGGCCTTCCAAGGACAAATTTCTATTACCATTTCCCGGATACGGACATCCTGATCACACAGCTTCTGAGTGTCCATGTGGACCTTTCAGAAAAATATGAGGCAGAACTTCAGCAAAAACTGAAAGTATTTATCCCAGACCTTCACCGGATCTTACATTCCTATGAAACAGGGGTCAGGTTCCACTGGCAGCTGTTCAAGCACAGAAGCGATGTCCGCTTCGGCTACATCTACAATTCCATTAACAGTTCCTCCGCTGACATCATCCTTCCGGTATTCAGGGACTACTATGAGCTGACCGTATCGGATCCGGCCCTGAAAGCACTCTGGAAAACGCTGACGGACAGCTGGTATTCGCGACTTGATTTTGAGGATTTCTCACCTGAAACACTGGCTGAACTGAGCGACAGCATCATGCAGAGTATTTTGCAATTTAACCTTGAAACTGCTTCACTCCGGCAGAAGAGATCCTGAATACTATTTATTGGACACTGCTGTCTAAATTTGCTTGAGAAAGAAGTCGGAACTTGTACCGTTAAACTGATCCGATCCTGAACGTCGAAATATCCCGAACCATGAAAAATCTGACTTTATCACTGATGACCCTGGCCATCCTGGCGCTCATGTTCTCCTGCTCGACCGGGCCAAAACAGCCAGCCGGCAAGGATGGAAATGCCATTCCCTATCCAAAACAGGAATGGAAAGGCGTACAGGGAAAAACCCTGGCCGATTCCGAGCCCTATTTCATAGGCCAGCCCAAAGCCCCTGAAGGCGCTCCCAATGTACTGGTCATCATGCTGGATGATGCGGGTTATTCAAGCGCTACCTCCTATGGGGGTGTGATGCGCACACCCACCTTCGACCGGATCGGTGATGAAGGGGTCCGTTACACCCATATGTCGGTGGCCGCGGTCTGTTCACCAACCCGTGGTTCTTTGCTGACCGGATACAACATCCACCAGATAGGAACAGGGATCATATCCGAGTTTGCCACCGGGTATCCGGGGTACAATTCACAGATCGATTACAGCACTCCATCCATTGCCAAAATTCTAACAGAAAACGGGTATGCCACGGCAGCTTTTGGCAAATGGCACAATACTCCCATGGAAGAAGCTTCCCCTGCCGGTCCCTTTGAAAGCTGGCCGACGGGAATCTGGGGTTTTGAGTACTTCTGGGGATTCCTGGGCGGGGAGACCAACCAGTTTTATCCATTGCTGTATGAAAATAACACAGCGATCGAAACCCCGAAGACCAACGCAGATGGGTCGAAATTCCACATATCCCACGGAATGGCGGATCAGGCGATCAAATGGCTGGACAACTGGAAAGGTTTACGGGATGTCCCCTTCTTTATGTACTATACACCCGGGGCTGTTCATGCTCCTATCCAGGTGCCTGAAGAGTGGCGGGATAAGTACAAAGGACAGTTCGATGAGGGATGGCATGTGTACAGGGAACAGCAGCTGGAGCGCCAGAAAAAGCTGGGACTGGTTCCCGAAGATGCGGAAATGGTCGAATGGCCGGAGGTGATCCCGGAATGGGATTCATTCAGCGAAGAAGGGAAAGCATACCTGGCGCGCCAGATGGAGGTCAATGCTGCGTTCCTGGAACATGTGGATTATCACATCGGGCGTGTCATCGACCACATTGAAGAAATGGGCGAACTGGACAACACCCTGGTGATCTACCTGACCGCTGACAATGGCTGTACGGCGGAGGGAACCCCTACGGGCACATTTTCAGAGCTGCTGATGCAGAACGGATTCCCGCCGCTCACCATGGAACAGCAGCTGGAAAAACTGGAAGAGTTCGGGGGGCTGGAAGCCTGGGGAGGTCCCTACATGGCCAACCATTACTCCGTGGCATGGGCATACGCATCCTCCACTCCATACCAGTGGACCAAGCAGATGGCTTCCCATTTCGGAGGCACCATGTCCGCCACGGCCATCCGGTATCCGAAAGCCATACAGGCCAGGGGAGATTGGCGCAGGCAGTTTCAGAATGTGACCGATCTCGTTCCCACCATCCTGGAGGTGACCGGCGTGCCCGCACCCGATTATGTGAACGGTCAGAAAAGAAAGGAGTATCCGGGAAAATCACTCACCTATGCCTGGAACGATCCGGATGCGGAAACCAACCATCCCACCCAGTATTTTGAGATGACGGGATTTGTGGGATTGTATCACGAAGGATGGACCCTCTGCGGTAAACCCTATCGCATCCCCTGGTCAGTGGATCCCACAGCATTGGTAAATTTTGACCCCCTGAACACAGAATGGGAGTTGTATAACATCAATGAAGATCCGATACAGCAGGTGAATGTGGCTGATCAGTATCCGGAAAAAGTAAAAGAGCTGGAGCAACTATTCTGGGAAGAAGCTGAGAAGTACGATGTATATCCCGTTGGCGGCTCTCTGGGCAGATCTTTGCAACCGGAATCGAATCCGCAACGTGCCGGGAAAAAACACTGGGAACTGACTACCAATGTATACCGGGTCCCTGAGCTCGCAGGCCCTGAGATCAAGTCGACCAATTATGAGGTGAATGCCTATATCACCGCTGATGAGACCACCCAGGGTGTGATTTATGCCGTGGGTGAACATATCGGAGGACAGGCTTTGTTTATTATGGACGGGAAATTAAGGTACAGTTACTCCACATTAGGCTTGTACTGGCACGATTTTGACGGTGATGTGAAAA
>CAZNSZ010000191.1:0-3294 GCA_964575865.1 uncultured Bacteroides sp. | reverse complement strand
TCGGCCTGTCCCAATGCGGGAAAATACCACGAGTTCAAGATGTTCACCACCCATGACGCCAACGGGACCCTCATCCCCATTGAAAGCAAGACCGAGCCTTTTTCCAGTTTGGAAGGGGTGGTGAAGGTGCCCACCGGTCCAGGACTTGGTATCCGCATCGATCCTGATTACATCGCTACCCACAAGGTGTTGTATGGTTAGGCACATTAAGGCAGGGGATCTCTTCACGAATGGATCCCGGACCGTCCAGATCCGGTTGTCCGGGGATACTTTTCCGGAAAGCCTGAGAGAAGCAATTACCATCCATGCACATATCTCATCTGTATGTTTAGACTGAGAATTTCACTGCTGGTCCTGTCTCTTTTTTTGCTGATCGCCTGCGACCGGGAGCCGTCGGGGGAGGTGATCCTGGTGGTGTTTGCCCACCCTGATGACGAGACCACCATCGGGCCGGTGCTGCATCGGTACGGACAGCACAACGATGTCTATCTGCTGTTTGCCACTGACGGAAGATTCGGAGCCACAGCCCATTCAGGGATCCCGGCCGGCGATTCGCTGGTCAGGATAAGGGAAGCAGAGGCCACCTGCTCCTGTGAGGCCCTGGGGATCCACCCGCCCATTTTCCTGGGATTGCAGGACGGGCTGGGTTTGAACGGGCATGGGAACTTCTATGAGCAGGAGGCACTCCTGAAGGACCGGCTGCTCAGAGAGATTAACCGGATAGATCCAACCATCATCGTCACATTCGGTCCCGGGGGGGATACGGGTCATCCGGACCACCGTATGGTGGGTGCCTTCACCACAGAGCTTCTTTTAAGGGAAAACCTGACCGACCGAACGGCACTCTATTATTTCAGCTGGATCAGGCCGCAGGCCGAAAAATTTCCCGGATGGAACCTGAATTATGCCGACAAAAGGGTCATGGATGTCAGAATCAGCTATTCAGAAACCGATGAGGCGGCTGCCATGGCGTCGATCCGCTGCCACAAAAGCCAGTATACCGAGGAGGAGATGGAGAGGTGGATCGAGCTGGAACTCGGCGATCCTGACAATCAGCTTTACTTCAGGAGTTTTCAACGCAAGAAGAAGGTCAGTACACATTTTTAAAACGGAGAAAGAGATGAATATTTTTCAGCCCTTTGAGATGGAGCGGTACATGTCATTGTATGAACAGCAGGTGGATTACAACTTATCGGAGAGTGGCGTTCAACCCATGCTGCTGAAGGAGTTGATGGGACTGCAGGCAGGATCAATCGAAAAATTGCTGGAGTCGGATCTCAACTACCCCCATGTCAACGGAAGACCGGAGCTGAGGGAAAACATTGCCTCCCTCTACCCGGGAGCCGGGCCTGAGAACGTGCTGGTGACAGTTGGAGCCATCGAGGCGAATTACAATGCTGTCCGTACCCTGCTGAAACAGGGGGATGAGCTGGTGGTCATGCTTCCCAATTACATGCAAATATGGGGAGTGGCAAGGAACCACGGGATCGAAATCAAAACCTTTGATCTGCAGGAACAACACAGCTGGGCCCCCGGCCTGACTCAATTGCAATCGGCCATCACTCCTCGTACGAAGATGATCGCGGTCTGCAATCCGAACAATCCCACCGGATATATCCTGACACGCGCCGAAATGGAGGCCATAGTCCGGATAGCGGAGGGTGCGGGAGCATGGATCCTCTCAGATGAGGTATACCGGGGTGTCGAACAGACCACCGAAACCGAAACCACCTCCTTTTTCGGGCTGTATGACCGGGTTCTCGCGATCGGAAGCATGAGCAAGGCCTACGGATTACCGGGCCTGCGCACCGGCTGGGTGGTTTGCCACGATCCGCAGGTGATCCAGGATATCTGGGCCAGGCACGAATACACCACCATCAGTGCAGGGATGCTGGACAACCGCCTGGCCGCCCTTGCACTTTCACCCGAAGTCAGGCCGGCCATCATCCGGAGGGCCAGGGAATATGTGCGGAAGGGATTGAATCAATTACAGGAATGGATGAAGGAACAGCCCGTTACCATGGCATGTGTCCCCCCGCAGGCAGCAGCCATTGCCTGGGTGAAGTACGGAATGGACATCAATTCCACCGATTTGGCCACGAAGCTTATCGCTGCCAGCCCTTCGGTGCTGGTGGTGCCGGGAGACCATTTCGGTATGGATGGCTACCTGAGGATCAGTTTCGGGCTGAATGAAACCTATCTGCAGAGCGGGCTCGATGCCATTTCCCGTGTGCTGCATCAACTTTGCTCCAATTCGCTCCCATGAAGCTCATCCCGCTTGAACAGATCAAAAGGCTGCTGCCCGGCCTTGATATCCTCACCCCCATTGAAGAGGGGTTTATTGCCTATTCCAACCGCAGGGCGGTGATTCCTCCGGTGGGGGAACTGATCCTCGAAAAGGGCGAGGTCCACATCAAATACGGTTTTGTGAAGGAAGAGGATTTCTATGTCATCAAGGTAGCTTCCGGGTTTTACGGAAATCCAGCCATGGGCCTTTCCTCCTCCAACGGACTTATGCTGCTTTTCAGTCAGCGTACCGGAGAACTGGTCTCTGTCCTTTTGGATGAAGGGTACCTGACTGACGTGCGGACAGCCGT
Source organism: uncultured Bacteroides sp. (assembly GCA_964575865.1). Taxonomy (GTDB): domain Bacteria; phylum Bacteroidota; class Bacteroidia; order Bacteroidales. Next base: position 697 of record CAZNSZ010000191.1, on the reverse strand, counting down.
GGCCGGGGCAATTGCGGCACGCGTACTGGCCCCTTCGAAGGTAGAAGGGATCGGGGTCCTTGGCACGGGTATCCAGGCCAGGATGCAGGTTCAGTACCTGAAGGGGGTGGTCGATTGCCGTGAATTGTGGGTATGGGGAAGGAGGGAGGAGGCAGTGGAACAATACAGAACTGACATGAGCAGCGCTGGATTCCGGGTGGAAGCTGCAACCAGGATCTCGGACATTCCGAAACGATGCAACCTGATCGTTACCGCCACACCATCGATCCGGCCGTTGCTTCAATGGGAAGATATCCGGCCGGGCACCCATGTGACAGCCATTGGATCTGACACCCCTGAGAAACAGGAACTGGATCCCCTGATCCTTCGCCATGCCGACGTGGTTGTGGGGGACAGTCTGGATCAGTGCATTCTCCGGGGAGAAATCTCCCATGCCATCCGGTCAGGGGCCATCGAAAAAGAGAAGGTCATAGAGCTGGGCCAGGTGCTGGCAGATCCCTCCGTCGGAAGGTCCTCTGACCATCAGATAACCATTGCCGATCTGACGGGGGTGGCCGTGCAGGACATCGCTATCGCCTCCGCTGTATACCGGGCGTGCCTGGAATGCTGATCCGGATTGCCGGGAAAGCCTTTGCTTCCGCTTCAGATCCTGTAGATTTCCTTATTCACCAGCCGCATCAGCTCGATATAGTTCTCC
>CAZNSZ010000190.1:0-3347 GCA_964575865.1 uncultured Bacteroides sp. | reverse complement strand
CCACTGCAGGATCACCCCCGATGAGCGAGCGGTCCGGGTCGTGGAGAAAGAGGTCCAGTGAGCGGTTAACCTGCATGGAGCAACAATCCAGGTGACGGGGATTACACCGCACAGTGCATTCATTTAGCAGAATGTGAGATTCATCAACAGAACCGGGACGTTTATTTTAAAACATTGTATATCAATAAAATAATAGGACCAATCTGATGGGGACCTCAATGTTTATGCGTAGATTGGGAGTACATTTGTCTTCTAACTCTCTGATAAAAAACCAGATTCAATGGAAAGAGATTTTTTGCCCGAACCGTCTGAAAATGAACCCAAATTTTTCACCTACCTCCGGAAATATTTTGAAGAGATCGAGTCGATGGAGGATGCCATGAACAGGAAGGAGTGTGACTTTCAGAAGCAGCTGGGGTACACCAGGCGGTTGATCGATATCGTGGAGTCCGTGGCCTGGTGGTATGTGTGGGGAGAGGAGAAGGCGAAATTTCTCACCGAGCAGAACAACCGCTGGCAGTACTATGCAGAGAGTGCCCTGAACCTGTATAAGGAGTCCAACCAGGTCTCGGATACCCTGCTGCCGCCGGGATGGAAGATCATTAACTGAGTAGCCTGTCGGCTATGGCCGGCCCCTGCCTGCTACTGACTGTTGGGCAGCACAGTAACAATCACCCGTGCAAATGAGGTCAGTGCCGGTGTTCCCCGGTCGGTGGCTTCCAGGATCAGGTGTATGGTTTCGGGTTTGTCCACCTCCGGGGCCGTGAACCGGAGGGAGGCTGAGCGGGGATCGGGGAGGTGCACCATGTGGTCGCAGGTGCCCGCTTCCGCATATTGCCACCAGAGCAATGAATACCGCGGTTGTGACACGATGTGTTCGGAAAACCGCTCTTTGTCCAGGCCGGCCTGTTCATACAGGACCGAATTCTGCTCCCAGAGGGCATCGATGTCCAGGGGATCCGGATCGCTGACAGCAGCTTCCAGCTCAACCGTTTCACCTGATGTGACCGTCCTGTCCAGTCCTCCCCGGATTTCAATCTCCGGCCTGTGGTTGGCTTCCCCGTAGGTCCCGGCCACACACCACCTTAACCTGCTTTCAAACTCCCTGTTGGCGTATTCGATCCACCGCATGTAGGACCCTTTATCCACATCGCGGTAGACGTTTTCAAATCCGTCCACTTTGTAAAACCGCCCTCCCCAGCCACCGTAAGAGGGATCCTCGTGGCTCCTGAGACCATTCGCCAGCGAATGGAGGAAAGCCGGGGAGTCCCCTTCGCTGATGTAATCCTGGACATACAGTTTCCCCAGCGGCCCGTGGTTGTTGTGCACGTAATCCTCTATGAACCGGTAGGTGTACCGCTGGCTGCCGTAATCCCAGGTCCCGCTGAAATAGTGGGAGAGCAGCATGGTGACCCCGGGATGGTACCGTTCGATGTAGCTCCCCGCCCCGTCCTGGTACCAGATGTTGTACATGACCGCCTTGGAGACGGCCCTGTCGTATTCTTCCGGGAATTTGGTTTTCAGTTGATGAAAGGCCCTCGCTGCTGTGTTCCCGCCACCCCATGCCTGGATATAGACCGGCCTCGGATCCTCCTCCAGCAGGATCTCCACGATCCGGTCGGAGCCGGGGGTGTCGGCCCATCCCGACGGATCGATTGCCGGTTCGTCGCCCGGGATCCGCCCCCTTGCATCCCGGTCCACTCCCAGATGGGAGGGATCCTCGTCGCCCGTCACCAGCATGCTCCTCAGTTCATCCGGTGAGGGGTAGTCCGGATCGTGCACCCTGAGGTTCGGATAGACCTGCCCGTAGGCATCGATCTGTTGCTCGATCCACCGGTCCGAGCTCCACCCGCTGCCCTGGAACACCGAATTGGTCTGGATGATGGCCAGCAACTCCATGTCATTGGTGTGCAGCAGGAACCTGACCATGGAGCAGCGGTCATCCACCTCCCCGTCAGTCATGGCGATCACCCTGGGTTTGGACGACTGAGCTGCCACCCGGGAAAGCGGTCCGGCAATGGGAATGACCAGCAGAAGAATCAGGAAAGAAGCTGTTTTCATGATCATTTGAGGTTTGATGTGTATACGAATATAGGGTGAATCTTCAAGCTATCCAATCAAACAGGCTCCGGGACCTGCCTGGAAATCATGAGACCGGAACCTTCGGGCAGAGGCGGGAGAATTTAATAGTATATTTGAGAACTTCCAATGAGAACAATTATGAAAAGAAGATCCTCACGAACCATCTGGATCCTTGCATGGATCCTTTTAATCACTACCGGAAGCACCATGGCACAGGAGCAATATTTCACCGTAACGCTGGATGATGTAAAGAACGGAATCATCAACCTGAAACCGGCCATCCCGGAGGACGGGAAGGTCACGGCAGGCAGCGTCATCGAGGTCACTGCCGTGCCGGACGAGGGATACACCCTGGATGCGGGATATTATTCCATTCCGGGTATGTGGGGCGCCATGTACCACGAATCCATGAGCTCCCCCTTCCTGGTCACCGTCGATCAGGACAAGCACATCGGCGCTTCCTTCATCGAACAATCGGAGGTGGCGCATGTGGATGTGATCCAGGATGTGGTGTATGCCAGGCCGGGCAGAAAGACCCTGAAATACGACGTATATACTCCCAAAGGGGCCAGGCAGCTGCCCGTTATCGTGATCATCCACGGAGGCGGCTGGGTCTCCAACAACGAGGACATCATGCGGGGAATGGCCAGGGAACTGACCAGGAGCGGAAAATATGTGGTCTGCAGCATCGATTACCGCTGGGCCGGGAAAAGGGACGGGGATGCGACCAACAACACCATGGCCGACCTCATCGGGGACGTATACGGGGCCATCGCCCACATCATGGAGCATGCTGCGGAGTACGGCGGTGATCCCACACGGATATTGCTGACCGGGGACAGCGCCGGCGGTCATCTTTCGGCTGCATGTGCCAATATGCCCGGCAGGATCGGGACGGGCGGGTTCGGAAAGTCCCCGGGGGTCTTCGAGTTCATGCCCTCCTATGTCCCGGCTGGCAAAACGGTGGAGGACCTCAGGTCCGGAATGCTTTCCGCCATCAGGGGGGCCGCGCCCAGTTACGGGGTGTTCGGGGGACAGCTGCTGCATCACTATTCGGATGATCCGGCTGCGGACAGTACCTGGAAGAGCGCCATCGCTCCGCTGGACAATATTCCCGATGCCGGTGAAAGGCAGGTCCCCCAGTACCTGATCCGGGGAACAGCCGACCTGCTCATCAGGGATGAAGGGGTGAGGGACTATATGGATGCCCTGGTCAGGGCCGGGCAGCGGGTACAGTATGTGCAGGCGGGAGGGGCCAGCCATGC
>CAZNSZ010000189.1:0-3395 GCA_964575865.1 uncultured Bacteroides sp. | reverse complement strand
CCCTGACCAGCATCATGACCAGGACCTCACTGCTCTCGGGATCCCATGATGTGGAGAGCCAGATCCCCTTCGTGGACCTGTTGATCGTACCCGACCTGGAAGGCTACACGGCAGCCAGTTTCGAGGATGGCGTGGCCATCATGAACCTGGGAGAAGAGGCAGCCAGGAGACAGATCGACCGGTTGCGGGCGCTGGCCGATTCCATCAATGCACTGGCCCCTCCACCGCCCGTTCAAAGCTTGTCTCACAATGATTCCCTGTTCATTTCTGAAATCCTTGTGGAAAGCGCCACCCCGTCCATGACGCGTTTCATCATTGAGAAGTCGGAGCTGGAGGAGGGGAGCTGGCTCACCCCGGACCAGCTGAACAGGGGGATCGACCGGCTGTTTGGCACCCTCTTCTTCGACCGTATCGACTACGCGTTCGAGTCGCTGGAACAGGGATACCGGCTGGTGTTCAGGATCAGGGAAAAACCGGCATCCTCCCTCAACACGGCCCTTCATTATGATAACTTTTACGGCCCCGGGCTGATCCTGAACTATACCAACCTGAATTCCCTGGTGGACGGCTCCCGTGCCAGTGTTACCCTGGATATCAGCGGGAGCCCTCAGGTGAAGGGATATTATGATTTTCACCTTGGTAAGAAAAGGGCCTTCATTGCTTCGGTCTTTGCCGAGGGAGAAAGGGCCACCGTCCCCCTCTTCTCCGAAAACAGTGTGGACATCGGGGATATGTTGCGCACCTATTCCAAAAGCGGGTTGGCCCTGTGGCAGATGATCGGCACCAACAACAAGGTGGGTCTCGAGTTCTATTACCGCTACTCCAGACTCAAGCTGGAGAAGAACCTGAAGGAGGTGCGCCCGGAACTTGCCATCATCGACCAGTTTATCTTCAGGGGTCCCGAACTCACTGCCAGCTACAGGTTGAATACCTTCGACCACTTCCTTTATCCCACACGGGGAATGGCCATCACCCTGGAATTTAAACAGGCCTTTCAGACGGAATACATCACCCGTTTCAGCTGGCCCGACAGCCTGGGGGACCTGGACGACCAGGTCTCTGAAACAATGGAGCCTTACTGGAGGATAAATGGATTGTATGAGAGCTACTTCCGCCTGGGTAAACGGATATCCCTGAACCTCGCATTCTCTGCCGGTCTCTCCTCAAACGATAAACCGTTCATCGACAATTTCTACCTGGGGGGATACCGGTATAACCTGAGGCATGAGCAAGTCCCGTTTGTGGGACTGCACCTCAACGAGGAGCTGGCAGGGAACTTCATCAAGGAGAAAATTGCCCTCCAGTTCGAACCCATTCCCAAACTGTATGCCTCCGTTCTTGGGAACTTGATGTTCTTCTCTGACGATATCTCCACCTTTCTGGACGAGATCATCTCCTACGACCGGGACCACTACTACCTGGGCGTGGGGGCAGGCTTCACCTACCGGACCCCCATCGGCCCCCTCTCGGTCTTCCTGGGATCCAGGACCGATGTATGGAATCCCATCTGGTACACCAACCTCGGATTCACGTTCTGATCCTGTTCCCCGTTTGTTTCTTGAATATAACTCCCGGAGCTTGAACAAAAATTTCTTGTTCTTGTTTTACAGTCACTTAATGTGAATGGAGCAATGTCAGCTGCACCTCGTTCTGAAATTCGTCCCATCAAGGCCCTGGCTGTTGTTATACTGCTGTTGGGCATGGGGATCACTGCCCGGTCACAGTCCACCCGGATTTTCGTGGGGCTGGGACCCATTTACCATGCCTTTCAGGATGCCCGTTTTTCTGACCTTCAGATCTCCTCCGTAGGTCCCGGCCTGGAACTGGGGTTCCGGTATGTGACCGACCGCTCTTATGTGCTCGCCCATACCGATGGGTTCATGTTCATCACACAACAGCCCAATTCAGTTGAAAAATCGATCAGTTCACTTGGATTGAATATCAGGGCGGGCTACCTGCATGGCGTCGCACCCGGTCTTTTCCTGGGCGGCACCTGGGACCTGCTCGATTTCACCACCCGTACCACGGATGGATTGCACAACAGCGAGAATTTTTACCTCAATTCCACTGATCTGTTCCTTTCGGCGAAATACCTTTACAACGCCGGCAGAAGCTGGAGTTTTGAGTTCGGGGGCGATCTGGGATTAATCAGCTTTATGAAGTACGCTCCAAGTTTTACGGCAAACCTCGATCAGAAAGCGATCGATGACGGCAAAGCCAGTTTCCAGGACCAGAATGTCAGGGATCCGTGGAGTTTTTCTCACATCAATACCAAACCCATCGGTCAGCAGTTCTCCCTTCGCACCCATGCAGAGGTCTTTTTCCGACACAGGCTCAGCGCAGCTTACATCTGGAACATACGTTCCTTTGCCGACCAGAAGGGTTACCCGCTGACCATGGCGGAACATACCCTGATCCTCAGGTATCATTTCATCAGCAGACCCAGATAATCCAAGTTCCCTGACCCATGAAACCGTTCCGAATTGTCATTGTTGCCATTTTCACCATTGCACTTTTCACCTCCTGCGAGAAGATCGCCATGCATCCTCAGCCGGGTACGGATAACCTGAGCATCTTTGAGGAGTACGTGGGGATCGTCACGACCAAATATGCGCTCTCGGAGGTAAAAGAGGTGGACCTGAAGGCCCTGGCCGATTCGATCCGTCCGTTCATCACTCCGGAGTTGCCCCAGGAAGCGCTGTACGACTATATGTATATCATCACCATGCGGATGAGGGAGGGCCATACCAGCCTGGAGGCGGAGGAGATCGGGAAGGTGCCTGTATTTGGTGGATACCCCTGGTATGAAGGGTACCCGATATCCAACAGCAGTTTGCTGACCCAGCAATATTATTATGGTGAGGAGGCCAACCCCGATGTGCAGGTGATCGCCCCTGAAGATTCCTATTTTGAAATACAGTACGGGTTCCTGCCCCAGGATCAGGAGATTGGGTACATTGTGCTCAGCACTTTCAGTTTGTCACCATCCGACCAGGAGCTGGAAACCATGATGGAGTACCTGAAGGATGCCAAAGGGATGATTATTGAAATCCGGGGTAATTTCGGAGGATACATTGAATTCGGAGCCAGGCTGGTCTCCTTCTTCACAAGCAAGGAGTATGTTTTTGCCACCAATTATATCAAGAATGGCCCCGGCCCCAATGATTTTGCCGCCAGTGAGATGAAAATCACGCCTTCAGGCAGCCCTTTTACCTTCACAAAACCAGTCATGGTGCTGCACGACCGCATATCCTTCAGCACGGGATCGATATTTCCCGTCATGATGAGCCCCCTGGACCACGTGACTTCCATAGGGCAGATCACCGGGGGGGGTACCGGGGAGATCATCGAAGGGTATCTGGCCAATGGCTGGATCTATACCCTCTCCACCAGCA
>CAZNSZ010000188.1:0-3408 GCA_964575865.1 uncultured Bacteroides sp. | reverse complement strand
TTCAATTCAGGCACTCATGTATAAAGACGCCCGCCTTGCAGATGAAATGCTGACCGAATTCTCAGATTTTCTGAGGTATACCCTTGAAAATAAAGATGATGTCTACGTGAAGCTGGAGCATGAGATCGAGATGATATCAAAATACCTCTACATCGAAAAGATCCGTTACCAGGAGAAGCTTGACTATTCCATTGAATTGGCAGAGAATACACGCAACCTGAAGATACTCTCATTTTTGTTGCAGCCCCTGGTGGAGAATGCCATCAGGCACGGGGGCAGGTCCGGGGAAGGTCACATTCAAATCCATATTGAGACTTTGAAGCAAAACAGCTATCTGCTGATCAGGATCAAGAACAGCGGTGAATGGCAGGATAACGGATCCAGAAAAGGATTGGGGATTGAGAATGTCAGAAACAGACTTGGCAACGCATATGATCACCATCAATCACTCACCATCGAAGCAAAAGACAACTGGGTTGTTGCAGAATTAAAACTCGTCCCGCACAGTGATTAAATATACCAGCTATATTGTTGATGATGAGAGCCTGGCCCGGTTCGCTCTGAAGAATAAACTGAAAGCGCACCCCGAGATCGAAATAATAGGGGAAGCTGATGGAATTGCTCTAGCCGCTGAGGAAATCCCCGATCTGAAGCCAAATATTCTTTTCCTGGACATACAGCTCAACGACGGGACCGGATTCGATCTGCTCAATAAGATCCAGTATGACGGGAAAATAGTTTTCATTACTGCTTTTGATGAATATGCCATACGGGCTTTTGAGATCAATGCCATCGACTACCTGTTAAAGCCCATATCTGCAAAACGACTGAAAGATGCCGTCAGACGAATTACCATACAGGGAGTTGAAAGAAGGCCTAAAGAGTTCATGAAACTGAGATATGAGGACAGGTACCTGATTTCCACAAGCAGTACACTCAACTTCATCCCGGTCAAAGAGATTACAATCATCCGGTCATCCGGTGATTACACGGAGTTAAGGCTTTCAAACGGAAAAGTATTCCTGGATAACAGGTCCATGCATCTGTGGGAACTCAGCCTGCCGGAAAACCATTTCTGCCGCATCAGCAGGTTCTATATCGTCAATTTCAATTTTGTCAGCCAGATCAGGAAGGATGCGCCAGGCCCCGGCCTCCTGTATATTGAAGGGTGTGATGATCCCCTGAAGATCAGCAAGTCCTATTACCAGGTGATTAAAGCCAGGTACAAATAGGCTTCCATCGAAGAATGCCTTTCCATCATTTTTATTAGTGACCATGATACGGTTTAGAGCTGTGGCAGCATTTTTACTGCTTTCCAATCTTTGTCTGATCTCCCTTGGGTCGCAGGATTTGTATCCGGCGAAGAGGCTGACTTTTGAAGAGAGCCAGGACGCCTTCCCATCCTGGTCACCCGATGGCAGGGTGATCGTCTATTCGCGGATGGACCGGAAAGATTCAACAAATACAGGATTGTGGTATGTATCACCCGCCGGCGGGGCCCCCCGCCAGCTGATCAATTCCCTGGCTGAACATCCACACTGGTCTCCCGCCGGACACTATATTGTTTTTGACGCCGATACAGGAAACAATATCAAGCTTATTGCATCAGACGGCGGTCGGCCCATACGCTTGCTGCCGGACACTATCCGGATCCGGAAGGGCGGCACACCATGCTGGTCCCCTGACGGAACACAGATCGCATTTCGTGAGCGGTACAGCCTTAAGATTCTCAATGTCAGTTCAGGCCGGATCAAATGTATATTCAAAAAGGATGGATTTCTGCCAATTCCCAGTTGTTGGACTATTGACGGAGGCTCGGTGGTCGCCACCATCAGGGATGAGAAAACTTACGAATCAAGCATGGTCATGATATCAGCTGCAGGTTTTGGGCACACAGATATTACTGCCAAAAAGGGGATCGGTTACAGGTATGCGGATATTTCCCCCGATGGGACATTGCTTGTATTCTGCTCAGATGAAAGTGGCAGGTATCATCTGTGGGTAATGCCTGTCACCGGAGGGAATGCTGTACAATTAACAGCCGGTTCTCCGGCTGATGATGGCCCGCGCTGGTCTCCGGACGGGACCTTGATAGCCTTTGTAAGCAAAAGATCAGGGAATGCAGACATCTGGGTAATGGAGGTGGACTTCCTTGATTTGAAACGAAGAATTAAAGACTTGAATTAAAGTGGTATATAAGTTCATTCTACACATTTGGGCGTCCCGGCTGAAAGGAGCTTTTGGAATGATTTCCCTTCTCCTGGTTGTAACTGTGATTGGCCCGGGCTGTGAGGAAGAGAACCCTCAGCCCACAGAGGATAAAACGGACGAAGGATCATGGCTGATCTATTCGCCTATCGACTGGTCACATGACGGAGAACCGGTCACAGGGATCCACTGCAAGGTATATTCGGACGAGGCATCCACTCAGCTCAAGCTTCAATGTCTCGATTTTGCCGATAAGATGTTCGAATCGGTTTTATCTGATTTTGGCTTCACTGATTTCAATGAGTTGATCCTGCCTCCTGAAAATGATAAAATAAATGTCTACATCAATGCAGGGCATCCGGAGAATGTAGCCTATGCATATTGGGGTACCATCTTTATTACTGTGCGGACCCCGGCATTAAATACCACTCTTTATAAGTATCTCTTTAAACATGAACTTACCCACGAATTTGAATTCCTGATCGAAGGAAGGGTGAACCTGGGCACGGATGTATGGTTCAGAGAGGGCATAGCCATATACAATGGCGGCGGGTTCAACAGAATAAAAACCGTGGCCGACCTTGATGCCTGGATGCGGGAAAACAGGAACTTCCCGGGAGAGGGGAATCCCGTATGCATCCATGAATGGGCAGACTTTCCCGCCGGATCGGATATTGACCGCTACTACTGGTATGCCTTCGACCTGGCCATGCGATATCTGCTTGATAACGAAATGGATGATTGGTCCCACAACAACATCCTCAATCTCTTCCGGGCTGTCCGGGACGGCAACTCTTTTGCCCGGGCTTTCCATGACAACTTTGGCATCGAACTGGAACTGTTTGAGCAGGAATTTTATTCACGGGCCAGAGAGTATCTGAAAAACTCCCTTCCCGATGATGTTGACATGACTGTGCCGGAATGGGCACTCTGAAAGACGAATCATCAAAACCTGTTTCACAGCCATTGCCAGACCGGAACCACCGGGATTTCTTCGGGTTCATCTTCCTGGTTGAAACAGTTCAGAACACTCGAGAAAGAACCCTCTGACTGGATGGGTGATCATTCTCAGATAGTTGACATTCTGGTTATTGGAGTAAGGGTATAGAGATATTCCTTATGAACTTCCTGCCGTCCGCCGGACAAATAAAACCATCAGATCTGCATTTGGCGGTTCTTGATTAGCGGGTTTCCCCCCAG
>CAZNSZ010000187.1:0-3420 GCA_964575865.1 uncultured Bacteroides sp. | reverse complement strand
AAGGGAGAACTCTGGTTTTTGAATCCCGACGGTCATTCTTCCAGATACGATTTTCACCGGGATGTTTTTCTCCAGCCCCCGGGGTTTTCCCCGACAGATGCCATTGGAGTGCTGCCGTTCAGAGCATCCGACGGAATTTTATGGAGGTATGACACCTATTCGGTAGCAAAACTGATTGAGCAACCCAACGGTGCGGTGACCATCGAAAAGGAGTTTGAAGCTGATGAGGACCTGGGCAAAATATATGGTATTGTTGAATTCCCGGAAGGTGAGCTCTGGTTGAACGCATCCTCCGGACTTTATCACATGAAGGATCACCCGGAAGGGTTCACACTGACCCGATGGGCCATGGACATCAACGGCCTGAATGATGAGCATCAACGGATTCACAGGATCATTCAGTGTGGGAACCGCTTCTGGCTCCACGCTGGTTACAGGATCATGCTCATCGATAACCCTTTCCAAACGGAAAGTGAGGATGACCGGATGATCAAGGGCGAGATGATCACCCTAAACAACCCTGACATTGAACTGTACCGGGATCAGGATATCTATGCCATGGCATGGGATCCCAACGGGTATCTTTATTTCAGGACGATAAACGGGGTCTACCGGTATGCTCCCGATTCAGAAGTTGTGAACTGGGTATACAGGGAGAATTATGGGTTGTTGGATGGAGGAGAAGGCAGTTTTCAGCTGGCCATGTTTTACGACCGGGAAGGGTTCCTCTGGCTGGGTACCGACCGTGGACTGGTGAAGATTGTCACGGGCCGGAAGAATTTTCACATCATTCATCCTTACAACGGCGATTTAGAAGGCCGGGACCAGTTCAAAGCCAACGCGGTTCTTGTAGATCAAAGAAACAATCTCTGGATCGGAACCGTCTCGGATGGCCTCTACAGGGGGATTCCTGATCGTGATGGGAACTATGCGCATTTTGATCACTTTACACCCGATCCGAATGATCCTTTCTCACTGGAGGGCTTCGGTGTATGCACCATTTTTGAAGACTCCCGCGGAACGATATGGATCAATGGTAATCGAATGGATTTGTCAGGACCGGAACCCCGGTTCCTGCCGGTACCCTATCCCTATGAAATTGGCCAGATCGGGGAAGATTCCGAAGGAAATATTGTAGTGGGAGGAGCTTTGATGGACTGCAGGATATACAACCTGGATTCAGGTCAGGTGTACCTGCTGTGCCCTGAAAAAAATCTCACCCATTATGCTCCTTCATCCTTTTACATTGCCGATAGCAATCTTCTCTTCCTCTTAACCGCAAATGCATTTTATCAGCTACAGGGACCCCTGAGGTATTCCTATTCAACCTCAGAACCTGCAAATTCCGAAAGGATTCCCTGCGTAATTCCGGAGCGCAGCGTCAAGTTGCTGGATAATACTGGAACCAGCACTGGCAGATTTATTGTCACTGATCATGAGGGGTATCAGGAACTCTGGTTGCATCTGAAGATCGAATCCAAATTGTATAGATTCCGTTGGGAGAAAGCAAACCAGGATAATCGGGAATGGGACGGCAATACCGGAAATGGAATCACACTGATGAATACCTATACTGTGGAGAATGGTCTTTCCAATGAATTCATATTCAATCTGGTGGAAGACAATCAGAAAAGGATCTGGTGCTCGACCGCCTACGGATTGACCTGCATTGATCCGGAAACCGGTCAGATCTTTCGCTATTATGAAGAGGACGGACTGCCTACCAGTAAATTCTACTGGGGGGTGGACAAGGACCCCGCAGGCAAGCTCTATTTCTGCACCTCCGACGGTGTGGTCTGGTTCAATCCCGGTGAAATTTTTCAGGATCCTCCCCCACCGGTCTTCATCTCTGGTTTCAGGCTTTTCAATACGCCGGTGAATCCCGGTCCCGATGGACCATTGAAAGAGGAGGTCATGTTTTCTGACCATGTCATCCTGCCATTCAACCGGAACTATGTTTCCCTGGAATTCACTGCCCTGGATTTCAGAAATCCCGGGAAGGTGAGGTACCAGTACAGGATGGAGGGGGTGGACCGTGACTGGGTGGAGGCGGGAACCCGCCGCCTTGCGGACTACCCGAATATGAGGCCCGGTAGTTATACCTTCAGGGTCAGGGCCTCGAACGGCAACGGGGTGTGGTCCCGGGAGGATGCCTCCATCGATCTCCGGATCAAAAATCCACCCTGGAGGATGTGGTGGGCCTATCTGATCTACGGCCTGATCATTGCCTTCATGGTTTCATGGTACCGAAAATTTCTTCTTCACAGGGCCCAAATCAGGACGAACCTGGAAATGGAACGGATGGAGAAGGAGAAAATCAGGGAACTGGATCACATGAAATCCAGGTTCTTTGCCAATATCTCCCATGAATTCCGGACCCCCCTCACATTGCTTCTGGGGCCCGTGGAAGATGGGTTGAGAACCCAGCAACCGGTCATTGAGACCAAACGGGATCTATTCCTGATGATGAGGCGGAATGCCAGGAGGCTGCAGAGGCTGATCGATCAGTTGCTGAGCCTTTCGAGGCTGGAGACCGGGAAAATGACTTTAAGGATCTGCAAGGATGATATGGTCAGATTCATTAAAAACGTTGCACTCTCCTTCACCTCCCTTGCCGAGAGCAAGGGGATCCGTTACTATGTAAGCCTGCCCCCACCCTTTTCAGATACGTACTTCGATCCAGACAAGCTTGAAAAAATACTTACAAACCTGATATCCAATGCTTTTAAGTTTACTCCAGACAGGGGGAGTATCGGAATTCACATGCAATTTCAACCTGCCGGGGAGGGTCAAATTCCGGAAACCGCAGAAATAAAGGTATCGGATACAGGCAAAGGGATCCCGGCGGAACAGCTCCACCGGATCTTTGAACGCTTCTACCAGGTGAGTGACTCCGACACAAGGGAGCATGAAGGAAGCGGAATCGGCCTTGCACTCAGCAAAGAACTGGTGGAGGTCTACAGGGGATCGCTCCGTGTGGAAAGTGAACCAGAAAAGGGCACCCTGTTCACCCTGAGCCTGCCGGTCTCCAGGGGCCGGTTCAGGGAAGATGAGATAATCGTGGCTGAAAATGAAGCAGCAGACCAGGCCGACAGGATCATGTCTGACAGGGTGTCGGAAGTTCAAACAGGGGGCCACATGCAGGATAGGCATCCTGATGTGGAAGGTTCAAAACCGGTGGTACTGGTCGTTGAGGATAATGAGGATCTGAGAAGCTATATCTCGGGGAACCTGGAAGAACAATTCCAGGTACTGATCGCAGATCATGGAGCTGCCGGACTTTCTGCTGCCGTTGAGCATATACCTGATCTGATCATTACTGACCTGATGATGCCTGAAATGAGCGGGATGGAGATGACGGAAAAACTGAAAACGGATGAACGGACCAGTCACATTCCCGTGATCATGCTCACAGCCAGA
>CAZNSZ010000186.1:0-3428 GCA_964575865.1 uncultured Bacteroides sp. | reverse complement strand
AAATAATCTGTTTTTTGCCTATACCAGCATTTCATCAGGTGACGTAATATATGGAAGTAATACGGGTACTGGTAATTTGTATAATATTGATCCAAAATTCGTTATGCCCAGTACTTCTTCCATTATACATGCTTATACCTATGAACCGAAACAAATTCAATAGCAGGACCGGGTGGAGCATCCTCAGGAAAATGTTGCTGTAAGTTGCGCTTCCTGTAAAGGTATCCCACAACACCGAACTCATCCTCCTCTTGTGCCTGCTTTGTTGTTGTTCATGGATTACCTGCCGGAGCATTCCGCCTTTCAGAATGGCCGACCGCTGAATAAGGGTTGTGGCCGAAAAGATCAACCTTCCAAGACTGTTGTCCCTTTCCAGATCGGTACATGCAGGCTGATAGTGCTTCCTGAAGGCAGCGGCGGATATTCCATGGAAAATGGCTGTATTTGCAGCTGCTTTTCCTGTGATGTATGCCGCCCCAATGCCGTTCTTATAAAGCTTTGAAGATGAAGCATCGCCCACCAGGACCACGCGGTCATCATATGCAAATTTAGCACCTTTCACATTGATGGTTGGAAAACATTTGCATGGGGTAATACTTTCCAGATCAGTTCCTTCCGGAAACAGTTTTCTCACAGGTTCGGATTTGAGGAAGCTGCCTGCGATTTCTTTATTGATATCGCTTCCAAGCAGTACCAGGGTGACGAACGAACCTTTGGGGATCAGGGCGCCAAATTTAATATGTGGAAGGTTCAGAAGGAAAACATGCATGGAATTCCTGAACCTGGTATTGATCACCTCGGGATCCATTTTAAATTCCGAGATATAAGTTTTTGTAGTTTCGGGAGGTTTAAAGGAGGAACAGATGGATTCAAACATCTCAAGTGTTTTCTTGTTCAGACCGATGGCCCCCACAAGCAGGTCGTATTTGAATTTTTCTCCAGATTTGGTCGTGAGTGTCACCGCGTCAGCAGTGCGGATGGCGGAGGTGATCCTTTCCGGAATTACTCTGGCACCACTATTCTTGCACAGATCAAGGAGATGGTTGTCAAAACTCGAAAGGCCGTTCCTTTCAGATCCCAGTGGTCCGATTCCACGGAACATGGCTGCAATGCGTTGCTCATTAAAGGGGGTTTCTATCACGGATGAACCCTGTTCCAGATGAAGGGTATAGGACTCAATTCCCCTTCGGATCACTTCCGAAGGCATGACGATGCCTTCGGTAGAAAGTGTTTGTATAAGCGATTCCGAAACGATTCCCCCGCAGTGGTTGCATCCTGCAGGTCCGGCACAGAGGAAGTCCTTGGCTTCAAAAATATCTACGTGGATTTCCATACCGAGCCTTTCGGCAAAGTCAAGGGCATAGTAGGTGAAAAAACTGCCAGCAGGTCCTCCTCCCACAACGGCAATTCTGGATCCGTCCTCCAGGACATACTGATCGGTATTATAATCTCTCATAAGCGGTTGGTGTTGGTCCTGGGAAGATC
Source organism: uncultured Bacteroides sp. (assembly GCA_964575865.1). Lineage (GTDB taxonomy): Bacteria > Bacteroidota > Bacteroidia > Bacteroidales. The sequence continues at coordinate 1,943 of CAZNSZ010000186.1, read as the reverse complement.
CATTCAATTTCGGACAGCAGCCCCTGTTTTATTTTCAGACAGCTGCGATTCCTCATGGAATGACTCTACAAAATACATATCGATGTCTCCTACATTTTTTGCATAAATTTTACCCCTGAATACACAATTATACTGATCCCTGACAAGTTCAAAGGTGGCCGCTGAGATGTTGAGCTTCCCCGCTTCTCCGCTCGATTCCATCCTGCTGGCGATGTTAACTGCATTTCCCCATATGTCGTAAGCATATTTGATCTTGCCCACCACCCCTGCCACTACGGGGCCGGTGTGGATCCCTACCCTCAGCCCCCACGTCTGTTTACCTTTGGATGCCCTGATCTCATTGGTTCTATTCATGAACTCCTGCATTTCCAGACCCGCCCGAACGGTATCAAGGGGGTGGGTTTCATTTTCTGTCGGGATCCCTCCCGCACACATGTACGCGTCCCCGATGGTTTTTATCTTTTCAAGGTTGTTACGTTCCGCGATTTCATCAAATGCCATAAAAAATTCATTCAACTCCGCCACCAGTTCCTCAGGGGAAAGGTCGCCGGCTATTTTGGTAAAGCCTTTGAAATCGGTGAACAAAACTGAAACGCAGTCGTAATGTCGGGGCGTGGCAGTCCCCTGGGTCCGCAGCTCAAAAGCTACTTCGGATGGAAGAATATTCAGCAGGAGGCTTTCAATCTCCTCCTTTTGACGGTCCAGTAACCTGTTGGTCCTGACTTTTCTGAAATAGCTTCTGAGGGACTGAAACGCGACCAGGAAGATTAGAATGAATCCGGCGATGAATGCGTTCTTGACAAATTTCTGCTTCTGAATAATTACCTCCTGAAGGGCCTTATCCTTTGTAAGCAGCTCAATCTGTCCTTCCCGTTTATCGAGTTCATAATTGAACTGCATCGATTGGATCTTCCTGTCATTGGCAATGACATACAGTGTATCCTTGATATCTGTCAGCAAAACCTGATAGCGGTATGCGTTGTCGAAGTCCGAGAGGGAAGAATAGCACTCTGAAAGCCCACTGTAGGCTTCGCGGAGCTCATTGAGTGCCCCTATCTCTTCTGCAATTTTGCGGGCCTCATGATAGGCCGATATGGCTGCCCTGATATTTCCAGCCGAGGTATATGTCTCTGCCAGGCCCAGCAGGGTAGAAGACATGTCCAGTTTTGCATCGGAGGCCCTGGCTATTTCATATCCCTGCTTCTGGACCTCTATTGCCCGATCGTATTCGCCCCTTTTTGTATATACCTTTCCAATATTGGTCAGGGTATAGGGAATATTGCCATGATCGGATCTCCGGAAGGCAGCCAGGGAACGTTCAAAGTAATACAATGCGGTATCGTACTCCTGTTTCTCAAAATAGATCTCACCGATGTTGACCGTCACAGTTCCTTCAGCGACATTATCTCCCATTTTTTCGATAAGGGGCAGCGCTGCCAGATAATACTCCTGCGCCAGACCGTGTGTTCCTTCCTTTTTAAGGTAGATGGTGCCGATATTGATGCTTGCCACCACGATCCGCATGGTATCGGGAATCTCCTCTGCAGCTTTCAGAGACCGGAGGTAATAATCGAGCGCCCGTGTATCGTCCCCCTCATTGTTGTAGACTGCACCGATATTGTTCAGAATATTGGAAACCCCTACCTGGTCCCCGATGGCGATGAAGGCTTCCAGTGATTCCTCCCAGGCGTTGATGGCTTCCCAGTAGTCGCCCTGAAAATAGTAACCCAGACCAATATATTTATGCGCCTGGGCGATGCCTCTGCCGTATTCAAGCCTTTCACCCAGCCTGAGGGCCTCATTCCCGTAAAGGATGGCATCCGTGGGGGATTGCCTGTAAACCCGCGTGCTGATCTCAATGAGTGCATTTACTTTGGAGGTATCGTCCACCGCATTCGCGATGACACGTTTCATGCTGTCGATCTCACTGACCTGCCCCTGAG
>CAZNSZ010000185.1:0-3478 GCA_964575865.1 uncultured Bacteroides sp. | reverse complement strand
TATGAATAAATGGTTATCTCCGGCCACCAGTAAGTCTCCCTCCGGTCCTTCCGCTATCGCCTTTAAAGGATTACCCCTGTTTTTCATCGTTTGATTGGGGTATTTTTGAGGATCAACGGGTCTGTACTTTTTGGTATCCAAAGTCAAAGGGTCCATATGCACCAGGGTATTTCTCAACCCGATCCAGATCGAGCCATTTTCTGATTCACAGACAGAATAAACTGCGTCATAGTCCATATTATCCTCAGAGAACAGCGACGCATCGTACTCCGTAAATTTCCTTTTACCCGGAACATATATACTGATCCCGACAGAGTAACCGAACCAGACAGATCCTGCATTGTCACAGATCACCCTGAAGAACCATGGATACATTTCCTGGCTCAAATCGGCCGGGAACTGATGCGTTGCTCTGCCGGTGGAAGGATCAAATCTGAGAATCCCTTGTTCGCCGGATGATAACCATAAATTGTTCTCCAGGTCAATATCGAAATCCTCACAATTCTGTATTTCGGGATAAATCTCATACTTTTCAAGCAGCAATGTTGAGTCGGTAAGTATTCTGACATGGCTCTCCCAGGGTCCCGGGACTTTGAGCAAAGGATTGCCTTCTGTTACTCCTTCCTGCAAAAAGGAACTTGTTAACCAGAGGTTCCCCTTTTCATCTTCGCGGATCATCCTGGCGTAAAATCCCGCCTGTTCAGCACCCTGATATTGAACCAGTACCCTTCGAAATACCTGATCCTCAATATTAAAATGATAGAGGCCCGTAGGATGTGCATCCCCGATATTTTGAAAACATGTGACCCAGACATTGGCGAACCTATCTGCATATACATGGTGGACATCATCGGTGGGCAATCCGGTTGGATACGGTGCGGAATCCCTGAATTCATCAAAGGAGTCAGTGGAACAATCGTACCTGTACAATCCCCTGCCGCCGTAGAAATCAGCCGTACCGATCCAGACACTGCCCTGCATATCAGCGCTCAGTGACCAGATGGATACATCGGAAATCTCCTGTGGGTCCCTGTCATGCCTGGGAAATCGTTCAAATGTTTCCTTCCTGGGATCATACCGGTACAATCCCTCTTTCCCCAGGCACCCCATCCATATGCATCCGAATTCATCCTCCGCCATGGCCTGTATATAATGTGCATTGATGCCATCTGTTCCGGTAGGGACCTTTCCAAATCCTTTCAACTGATATCCGTCGAATCTGTAAAGGGATCCCTGCCACATCATCCATATGAATCCTTTGCTGTCCTGTAAATACACATTGGAGTTCCCCAGAAAGTTAGACCCGGGAATCGGTCTGTATGTCGGTGTTTCAATAGACAGATCTTCCAGGGGATTTTTAAAAAGAACCATTCCCGGTTCAACAATACCCGTTTCCTGTGCTACAGCATGATCAACCAGACCAGGGACAATGAAACAGTTCAGCAGAAACAGCGTCAGGCAAAGGAGACGTTGCATCTTCCGTTTCACCGGGGGTTGTTCTCTGTTCATAATGAACAGTTTGATGAAATAAGTTACAAAATTCAACTGAATTGACAGATATGTTGCGCCATCTGAAACAAATGAGGTAGAATCTGATTTTTGCCTGAGATAACTTTATCTACAGACATACCAAACACTCCCAACACATGAAACTCCGTTACATCATTCCGTTGTTCCTGCTTTCAGCCTTCACATTGAAAGCGCAGATTATCCATATTCCTGCTGACCAGCCTACCATACAGGCCGGGATTGAAGCCGCAACTGGAAGTGATACCATCCTGGTGGAGGAAGGCACCTATTTTGAAAACATCAATTTCCTTGGAAAACCGGTGACCGTGGCCAGCCGTTTCATCCTGGACGGGGATACCTCACATATTTCAAAAACCATTATTGATGGCAGCCAGCCTCAAAAGCTTGATCATGGTTCAGTGGTGAGCATGCGAACCGGAGAGGATACCACCTCGGTACTGATGGGATTTACCATTACCGGCGGCAGTGGTTCATATGTCACCAATATCCACGCAGATTTTTCCACCTTTACATATTTCGGAGGAGGTGGAGTTCTGATTTATAATTCCGGAGGAAAGATCGTCCATAACATCATTGAAAAAAACAAAATCACAGATCCGGAGAGTAAGGTCAGGGGTGCCCTTGGGTGCGGGATCCTGGCTGCAGTGAATCAGGACCATACCGCAATTATCAGGAACAATATCATACAGTACAATACTGGTACCGCAGGTGTTTGTGATGGAGGAGGGATCGGGCTTCACGGGGGAAAGTTCATCGTGGAGAATAATATGATAAGGGACAATATCCTGGACGCAGATGGACTATCAGGAGGATCCGGCATTTTTTTCGAGGATGAGCTTAAGGCAGGTACCATAGAAGAGGCTATCATCAGGAATAACAGGATCTTCAGGAATATTGCATTGAGCAATGACGGCACAGGTTTCGGAGGCGGGATCGCATTAAGCAGGCCGTATGTTAATGTCTTAATTTACAACAATATCATCATCGGCAACCAGGCCAATTACGGGGGAGGTATGCATGGTTGGAGTACTCCCTCCCTCAAGGCCTTCAACAACACAATTCTTAATAATGAATCACAGACAAGTGGTAACAATGTTTGTGTAGATGAAGATTGTCATATGATCCTATTCAATAACATCATTTGGTCGGATTCCATAAACGGGGTAGCAGAGATCGGTTACTGGGGTACGGCCAATTCCTCGCTTCGATTGTATCACAACATCCTGACCAAGCCAAGCAATCCCCCCTATCCGGTTACACGGGAAGGGAACTCTTACATGAATCCGGAACTGGAAGGTGATACTTTCGAACCAGGACCCACAAGCCCTGCAGTGGGAAGGGGGATCGATACCATGTGGATGGATACTGAATGGTATGTATCCCCTGCTGCGGATATCAATGGCACGCCCCGGCCGGGAGGAGCCGACTCATATGTCGATATCGGCGCCATCGAAACGGAATTTGAACGTACCGTATTAGCGAATGCTGACCTGGCATCCATTGGGATGCTGGGGCATACTCTGGTCCCTGGTTTTCATAAGGATACCCTGGACTATTTTCTCAAAAAAACCCCCGGCTATAAATACATGGGATACTGGCGGATCTACAAGGCGGACCACCTTGCTGATATGAAGATTGATACGGCGGCAGATCTCCTGTCGGAAAATGAACTGGACCGTACGACGAAAATTCTTGTTACGGCCATGGACGGAACCGTACAGAAGGAATATGCCGTGATCTATAATTACCTCTCTTCTGATGCGACCCTCTCCTCCCTTGATGTGACCCTGGGAACTCTGGAGCCCTCTTTCGATCCATCCATTACGGCTTACTTTGATACCATCCCCTATGGGACCAGAATCACACCGGAAGTTGTCTGTACGCCTTCGGATACCCTTTCATCTGTGCAAATCAGTCCTGCAAAAGATGTAAATACCATTTACGAATT
>CAZNSZ010000184.1:0-3492 GCA_964575865.1 uncultured Bacteroides sp. | reverse complement strand
GAGGGTACACCGGAGGCATACCGCAAGGTACGCGACAAAGCCATGCACAGCCTTGGAATTGGCACAACCCATGACATGAAGTCGGTCATCAGGGGTATCTTTTTACCTTCACTGCAATGCAAAGCGTACACCATGATTGAAAAATATAACCTCTGGCGAGGGAAATCAAGCTCCGGAATCAGTATCCTCTGGGATGCCATGTTATCGACTGACCTGGCCAGAGAGGTGCGGGAGCTTGAACTTCCTGTTTATTTCTTTGAAGGAGTATACGATTATACGGTTTCCTACGCTCTGGCAACCTCCTATTTTGAGCAACTTAAAGCTCCGGTGAAAGGCTTTTACACATTTGAGCGATCAGCCCATAGTCCCCTGTTTGAAGAGCCGGAAAAAACCATCAGAATTTTAAAGGAAGACGTACTGGCAGGATTGAATACCTCTGCCAATCTGAAATAGGCGGTCTGATGATAGCATAATCAGAACAACATGAAGGACAGATCATAATTGAATGTTTCTTTTTAGCTTTGACATGTGATTATTTTAAAAAATCAGGGATTCAATTTTAAAAGACAGAAATCAGATATGAGAATCATGATCTTTCTGGGGTTGCTCTATTTAACCTCTTGTTCAAGTGTGCCGATGACCGGCAGGAAACAGGTGGTGGCCATCCCTTCTTCCCAAATGATTGCACTCAGCAATGAAAGCTACAGCAAGGTGCTGGAGGAAAATCAGATCTCATCGAATGCGGATTATGTGAAGCGCGTGCGGACGGTGGGGGAGCGGCTTACCCGGGCAGTGGAGCAGTATATGAAGGACAACAATCTCCAGGCTTACATCCAGGGGTATAACTGGCAGTATACGGTTCTGGTTTCCGACCAATTGAATGCCTGGTGTATGCCGGGTGGGCAGATCGCTTTTTATGAAGGAATTATGCCCGTTTGCCAGGACGATAACGGGATCGCTGTGGTGATGGGGCATGAGATTGCTCACGCTGTCGCACAGCATGGAAACGAACGGATGTCCCAGCAATTATTGATACAACTGGGGGGGATCGCGCTTTCGGAAGCGATGAAGACTCAAAAGGAGCAAACCATTGATCTGGCCCTGCTTGCCTTCGGGGTAGGTTCAAAACTGGGGGTCGAACTCCCCTATTCAAGGGTGCATGAAAGCGAAGCAGATGAAATGGGGCTCTATTTCATGGCCATGGCCGGGTATGATCCCCGCACCGCACCTGCATTCTGGAGCAGAATGGAGGCAGTGAGCAGTGCAGAGATCCCGGAGTTTCTCTCCACCCATCCGAGCCCGTCCAGCCGCATTGAAAACCTGAACCGGTTGATGCCCAAAGCGATGGAGTATTACAGTCCGGGCCAGCCATAATTCCTGACCTGTCCTGTAGACTCAGCCATTCGCTGAACACGGCGGTTGAACCAATCCGGTCTTTATTCTGCAGGAAGGGCGGTATAGGGATTGTTCAGGGTGATGTACGCAGTGTATACGGTCCCGTCCGCACGCTCCTCGATGATGGCGGTAAAACCATTTTTCTTGCTCAGGGTAACTATTCGCTCACCGGTGCCCGTCAGGGGTGTTTCATTCTGGTATCCGGGGCAGGTGGTAGTGAGCACGGCATCCTGTGTCGTCACGATGGTCAGCACGAAGGTATAGGCTGCATTCCTGGATCCGAGAACCTCGGCAAGGGTGGCTCCGCTGGCCACACTTGTGCACACTCCGCCCGCATCCCCGCCTCCGCTGACGTCCAGGCTGCCTATACCGGCCACACTTGCTTTTCCATCCTCAATGGCTTTCACGGCAAGGGGAACAGCCCCTGAAGTAATGATCAGGAGCCCTCCCGCTTCGATGTTCAGTTCCGAGTCGATCGTCAGGAACGACTTGCAGTCAAGAAGCATTTGCTGATACCGTGCATCCAGCCTGGTGAACTCGGGATTATCCGTGCACCCATACAGATTCATGTCTTCCATCATCCGGATCAGCGTGAGGGTGTATCGGTGGTCGCAGGGATCGTCCGGTACGGCCATGTCGAGCACCTCCTGGACACCCTTGCTGATCACTTCGGTGCACAGCAAAGCGAACTCCTCCGGCAGGGTCGGTTCGCCCGGGGGAAGCTCATCGTAATATCCGGCAAGCTCCCGGAGCTCCATGTATTTGAGCATCCCTTCAGCCTTCCCCTTGTATTCACTCCAGATGGTCCTATGGAGGCTCCCGTCAACAGAGGGCCGGCTGTACGGTCCGGCCGACTTGGCCGATCCGCCCCACGCAATGCCCAGGTCCGCGACTACCAGGTCAAATTGTGTGTTGATCTGTTCCAGGTTCATTTCCCCTTCTGCGAAGGCACCGGGGACCCAGGTCCGGGCCGTGATCGACCTGTTGCCATCCGGGTAGGCGTGATCGCCCAGGGGGATCAGCAGGTCACCGGAATGCAGGCTGAAAATAGCCGTGGTTTCGATATTGGCTATCACATCGGGATATTCAATGGAGATCTCGGCAGGCCTGAACAGGACCATATCGGCCGGACCGATCTCAAAGGTCCGGAGACTCCTCCGTTCAATGGGCAGGTCCGTGTCCCCTGCAGGGATTGCCAGGGTAACGACGGTGGAATCCAATACTGCTCCCGGAGGAATGACAAGGATGACCCTGTTCCCGTTTTCATCCGTAAGCTCCAGGGAACCTCCCTCAATGGTGATCCCGGCGGAAACCTCTTTGAGCTCCGGCTCCGGACGGAAGTCAAAGCTCACCGTGAAGCTGGTATCGGGGACGATCTCCTGTTTCGATTCACGATCGCCCAAATAGGCTGTGATCAAGAGCGTGTCACCTTCCTGGTAGGGCATGTCCACCATGGCCGGGTTATAGCCGGAAGATTTTTTCTCAGGCAGTTGCGCAGATGGATGCTGCACAGTGCCCCGGAACTCAGCTTTCGCCTGTTTCCGGGACCGGTCTGTTGAAAGGAGGACCCCGGTGTATGCTGAATACTCCGTTTCTATCCTGATCAGATGCGACCCGGCCGCCAGTCCGCTGACCTCCGCCCGGCTCCTTCCAGCAGGTTGAATTGCGCGCTGTTGAAAAAGAATTTTCCCTGCCATGTCGTACAGGGTTAGTACCACCATCCCTTCCTCCTTGTTGTTGAATATGATGGTTGTACTTTCGGAGAAGGGATTGGGGTATATCTCCAGTTCCTCGCCAGCCGGGTTCAGGCGGTCGATGCCGGTGGCGGACCCCACCAGGTGCAGTACGTCATTCCACTGAAGGGTGACCGCCAGCTCCTGGTTCAGGTTGCGAACCACGATGCTGTCGATGTTTTCGACGTCTTCCCCTTCCGCTGTAAAACTGATTTGATAATCCTGGGCAACGACAGCTGCAGACAGCCATGCAGTTGCTAAAAAAATCAGGGTGCGTTTCATAGCAATAGATGTCTGGTTATGAATGGATCAGATCAGGATCCCTAAGACAACAGAAGTTAGGGAAATTAGACATATGTGTCAA
>CAZNSZ010000183.1:0-3530 GCA_964575865.1 uncultured Bacteroides sp. | reverse complement strand
TCGGGAACGATGGCGGAGATCCGGTCCACCAGGGTCTCTTCGGGCATCAGCTGGTAGGCGTGGAGCAACTGCTGGATCTCCTCCATAACCCGTTTCGGGTTGAGGTGGTTTACCCTGGCCACCTTCACCTTCTCATTGTAGGTGGGCAGCAGTTCTTCAAGGTTGGTGAGCAATTCCTCGTACAGCTTCTCTCCGGGACGCAGGCCAGTATATTCTATCCGGATGTCCTTTTCAGGTTCATAGCCGGAAAGGATGATCATCTGCCTGGCCAGGTCCACAATCTTCACCGGATCCCCCATATCGAAGACAAAGATCTCCCCGCCCCGTCCCATAAACCCGGCCTCCAGCACCAGCTGGCAGGCCTCGGGGATGGTCATGAAATAGCGGGTGATCTCGGGATGGGTGACCGTGACCGGTCCGCCTTCTTCGATCTGCCTTTTAAAGATGGGAATCACCGATCCGCTGGAGCCGAGGACATTCCCGAAGCGTGTGATCACAAACTGGGTCCTGCTTTCAAAAGCCATGGATCGTGCCCTGAGGATCATTTCGCACATCCGTTTGGAGGCGCCCATCACATTGGTGGGATTCACCGCCTTGTCGGTGGAGACCATGACAAATTTCTCCACCCTGTACTTTTCCGACAGCCTGGTCAGCAGCAGCGTGCTCCCCACATTGACGCGGATGGCCTCATAGGGATTCTCCTCCATCAGGGGCACATGCTTATAGGCCGCAGCGTGGAACACCACCTCAGGCCGGTAATCATTGAATATCCGGTCCATCCGCATCTGATCGGTCACGTCCGCAAGAATGGTCCGGACAGGTGCAAAGGCAAAGTGCTCCCTGATCTCGTTCTCCAGTTCGAACATGGGAGTTTCCGCATTGTCCACCAGCACCAGCTTCCGGATCTGGAACCTGGTCAGCTGCCTGACGATCTCCGAACCGATGGAACCCGCGGCGCCGGTGACCAGGATCACCTTGTCCCGCAGCCCGTTCTCTATGATCTTCATGTTCATCTGGATGGGATCGCGAACCAGCAGGTCTTCCACCCGGATCTTTTTCAGTTGATGCAATTCAAACTGCCCGTTGAGCCAGTTATTGATCGGCGGGACCTCCATGATCTGCAGCCCAAGATCCACCCCGTACTTCAGAATTTCGCGCTTCTCGGAGCCGGGAATATTCTGGATGGCGAAGATCATGGTCTCCACATGGTGTTTACTGAGAAATTCTTTGCCTATTTTCCGCGGACTCAGCACAGGTATCCCGTTCAGGCTTTTGTTCTGAAGGTTTCGGTTGTTGTCCATGAAAGCCACGATCCGGTAATTGTTCCTCCGGTCCCCTTCGATGACACTTTTCAACAGAACCCCCATGGATCCTGCTCCGAATACCACCACATTCTGAAAGCTCCTGTGATCCACCGAAACCATTTCATAGACCATCTTGATCATGATCCGCAGGATAAACATGAAAGCCGTGACGGTCACAAAGTGGATGACCAGGATGGCAATGGAGACAACGAAGACGTCCTTCCAGCCATAGATCCGGCCCAGCAGGCTCAGTGAGAACAATACCAGGAAGGCGGACAGGGTGGTCAGGACCACCCTGAAGATGTCATTGACGGTGGTGTGGCGGATGAGCCCGGTAAAGGTGCGGTATATCAGCTCAAATCCGAAATAGGCCAGTATAACCAGTCCCATCTGCTGAAAAATCTTACCGAAGTCGAGGCCGGCCGTCTCGAAATTAAACCTCAGCAGGTAGGCCAGAAAGAAAGTGACCGCCACAGCCCCCATATCGATGAGTAAGACCACCCACCTGGGCAGGGAGTGCTTCCGGAAAACAAGGCGCGCCTGTTTAATCAAATAGTTTATCGGCAGCTTTTTGCGCATGAAGAGGGTTAGTTCCTTGTAAATTACGAGCTCAATCCGAATTCCAACTCTAATTTACCACTTTTATAAGGAATTTAACAGGGTATTGTTCGATCTCTTTGACCAATTCACATTCCTGCTTGATCGTTCACCCAAAACTATGCTTTAAAGCACAGTTTCCTGTAAACAGCAGGTTGTCTTAATGTGATTTTTTCCTGCTCACCGCCAGCAACCCCAGGAACATTACGGCCCCGTTCACGATCAGCAGCTCGAAGCCAAAGCGGTAACCCCCAAAGAGTTGCGCGGAGAAGTTGCTCAGCAGGAAGGAGAGGACCGGGGAGAGGATCGCCAGGAACGGGACCCATCGGTCACGCACCCGCAGGCGGGTGAAGAGACCGAAGGCATAGAGGCCCAGCAGGGGGCCGTAGGTGTACCCGGCGGCAGTGAAAATGGCCGAGATCACGTTCTGGTCATTGATCACCCGGAAGAGCATGATGACCAGGCCGAGGACGACGGAGATGCCCAGGTGGACCCTGCGGCGCCAGAAGGTGAGCTTCCGCTCCTCCCACTTCTCCCCCTCCAGGATATCCACCGTAAAGGAGGTGGTCAGGGCGGTCAGGGCCGAATCGGCGCTGGAATAGGCCGCGGCCACCAGTCCCACGATGAAAAAGACCCCCACCACCTGGGGCAGGTAGCCCCCGGTGGCCACCAGGGGGAACAGGTTGTCAGTGGCCTCCGGTATGGCGATCCCGTTGAACCGGACAAACTGGATCAGCACCGCCCCCAGGAAGAGGAACACCAGGTTCACCGGGACCAGGGAGAGGCTCATCAGGTACATGTTCTTCTTTGCATCCCGGATGTTCCGGCAGCTCAGGTTCTTCTGCATCATGTCCTGGTCCAGTCCCGTCATCACAATGGTGATGAACGCCCCGCTCAGGAAATGCTTCACAAAGTGGTTCGCCCTGTGCCAGTCATCGAACACCCAGATGCGGGCATCCCCTTCCGAAACCACCCGGCTGATCATTTCGCCCAGGGAGAGGTCCATGGCCCGGGTGATCAGGATCACCGAGACCACCACGGCGGTGAGCATGCCGAAGGTCTGCATGGTATCGGTCCAGATGATGGTCTTGATCCCCCCCCGGTGGGTATAGAGCCAGATCAGCCCGATGGTGACCGCCACGGTCACCACGAAGGGGATGTTCCAGGTGTCGAACACGGTGAACTGCAACACGCTGGCCACCAGGAACAACCTGAAGGAGGCCCCCACAATCCGTGAAAGCAAGAAAAAAGAGGCCCCTGTCTTGTAGGAATGCCTTCCGAACCTGCCTTCCAGGTAGGTGTAAATGCTGGTCAGCTGCAGCCTGTAATAGAGCGGCATCAGCACATTGGCGATCACCGCATAGCCCAGCAGGTAGCCCAGCACCATCTGCATGTAGGAGAACTGGCTGTCCACCACCCACCCCGGGACCGAGATGAAGGTCACTCCCGAAAGGGACGCCCCGATCATCCCGAAGGCCACCACGTACCAGGGCGATTTCCGCTCCCCCAGGAAAAAGGCTGCATTGCCCGCCCCCCTGGAGGAGGCCCAGCTGATGACCAGCAGCAGCAGGAAATAGGCCAGGATGATGGATATGATCAGTGCGGAGGACAAGGGCTGTGGTTCGTCCG
>CAZNSZ010000182.1:0-3538 GCA_964575865.1 uncultured Bacteroides sp. | reverse complement strand
TCGGGAGAAGACTGACCGACCATTATTTCACCGCCACCACGCGGTTGGAGTTCGATCCCCGGAAGGAGAACGAGGAGGCCGGACTGATCCTGCTCAACAACGGATCCCATTTCGATCTCATGATCCGGCAAAAGGCCGGTGAAAGGATCCTTGTGGTGAAGCTGCAGTTCGGGCAAACCCTTTACACTTCTGAAGAAATCCCGCTGGATCCCGGGCCGGTCGACCTGCGCATTCAGGGCGACCGGACCACCTTCACCTTCTCTTACGCCCAGGGGGATCGTGAATTCAGGGAAGTGGAGACCGTGGACGCCAGATTCCTGGCCACGGAAACCGTGGGCTGGTTCACGGGCATATACGCCGGGATGTATGCCACCGGGAACGGCACCGCCTCAACTGCCCCTGCCGATTTTGACTGGTTCGAATACATATCCGGCGGTCAACCGGAATAAGTGCCTTATTCAGCGGGCAACTGGCCGGCTTCCTGCTCGCCGCTGATCAACGGACTTGCCCGTGCAGACCCTCTTAGTCGGTCAGGATGAGTTTTATGGTCTGTACGGGATCCTTCTCCGGCCGCAGGACCAGGAGGTAGATGCCCTCCGGGAATGTCCTCAGGTCGATGGTTTGATCAATGGACCCTGACACGGGCAATTCCCTGGTCAGGATCATTGTCCCGGTGGAAGTATAGACCTGGACCACCAGTTTCTGCCTGTCGGGGAGTTCTCCGTTCAATGTGAAATACCCATCTGACGGATTGGGGAAAATGGTCCACCCGGTCCGTTGGTCCGCCTCCTGCAGCCCGGTCGCCGAAAGAAATGAAAAATCAAGCCAGTTGAGATTGAAAAGCGGCTTTGTGATGGTCATCCGCAGCTGATGCTGCCCGGCAGGTAATACAAGGTTTTTCGAAGTGGTGGTCCATGTCTGCCAGCCCCCGGTGGACGGAAAACTGATTTCATGCAGGAATGCCGCACTGCCGCCGGGCTCCATCAGGTCCAGTTTCACCCCTCCCGTCTCGCTTAAGGCGGCGGTTCTGTAACCCACACTGTAGACACCGGCCTGGGAAACATCCATGTAGTAATCGGCAAAATCTCCTGCGTCGAGGTATCCGATATTCTGTCCTCCCCCGGCATCGGAAGTTGTTTCCAGCACCAGTCCGCTCTGATGGAAAAAATCCTCTGCCTGGATCCGACCGGGAACGGAATGGACAATGGCCACCCTGTTCACGACTGATCTGTTGGAGAATGTGTGGAGTGCCGTTCCGTCCAGGGCCGCGATCTGGTTGCCCGAATAGGAGATTCCGAGCAGATCTGTTGACCTGATTCTTGTTCCAAATCCCAGGATGATTATCCGTGAATTCTGCGGATCCAGCTGTACCTGTTCAAGCGGGACGGCGTTTCCGTTGATGAAAAGTGTGAATCCGGAGGGCGAAACAGGCAGGGGCCCTGCCAGGGGTTTGTTCAGGTTAAGCTGAACCGTCCGGTCATCGATGGTGGATGCGGACACAAGGGTGGTCGGCAGGGTACCGGTTGCTCCCTGCCGGATAAATTTGAAACTCCCCAGGTTAAATCCTTCATGGTCTGCAAAGAACCTGAGCTTCGTATCACCTGTTGTAAGGACCACGTCCCTTACGGTGACGGTCTGCCAGTTCTGCCAGCCGCCCGTACCGGGGACACTGACCACACCGCAGAGATCGGCCGTCCCGGCCTGAAAATGAAATTTCCCTTCCGTTCCGGCGGAGGCTGTCCGCACTTCCACATCGTAGAGCCCATCGGCTTCCACATCGATGCTGTACTGCATCCATTCCCCCGATGATATCCACCCCACATTATACCCGTTTGTGAGTACAGCGTCCTCTGAAACCTCAAGATCGACGGCATCATTCCGGTACACCCATCCGTTGTTCCACGAAGTATAGTTTCCTGTGGACACCTGATAATTGGCTGCGTCGGTATCATGGTACGCCGAACCGATCACCCCCATATCAAAATCTGAAGGATGCACCACACCGGGGATCTTCTGTACCGTGAAAGGGACCGCTTCATCGGAATGTACCTGGCGGAACATGGCATCGATCACATCCTTTTGATAGATGCAATTCTCCAGTTTCATGCCTTCGGCCATCTGCATCAATGCGCTCCGGGCCTCCGGGGCCGTTGGCATGGGCCCGCTTCCGTTCCAGAAATCCAGAAGTTTCTGGTAGCCGTCCGTTTTAACTGCTGAGAGGGGTCCCGCAATCGATTCGATTTTTTTTAAGGGCCACCATGCCCATCCGATCTGCTGGTCTTCCAGCAACCTGATGGCGTCCCTGAACCAGACGTTGGAATTTTCCCCTGCCTCCCCGAAATAGATCGGAACATCATAGGTGTCGCGGATATCCAGGACCCATTGAATCGATTTCCGGTCGTTGACGGACCAGTACTTATGGGGGCTGTAGACCATGTTCCCGTCCCAGGGTGGAGTCAGCCCGGTAAAATCATTGGCGAACCAGTTGCCTTCAATAAATAGAATGTGAAGGCTGTCCACCTTCCGGATGGTATCGGTGATTTCCTTCAGGAGGTCCCTGAGCGGCGTATTCCCCGACATGTTCCAGTTGGTCTCGTTGATCAGGTCATATCCCCCGACCCATGGTTCCTCAGCGTACCTTTCAGCAAGTTTGTACCAGAGCGCCACCGTCTTGGCCCGGTTGGCACTGCTTTCCCAGAGTGACGGCTTATCGGGATCATAGTCGGAGATCCCCTGGTCATATCCCTGGCCGCCTGGTGCAGCATGAAGATCGAGGATCACATACATCTCATTCCGGGCGCACCACGAAATCAGGCTGTCCGTCAGTTCAAACCCCTTCTGAAGCCAGGTATGCTGGCCGGGTAGCGGTTCCTCTTCAACAGGAAGGGTGAACAGGTTATAGTGCATGGGTAACCGCACCGAATTAAAGCCCCAGGCTTTCAGCGAATCAATATCAATCTTCCGGACATGGCTGGTCAGCCAGGCTTCATAAAAGGCA
Organism: uncultured Bacteroides sp.; assembly: GCA_964575865.1. GTDB lineage: Bacteria > Bacteroidota > Bacteroidia > Bacteroidales. The sequence goes on along the minus strand of CAZNSZ010000182.1, from coordinate 540 downwards.
CCGGTGTCATCCGGTCCGATCAGCTCCTCGATCTTCTCCCTGAGCTGGTACTGGGCATTGGCAAATTCAGAAGTCTGCATCATATACCCTTCCTGCAACATCCATCCTCCCAGTCCCATACCCCTCAGGATCACCGGCTCTCCATTTTCATTGACAATATTCTTCCCTTCTGTATGCAGGATCCCCTGACCCGCAGCATCGGGGGATGTCAGGATTGTACAGAGCAGAAAAAGCATGAATCCAGGGATTTTTTTCATCGAAATAACGGTAAGGTGAACAATGCCGGAAGCATCAAATATAACCGTTTTCCCGGATAAGGATCCCCTGATCCGGGAACCGGGTCCGATGCATCCGGACAGTTGCGTTCCTTTTAATGGGCTGGATCCAGTACGGAAGTGAAAAAAGCCTCCATCTCGCGGCAATAATAAATCCCATATTGCCGGAAGGTCGCCTTGGTCATTTCATCCGGTTTCCAGTCGAAGAATGCATGGCTGGCCCCTCCCGCCTGCACATACTGTACCCGCTGCCCGGCCCTGACCA
>CAZNSZ010000181.1:0-3590 GCA_964575865.1 uncultured Bacteroides sp. | reverse complement strand
ATGGAAGTAATGGTCGCTGGGATTGTTTTGTCCCGTGTATTGGAATTTTCGTTGATGGCACCGGTTGCGATGGCCTGCCAGATCTGTTTTTTGTTGTTCCCGCCGTACACATTCAGGATGAGGGTACCCACCAGTTGCCCCCTCTGTTTGGAGGTGGTGCCGTTGTATCCGTATCCCCATCCTCCGGCATAGTGGGAATATCCTCCGCTCCTTCCCCCCACATAATCGTTGTAACCTGAAAAAGCAGTCTCTTCATTGACCACGATATAGATGGAGACCTGCATGTCGCCCGTTGAATTCACATGTTGCATTCCCCGGCGTTCAAATTCACGGATGAACGACTTCCTGATCAGCGCCTTGTCAGCCTCGCTGAAGATCTCCTGGCTGTCGTCCTGCCAGCTCTGGAAACTGAAGGTCCGGTATCCCGAAAAATCGGTTTCCCCGTCCTTGTCCACCACCACTTTCACCGTGGAACATGAAGCCATTGCGAGTGCAACGGATAACAAAGCAAATGTCTGAAGGTATTTCATTGATGTTGTAAATGAATGAGAAGTATTATTCCGGTTCAAAGCTTCACGATTTTTTTCCTGGACACCTGCTGGCCTGCCCGGAGGGTCACCACATAGACCCCCTCGCTGAATCCCGAAAGATCAACCTGGTAAATGGTCCCCCGGAACTGTTGTTCAAACAGTTGCTGCCCTTTCAGATCAAAAACCCCCACCTGGTACACGCCCGTGACGGCAGCTTCAATGGTAAGCACATGATGAACCGGGTTGGGGTACAGGATGAATGCTTCATCCTCAGGGCGGACATCAGGCACTCCGGTGGCCCCTGTTGAAAAGCTCTCAAACCAGTCGAGGGCATACAGGAACGCGGGAATGGCACAGGTGGCATGGTTGAACTGTTCGTTCACGTTGATGGCCTGCACATCCGCTGCCCCGAGCGACTGCATCGATGCCAGCGCCGACGTTGAATTGGAGGGTGCAACATGCATATCCATCCCGCAGTAGAGCATCCGGACAGGCTCCTGGGGGGCCCAGTCATCCAGATCGTTGTTGCGGAGATCTTCCCTGAATGGGTGTCCCGGATCTGCAAGGAGGTTATCCATCACCGAATCCTGCATGAACGCATAGAAATTCCTCGGAAACGAATCCATGGGCAATTGATCAAAGTAGTTACCGGTCGCTTCCCATGCTGCAAAAATGGAGTCATAGGGCGGATCATAATAGTCGGAATGATCAGCATACAGGTTTCCGTACACAAGCTGGTAGGAAGCTGCGATATACGGAATGTAATAGGACCCCGTATAGGTGGAGTCCTGACTGAAGATGTGATCAAACTGGGCGGTGGAAAGGGCATAGGGTCCCGACATGGGGACCGATCCTGCAACCCTGAACTCACCTTCCAGACCGTTCACATGAATGTACTTGTGCACCGCCATGGTGGCATGCCCGCCCTGGGAATACCCGGCCAGAAAAAGCCTGCTCTCCCGGACGGGCAGGGAGTCATTCATGAACTCCCTTGTGGCCCTGAGCATGTCAAGACTGGCGGTGGCTTCGGTTTCCCAGTGAAGGTAGGGATGAAGGCCGGGATTCTCTCCCAGGCCCAGGTAATCTGCCATGGCCACCGCATAGCCGTATCCGGCAAAAAACAAACCGGGCGGATCCTCGGCCCTTGCCGAGGGAACCTGGTCGCGGTTCATGATGGTACCGTGCTGATAAAGAATGACCGGGATTGAATCCGACTCGGATTGTGGCACATACAGTGCCCCGGAAGCCAGTGTGGATTCACCGGACACCCCGGTGGTCCGGTAGGTCAGTTTATAGATGTCCACCCCATGGATGGTCGATCCCTGCACGTATGCACCGGAGGCGATCAGGCCCAGTTGTATGAACAGCGCCGATAGCTCCCCCAGTTCCTCAACACTGACCAGGTACGGATCAGAATTCTGCGCTGAAACCTGTGCCGGTGTAAAGGCCGTAAGTATTAATCCCGCTGAAATGAGCCACCGCCCCATCCTGCCATTCATGTCATATTTCATCACTACAATACCTCTGTTTGGTCGGACAACATCCCTGCACCCGGGCCGTTTCAGCCTTCTAAACCCCTACCCGGTAGGCCATCAGCGCATCGCCCCTCCTGATATACAGGACCCCGTTTTTCAGAACGGGATGGGAAAAATGGTGACCCGATCCTTCAGTTACCCTGAATGACCCCCCCGCATGCAGGCCATCTTCCAGATCATTAACAAGGGTAACCGTCCCGTTGTTCCCGTAACAGAAAAATTTGTTTTCGGCATAGGCCAGGCTTCCGGTGGGCACAGCAATGGAATCCGTGATGGTTCCGTCCGCCGGATCAAGAGATACCAGGGTGTTCCCTTTCACCGTGGTAACAAGGTGCCCGTCCACCACGAGAAATCCTCCGAAATTGTTCATGACCTGGTTGTTCCGCCATACCTCGCTGAGTGTCCGCCCCCCGTCCGAGAGTTTCAGCTTCATGGAACCCTGACCGGGGATATCGTTGGCCACAAAATAGATGTTCCCATCATGGAAGACAGGCGAATTGCAGTGCTCCCCGTCATATTCATACCCTTCCAGTCTGTATGAAACGAGCAGGTCACCGCTGGAAGGATCGAGAACGGATATGTGGTGCCTGGAGGTAGTGACCAGCGCCGGGATCCCGTAATCCTGGAGGTGGATGGGAGAACCATATGCGAAGGTATCCCTCAGGACCTCCGAACTCCAGACCAGCGCCCCGGTTTTCCTGTCCAGGGCCACCACATTGTTCTCCGGGCCGCCGGGAGTGCAATAGACATACCTGCTGTCCACAAGCGGTGATTCGGAATACCCGAACTCCCCGAGGATCCCCCCCAGCTCCTCCATCAGGTCAACGGCCCAGACCTCCTCTCCGTTTGCGGATCGGTAACAACCGATCCTCCCCTTCCCCGAAGCGGCATACACCAATCCACTGTTCACCGTTGGTGTGGAACGCGAACCCGGATAGGAACTCGAGAATCCCTCTCCGAGGAACTCCTTTCCCTGTGGCGATCTCCAGCGCAGTGTCCCGTCCGGTTCAATGGCGAACAGATAGCTGTTCCCTTCCGATTCCCCGACCACATAGATCCCCTCGCCCGTCACTGCCGGAGCTGCAAAACCCCTTCCGAGCCCTTCAAATACCCAGAGCAGTTCAGGTCCTTCATCGGGCCAGCTTTCAAGCAATCCCGATTCAGGAAAGATCCCGTTGCGTTCGGGTCCGCGCCATTGCGCCATGGGTTCCCGGTCACATCCCAGAACAAGAATGGTCACGATAACCATCAAAAGGATAAGTTGTTTCATTGAAGGCGGATTTTTCCCCAAGCTACAAAATATTCTGCAAGGGTGTGTGGAACAGTCACCCCATTTGTGGCATCATTCACCACCAGGACAACAATGGAACAACCGCCTTTCGCTGTCCGGACCAGGGAATGATGAACCCCTGCTGTCCCAAATCCTGCACCACCGGGCATTGAAGCTGCCGGAATGACCGAAACCCGGACCGGCGGAAATCTTCTGGCACGGTATTCTCACATCCTGATGCATCAATCCCTTATA
>CAZNSZ010000180.1:0-3615 GCA_964575865.1 uncultured Bacteroides sp. | reverse complement strand
AGGGCACGCAGTTTCTGCTGCATGGGGCTGTCGTTCAGGGAGAGGTAGGTCTCCTTCAGGTAAGGATCGTTTCCGGACCTCTGCCAGGTGCCTTCAAGGGTGTATGCCTTTTCCGGATCCGCGGGCTTACCGGGGGAGGAACCTGTGCAGCAGGTGATCAGGAATGCGGCAGGCAGCACCATCAGCAGGCCGGCCATGAATCGGAGGGAAGAGGGGGTTTTCATCGGTTACCGGATAAGGATTCCTTTGAACGGATCGCCCAGCCGCCGTTTGCGCTGTTCCAGGAAGAGGGATGCAGGGGAGGGTACCCCGTTCAGGGACTCGATGGTTCCCCAGGGGGTCCGGCTCTCCCCGGTCAGAAGGACTCCCTCCTGGTCAACGATGCACACCTGCTGACCGTGCAGACCGTGAATCCCGGCAGCTGCCAGGCCGGGGGTCTGTTGCAGGTCCCCGGCGGTCATTTTGACCCTGCCCTTGTAGGGTTCGGTCATGCCCACCGCCCAGTTCCAGATGACCAGCCTTCCGCCATGGGCAGGGGGAAGGTACTGCGGATTACCTCCGTGTTTCCAGGCTCCCCCGTACACATTGTCGAACAGGTTGCTGAGGGTCAGACCGGCATGACAGTCGATGGCGGAGGGTTCCCCGGACCAGACCTGGTAAAACACGTTTCCGCCGGCATGCCCCTGGATGGACCAGGTGTGCATCTGCTGACCGCCCACCAGGTGGTAGAGCAGGTTCCCGGTGGAGTATCCCCCGACAATGAATCCGTTGTGGCCGGGAACTCCCCTGACCTGGCAGTCAAAGACGGTACAATGGTACCCGTTGGAGATACTGACGGCCGAGGAGGTATTCTCAAAGATGTTGCTGTAGACCCAGCAATCCGCCGCGTCGTTGATCTTGATGTGGTCCCACCCGTTGTCATGGACTCCGTTCAGGTGATGGATCATGGGCCCTTCCCAGTCACTGCGCATCAGGAACCCTGCAATGCCCACCTCATGGATCAGGTGGGGGAGTTCCCAGAGCAGAGGGTGCCACTCTTCCCTCAGATCAAAGTGGAGCGGGGTGGCCAGGGTGACCCGGTTCCCGTCGATGGAATCGATCCTGACCATCTGCCGGAACTTGTAACTCTCTTCCCCTTCGGTGGACTGCCAGCGTCCGGCGGGTTCTTCCAGCGGCCGGGTCAGGGCGCGCACCAGGCTGCCGTCAGGATCCTGCTGTGTGAGCAGGTAGATCCTTCCGGCCTCCAGGCGGGAGGGATCCTTGACAGCCAGCTCCATGCTGTTCCTGGAAGCGCGCCCCACCCCGGAACGAATGAGTTCAGGATGCTCGAACAGGCTCCAGGCCGAGTCGCGGGGCAGCCTGCCCACATGGATGAATCCCGGGTAGAGCCCGGCCAGCCAGGGGCGTGAAGGATCGGGGGTCTCCGATGGGGTGTGGTCATGGAGGATGGTCCCGTCGATCCCGTCCCCGGCCCCCAGGAGGATGATGTGTGAGGCGTGCACATGGAGGTACCTGCGGGCGGTCTCCACATCGAAATCGAAGGTGCCCGCCGGGAACCGCACGATCCCCCCCGACACCGCCGCCGCATCGATGGCGGCCTGGATCGCATCGATGTCATCCTTTCCGTCGTCCGGTACAGCACCATAATCGGTCACTTCGAAAAACCGCCGGGGGGCATTCCTCCAGTCCGGGACCTCCTCGCCATGCCGGTAACCGGCGTAGGAGAAATCGATGAGGGGGGATGATTCAGGATCTTCCAGCCAGGAGGAGTAGAGATCCGGATCCCCGGACCCGTTTCCCGGAGCCCGGCAGCCAAACATCGCGAGTACAGTCAGTACGATGAAGAATATGGCGGGTGGCAGCCTGTTTCCTTTGGGGGATTTCATGATGCAGGAATGGGGTTGCCGTTGATAAAGAACCGGGGCAGCCTCCCGGTATAGTCCACCCGGTAGCTGTTTCCCTCCAGGTCGTGCATCTCCAGGAGCCCGTCCCCGACATGCAAATCGGGCCCCCCGTACACGGGCCAGGATGCATCCAGATCCACCGGCACCCCGTTCACCTCCCAGCTGGGGATGCGGCCATGTCCCGGTCCGGATGGCCACTGCGGCTGGCGGAAGGGGGGAGAGGCCGGGATCACCAGGGGATGATGCGCTCCGTACCCCCAGTCATAGACCGGTTCCGTGAAGGTGCCGGAAGATGCATACCGGGCACCGATCACCGACCCGTCCAGTCCCCTGTAGCTGATGCTGTCGGATTCCATGTGGTCCCTGTCCAGGTGTGTGCGGCGGAGACAGGTCTCCATGAAATCTTCCGGGCTCTCATACCGGCTGCGCCGGTCCGCTTCCAGGACCAGGCCGGTCAGCCTGCCCGGCGGCGCCAGGTCAAATGCCAGGTTCCCTTCGCTCACCAGGGGTGTTGCCTGGTGCAGGGACCGGATGGCCACGTAACTTTTTTCCATCACCAGGAAAAGGACCCCGTCCCGGACATGGTATGATTGAATGGACGGGAACCAGACATAGCAGCCGTTGCCATCTGTGCCGGTCCTTCCTCCACCCTGGAATTTGACCGGATTACCGACAGAGGTGAGCTTGTCGTCTCCTGCGGAGAACCTGCGGATGAAATCGGTTTCCCAATCGGTTTTCCACTGCAGGAAGATCTCCTCCACCTCTTTCACCAGCCCGGGGGCCTGCTGCGGCATCCGGTTAAGCTGGATCAGCATGTTCCGGTGCTGGATCACCTGCAGCCATGGATTGCGTACTTTTCCTTCCACATCCGGATAATAACATCCCCCGCCTGTGACCATCTGGGCCTGTTTTCCAGGACCGGGGTCCACCTTTGAAACCAGCTTCCAGGTGGTGTTCTTCCAGGCGGAGGAGGCAAATGCACCGTACGGGTAGCAGGCGGATCCCAGGGAAAGGACACTGTCTGTATAGAGGAAATGTTTGATATACGAAGGCCGGTCCATGAGGTAGGCACCTTTGCTGTTCCGGTACCAGGCAGGAGCCGCCAGTTCTTTTCTCGCCAGCTTCCCGGCGATGGCCGGGGGACGGTAGCTGCTGGTGGCTGCATGGACCACCGGGAGGGGCGGATTGTACCGGTTGTCCTTGAAAAAGGCCCCATCCGCCTCCCCTGGGGCGTCCCCGAACCAGAACCAGGCCAGGTAGTCGGTCTCATGGCGGCACGACCGGACCGAGGGTGCACCCCTCGATTCCGCCCCGGCGGTCATCCCCTGCACGTAGTGGAGGGCCACTTCTGCGGCATAATAATCCAGTACCGCTCCCGCCATCTGCCTCACCTCCGGGTCCCCTGCGAAATCGTACAGGTTCAGCCAGCCGGCGATGTTGTACATCCCGTAGGTGCTGGCATTGAATTCGCCGGTGCCGGTATGGAAAACCTGCCTGGAATAATAGGCGATCCACTCCTTCATCTCCCTTTTCCATTGCGTGGCCAGGGGGAATTCCTCAGGATAGGATTCCATGAGCTCGGCGAAGAGGTATCCGCTGGTGCGGTTCATGTTCACATGGTTTTCCGTACCCTCCCCGGTCCAGGGATTGTAGCTGTCGGTCCGGTCCCGGACATTGCGCAGGTACTGCAGCTTGTATTGCTCCATGGCCG
>CAZNSZ010000179.1:0-3732 GCA_964575865.1 uncultured Bacteroides sp. | reverse complement strand
CCACCGTTTTTCATATTGGCTACAGCAACCAGAATGTAAGCTGGGAAAGTTATGAAGCTATTTCCGACCTCCCCGAAGTCTCCTGGAGCATTCCCCTGTCGCTCGGCGATTCCCATAAAGGATTTCCTGTTCTGGGAACAACCGATGATTTTTTTGCTCATTTTAAACATGGTCAAAATCAGTCCCTTCGAACAAAAACCGGAAATACGAACATGGATGAAATGAATTGTGTGCTTGGAGCGAAAGCGGCAAAAGAACTGGGGTATGCCGTTGGCGATAAAGTGGTGGTTACACACGGTATGGGCAAAGAAGAATTTTTGAAACACGATGATGAACAGTTTGTGGTGACGGGGATCCTGAATTCTACCGGCACGCCGGTTGACCAAACTGTTTTTGTTTCGCTTTTCGCCATGGATGCCATCCACGCGCATTTCTACGGGCAGGAGGATGAAGAACACGATATTCTGGAGGAGCTGTTAAACGAGCATCAGCATGAGGGACACCATCACGATGATGTACCCGGGGCAATCACCGGTTTTTTCATGGGGCTAAAAAATCCATCGGATATACTGGCCATGCAACGGTATGTAAATGACTATAAAATTGAGCCCTTAACAGCCATAATGCCCGTGGTTACGCTGACCGAGCTCTGGACCGTTGTCCGGCCCGTCGAAAAAATGCTGATGGTCATTTCTGTTTTGGTTTTAATTGTCGCACTGGGCGGAATTATGGCAACCATCGTTACCAGCCTGAACGACCGCCGGCGCGAAATGGCCATATTACGTTCGACGGGTGCAAAGCCCAAACACATTTTCGGGCTGGTATTGATCGAGACCATCGTGGTTATTGCAAGCGGAATACTGACCGGAATCATTATTTTACAGACCGTGACGCTATTCAGTAAAAACCTTGTGGCCGAAAAACTGGGATTGATCATCCCAATGGAATGGTTCACGATCAATGAGCTTTTTATATTATTAAGCATTTTATTACTTGGCACTTTGGCAGGTCTGTTGCCTGCTTATTTGTCGTACAAAAAGTCAATGTCGGATGGGCTTACCGTTAAAAAATAAAAACATGAAGTTAATAGTGATAATTTGTCTGTTGATGATGCGCGATACCGGCAATGGACAAGACCTTAAAGAAATAACATGGGAAGACCTGGCTCCGAAAGTGGAATTCGATGACCCCTTTGAAAAACTGACCTACGACCAGTTGCATAATTTGAGACAGGTAGCCAAATACAGGGAAAAAGCAGCCGCCATCGATGCCGATCCAAACATAAAAAAACCAACAAAAATTGACAGCCTGGAAAAGGTATTAATTGCCGAAAATATAGATATCGACGGGCTGTTGAATATACGGGCCAGAATAACCGAGTTGCGGAGAAGCCAGGCGGAATCGGTAAACAACGAACTTGATAATGCCACAATAAGCTTATCAGGATATTTGTTACCACTGGACTATGTGGATGACAGATCAACCGAATTCTTATTGGTCCCGTGGGTCGGAGCTTGCATTCACACGCCTCCTCCGCCAAAAAACCAGATGGTGTATTTAAAATCAGCCAAAGGATATAAAGTCAGTTCACGGTTCGAGGCGGTCACCGTAAAAGGTCAGATTCTGATAAAAGACAAAACCTCCGTGCTCTATTTTGTTGATGGTTCCGATGACATATCAACCGGATATTCGGTATTGGATGCTGAAATTACTGTATATCAACAATAAAATCTTTTTAATAATTATTCACTGAAGGGCATTTGCATATCGTGCCCTTTCCTGCATCAAATAAAGAATAATATGATTAATGATCCGGAAAATTCATTTATTTGCAGTCAAAGCCCAATTAAATTATACGTTATTTTCTCGATGATTATACGCAACAAATTTGTCATTCTGCTGGCATGGATCTTTGCATTGCCGAATTTCCTGTCAGCCCAGAAGGATCAAACAGGTGATAACTACACGGCCTACGAGCTGATGTCGAAGTATTACAATGAAGACTTTCATCCATTCAAAAAGCACAATAAATACATCGGGCTTTCTTTCTCGCTGGCTGATCTGCAGCAGGAAAACACCACCGGGTTGCTTCAGAATGTGGTTGACGGTCAACGGCTGAGATACAACATCATGGCGAGAGGAGGGTATTACATCAGCGATTATACGATGCTGGGGATCAACTTCCTTTACAACTACAACAAGTTCGAAGGGCTGGTCTTTCGGGATCCGGACACCCTGCAGTCCAATTCCCTTACCCGGTCGTATGACCTCACACCCAGCATCCGGCCCTCCATTCCATTGACCCGGAACGAACGGCTTAGTTTTTTCATCGAACTGGGGCTTACCTTCGGTTACCTCAGCGAGCTGGAGAGAAACACCAAAAACCTGGATGAGATCACCAAAAAATACACGGAAGGATTTCATTTCAGGGCCGGCATCAGCCCGGGCATCACCTTCTTTGCGATAGAAAGCTTTGCTTTCGAGGTCCAGTTGAACGTCATCGGGTACGACCTGCAGGTCACCCAGCAAACCGTAAACGAAGGACCCGAATCGCGGGAGATAGAGCAACACATTGATGCGAGGATCGACCTCCTGTCCCTGAACCTGGGGCTGGCTTATTATTTTGGCTCAAAAAGGTAAAACCACAAACTGACTGAACATGAAAAAACATTCGATAATCCTGTTTCTTTTTGCCATCCTCCTGACCTCTTGCGTCAAAGAAGATCATTTTGGCTTGTCAGGCTATGGCAACATCAAATCATTCCTGGTGAGCAACCAGGCGGGGAATTCGAAGATCGACAATGAATCATTGAGCATCGTGGTGGAGATACCGGCCGGTATCGACCTCTCTGCCATATCCATTCAAACACTGAAAGTATCGTCTTTTGCTTCGGCCGACAGGCAGGTGGGGGACATCCTCGACCTGACAGGACCGGAATCCATCACCGTCACGGCGGAAGACGGCAGCAACCATGTATGGACCGTTACCTCCTTTGTGGCCGCTGCAAATCCTCAGCTCGACAACGGGAACCTGGATGAGTGGTACCAGACCGCCTCCGACTATTACGAACCCGGCAGCAGTGCCGAATCCACCATCTGGGGGACAGGGAACCCCGGGACACAGATCCTGAACAAGCTGGCGACAACCCCTTTCGACCTGGGTGGGGGCAACAAAGCGGCAAAGCTGGAAACCCTGTATAATGGGTTACTGCCGGCATCGCTGGGAATGCCCATATCCGCCGGATCGATCTTTACAGGTTTTTTCAATCCGGACAACCTGGACCCCACCGATCCGGAGGCAGCGATTGAATTCGGAACGCCTTTTACCGGGCGGCCGCTGAAACTGCGGTTCAAATACCAGTTCGAACCGGGAGAGGAGAACAAGGACAGGGACGGCAATGCACTGAGTTACCCGGAGATGCTGGACATTTATGCCTTGCTGGAAGTAAGGCTGGGTGGAAAGACCGAGCGTTTGGCCACGGCCTGGTTCCGGAGTGCCGATGCGGTGGAGTCCCTGACAAGCATGGAAGTACCCTTTTATTACGGCGAACTGGACAATTCTTTCCCCGACTACATGAAGCCCCCTGACGGCGCCTGGGTAGGCACGGACTCGGCAGCCTTTGCCCTGCCGACACACATCACCTTCGTGGCCTCCTCCAGCTTCGACGGGGCCAACTTTGCCGGAGCCGTGGGCAGCGTGCTGATCCTGGATGATGTGGAGATGGTGTATGA
>CAZNSZ010000178.1:0-3801 GCA_964575865.1 uncultured Bacteroides sp. | reverse complement strand
AACGGATGGTGACCTGCTCCGAAGCAGGATTGGGATAGGCCACCAGCTCCATCTGCTCGGCCAGTGGTGCCCCAATGGAGGTGCCTCCTCCGTCTTCGCCCAGGATCCACTGCACTGATCTCTTCAGGAGAGTGAAGAATTCCGGAGTGCCGTAGCTTTCCGTGGCGGGCTCCGCCGCACCGTTCAGGCCGATATGGTTCAATCCCCAGAATACCATCCGGTTACCCTGGCCCCCTATCTCGTCCACAGTGACAAGGTTCCAGAAGTCAGCCTGGCCGGCATGGGACTTCATCTGTCCGAGCATTCCGTCAAAGGGAACATTCTCCTCCATGATGGAAACCGGACGGATGCTGGGTATTTCAGCCTCGACGGTGTTTGCGGACCAGGGCACCTCATCCCCCACATTGAACTCCTGGGTGATGTAGTGGGAATTGTCCTTGATCACCAGGACCAGGTCTTCAGCCGTTCCACCGGCATCTGCGGTCTGGAACAATCCCGTCCCGTTGTCGCTCACCCACTCCCAGCGGTCATTGCCTGTGGCCACACTGTAACCTTCCAGATTCACGCAAGGAAGGGCATAGTCATCTGTGGTCCCGAAAGCGGCCATCATTTTTGAGTCAACGGTCTCGTTGATCACGATCGCTTCGAAATTGCTGTAATCCAGGTCCACGAAATCGGGAGAAACCCGTGCCTCGAAATCTTCGCTGGCCCAGAATTCCGGGGCATAGCCCCAGGCCGTCAGGCTGTCAAAAATATCCGTATCGGACTGGTAGTATCCCCAGCTGTCCCTTCCCACGAAAAGTATCGGCTTCTGGCTGAATCCGTCCACTGCGAAAATCAACAGTGCCAGAACCAATGCAAACGATCTTAAGTAGAGGTTTTTCATCATAAGTTCATTTTTTTAGTTTGACAATCAATCGTTCATAAAATAGAAAATATGTGGCTGCCTCCGGGAGGCAGCCACATTGGTATTCAGAATGATGGGGTTTTAACGCTTCAGCAATTTGACCATGGTGGACTGATCACTGTCAAAGTCCACTTTGATCATGTAAAGTCCCGGCATCAGCGAACCGACGTTCAAATCCACCCTTGGAATATTTCGGTAGGTCCGGTCCATCACCACCCGACCGATGGCGTTGTAAACGGTCACCTGGCTGATATCGGCACCCGACTCGATGTAGATCACGTCAGAAGCGGGATTCGGGAATAGCCTGATCCCCGGTCCTTCCACTTCGTCGGGCTGTACACTCACATCGGAGATGAAGGGATAGACCTCCACGTCATATTCCATTTCGTTCCCGTTCTCGGCCACAACAACCACTGTACCTGTGATGGTATCGCCGCTGGTCACATCCACCGTATCCACTTCCACCATGGCAAATTCATTGGCGGGAATTCCGCTCAGAACCACCACGTTGGAATCCTGGACCAGTTGCAGCATGTAGCTCATGGAATCAGGATCGAAAGCAGGTGTCAGCGTGGCCGTTGCCACATCGTAATCCAGGGATGCCAGGCTGGCATCGGAGGATACCGTCACCACCTCGACCATCTCGGCCCCCAGGATCCTGCTGATCTCGTTCAGGTAGATCTGCTGTCCTTCATCCGTCAGCGGGAAGAAGTTGGGGAACCCGGCATTGTCATTCCCGATGCCGAAGTAGCTCCTCGGACCTGCGGGCATATCAACCGATCCGGGATAATATTCCACACCGGCTTCGAACCTTACAAGCAGGGGGCTGGTCCCATTGTACATGGCCACCATCACACCGTTGGAGGCGGAATCGGCATTCTCCAGGAAGTCGTGGGGAGGCAGGCACCATGCCACCGAATCACCGGCAAGCTCCACGTACATGAACACCTCGTCATCCGGCATCTCTGTGGTTCCATAGGCCACGGCCGGGGCATCGTTCAGGTGGTATGCACTGGTGCTGTTGAAGAGGTTCATCCGGCTACTCCGGGCCACCCATTGTGAATTGACGATCATCGGGGCAGTGATGGCGTTCCACACCTCCTTGTCGGGAGAATCGGTGGTTCCACTGTTCGGGCTGCGGCCATGGATGATCAGATCGGCGGCATTGAGCATATCGATGGTATCCTGTCCGGCAGCTGAAATGGCATCTCCGGGCCAGAACTTGTTCACCTTGATCCCGTTCTTCTCCAGGAAATGGATCTGGGGATCATCCTGGTCATCGTCAGTGACAAAGGTGATGGTGAAATCGGCCGGGCTGAGCTTCATCTCAGGCGCCTCGATCCCTGTCATCCGGCTGATCTCGGCCAGGTATGCCTGTTTTGCATCCACGGTCAGCGGGAAGAAGTTGACCCATCCGGCATTGTCGTTCCCCATTCCCCAGTAGGTCCTGGGTCCTGCGGGCATGTCAACCGAACCGGGGTAGTACTCTACGCCTGCTTCGAAACGCACAACCAGCGGGCTGGTTCCGTTGTACACCGCCAGGATCGTCCCGTTGGTGGCCGAATCGGCATTTTCGAGGAAGTCATGGGGCGGGAGGCACCAGCCTACGGAATCCCCTTCCAGGGTCAGCCCCGCAAAGATGGGATCCGCCGGATCCAGCACCTGGGCATAGGCCACGGCCGGTCCGTCGTTCAGGTGATATGCATTGGTGCTTTCGAACAGGTTCATCCTGCTGCTCCGGGCCACCCACTGGGAATTGACGATCATGGGGGCGGTCAGCGCGTTCCATGCCTCCTTGTCGGGAGAGTCGGTGGTCCCGCTGTTGGGGCTGCGTCCGTGGATGATCAGGTCTGCACCGTTCAGCTTGTCGAGGGTATCCTGTCCGGCAGCCGACAGGGCATCCCCGGGCCAGAATTTCTCCACATCGAATCCCTGCAGCGCGAGCCAGTTGAACTGGGCATCGTCCTGGTCGTCATCGGTCACAAGGAGGATCTTGGTGTCGGCCGGGCCATAGACGGCTTCCTGGGCAGGAATCCCGAGTATCCTCGTAATCTCGTTCAGATAAACCTGCTTGGCAGCCTTGGTGAGCGGGAAGAAATTGACCCATCCGGCATTGTCGTTCCCCATTCCGAAATAGGTCCTGGGACCTGCAGGCAGGTCGACCGATCCCGGATAAAATTCCACACCGGCCTCAAAGCGCACAACCAGCGGGCTCCTGTCCCCGTACATGGCCACCACCTCACCGCTGATAGTTGAATCCACACCTATAAAGTCATGGGGAGGAAGGCACCATCCCAGAGAATCTCCGTCCAGGGGGACCCCATCAAAAATTGGATCTGCCGGAATGAGGACCCGTGCATACGCCACGGGCGGAGCTTCATTCTCATGATAGGCATTGGTACTGTTGAACATGTTCATCCGGCTGCTCCTTGCCACCCACTGGGAATTCACGATCATGGGGGCGGTCAGCGCGTTCCATGCCTCCTTGTCTGGAGAGTCGGTGGTCCCGCTGTTGGGGCTGCGGCCATGGATGATCAGATCGGCTGCATTCAGCATGTCGATGGTATCCTGTCCGGCTGCCGAAAGGGCATCCCCGGGCCAGAACTTTTCCACGTCGAATCCCTGATTCATCAGGAACTCATACTGGGCGTCGTCCTGATCGTCATCGGTGATCAGATAGATCTTTGGTGCCTGTGCGACCAGCTGGGAGACCGCAAAGAGCATCACAAGTAAAACGGTAAAGAGTTTCTTCATAACAGTTAGCTTTTTGTGAATACTGTGCATCTAATGATACATCTGGATTTATTAAACAACAAATTGTAATTTTTTCTCAAATACCATGTTTAAATATTAGTACCCGACAGGGGATGGATTGACATTTGGTACCTAACCTG
>CAZNSZ010000177.1:0-3876 GCA_964575865.1 uncultured Bacteroides sp. | reverse complement strand
AGGTTAGAATGAGAGATGGGGTGCGTGAGGCACCCCATTTTTCTTAGTCAATGACCTGTATTAGACTATTGAAAGACCTGTTTCAACTGTAAAGGGCGAGAATTCTATTCTTTGCCTTTCTTGTCCTTCTTGTCCTTCTTGTCCTTTTTCTCTTTCTTTTCGGCCTGCTTTTTTTCGAGCTTGCTGTAGTATTTGCTCACCAGCGCCGCACCGACGATCCCCGCTTCGTTCATCAGCATGGCAGGCACCACCCTGGCCTTGGTGGTGATGTGGTGCATGAATTTATCGTCCTTTTTGCTGGCACCGCCCCCGATGATGATCATGTCGGGCCAGACCAGGGATTCGATCCGAAGCAGGTATTCGTTGAAGCGCGAGGCCCAGGTGTCCCAGTCCAGGTCCTCCCTTTTGCGCGCGGCATCGGTGGCATAGAGCTCCGCATCGTCTCCGTGCAGGATGATGTGGCCCAGTTCAAGGTTGGGCACCAGCCTCCCGTCGGCGAAAATCACGGTTCCGAGTCCGGTCCCCACGGTGATCAGGATCAGGGTCCCTTTGTGCCCTTTTCCGGCCCCGAATTTCACCTCGGCCATTCCTGCCGCATCGGCATCATTGACCACGTGCACCTTGCACCCGGTCACCTTGGAGAAGAGCTTGTTCAGGTCCTTGTCGATCCAGCTGTCGTCCACATTGGCCGCAGTCCGTGCGATCCCCTGCTGGATCACCCCGGGGTATCCGACGCCGACGGGGCCTTTCCATTTAAAGTGCCTTGCGATGGTTCCGATCACATCGGCCACGGCTTCCGGAGTTGCCGGTTGCGGTGTGGGGATCCTGAACCGTTCTGTGAGCAGTTTTCCTTTTTTTGTATCAACGATCGCTCCTTTAACTCCGGATCCCCCGATGTCGATGCCGAGGATTTTTCTCAGTTTCATGGGTTAGATTGAAATGGGTTTCACAGAAAAAAACGTTCCTAATTTAATTTATTTTCCGGGGGAGGGAAAACATCACCCCATAATTTCACGGAATAAAAGTGAATCTTCATCAAGCAAACCCAGCGCCCCACACAATAAACCGGCCGGGATATAGGATTCCAGGCAGCGGATGGTTATCTTGATTCTGCTTTTGGATTGGCTGTTGTGCTGATAGCCTTTCAGGCCCCCTGATGGAACATGGGAATACATACCGCTGGAGCCACCGGCGCATCCTGGTGGTGGAGGATGACGAATCAAGCGCCTACCTGCTGAATCGGATCCTGAAGGAGACCGGTGCGGAGGTTTGCCTGATCAGCGATGGCAGCAAGGCGGTAGATTTTATCAGGGACCATCCCGATACCGATCTGGTGCTGATGGATATCCACCTGCCGGAAAAAGACGGATTTACTGCCACAAGGGAGATCAAGACCATATCCTCCGGAGTGGTGGTTATTGCGCAGACCGGCTATGCTTTCTCCATCGAAGAGGAGGAGGCCAGAAAGGCCGGATGCGACGGGCTGCTTACCAAGCCGGTCCGACCTGAGATCTTGCTGGAGAGACTCAGCGCCTACCTTTCCTGAAAGGATCAGTAAAACCGCGCCGTGTAACGGGTGGCAGATTCCACGGCCTCCCGGCTGAATAGGTCCCTGTGGTACCTGTTCTGCACGTAAAGCATGGTCTGGTCCATGTAGTGCGGCGAAGCAGGCACCCCCGATGTGCCGGTGGGGATCACCGTCAGCGAACGGTCCCATTCCCGGGTATCAAAAATATGCCTCTCCGAGGCACCGTGTGTGGCTGTGTAGGAACTTCCCGCCGGATAGCTGTATGGCGAGACCGTATGGAAGCTGCCTCCGACGGGGAACGGTCCGCGGTTGACCCTGAACAGTTTCTCAACCAGTTCCACGCTCCCCAGGGGATGCATGAAGGAGACCTGGTGGACCTTTCCCCATTCCCAACTGGAAATATCTGACCCGTGAAGGGCAGTCAGGGTATCCACAGTACTCCGGAACGCCTGCAGGATGTTGTCTGAAAAGGTTTCTATTTTGTCCGGGGTGCGGGTATCGTCACACCACAGGGAGTATCCCGTTACCCTTATCCTGTTGAAGAAGTGCCTGGAAATAATATCGTTCTGTACCAGGAGAGGGTAATGTTCCTCTCCCAGTTCATCCTCAAACACCACCCGTTTCAGTTCAGGCCACATGGTTTCAAATAGGAGTGTTGCCGGGGATGTCTCAGACAGGTGGAAATCCCATTTTTCGAGAGTCTCCCTTGCCATCTCATAGGTCCCTTCAGTCTTCCCGGACAGGGCAGCGAGATAGGTGGCTGTCATATCCCGTGCCCAGGGTGAGGTCTGGTCCCTGAGCATCCGCCTGAAATCATCGCTGTTCAGTTTCTCCTTCCCGTTCAGCAATTCACGGATGCGGTCGATGCGGCTGGGAAGGCTGAACCAGGTGCCGATGTAATGGGGATACTCCCCGTCCACGGTCTTGTTGTTGGCACTCGACACATGTCCCCTTTCTGGATTCAGTTCATGAGGCAGCTCTTCGAATGGGACGATCCCCGTCCAGTCATAGAGGGAGGTGTCACCCGGATAGACCATGATCCCGGGTTCCCGTCGGAGGGGGATCCCGGCTGCCGTCTGGAGCCCGATATTCCCGAACCGGTCCGCATAGACGATGTTCTGGCTGATGGAGTTGAAGGTGCTTACGGCATCCCTGAATTCCTGCCAGTTCCCTGCCCTGTTCAGGAGGTACACCGTCCTGATCTCGTTGCTGAACTCCCTTCCCTGCCAGCGGGCCGAAACCACCACATCTTCCAGGTCCCTGAATCCGCTGATCACCGGTCCCCTGTGGGTATACCGGTTGACCCTGATCACCGGCTCATCCTGTCCCTTTACCCTGATGGCCTCATTGACCAGGGTCATCTCCCTCCAGGATCCATCCAGAAGGTACCGGTTGGTATCGGAAGGATGGGTTGTCTCCAGGTAGAAGTCAATGTCGTCAACCGTCACATTGGTCATCCCCCAGGCAATATCCTCGTTGTGCCCGCAAATCACGAACGGGGTTCCCGGCAGTGCCACCCCTGTCACGTTCACCGTTCCTTCGGCCACATGGTGCATCTGGTACCAGATTCCCGGCGCCATAAGGCCCAGGTGCATGTCGTTGGCCATCAACGGTGATCCTGTTTCGCTTCTGGCCCCTGACACGGCCCAGTTGTTGGATCCTTCAAACACCTGCAGGCCCAGCTCACCGATTACCTCCATGGATTGAAGCAGCCCGGCGTGGAGGGCAGGGAGCGCCTTGCCCGAAGGAAAGGAGGGAAAGACCGCCGTGGGCTGGAACCTGTTATCGGGGATCAGTTCCGACAGGAGGTCATCGCTGAGGACCTGTCTCATCCGGTACAGGGCAATTTCAGGACCCCATCCTGACGACAGGTCCCATGCCATGTAACCGATCAGGTTGAATGTGTGGATGGGCTCCCATGGATCTGGTTTATATCCAAGCAAAGCGAACTCCACCGGCAATCTTTTCCGGTGGCTCTCGATAAACTGATTCACGCCGTCCGAGAAGGCTTCCACACAGGCCATCAGTTCTGGTTCCGATTGGGCCATAACCAGCTCCGATTTTTCGGAGAAATTAAGGGCCCTGAAAAGCTGGTCCGTATCGACCAGCCCCGGATCCAATACTTCCGACAGCCTGCCCGTAGTGATCCGGCGCATCAAATCCATCTGCCACAACCGGTCCTGAGCCATCACATACCCCACGGTCCTGTAGAGATCGTTTTCGCTGGAAGCATAGATGTGGGGGATCCCCAGGGAATCCCTCAGAACGGTGACCTCCCCCTCCAGCCGTTCCAGGTCCACTTCCAGGGTATAGTCCGGAATAGCCCTGGTCTTCAGCCGGTTGAGGTA
>CAZNSZ010000176.1:0-4023 GCA_964575865.1 uncultured Bacteroides sp. | reverse complement strand
GTGAATACCACCGCCATCTCCTTTGCCGGGATCACCATGATCACCTGTCCCCCCCATCCGTTGGCCCGGTACATCAGGTCATGGTCCCTGCCCACCTCACTGATCCACCAGGAGTACCCGTAGCCGTTCCTGCCGGAATCCTCGATGGGGATTTTGATCCGTTTGTTGTTGCGGTAGGTCTCCGAACTCTTTCTCACCCAGCCGGCAGAGATGACCCGCTGCCCGTTCCAGATCCCGTCATTCAGGTAGGTGACCCCGAATTTCATCATGTCCCTGGGCCGCAGCAGGATCCCGCCCCCTGCCTCAAATTGTCCGCCCGGGTAGGTGTCCCAGTAAATGGTATCTATCCCCAGGGGTTCAAAAAGGTTTTTTTTCGCATACCGGAGAATATCCATCCCAGTGGCATTCCTCAGGATCTCCCCCAGGGCCACCATCCCTCCGCCGTTATAGGTGAAGGATTCGCCCGGTACGCCCACCAGGGGCCGTTCCAGCACACAGCGCAAAGGATCCTCCCCGCATTCGAAATAGAGCCTGTCGATGTCATTGGCAGCGGTACCATGGGCCGCATTCCATTCGTTCCATTCCAGTCCCGAGGTCATGGTGAGCAGGTGTTCGATGGTGATCCCCCCTTTACCTCCCGAATTAAATTCCCCATACTCCGGCAAATAGTCAAAGATGGATTGGTTCACACTTTCGATATGCCCCTGGTGGATCGCAATACCGATGCAGGCCGAGGTGATGCTCTTGGTGCAGGACATGATCCCGTGCAGGATGCTTTCATCGTACTGAATAAGATCCCCGTGATAATTGGGCCCATTCCACTGGTACAGGTGCCCTTCAAAATACTCCTCATAAACCAGCTTTCCCTTTCGGAAGATGAGCATGGAGTGGATCTCCCCGAATTTCCCTTCCCTGATTTTGCCGGAGGCGTTCAGGATAAGCTGCGTATCCATCCCTGCTTCCGTGAGGGATCCGACTTCCAGTCCGTCTCCCATCCCCTCCGGAACCCGGTAGGGGATATCCGTATAGTCCTGTGAGCAGCCGGTGCTCATGGCGATCAACATGCCCAGTGCTGCAAGTGCTCTCATGGCTGACCTTACTCTTGAATGAGTGATCTAAGGTAATCATCTCAGGTTGATGACAAAAGGCGATCCCGATTTAACATGTCCGTTGCGCCTGAAGTGTCAGCAGAAAAAAGCCCCCTGGTCAATGACCGGAGGGCTTTTCCCGATGAACGGGGAGGTCTGATCAAACGGACTTCATATGATGAAGGATCTGACCGGGCTCAATGACCTCATTACCATTTGACGATTTTCCGTGTGGCGGTCAGCAGTTCTGAACGAACCCTGACCAGGTAGACCCCTTTGGCCAGACCTGACAGGTCCACCTGGTACTGGTTCCCTGAGAAAACCTCCGACCGGACAACCTGTCCGGAAAGCGTCAGGAGGGCGATTTCATACCTCCCCGCATTGTTGAGGCGAAGGGTTATATGGTCTTTCGAGGGGTTCGGATACAACAGCAATTCAGGAAAGGGTTTCAGACTCCCTGCCGAAACGGTGTCTGCCCTTTCGTAGGGAGATTCAATGGCCCCGATATCCACGTACTGGTCAACCGGATCCGGGCGCCCGGCACCGTTCATATCGGTGATTGGTGCCCTGTACCAGGTACCGCCGACCTCCACGGAATCGGTTCCCGCTCCGATGCAGGGACTGGATTCCGCTAATTCATAGGTTTCAGCCATCAGAAGCGGATCGGTATCAAGGTTTCCATTTCCTTCCCATCCTCCCCTGATATCATTATATACTGCATTTAACTGGACACCGTCATCCGGCACCACATGGATTTCAGTTCCCTGGTCATCTGATTCCGACCAGACGATGTTATTGAAAAATGTGACATCAACTGCTGAGGTCAGATGAAGCTGCCTGCCCGTTTCAGCCTCATTGTTCACCATCGTATTGTTGTATACCACCGGTGCAGATCCCAGCAGTGTAACGCCCCCTCCCATGCCTCCTGTGGCTTTGTTATGATGGATCAGGTTGTTGTAGACAACCATCTCCAGAGGAAGGTTGTCCCCGGAAAGGTAGAGCCCCCCTCCCTCGGGTGTCCCACCGGTTACACTGCACTCATTTCCGAAGATGTGATTGTTCCTGATGGTCAGCTCAGGGATGATCTCCTCCACCAACCTCCAGTAAGCGATTCCCCCTCCGAGGGCTTCATTTTCAGAATGGGATGTATTGTCATAGATCTGATTTCCTTCAACTAAAATCCTGCCCCCGCCTAAGCCCATCCCTGCTCCATTGGCCGCTGACGTCCCTGAAAAAGAGTTGTTCCTAATAATATTGTTTCGAAAGATGGCCGTGCGGTTGTCTTTCACAAAGGCGGCAATGCCGGCACCAAGCGTTGCCATTTCACTTTTGGGCTCCGTCAGATGATTGTCCTCGAATATGTTGTGTTCAATCTTGCCACCGGACCAGGCCATCACCAATCCGCCTCCCAGTACATAGGGAAAATTGTAAGGTGCATAGATGAAATAAGTTCCAGACCCTCCGGTGATGGTCAATCCGGTCAGGACGGAAGTGGTATCTTCACCCATTACCATGCGAACCACCGATGCCGTATCAGGATCGACCGGATGGCTCCCGTCGAGGATGGTTCTGGAAATATGTGCCGTATCTCCATCAACTACAAATTCACTCGCTACAGTGATGGGTTTTCCAAAGAAACTGATGTTTTCGAAGTAGGTGCCTTCCGCCACCAGCACCGTGTCACCGGCATCAGCAGCGTTGATGCCGGACTGGATGGTGGGTTGTTCTGCAGGGACATGGATCTGGGTGGGATTGTGCGCCCTGGTGAACTCCGATTCGAGGGCGCCCATGTCGACCCAGGGATCAATTGGATGGGGGCGGGGTGATAATTTCAGATCCGTCCCGGGGACATGATAAGTTGTTCCTTTTACCTCAACGGAGTATATGCCTGTTCCGATACAGGGACTGGATGCACTCAATTCAAAGTTTTCAGCCATCAGCAGCGGATCGGCATCGATGTTCCCTTCTCCTTCCCAGCCGCCTTTGATCACATTGTGGCTCGCGCGAATGGTATTGCCCTGATCCATGGCAATCTCAGAGGAGGATCCATTTTCCGACCACATGATATTGTTGATCAAAACCACTTTGGATGCAGGATCCTGGTACCCCAGAAAGTCCACATACCTCACCCAGATGCTGTTCCCCCCCTTTTCTGCATGATTATTCACCACAGTATTGTTGATGAGTTCCATATCACCCAGTTCCAATCCGATTCCGCCTCCTTTGTAGTTGCA
The DNA here is from genome assembly GCA_964575865.1 of uncultured Bacteroides sp. Classification (GTDB taxonomy): domain Bacteria; phylum Bacteroidota; class Bacteroidia; order Bacteroidales. The sequence goes on along the minus strand of CAZNSZ010000176.1, from coordinate 701 downwards.
ATTGTTCTCGCTGATGATATTGTTATGGATCTTCAGATTGAGTGGACGATCATATCCGTTTACAAACAGACCTCCAACCCCGGCATACTGATTCAGCCAGTGGGAGTCCGGATTACCGTTGGCAGTATTTCTCGAGATAACATTGTTTCTAATAAGGATTTCACGGTTCCCGGGCTCATAGTATGTATTATGGTAGGCGATTCCTCCCCCGACGGCCATCCCGTAGGAAGTTTGTATGGTATTCTCCCTTACGAGGTTGCCATTGATGTCGATGAAGTTGAAGGCTCCGCTCACAAGAACCATTCCTGCTCCGCATCCCAAATTTCCGGAAGTGATGGCATTATGCTCAATGGTATTCTTCATTACCACCAGGTTGTGATTGGCTCCTATCATTGCTGCAATTCCTGCACCCCAGGCCAGACTGTCAAACGTAACCCCGGGAGGCTGAACGGTAGGGTGGTTCAGTTGATTCCCTTCAATGATGTTATGGGTGATCCGTGCCCCGGCATCCCAGATTAAAATTCCCGCCCCAACCCTGTAAGCAGGTAAAGGGCGGATCTCATCTCCGCTCCACAAGGTTCCGGTGCCGCCTGTAATGGTGAATCCTGTAAGGACAGATGTGGTATCCTCCTGTGACCAAAAATATACAACGGATGCCGTATCGGGATGAACCGGCTGGCTCCCGTCGATGATGGTCCTGG
>CAZNSZ010000175.1:0-4090 GCA_964575865.1 uncultured Bacteroides sp. | reverse complement strand
CGACTATCTGTCCATTGACCAGGAAAGTGAAAATGGCTTCCCTGTTATCGGCGGTCATCTCCGTGATCCCGAAACGGAGGGTGATGTCCCTGGGATTCTCCGAGACCGGGATGTCGATGAGGACCTCGTGTGGATCTTCCTGGTTCATCCATACGTGGGTGAGCTCGCCGAAGGGAAGGGTGTAGATGCCCCCGTCCTCCCTGAACAGTGAAACCACCAGAGAGAAGAATTCATCGATGTTCTCCCCGAAATCCAACTCCACCTCCGGTGCCGGATCGAGCTGCACACGGAATAAAGAGGTGTACCAGCCCGCGGTCTGTTCACCGCTGATGGGTATTTCTTCAGGTTCCACGCTCACCTCCTGTGATGCAGTCCTGAAAATCACGGATTCCGGGGCATCGGGGGCCTTGTAGATGGCCTCAACCACCATCATGTCGTACTGTTCAAAACCAGGGATGCTCATGGAGGCGCTTCCCTCCTCATCCGCAATACCCAGCCCGATCATGTCGATGTACGGTCCGCATGTCTGTGCCCTGGCAATCAGCCCCACAAACATGATCAAAGTGAAAAGAAGTAAAGTCTTTTTCATGGCTTTTTGTATTAAAGACGTTGAATGTTTTCGTGTTCCTGGGGTTTACCGCACCTCAAAGCTTCGTGAGATCACCCCGGCTTCGTTCTCGATCCGCAGGAAATAGAGGCCCGGTTTCAGGTCGGTGGCGTCCATCTCCAGCTCCCGGTCCTTACCGTCGCCGATCCTGCTTCCGAAACTCCTCACCCGGCTCCCGTCCATGTTGTAGATCCCGGCTTCGCTCACCTCGCCCACCTGGGCGGGGATCTTCAGCTGGAACCGGTCCACCACCGGATTGGGGTGGATCACGATCATCCGTCCCACCTCCCGGTTGCTGAGCCCGATCCCGGTGTTGTGTTTCCAGTCCACCGTCTCCGACACATGGGCATCCACATCGGTCTTCAGCTGGAAGTATGAGTCATATTTCCCCGCATAGCCAGAAAAACCAGCATTCCTCACATCGGCTGAAAAGCCCTCATCGTCCATTTTTCCCACATTCCCCGCATTCCACACATGGATGGTCCCGTCCCTGGGTGCCGTTTGCTGGATGGCCGGATCGGATACTTCATGATGGCTCGCGACAAAGTCCATGTATCCGTTATCGGACTGACCGTAAGTGAACGTTGCGACCACCATCAATAACGCGATCACCAACGTGATCAAAAATACGATCGTAGGAAGTTTGTGCTCTTTCATATTCCCGGTTTCTTTTCTTCATGTTAAATATACGGGAGAAAAGCAGGCGTTTCCGGGGGATTTGATCAGCGGGGGAACGCGGTGCCCAAAGGGAGTCACGGGCAGACCAATTCCCGCTCCGCGTCAACCCGGGACGAAATTTCCTGTGACGAAAATGACAGATTACAGGACCAACAGCCCATACGGCCTGATGAAATTCACCAGGGGTCCGGAACGGGCATTTATGAAAGGAAAATCAGGTGAGGTTACCTGTTAACAAGCTGATCTGTAAGCGATATGATCTCTTTGCGAAGCTCCACCAGCTCCCAGGATCCCGGCCTGCGGCGGCGCAACTGGCGCCGGAACCAGCCACCGCGCACCGTTTTCTTCCACCTGAAATACCAGTAGAGGGCCGCCTTCCCCGCAGGGCCGAGGGTGACCAGGTAGGCCGCCCAGATCCACCAGGGTCCGGTGAAGATCCCCACCAGCAGGGTCTGCAGCAGGTAGAAGAACGGAAAGATAAACAGCATTCCCAGGCCTGCCTTGACCGAGGCGTGGAACTGGCGGTCCTTGATGTTCCGGACCAGGTAGACCGGAAGGAAATACGGGATGGCATTGTTGACCAGCCCGTAAAGAAAAACCGGGAAGGTGGCGATCAGCGAGAGGTAGCGCCACAGGGTGCGCGCCACATTGTAGCCCCGGTCCCGCACCACCCAGTCACGGATCTCCATCTCCTCCACCCCTTTCAGGTAGCTTTCCACCTTACCGGCCAGTTCCTTCACGGCCGGTTCTTCGGTTTCGATGGCGGCATGCAGCCGGTCGATCATCTCCTTGTCCGCCCGGAAGCGGTCGCTCAGCTTCTTCCCTTCGATCCCCATTTGCTCGCGCATGCGGTCGTTATAGATCCCCCGCAGTCCCTGGATCGCCTCGTAGTACTCCTCCGATTCGATATGGATCATCAGCGGCTTCAGCTCATCGATCAGCTCCTTCTTCACCTGGTTCATCCCCCGCGGTCCGTTCTCCTCGAACTCGGCCCAGTAACCGGAGAGTTCGATGGGCTTTCCGAAATTCACAAAAAGCGAGGCGTGCTGTTTCACATAATCCCCGAAATCGAGCCCCACCGGAACGATCTTCACGAAGGGCTTCTCCCCGTGCTCCTGCTGCGCGGCGAAGGCGATCCGGAAGATTCCCTTGCCGAAGGCCCTTAACCGGCGCTGGTGGCCGTGGTTCCCCTCGGGCATCACGCAGAGGTAGTGGCGGTGTTTCAGCACGCTCACCGAGATGTCGAATATCTCCTGGTTCTTGGCCAGTTCGGCCGCCCCGTCCCGCTGGCGGAAGACCGGAAGGATCTTCAGGCTGTTCAGGAACCAGGCCAGCAGCGGTTTGTTGAAGATGTCGGCCCGGGCCAGGAAGACCACATCCTGGGGAGCGGCAAAGAGAACGATCAGCGCATCCATCAGCGCATTCTGGTGGTTGGGGGCAAAAATGACCGGCTCGCCACGGGGAATATGCTCCACCCCCCTGATCTCCACTTTCCCGTAAAAATGAAAGAAAACCTGCCTTGCATAGGGATAGAGGGTATGGTATACCAGGTTCCGGCGGTGGATGCTTTGCTGCGCCCCCCTCACTCGTTTACGGGCCATTCAGGATTCAGGGTTAGTTGTGGAAACAAAGATAGTTTTTTCTGTAATACCGATCTTTTACAGTATCTTTGAGCCGCTATCAGCCAATTCTATGAAAGCGCCAACCGTCCTTGACAAGAAGATGATCAGCGGCATCCAGCAAATCGGTGTCGGTGTGACCAATGTGTATGAAGCATGGAAGTGGTACATCACCCACTTCGGAATGGACATCCGGATGTTCGAGGACAGGGCCACAGCCGAGTACATGCTTCCTTTCACGGAGGGGAAGCCCAGGGAGCGCCATGCGGCCCTGGCCATGAACATGCACGGCGGGGGCGGGTTCGAGATCTGGCAGCACACGCAGCGGACCCCGAAGGCCCCGGAATTCAAGCTGAAGATGGGGGATCTGGGGATCTTCGCCGGGAAGATAAAATCGCACAACATTCAGGCCGCTTACGAAAAACTTTCACAGAACGCGGAGGTGATCTCGCCCATCGTGAAAGGTCCCCACGGGAGGGATACCTTTTATCTGCGCGATCCGTTCCACAACATCTGGCAGGTGGTGAAGGAGCGCAACATCTACATGCGCCAGGGCCGGAAGAAAAGCACCGGGGGCTCCTACGGGGCCATCATCGGGACCAGCGATCCCGATAAGGCCATGGGGCTCTACAGCGGCATCCTGGGATACGATGTGGTGGTCTATGACAAGGAAGGCACCTTTGAGGATCTGGCCGATCTCCCCGGCGGCACCGGGAAGTTTCGCAGGATCCTGCTGAAACACAGCGAGTTCAGGGGAGGTCCCTTCTCCAGGCTCTTCGGCCCGTCCGAGATCGAGCTGGTGCAGGCGCTGGACCGGAAGCCGGAAAAAATCTTTAAAGACCGCATCTGGGGGGACCTGGGATTCATCCACATCTGCTTCGATGTGCTGGGGATGAAGGCGCTGAAGGAGGAGTGCGACGCCAAGGGATTCCCGTTCCGGGTCGACTCGGACGTGCACCCCATGGGAAAACCCTTCGACATGGGAGAGGCGGCCGGCCATTTTGCCTACGTGGAGGATCCGGACGGCACGCTGATCGAATTCGTGGAAACCCACCGCATCCCCATCTCCAAACGGATGGGCTGGTACATCCACCTCTGGCGGCGCCGCGACGTCACCAAACCGATCCCCGGCTACCTGCTGAAAATGATCCGCTTCATGCGGGTCAAGCCCCACAAGCTGAGGAGC
>CAZNSZ010000174.1:0-4357 GCA_964575865.1 uncultured Bacteroides sp. | reverse complement strand
CGGAACCATGCCGGGAAGGTTGGATATTAAAAGATACGAAATAACCCGGAAATGACTTCTCCAGGCCGAAGGAGAAAATCTGTCACATTTGTTGCAGGGGGATGCAACATTTGCTGCCACCGGTGACCAGGGGTATTGACCGGTGACTTTTTTTTGCATACCTTATGTATCATCTTCTCTATGAGCCGGATATTCTACCCCATTGTCATCGGATGGATCCTCGGGGCAGGGATCGGTTCCGTCCTTTCGGCACAGGTGATCCTCATTCCATCCGACCACCCGACCATCCAGTCCGGCATCGATGCCGCATCGGACGGGGATACCGTTCTGATCGAGGAGGGGACCTATTACGAGAACATCAATTTCCTGGGAAAGGCGATCACGGTGGCCAGCCGGTTCCTGGTGGACGGCGATACCTCCCACATCTCAAAAACCATCCTCGACGGAAGCCGTTCCACAAATCCCGACACCGCCTCGGTCGTTTCGATGTGGTCGGGCGAGGACACCACCTCCGTCCTCTGCGGCCTGACCATCACCGGGGGAAGGGGGACCATTGTAGACAGCATCCACGGGCCCGTCTACCCGATGGACCCAAAAATTTCGGACACATTATACTCAGCAGGAGGCGGGATCCTGATTTACAACTCCGGGGGGAAGATCATCCACAACATCATCGAGGGGAACCACATCGGCTATGACAGCATCACACGGGGAGCGCTTGGTTGCGGCATGCTGGCAGCCGTGAACCACCACCACACGGTCATCATCAGGGGCAACAGGATCAGGCGGAACAGTGCGGGGCACCTCTTCGCATGGGGGGGAGGGATCTCCATTCATGGGGGACAGATCCTGGTGGAGCGTAACCTCATTCATGACAACAGCTTTGTGCTGCGGGCGTGGGTTATCGGCGGGGGTATTTTTTACAGTTATGAAGGGATCGAGGGGACCATCCCCGAGGTGATGATCCGGAACAATGTGATTTATAAGAATGTGATAGAAGGCATTTTTGACATCTCGGGTGGCGGAGCCCTTACCATCGCCAACACACTGGTGGGAGGGACAATCAGGGTGCAATCCAACCTCATGGCATTTAATAAGGCCGGCATCGGCGGGGCCATCGATGCATGGAACAGCAGGGCGGAAGTGGACGGGAACATTTTCTTCGGGAACGAGGGGAGCTTGTATGGGGATGACCTGGGCACAGAGGCACATAACAACATCTCCATGCTCACCAACCTTTTCTGGAGGCAGAATTACTGGATCGCAAGCCGCCATGGGGTAAAGCCCTTCGGAGTGGGGGACGCTGGTACCCGGTGGTTTGATCCTGCGGAGGGGATCCTGATTCCCCCGGGGGAAACCCTCTTCAGCCTGGAGCGATCCACGGGGAAGGTCCACATCGGGGCACGGGAAGGGATGATCATCTTCAATCCTGAAAAAGTGCCGATAAACGGATTCATTTTCAAACAGGTTTTCATTGACTTCAGATCCTTTGAAAACGTGCCATCCCCAGGCAGCGACCGGAACGGCAATCGGCAGGGGGCCAATCATTTCCGGATGGAGGTTCCCTCTGATATATACGACATCAATTTTTCCTCCCTGCCCTTTGGTGGGGTGAAAATTCCCGGTGTGGATTATAGTTATCTCATGAGAGAGAGGGATCCTGATACCATCCGGGAATCTGGATCGATGATGGCATCAAACGCCAACCTGAAATCCCGGACCTATCATTTCTGGGCCAGCATGCTTGATACGAGTGGCGGGAATGCCCCCGTTGAGATCTCCTTTGACCTCCATATCAGGACCCCCTGGTACCGGACCTGGTGGATATTCCTGTCCTATGGGTTATTCCTCATCCTGTTGATTACTATTGCAGTAAGGATCCGCACCGCCCGTCTCAACCGGGAGAAAATAGCCCTGGAGAAAGAAGTGGTATCCAGGACCGCCGAACTGCGTCAGAAAAATGAGCACATTCTCGAAATGGAACGGCTCAAGACGCGATTCTTTACCGATGTCTCGCATGAGATCCGTACGCCGCTGACGCTGATCACGGGCCCCCTTGATAAACTGGTTCGCATGAATCATCCCGATCCCAAAACCCGGGAATGGCTCACCATCATTCTGAGAAACAGCCAGCGATTGCTGCAGCTGGTCAACCAGCTGCTGGACATTTCCCGGCTTGAATCGGGACAGATGAAACTGGTCTTGGAACATTCGGATCTGACCAAACACATTAAAGTGCTGGTCAGCCAGTACAGCTCACTGGCAGACAGCCGGCATATCCGATTTGTGACCGATATCCCGGAGGAGGAGCTGGTCACATGGTATGACAGGGAAAAGCTGACCAAGATTACCTATAACCTTCTTTCCAATGCATTTAAATTCACTCCCGTGAATGGGGTGGTGACCTGCCGGGTTCGAATCCCGAGCAAAAGAAACGGCGCGAATCCCGTTCAGCAACACCTGAGGATGATCGTGGCAGATACGGGGGCCGGGATACCCATGGAGGAGAGGGAAAAGATCTTCACGCGTTTCTACAGGTCACATCATGCCGGATTGGAAGATGCCGGAGGGACGGGGATCGGGCTTGCGCTGACCCGGGAACTGGTCCAGCTGATGCACGGGGAAGTCGCCTTAAAGAGCCTGGAAGGAAAAGGCTCTGTATTTATTGTCACGTTTCCGTTGGGCAAGGATCACCTGAAAGAGGAGGAATATGTCCTGAAGGAAGCTGATCCGTCAGGAACACCGGAACTTGAAATTCCACTGGCTGCTGCGGAGAAGGAGTTGAAGAGCATCCCGGAAGAGAAGCAACAGGAAATCCTGGTGGTGGAAGACAACACCGACCTCCGCAGTTTCATCAAAGAGAATCTTTCACGGGAATTCAGGGTAATTGCGGCTTCCGATGGAGAAGAGGGACTGGGGCTGGCGTTTGCCCGTTTGCCCGATCTGGTCATCACCGATGTGATGATGCCGGGGGTCGACGGGATGGAGCTGTGTGCAACATTGAAGGGGGACAAACGGACCAGCCATATCCCGGTCATCATCCTGACGGCAAAAGCGACCCGAAGTGACCGCAGGGAAGGATTGGAACTTGGTGCCGACGATTACCTCCTCAAACCCTTCGAGATGGAAGAGCTTCTGATCCGGATCCGGAACCTGCTGGAGCAGAGAAAAAAACTGAGGGAAAAGTATTCCGCAATGATCGGGATGGACTGGGAAACCCTCAATGTGACCACCCTCGATGAAAGGTTCCTGAAGAAACTGACACGGTACATCACCGATCACATTGACGATTTCGACCTGAATGTGGAAAAACTGAAGGAGGAAGTGGCCATGAGCAGGGAACACCTCTTCAGGAAATTGAAAGCGCTTACAGGCGATTCTCCCACCGGGCTCATCCAGACCATGCGGATGAAGGCAGCTGCAGAGATGCTTCAAAAAAGTAATGAAAGCATCACCCGGATCGCCCTGAATGCCGGGTACTCCAGCCCTTCCTATTTTGCAAAGTCATTCAGAAAGCATTTCGGCATCTCCCCGAATGAATACAGGAAGAGCAAAGGCAATCAGGGATCCTAATCATTTTTTATACAACGAACAGAGAGCCCCGCTCCTGGATTCATCTGGGAGCTGATGAAATTATCATTGGACGGAATACCCATGTGGATTAAAGACTCCATCCCTTCATAGCCAGGTTTGATGAAGCGCAAGGAGACCCCGGTTTTCGGGTTCAACTGATTGCTTCTGAAATTGGGATCGGGAGAAACAATTTGTCTGATCCAGATCTCATTTTCATCATAGTCCGCCTGGGTAGAGGTCCACCAGGATCCTTCTTTCTGGCACTTGGACGGGTCTATCTTATACCCCATGTTGGGGTAACAGGGACAGAGTGAGAATCCATACGTATTCCTCCCATTGGCCTCACAGCTCCATCCGGAAGTATGGGAGAGATAACTGGTCATACAGGCCCAGCTGCGGAAGATGAAACAGGTGCCATCTTCTGTATCGAATCCCTCCGCTTGAGTAAGTTCACATTCCTCATTCTCCGAGGCAATATATGCTTCCAGGGCCATCCACTCACTGTGGCTGGGCAGATGCCATCCTTCCGGGGCAGCGATGAGAGCAGCCTGCCAGTTGTAGAGTGCGCCCTGCCGGGCATAGGCTTCCTGTTCCCTGGCTTCCTGAACGTCCACTCCAGAATAATTCAGCACATAGAACCTGGGCTCCGTTGCAGACAACTGCTCAATCGGGTCAACCGAAGGCAGGTAAGCCAGGTTGTCCGCCATCCATGTCTGGTTCCCAATCTTTACAATGCGGTAGATATGGCCGTCCCTGGGGTCCGTAAAAGTTTCCAGCGCCCGGA
>CAZNSZ010000173.1:0-4442 GCA_964575865.1 uncultured Bacteroides sp. | reverse complement strand
ATGGAGGATATCATGTTAATTGAAATAAGTTAGATAGAAAAAAAAATTATATGACTTATTAATGGTGATTCATCAAATTGTATGATAATGGAAAATAAAATGGGTTTTGGAGAAATCCGGAAGAATTTTTAAATGAATACTCAGTTCCACGGAATAAAGAGTTAATGCAGATCTTTAAGGATCTTGGGATGGTTGAGCAACTGGGTTCAGGGATTCCAAGGATTTTGAAGAGTTACGGAAAAGAATGCTTTTCATTTTCGGATAACTTCTTACGTATGAATTTTCCTGTTAATGAAGCCATCACCCCTCATGTCACCCTTCATGTCGAGAAGCTTATTCTGACCATTGTAGGAGAAATGACCAGACAGGAATTGCAAAATATACTGGAACTCTCCGATAGAATGTATTTCCTTAACAACTATCTCCATCCTGCTTTTAAGGCCGGGGTATTAGAAATGACTATCCCTTATAAACCAAAAAGTCGCAATCAACGCTACCGGTTAACGACTATGGGAAAAGAGATGAAAACGAAACTATAGAAAAATGGCAAGCAGATTTGAAAAGAATTTTACAGATAATGGATATCTGATGAAATACGAAAAGATGCCACTCTATTCAGAATTGAAAAACCAGGTTCTTCAATTCTCAGTGGAGCTTCAAGGCATAGAGCCAAAAATATGGAGAAGGATCCAGGTGCCATTTGATTATAATTTCTGGGATCTGCATGTAGCCATTCAGGATGCCATGGGCTGGCAGGATTATCATCTGCACCATTTTGAGATAAAGGGAAAAGGCAAAAGAAATGAAGTTCGAATTGGAATCCCTGATTTCGATGGATTCGGAGAATTGCCCGAGGTATTTCCAGGATGGGAAATCGCTGTTATAGCTTATTTCAATGCTCTCGGTGTGGAGGCCGTATACGAATATGATTATGGAGATGGGTGGCTTCATAACGTTAAGCTTGAAGGGTATATGCACAGGGAGAAGGGGATTAGATACCCAATCTGTGTTAGTGGTGAGAATTCTTGTCCGCCTGAGGACTGTGGAGGTGTAAACGGGTACTACAATATGGTTGATGTATTATCAGATCCAAACAACGATGACCATGAAGATATGAGAATCTGGGCAGGGGAGAATTGGGATCCGAAGCAATTTGATCCAGACAGGGTCAAATTTGATAATCCATATAAGCGGTGGCAGCATGCCTTTTTAAGTAAGAGATAGTCCAAATCCTGCGAACATAGTCTATCTGACAGCAACAATTTTGAACTACACATTAGTTCGTATTGCCCAGAAAATCAATGTGATATTTATGTGATTTGAATGCAATTTTGGCCGCATCTGTTCGTCAGAAAACAGTTAATCCCATCAACATCAATGTGTTAAGGGGGATTTTAGTAGCGGGGTAGTGTTGCTCGGCTTTCAACCTCGCGAGTCCAAGAGGGGGATGCTTTACCAAAGAAAGCCCGGATCTTCGATCCAGGCTTTCTTTAGTAGCGGGGGCAGGACTTGAACCTGCGACCTTTGGGTTATGAGCCCAACGAGCTACCAACTGCTCCACCCCGCAATGTGGATGCAAATATAATGGATTGCGGGGGATTCTCAAAATTCCCCGGCGCGTTACAGCGGATCTTTTTTTCAGAATGGGTCTTCCGGTCCGGTTTTTCTGCCGCTATTTTGTCCCAACCACCGTGATGCTGAAGATCCCTGCTCCCGTTGCCCTGTAGTGCTGCAGGGTATCTTTCGATACGTACTGTATGAAGTATTCGTCAGGAAGGTCATTGACCCGTTCGTCCTTCACTTCTGCATCGGGGAATCCTGCCTCCCTGACAATCTGCATGTAATGTTCCTTCTGAAGGGCTCCTGAAACGCATCCCGCATACAGGGCGGCGGCCTCCCTCATGTCATCGGGCAGGTCCCCCTTCAGGACGATGTCGGAGACACAGAAATGCCCTCCCGGCTTGAGCACCCGCCGGATCTCGGCAAACGCCCTGGCTTTGTCCGGGACCAGGTTCAGGACACAGTTGCTGATGACCACGTCGTAACTGTTATCAGGGAGGGGGATCTGTTCGATGTCCCCTTTGACGAACTCCACGTTCCCGAAACCCATCTTCCGGTTGTTGCGGTTGGCTTTTTCGAGCATTTCGTCGGTAAAGTCGAGTCCCGTCACAAATCCCGATGCGCCCACCAGGGAGCGTGCCACGAAACAGTCATTTCCGGCGCCGGATCCCAGGTCCAGGACCCGGTCCCCTTTTTTAATGCCTGCATGCGCGGTGGGGATCCCGCATCCCAGCTTCAGATCGGCCTCCTCCACGTAGCCGTCCAGCCTGGTGTAGTCCAGGTTCATCATGCTGTAATCGGGTTCCTTATCCCCGCAGCAGCATCTTTTGCGGTCACTGGCCACCGCTATTTCGGCGTATTTGTCCCGCACTATTTTTTTCAGGGTGTCTGAGTCTTTCATCCGATCAATTGAATTTGAATTGGGTTCTGGTTATTTGAATGACGTAAATATACGTCATAATTTAATACGACGTATATATACAACCAAAATATTTCTTCTTTTCAAGAGCCCTTGCATACCCGTGAAGAGCCTATAAGAATTTTACGCAGTAAAATAATTTCAGCGATGAACGGGTATGCAAGGCTTATCCCTCAGTTTGACAACAGTTCCCTCAGCTGCCTGTAATTGACGTCTTCCGGGTAGTTCTCCACCAGTCTGCCGGCATACTGAAGGGCATCTTCGGTACGTCCGGTCTCCATGGAGATGGTGGCCAGGCTGTAGAGGATGTTGCGGTCATAAGGATGGCGCTGCAGGGCATCCCTGAGCACCTCAAGGGCCCTTTCCGGCTGTTGCCGGGAGTTGAGCCCGATGGCATACACATAGCTGTACTGGGGATCGCCGGGGTCCAGGGTGCTGGCCCTTTCAAGGTATTGAAGCGCCTCCCCGTACTGTTCCTGTCGCACCTTGAGCAATCCCAGGGCATAATGAATGGCCGCCAGGTCGGGGTACTTTTCCAGGGCACTTTTGAGAACCTGTTCCCCCTCGGCATCCCTGTTCAGCCGGCGGTACAGGTCCGCCAGGTTGATATAGGGGCCCACCAGGCCGGGTTCCAGTTCGATGGCCTCCTTGTAGGAAGCCTCCGCTTTCTCGTAATTGCCCGTGTTGAGGTAGAGGTTCCCGAAATTGAGGTGGGTGGAGGGATGGTCCGCATTGATCATCAATGAGGCGTTGTACTCTTCCAGGGCGGTGTTGAGGTGTTCCGTGGATCCCGGGGGGATCATTTCCCTGGGGACGGTGGTCAGGGCGTTGGCGGCCATCAGGCGGACCAGTTTGACCGTGTCGGTGAGCCGCGGAAGGGCCAGGTTGCGGATCAGCTCTGGTTCCGCGAACTGCACGACGGAGAGGGTGGCGAACCGGACCAGGGGATCGGGATCGGTCACGGTCTGTTGCAGGAGGCCGGCCGAGCGCTGGTCTGGATATCCCCCCAGCAGCGAAATGGCAGTGGCCCGGACCATGGGAGCGGTTTCCCGGTCCCCGCCAAGCCGGATCAGGTCGTCCTGTGCTTCGGGGTAGCGTTTCCTCCCTGCCCAGAAGACCTCTCCGTAGTGCGGGGTCTGCAACAGGTCCATCCCGTACCACTCCTCCAGGTACCGGGTGGACCAGGCGATGGTTTTGTCCGTATGGCACTGGTTGCAGGCGTTGGGGGTCCCCAGTTTCTCGGACAGGTCCGGCCGCGGGATCCGAATGGAATGATCGCGCCGGGGGTCCACCACCATATAGGTATTTTCGTGCATGTGGCATTCGAAGCAGCTGGCCCCCTCTTTCGAGGGATCGTGGAAATGGTGTTTCCGGGTGCCGTATTCGGAGGCCATGTGACAGCGGTAGCAGAGGGCGTTCCCCTGCACGAAGACCTTTCCGCTGTGCGGTTCGTGGCAGTCCTTGCACACCACCCCGGCCATGTACATTTTGCTCTGGAGGAACGAACCGTAGACATACACCTCATCCAGGATCTGCCCGTCCGCATAATAGAGGTCCTCCTCCAGCAGCGAGGGCCAGTGGGTCTGGAGCAGCGAGCCCCCGTGGTAATAGTCTTCCGTGGCAACGGCCCGCCTGGAGTGGCAGCGGGAGCACATCTGGACCAGCTGGTCCGATTGCCGGGGCACCGATCTGCGGGCAGTGACCGAATCTGGATCGAAGACCCACGTGGCGTTGTCCGTATCCCCGAGCCTGAGCACCAGCCCCATATCCGGCATGATGTCGGGACTGCTGCCGGCCTCCACCCGCTCTGCCCAAATCACGTGTTCAGAACCGGGCCCGTGGCACGCCTCGCACGATACATCGATCTCCGACCAGGTGGTGTTGTACGCTTTTTCCCTGTAACGGTAATTCTTGTGCAGGTTGGTGGAATGGCATTCGGCACACATGTAGTTCCAGTTCTGGG
>CAZNSZ010000172.1:2152-4580 GCA_964575865.1 uncultured Bacteroides sp. | reverse complement strand
GGGAGGTAATGCCGTCCGCAGCGGTCACTTTATACCGGGCCACCGAACTAAAATCTGCCTGGAGATCAGGCGATGGATCGACAGTTGCCCCCTCACTCACTTCCAGCACCTCCGGGACCATACCGGTCAGCGCTGTACCGGCTTCGACCATGAGGCTTACCGTGCCGGTCACATAATCGATCACCGTTTCACCCTGCTGTCCCGGTACCACGAAGGCGGTAATGTCCGTATCGGTGACCTCGGGAATGCGGGTAACGGAAAAATCGTCCAGCAACAGCCGTCCGGTGGGGAACAACCCGTCTTTGTCGCTCCGGAATCCGAGCCTGAGGTAAGCGTCTGAACAATGCACATCGGGATAAATGGTATCACACACCACGAACCAGTCAGGCTGATCGGCAGGATCGGGATTCTCCCCGAAGATCAGCTGCGACGATTTGGATCCGTTCCAGAAAATGGAGAGGTCAATGTCCTTTCCCATCTCAAGGACCTTGACCCAGCCTTTTACTTCATATTTTTTGTCCGCTCTCAGAACAATGGGGGCATCCAGGCTGTCCGAGTAGAGGTAGGTCCATTTCAGTTTCACCGAATTACTCAGCTGTACGCTGCGGATCCCTTCCCTGGTGTCGGAAGTGATCTCCTGCGCCATTGCACTGGGTGAAGAGGGATCGTCATTGGAGAGCTTCCAGTGCCGGTCCCACCCTTCCGGCGCTTCAAATCCGGGATTCTGCACCAGGTTCTGGCCCGCCGCCGTTGTTCCCAGCAGCGCCAGAATCACTGTGATCCCCGTCAGAACTGCCCTGTTCATGGCGTTATGTTTTTACGAATGGCTCTGGAACTCAATATAAACCGAATTCCATTGCCCCTGTTTTCATTTTATGAACAGGGAATGCAGTTCAGTTGGCCGGCGAAAAAACATGTATATTTGGGTTGAAGCGAATTCCGCCCGAAAACCGTTTATTTTTCGTCATGACAACCATTCACTACATTCCATGCGTTCGTTTATACGAAAGGGAGCGTTCCGGGGTTACGATTTTTTTCACCGGTGACCGGTCCCCCCTGAGATGTACACGTACATGGCTCCTCCTCCTGTTACTTGCACTCCCGTTCTTCAAACCGTTGCTGCCCGCGGAGGCACAGGATCCCGTGCCCCGGTGGACCCATTTCAGGGGAACGGACCTGAACGGGATCTCCAACGAATCCGGGTTCCCGGTCAGCTGGAACGATTCCACACACATTGCCTGGAAAGTCTCCGTTCCCGGGAGGGGCTGGTCCTCACCCCTTGTCCTCGGAAACCAGGCCTGGGTAACCACGGAAGAGGACCGCCGGATGAGGGCCCTTTGCTATAGCTGGGACAACGGGGAACTGCTCCATGATATCACCGTTTTTCATCCCGACACCCTCTACCGCAAACATTCGGTCAACACCTATGCCACCCCCACCGGAACCATTGAAGATGGGTACCTGTATGTCCATTTCGGAAGGTACGGGACCGCATGCCTGGACAGGCAAACGGGACAGATCCTCTGGAAGAGGACCGATCTGCAGTGCGAGCACATTCAGGGACCCGGATCCTCCCTGATGGTATACGGGAACAAGCTGATCGTGCACATGGAGGGTTCCGATATCCAGTACATTGTGGCCCTTGACAAACAAACCGGAGAGACCATCTGGAGGACGGAACGGCCCCGTGAGGTATACGACCGGCTGGAACCCATCGGCAAAAAGGCATACGTGACCCCCATCATCATCCGGGTCCGGGGAAGGGATCTGCTGATCAGCAACGGATCGGCTGTCTGCATTGCCTATGATCCTGAGACCGGCAGGGAGGTGTGGCGGATCATCCAGGGTGAGGATTCCACCATCTCCATGCCGGTGGAAAGCGGCGGGATCCTTTACTTCTACACTTCATTCATCGTCAGGGACGGGGATAAATTCTGCGAGTTGTTTGCAGTGAATCCCGACGGGGAAGGCGACATCACCGACACCCATATCCTCTGGAGACTCAAATCGCCCATCCTTCAGCTCTCGACCCCAGTGGTGAAAGACGGCCTTCTTTACACGGTCGATTCCAGAAGCCTGCTGAGCTGCCTGGACGCCCGGTCCGGGGAGACCGTCTGGTCGGTCCAGCTCAGGGGAAAACACAATGCCTCCCCGGTCTATGCCGACGGCCTCATTTACCTGAGCGATACCGGCGGGACCACACGGGTATTCAGGGCGGGAAACTCCTGGGAGCCTGTGGCGGAGAATGAACTGAAAGGGGAGATATGGGCCACTCCGGCCCTGACGGCAGGGGCCATTCTGATGCGAACAAGCGAATACCTTTACAAGATCGCTGATCCCTGACCGGTAACCGTTACACATCCTCCCCCCGGCCGTTCCGCTGTTACCACCCCAGGAACCGCATCACCCCTAACTCCAAACCCCTAAC
>CAZNSZ010000172.1:0-2052 GCA_964575865.1 uncultured Bacteroides sp. | reverse complement strand
ACCCCTAACTCCAAACCCCTAACAACCTAACAACCTAACCCCTAACCTCTAACCACTAACCACTATCCACTAACCACTAACTTATTTATCAAACTAGCCTGACACGCCGCCCCGAACCCGTTATCGATATTCACCACACTGACCCCGCTGGCACAGCTGTTCAGCATGGCAAGCAGGGCGGCCACCCCTCCGAAATTGGCCCCGTACCCGGCGCTGGAGGGTACAGCGATCACCGGCCGGTCCACCAGACCGCCCACCACACTGGCCAGGGCCCCTTCCATCCCCGCCACCACGATGATGACCGAGGCCCCGCGAATGAGATCGATCCGGTTAAACAGACGGTGGATCCCCGCCACACCCACGTCGTAGATGCGCTCCACACGGTTCCCCAGGAATTCGGCAGTGATGGCGGCTTCTTCCGAAACCGGCTGATCGGATGTCCCCGCAGAGACGACCGCCAGATACCCATGTGAGGGAACGGGCGGTTCGGTCTGGTGGACAATGATCCTGGCCACCTCTTCGTACCTGGCTTCAGGGATCCTCTTCAGCACCGCCTCGTACATCTCCCTGGAAGCGCGTGTGGCCATTACGGGAATGTTCCTTTCGTGCATCCGGAATGCAATTTCGGCCACCTGTTCCGGTGTCTTGCCTTCCGAATAGATCACTTCAGGTATCCCTGTCCGGTGTGAGCGGACCGTATCGATGGTTGCGAATCCCAGCTTTTCCATTCCGGCGGACCAGAGTTGCTCGGCTGCCTGGTCCCGGTCCAGTTCTCCCTCCTGGAAACGCTTCAGCAACAATAAAATTTCCTCTTTTCTCATCAAAGTAATTTATAGACTTCCCTGCTGACCTCCTCCAGGGACACCCCGTGCTCCCTGGCCAGCCGGCTGCAGATCTCATATTCCGGTTTCTCGTTGACCACTTTCCCCCCGTAGAAGGAGCGTTTCACAGGCACCTCCCCGAACCTGGTGGCAACCATGACGGTCTCCCTTCTGAGCATCCTTTTCGTGACCCGGTACTCACGCATTCCGATGGTGGTCGATTCACGGAACAGGATCTCCCTGATCCCGGCGGACCGGTCAGCGGGTGCAAGGATACTGATCATGTGTCCGGGCCGCATTTTCTTCATCACCACCGGGGTAAGGAACACCTCTGAGGCACCCTCGGCAAAAAGCCGTTCGGCGATGTGCCCGTACCATTCAGGATTCATGTCATCCAGGTTGCATTCCAGCATGACCGCGGTCTCCTCGGCCACATCCGCAACCGTTTCTTCCTGACCGCCTTCCTCCGGTTCTGCTTCGGCCAGGAACACCCTCAGGACATTGGGAACTGCTCCGTCACGCTGTCCGATCCCGTATCCCGTTTTCAGGATGGACATCCTGCCGCGCTCTGTAAAACGGTCCACCGTGGCAGCCAGAATGGCGGCACCGGTGGGAGTGGTGGCTTCAAACCCGACCAGTCCCGTCCGCACCGGGATCCCCATCAGGATCTCCGCGGTGGCCGGTGCCGGCACCGGCATGGTGCCGTGTGCACAAACCACGGTACCTCCTCCCAGCTGCACCGGTGAGGAGCGGATCTCATCCACCTGGAGGTATTGCTGGCAGATGGCTGCTCCCACGATATCTGCGATGGAATCCAGGGCGCCCACCTCGTGGAAATGCACCTTCTCCTTGGCGATCCGGTGCACCTTCGCCTCGGCCTCCGCCACCCGGTCAAAAATGTCCAGCGCTTTCTGTTTCACCGCGTCCGGAAGGGTGCTCCCGTTGATCAGCGCTTCGATGTGATGGAGATGGCGGTGTTTTTCGTTCTCAGGATGATCGATCACCACCGTCACACGCGTACCATGGATCCCTTTCCTGGAATCCCCGGCCACCTCCAGACGGAACCCCTCCAGGTTGAGCCTGCCCAGTTCCTTCTCCAGGTATCCCGCATCCACCCCCAGGTCCACCAGGGCCCCCAGGTTCATATCCCCGCTGATCCCCGCAAAACAATCATAGTAAAGTATCTTCTTACCCATTGCCTTCCATTTACATGATCAACTAACCCCTAACG
>CAZNSZ010000171.1:0-4604 GCA_964575865.1 uncultured Bacteroides sp. | reverse complement strand
AGCATATAGGCAAGATATTTAGACGGTCGTAGACCGCAGAAAATATTGAACCGTGAATTTGTCCGGGTTTTGTGGCCCCGGTACAAATAAGCGGAGGGAACCAACCAGAGGATAGAAATATCCGAAAGGGTCGTTCCAAAAGGTAAAGCGCATTTGAGTGTGCGCAAAACTCTGGATGCATGCAGGCGTGCATGCGGTGCCAGGGAATGCAGGTACCAGTCTGTACAGCCAGAAATGGGTGTATGCGGTTCCTGAATCCTTGAAACCAATTAAATATTGAAAATATGAAACGAGACAGGCACATTTTTCAGAAGTACCTGGACAGAGAGCTCTCAGAGAGCGAGTTGGACAGGTTCGAGCAGGAGCTAAAGGCCAGTCCGGATCTCATGGGCGAGTTAGAACTTTATCAGGAAGTCGACGAAGCCCTGGCAGATACAGAAGTGTTGGATTTCCGGGCCCAGCTAACAGACCTGCGGGAAGAGACGAGACGGATTGATTCCGGTCGAAGGGTTTTTCGATTTACCAGGCCATGGCATTACGCGGCATCAGCGGCTTTGGCCCTGCTGGTAGCCATCGGGCTGGCAACAGTCCTGGGACGCCCTTTATCCAACAGTGAATTGTTCGTCAAGTACATGAAACCTTACGAATTGGTGTTAACAAACCGTTCTGCTGACAACGCCCAGATCCAATTCTTAATGAATGAGGCGCAGGAGCAATATCTGAATGGGAATTTCGCCAGGGCAGTTGGGTTTTTTGATGAGGTCCTGGAGCTCAACAACCAGATGATGGAAGCTGAGTTCTATAAAGGCGCATCCTACATGGGAGAAGAGTTGTATGTTGATGCAAGCAAGTCCCTTACCAGGGTCATTGAGCATAATGACAACCTCTTTGTGCAGAAAGCCGAGTGGTATCTTGCAGGATGTCTCTTGGCGCTGGATGAAACGGACCGCGCGCGCAGACAACTGGCAATGATCGCGTCATCTGCGAATCATTACTACCAGGATGATGCTGCGAAGATTATCAAAAGGATGAAGAGATAGATCCTTCGCAATGCCTCGGAGGAGGTGTTGGGCAACAATTGAATGGAGTTATTGCAGACTGTTGGGTAATGAGCGAGAAACCTGATTATAACGAATTATTGGCTTACACCAAGCAACTTGAAAAGAAAGTTGCCTGGTTGGAGGAGTCCCTGAGACAGTTCCAGTCAGATGGAACCAGGGTTAAAACAAGGTTCCTCTCCAATATTTCGCATGAGATCAGGACCCCAATGAACGCCATCATCGGATTTTCTCACCTTCTGGGTGATGATGAAGTGGATGGAGAACAGCGGGAGGCTTACATCAAACACATTACCAAGAACAGTACGTCGCTCTTAAACATGATGGATAACCTGATTGATCTGACCCTGATCGAAACAGGCAACCTTCAGCTGAAGGAAGATGAAGTGGAGATTTATCCGATGCTGAAGGAACTGTATGACCAGTATAACCTGGACAGATACAGGGCAAACAGGGAAAGGGTGGCATTGCTTCTCAATGTCAGAGACGCATTCAAGCAGGCCAGGGTGATCACGGACAGGCAGAGACTGTCCAGGGCCATCAGTTGCCTGATAGAAAATGCCCTTGCCCAGACCAAGAAGGGAGTCGTCGAGATCGGTGCATCATACGCCGATCGCAATACACTGGTCTTTACTGTAAAAGATAGCAGTAACATGCTTCTGCAGGAGAAGGCCAGGAAGGTCTTTGAAACAACTGAGAAAGACGAGGACTGGTACAATTCGTCCGATTCAATCGGACTCGGCTACAAGCTGGCCAGGGGACTGATCGAGGCCATGGATGGCAACATTCTGGTCAAAGACAGCTCCTTCAAGGGCACTGCAATTGAGTGCTCAATTCCAGTCAGGACAGTGACGCCAAAGTATTATCACTCAGGCGAAACTGCAAAGGTGAAGATTGAACGAACGCATGAAGAATAGGTGGTTCTTCGGATTGATACCTCTGCCAGATTTCAATTAGGGGTTTGTTATTGTTTTCAAGTTTTCAAAATGGCAGATCATCAACTCCGGGATCACTTTCAGGCGCTTCATTAGGGAACGGTGCATCCTGATCCGGAATGTCATGTTTGGTTTCGTGGGTTGATCCACCACTGGCTTCGCTTTGTACCTTTTCAATGCGCCAGGCTTCAAGGTTTGTAAAATACGATACCTGGCCATCTTTTTCCCACTTTCGTCCTCGGAGGTTAAAGGAAACTTTAACCATATCATCCATAGTGAACTGGTCCAGCAGGGCACATTTGTCCTGAGTGGTTTGAAACTTTATTAAGTCCACAAACTCGAACCCGTTGGAACCGGTGGATTTGATCTCCAGAACAAATTCACGTTTCTGGAATCGGTCCGAAATAACCTGGGTTTCGAATTTATCTGCCAGCCTGCCAGTGATTTCGAAATTCATAAGGAACGTTCTTTAAAAAATTGGGTTAATGAATACGCCAAAAGTAGCAAATCAACGGGTTTTGTTGAAAGCTATGAAGATGTTTTAGTGAAGAAAGCCACAATTCAGATCTCTATGATCAAAAAAAAGGCTGTTCGGTATCCGGACAGCCTTTTTTGATTGTATCAGGAGAATTACTCGATCCCTAGCAGTTCTACAGTGAAAATCAACACTGAGTTACCTGGAATCGGACCGGTTCCACGTGCCCCGTATCCAAGACTCGGCGGTATATATAATTTATAGGTTGAGCCAACAGTCATGAGCTGAAGTCCTTCTGTCCATCCCTGGATAACCCCGTTCAAAGGAAATGAAATGGGTTCTCCGGATTCATAACTGCTGTCAAAGACAGTACCATCGGTCAGAGTACCTTCGTAATGAACAGTAACCGTTGAGGTTTCCGTTGGTTTCTCTCCGGTCCCTTCGGTAATAACTTCGTACTGAAGCCCTGATTCAGTAGTGATCACACCTTCTCTTTTGCTGTTTTCTTCAAGATAATCCAGACCCTGTGCAAGGTTATCGGCGGCGGCTTCTTCGTCAGCCCTTGCCTGCTTTGCGGAAATGGCCATGTTCAATTCACGGAAGATTGCCTGCGCGGTCATGAAATCAAATGCTGAGGAGTCTTTCAGGACCTGCTGAATACCTGAGGTGATCAGGTCTCCATCCACTTCCCAGGGAGCCTCTTCAAGGCTGTAAGCCATATTCAGCCCAAGAAAATAATTCAAGGAATCATCCTGGGTTTTCATTGTGATCTGTCCTTCGGATTTTACCCCACCCATACCAGTTCCGATGAAATATCCGATGGCCAGGCCTGCGATGGCAACAACAACCAGCGTAATAATTTGTCTGCTATTCATTTCTGTCGTTTTTGAAAATAATGACGCGAAGATATAAGAAATATCAGACTCCACACAATTATATCCGTTTCGCCCTGATCATTTCTCTTTTTCCCGGGGGCCCGGAGACTTTGCTTACTTCAAAACCACAGGATCCCAATGTTCTGCGAACACTTCCCTTGGCGGTATAGGTGACCAGTATCCCTCCTGGAACCATGAGCTCATACACCTTTCTAAAAATGGGGGCATCCCACAATTCAGGCTGTTTGTCAGGAGCGAAGGCATCAAAATAGACCAGATCGAACGTTCCCTTCGGTTCCATATTCCTGAAATCAGCGTGCTCTTTGTAAATTCTGAAGTGATTTCCGATTTCGAAAGAAATGTCCCATGGAGCCTGATGGATCTTTTCAAACTGGTCTGGAGATGCTGTATGCAGATACCCGGTATAGTTTAGTTTTAGGTATTCCACAGGTGAAAGCGGATATTTTTCGACGGTGTGATAATAGACTTCAATTCCTTTTTCCAGGGAATACTCCAGCGTCAGGAGCAGGTTCAGGCCAGTCCCAAAACCGATTTCAAGGATCCGGACCGGGGAGAACGAGACCTGCCTTAAACCCTGTTCAATAAATACATGCTTTGATTCCTGGAGTGCGCCGTGAATGGAATGATACGGTTCGTCCAGTGAATTTACGTACAGTGTATGCGATCCGTCCCCTGTGACGCGGATTTCCCTTTCCATCACATAAAATTATCCTTTATCCTTCAGATATCAGTCAGTAATCAATTATTTCAATTTGATGACCGTCGGAAGCATTGAAAATCCTAAATTGAAGGGAATAAAAATCTTTATCATGTACCTCATTTCTAATTGTTTCAATCACTCCTTCCGATGGGCAGTAATTCTGATCTCAATTCTCTTATTCACTTCTCCAGAAACGCTTTCAGGGCAGGACATTAAAAAAAGCCTTCTGGGTACCTGGACCATGGTTTCAAATGGGGACGGATTTCTTGAAGCAACGATTCATTTTCAGGATGGAAACAAGTACCAGCTGATCAGGAAATGGCCGGACACGTCGGTGGCTGAAATCAAGGGCGGATACGAACTTGATGCCAGCAGTACTCCGGCCAGATTAAGACTGTGCCTGGCAGATTGTAATGCCGCCGGATCGGAATGGACCTCGATGTTCTGTGCCTGTGTCCTGGAAGATCCCGATCAACTGAGGATTCAGATTTCCGATTCAGGCGAATACCCGGATTCAGTATCTGAAAATCCTGATGATCA
>CAZNSZ010000170.1:0-4634 GCA_964575865.1 uncultured Bacteroides sp. | reverse complement strand
GAACGGATCTTTTCCACCCGGATGCCCGTCCCCTTTCTTTCCCTCCTGATCGATGACTGCATTGCAAAGGGAAAGGATTACCATTCCGGCGGTGCCAGGTACAATACCAGCTATATCCAGGGGGTGGGGCTCGGTTCGGTCACGGACATGCTCGCATCGCTGGAAACCCATGTGTTCGAAAAGAAGACCCTCACCATGGAGACTTTCCTGAAGGTGCTGGACGACAATTTCGAAGGGCACGATGAACTGAGGGCCGCCCTGGTCTATGATACCCCCAAATACGGCAATGACGATGACCGCGCCGACCGGCATGCCCGTTGGATGTTCGAGGCGTTCTACCAGTCGGTGGCTGGACATACCAGCCCCAGGGGCGCGCAGTACCGCATTAATATGCTGCCCACCACCAGCCATGTCTATTTCGGATCGGTCCTGGGGGCCACCCCGGACGGGAGAATGGCCGGCGAGCCGCTTTCAGAAGGGATTTCGCCCTTTCAGGGTGCGGACCGTCAGGGCCCGACCGCCGTCTTGAATTCGGCGCTGAAAATCGACCACCTGAAAACCGGGGGAACCCTGCTGAACCAGAAATTCACACCCGATTTCTTCAGGGATGATAGCGGCATCGAGAAGGTGGGCCGGCTGATCCGGAGCTATTTCAGGCGGAACGGGCACCACATCCAGTTCAATGTGGTCTCTGCCGAGACTCTCCGCGATGCGCAGAAACATCCCGAGAAATACCAGGACCTGATCGTCCGGGTGGCCGGATACAGCGATTACTTCAACGACCTGGGTGCGGCCCTGCAGGAGGAGATCATCCGCCGGACCGAGCACGCATAGCCGCAGCCGGGCTCTTTTGCTGCAACGGAGGCCCGACTGCATTTGCAGCCCTATAATTTCATCAGTTTCTGGACCGAGACGATCTGGCCGTTCTGCCGGAGTTTCATGTAGTAGACCCCCGGCGGGAGATCGGCTGTGCCGATCTGCAGCGACGTTAGGCCGTCTGCTTCCACGGTCCGGACTCTCTTTCCCGTTGCGTCATACAGGCCGATCCGGTTCGTGGCGGAGGCTCCGTCCCTGATCCTCACCTGGACCTGATCCCCGGCGGGATTGGGATATACGGCGAGGGCGCCCGGATCAAGTTCCGCATCAAACAGTGCGGTAGCCGGCCGTGTCTCGGCAATGGTATCCGCCGGGGGACCATATCCCAGTCCGTCCTCGT
The DNA here is from genome assembly GCA_964575865.1 of uncultured Bacteroides sp. Taxonomy (GTDB): domain Bacteria; phylum Bacteroidota; class Bacteroidia; order Bacteroidales. The sequence continues at coordinate 3,418 of CAZNSZ010000170.1, read as the reverse complement.
AGGCGATGGGGGTGAGCACGATCTTGTCGATGGAGAAACCGTTCTCCCGGATGTAAATAACCAGCTCATGCACACCTGCCGATCCCACATCCACATACGCCTGTCCGCCGATGGGATTGCACCACATGATCCATTTCCAGGTCCCCTCAATGGTGTCGCCGAAGGTCTCCTCAAAATTCAGGAAGGTGCCCGATTCGGGGATCCCCACGTCCAGACCGGCATGGTAGGAATCGGTCCCTCCCCTGTTCTCGGGCGAGTAAGCCGCCCTGGCCCAGATGTAATGGGGGCCCGTTTCATAGAATTTGATCGAATAGATCAGGGTGGGGGACCCTGACAGGGCATCTGCGGCAGTGGCGAATGGATTGTCGCTCACCGCAAGCATGGCCCCTTCTCCCGAATAGTTCTCGGGTTCCTGGGTGAAGAGCCACTCGTTGAAGCCGTTGGGGATGTTCTCGGTGAAATTCTCAGCTTCGATCACGACCTGCATCTCCAGGTCCTGTTCGAAGTCAAATTCCTGCGCCAGGGTCACCTGCAGGAATAGTGTGAGAAGGGCAAGAAGTCCGGCTCCTGAGAGCCTTTTCAAATGGGGAGTAAAGTTTTTCTTCATAGTTGCATGCGTTAGTAGTTGAATAAAGGAGTTGGTATGTGATGGCCATAAGCCTGATTGACTCAATTATTCTCTTATCAGGATCCGTTCCCCGATGGATTTCCCGGATTCATCCTTCAGCACCAGCATGAAGACCCTGCCCCCCGCCTTCTTCCCCTGCATATCAGCTGCATTCCAGCTGAGGCGGTTGAAGGTATTGGGAATCACTGCATGGGTGCGCCGCCATACCAGTGTTCCACGGATGTCGTATACCTCCAGGCGGACCTGGTTCCTGGTTCCGTTCATGAATTCCACAGTGACCTGATCTTCAAAGGGATTGGGGAAAATATTTAGCCCGGAATGTGTGCCGATCCCCCCGGTGGCCACCCCGGGTGAAAGGGTGGGGATCCGGTTGTAGCGGTAGAGCCCGTCCACCTCTTCGGCCGAAAACGGATGACGGCAGATCACCAGCTCGGCCAGTTCCCACCGGTAGGGTGAATTCTCATCGGTGTTCCCTCCGTAATACTGGGGATACATGTGGTCCGAGTTCCCGATCACAAGGGGCATATCCACCCGGATATTTCCTGTCTGATCCGATACCACGGCACTTACACTGCCGTTCCGGTAGAGGTACAGCCTTCCCTTGTACACATCCCGCACCACAGCCACATGAACCCATTCACCCGTGACAAACAGGGAGGTGTTGCTTCCCACCACCGATTTGCTCTCGTTGTCGTCCACCGAAAACCTGAAACTGCCTCCCCGCATTTCGAGTCCGAACCACCTGCCATTGCGCTCCGTTCCCTCGCTGGCATTGAAACTTCCCTTGTGAAAAATATAGATGCTGGAATCGGAAACCCCATCCGCCCTCATCCAGAATGAAATGGAAAAGGGATTCTCATCGAAGGAAATGCTCAGGTTATCGGGGACCTCGATGTGACCGGTCAGTCGTGTGTTGTGCAGATTAATGGCCCGGTCGAATGGGCCCTCTGAACGGATCAGTTCAGGAATGTTTTTCAGGATCCCGTCGTTGTTGTTTCCAGATGAGTCATACACCATCGGACCATCCGGCTCAACGAAGGGCCAGTAAAGGACCAGTTCGGGTTCAGCAGCTTCCAGGGTGGTGAAAGACCGTACCTCTCCCGGCGTGATCCCGTTGTTATTGACCGCATCCACCCTCCAGAAATAGGTGGTGCCAAAGGTGAGGGCCCCGGTGAAGACTTCCGTCTGGGTGGTGGCCGAATCCAGCAGGACCATCTCCTCTCCGCCGGTCCCCAGATACACATTGAAGGTCAGGGTATAGGCCCCCGCCTGCCACACCAGGTTGGTCCCTGTAACCGGTACTCCGGTAAGGTTGTCCTGCGGAGTGACCGGGACAACCTGGCCCGGTTTTTCTCCTGCCGCAAAGGTAGTGGTGCCGGCGGTCATCACCCAGATAGAGTTGGCCGTATCATTGAATGAACGGATCCGGTAGAAATAGGTGGTCAGGGGCTCTACGCTTTCATCCGGATAAAACTCCGAACCGGGACCCAGGGTATCCAGGGGGACATATTGAATGCTGTCGCTGGAACGTTCCAGCATGAATCCCGTTTCACCTATGGTAAGGTCATACCAGCTCACCTCCACCCTTTCCTCGGACACGGCCTCTGCCCTGGGGAATCCCGGGCCGGACAATCCGGAGGGAGCTTCAGGGAGGCCGTTGAGGTAATCTTCCAGGTTGGTATACCCGTTCCCGTTCAGGTCCCCGTTGCGGTCCTCAGGATCACCCGGATTGAGACCCATGTCTGTTTCATAATCATCCGGCATCCCGTCGTGATCCGCATCCGCAGGAGCAGGAAGGGAGCGCAGAATGGGAAACCCGCCCACATCCGACTGCCGCATGATGATGGCCCCGGTGCTGTCCAGGAGATTTTTTATGGCCCGGACATCCGCATCGTCACGGGTCGGATAGGAGGCTCCGGCATGGCGGGCCACCTCCCGGTAGGCCTCTTTGGCGGACTGCTGGGGGAGGGGATTGGGAACCTGGAATGGCGAATCGTACCGGACGGGAAGGCCCCCGTTCAGCGGATCCACGCCCCCGTTCCAGTTATCCTCCGTAATGTGGGGATAACCGGCCACATGGTTGCCGGTGATAAACATCCTTTTGGTGGGTTCGGCCTGTACGATCCGGTCCCTGACTCCGGAACCGGTGGCAGGGCCTGACTTGTAATAGTTATTGACCAGGTTGACCCTGCCGGTGGGACTGGTGTAGGCCGAGTTATACCCCCAGTTATAGATCACGTTGTTGCGTGAATCGGTGATATCCTCGTCGTAGGTATAGGCATATTTGGGGTGCCGGGTATTGTTGGTGTGGATCAGGTTATGGTGGTATGTGGTGTTTCCCCCCCACAGTCCGCCCATGGAATGTCCCTTCAGGTTTAACCCCTCGCCGATAATGCACCATTGTATGGTCACATTGGTGTTCCCATAGGCGGAAAAACACTCGTCCACTCCCCAGCTCATGGTGCAATGATCCACAATGATGTTTTGCTGGTCATTGATGTTCAGTGCATCGGAACTGAGGTTGTAGCGGTCGCCCAGTCTGAACCGGAGGTACCTCACAATGATGTTGTTCCCGTTAATTTTAGTGGGGTAATCCCGGATGCAGATCCCGTCTCCCGGTGCTGTTTGTCCGGCTATGGTCAGGTTGTTTCCCCGGATCACCAGCTCACTTTTCAGTTCGATATCTCCCGATACCCTGAAAACAATGGTACGGTCGGACTGGCTGACAGCATCACGAAAGGAACCGGGGCCCGAGTCCTTGAGATTGGTCACTTCGTAAACGCTTCCCCC
>CAZNSZ010000169.1:2774-4659 GCA_964575865.1 uncultured Bacteroides sp. | reverse complement strand
TCCTGTTGTCCGGCGAAGTGAGGACTGGAAGGGCTCTTTTTCCATCCGATTTTTTTCTTTCTGAGGATTATCGCAGATGCAATGACAACAAACAGAAACAAAGCAGCAACAACAATCCTGGTCAAAGGGGTTCTTTTTTCGTCATCCTCCAGAATGGACGCATAGGGTGGATAGGAGATCTTATAGATGCTGATTTTCGTCTCATTCCTGTCAAAGTCTGCCAGAGAATTCGCGGAGATCAGTTCCTGACTGGTTTTTGAAAAGAATAGATCGCTGTAGGAATACTCATTGTCAAATAAGTAGGGGATCTGATCCCCGCATTTGGCAAGTTCCGGATCCGATAGATCTCCCGCCAGTAATTGCAAATATGTTTCGTACTCAAATATGGTGGTGGCCATCACATAAAAGGTCCGGTCCTTCTCATTGATGACCATGGAATGCGCAAAGTCGATGCCTTCCATGGGGGCAATAAAATTGTACTTCTTTATAAAAGTATGATCCCTGAATGAAAAGGCCAGCAGGTCTGTGTAATGTTCAGGATTCAATATCTGATCGCCGGCCCTGCTCCCAAACCCCCCGAGAATATAGAGTGTATCCGGCACATGGCCGATGGCCGCATGCATGCGCGGATAAAAGACTGCTCCGCCTGGCTGTACGGTATCCCATTGGTTGCTCCTGAAATCATATCGCTGTACGAGATTATAATACTTGTGCTGGCTGTATCCTCCAAAAACATAAAGAACACTGTCGCGCCCCGAATAGTATTTATTGTGAAACCAGAAGCGTTCAACCGCATCGGGTCCGTCCGAGATCTTTTCCCATTTGCGCGCTGAGAAGTCGAAATAGTGAACTGTTTTGATCTTCAGATTGTAACAGATCAGCCTTTTGGTGACGGTATCGAAAAATAGCTGGCTTCCCCGGATCAGGTCTGTAAACCTGGCGGTATATGGAATATCCTCGATGGAATCTTTCAAAACAGAATAGACTTTCAGCATCTCATCACCCACCATGTACACTTTTTCTTCACCCGGTTCAAAACATATCACAGCGAGCCCGTTCAGATAGGTGTCAAAGGATAAACCCCAATGATAATACCCTGGTTTGATCCAGCCTGGATGTTGCACAATTGCGCTGTGACCTGAAATGATATCTGTGGCCTCATTCCCGCTCATTTCATCCAGGGGGAAATGATGCTGGCATTTGCCCTTCTGAAAGATCCTGATGTCCCTGATGTTCATTCTTGGAACATCGGTGGTCTGAACAGAATTGAAGTCATTTTTGCCGAAGAATATTTTTATTTTACCGGAGAAATCAACATTGTGATAAAGAATGGAAGTGTCCCCTGTTTCAAAAAACAGGGTCCTTTCTTTCAAATCATATCCCAGCCTGATATTCGTCCACCGCTCGTAAATCTCCGGATCATTACCGGGTATGGCAATATCCGTGAGGACCTGACCGTAGACTACCTGCAAGCTGTGTGATTCCGGCCCGTTGAAGATAATATCAATATTTCGGTCCTCAGTATCGACGATGCGGGCGATATAGCCGAATGTTACCGGTTCCATATCACGCAACCGGATGCTGAATGACAATTCAAAATCACCCCGGAATGAGAAATAGCCATCCGGATGAAGATCAAGCGAGGTGCGCTGGTCCTTGGTGTCAGGTTTTGCTGCAAATTCCAGACCGTATTCCTGACCTGCAGAGTAAAAAGGGAGCGCCAGCCAAATCCACACCAGTATGATCAACCGATTCCGGGAAAAGCCTGTCATTGCAGACCTTTGTTCCATAATTTCCGCCACCGTTAAGATAAAGACCTGTCTTCTTCGTCCGGTATTTTTTCCTTTCAGCAAATACTTGATGGGGGCAAAATAGTCAAAATCTT
>CAZNSZ010000169.1:0-2674 GCA_964575865.1 uncultured Bacteroides sp. | reverse complement strand
ACGGATCTGCGATACTTGGAAAATAGACCGCTCCACCGGTGCCAATGACAGGACTGCTAAGCCCGGCTCCCGGGTGGGTCCACAGCATTTTCCCGGTTTCAGCATCAAGACAATAGACCACTGCCTCCACACAGATACCCCCCAGGCCCAGTCCATGCCAGCACGAAAGAAAGACTTTCCCGTCGTGATAGGCAGGGGTGGTATTGAATACTGAATTTCCGTCTTTGAATTCCCAGATCAGCTCACCGGTTTTTGCGTCCAGGCAACGGTTTTTCAGGTAGATCCTTCCTTCATTGAAAATGGCCACCCCCGAGTCCGTTCCCCCTGGCTGGAAGTCCCACCTGACCTCCCCCGTCTTTTTGTCAAAGGCGATCAGGTGATTGTCCCAGGATCCGAAAATGACCATATCCCCTTCAACAGCCGGTTCGCTGCAAACGGACCTGTGGAACCGGTGTCGCCAGATTATTGATCCGCTTTCAGCATCCAGTCCCATGACATACCCGTCAATCCCGGGCACAAAGACCATTCCGTCGGAGGCATTCGCAGATCCCCAGACCCATCCTGTCTTCTGGGTCCAGATCTCTTTCCCGGTGGATGCATCGAGGCAATAGAAATCCTCTTCTCCACCCTGTTGCCCGATGTAAATCTTTCCATCACTGAGGGTGGGTGCTCCAGAAATAGCAGCCCCCAGCTCAAATTTCCATACCTCCTCTCCGGATACTGCATTCACCGCGTAAAGGAAACGGGAATGCGTTCCGAAATAGACCTTGCCGTCAGAAGCGGTAGGCTTGGACTGATAGTATGCCCCTCCGGCAATCTGATCGGTCAAAATCCGGATTCCCTCCTTTTCAAAACCTTCGACCAGGCTTTTTTTCCAGCGTATTTTACCGTCGGATGTCACACAATGCGCATAAAGGTCACTATCGCTGACCACAATGCAGTCTCCCTGCATGGCCAGATCGGCGAGTATCGGGTGCCGGGTCAGCTGTGTTTTGAAAACCAGAGATGCATCACCCATTTGGTGCCTGATCCCATAGAGGGTGCCTTTAAGCGTGGCGAAGTAGAACCGGTCCCCGGAGAATACCGGTCTGGACCGGATCCAGTCATCGGCCTGGTATTTAAAAATCAGACTCCCCGTTTCAATATCCAGACAGTAGAGCATCCCATCCGCCGATCCCACCACCACTTTGCCATCCGATGCAGAGGGGACAGAGAAATGCCGGAAGGCGCGTAATTCTGGTTCAGCGACCCGGTATTTCCAGATCAGTTTTCCACTCTCTTTCTCCAGACAGTAGAACACCCCGTCGTTGGCACCGAACAGGAGATAGTCCCCGTAAACGGCGGCTTTCCTGTTGATCGCACCCCCAGCGCGGAATTTCCATTGGGGTATGGGCTGGCCCCCGTACCTTCGGTCGGAAGGCCAGGAATACATGTACCCGTTCTGGGTACCGATGAAAACCCGTTCACTCTCCAGGAGGGGTTCTGCAAAGGTAGTTCCCACCATGAAATCCCACATCAGTTGACCTGTTTGCAGGTTCTTCCCTATAACCCGGTTAAATCCTTGTGAAACAGGCGGAGTGGTGTGAATATCCTGTACGCCAAAAAGAAAAACAAGCATCTTTTCTGAAACATCAAATGGCGCATACCCTGCGCGGTAATCCACATGGCCCGCTTCAATTTTTCGTGAGACTTCTCCAGTGTGTTTATTGACCATCACCACATGCCTGGCGGGACCGCGGTTACCCCTGGCGCCCAATTCACGGTACAGCAAATGGTCCCCAAGGATATGCGGGGAGGAATGATTCCCCGGGGTATTGTACAACTGGTCCCCCATGATCTCCACTTCCTGCCTTGCTTTCCATATCTCTCTGCCCGTTTCAAGATCCAGGCAATACATGACAGTTCGCATTCCAGGTGATGACAGGTATACCCTGTTTCCCTCGATGGCGGGCCTGGATTCCCATGCCAGTCCCACCGGGAAAGTCCATGCTTCTTCTCCTTTTACCGGACCAGCCGCACCTGTATATCCCGAGAGGTTTTCATTTCCTTTGTAATGCGTCCAGGGGATCTCCTTCCCTGATTCCGTGGCCGGAGCGGAAAGCGGACTTTCAGTGCAGACCGGGAGCGGGTTTTCCAATGCAACCGACCTCTGAACGGAATCAAGGATCGCATAACCATCATCCACCAGCCTGCACAGCTTTGTCATCTGTTCCTCGCTGAAGGTCTGAGGCGTCCCGTCCATTCCGGGACCTTCCGTGTTGTTCCACCAGATGACGGACCTCATGCCATCGTCGATCCCCAGGTAATCATGCAGGCGGGCACCCTGCTGCTGCAGGGTGACCACCCACAGTTTCATTTTGAGGGCCCTGAGCTTAAAGTTCTCCCTGTTCGTGGGAACAACCATTGCTTCGGCACGGATCAGGTCAAGTTCGGGATCGCCGCTCGGGGCCAGTTTCTGCCCGGTTATTTGATGGCAGACCGCTCCGGCACAAAGGAACAGGAATATGAAAATCAACCGCATGAAGGTTCTCGGAATCATGGGAAGGTATGTATCATTGGTCAATTCTTTTTCTTGCAGCCTTCATGGCCAGCATATCGAACCGGACATCCGCCCCGGTGGTGGTCCGGTCCGGATCCATCAGGATGGCTTTCGCCTCTCTGAAGACCTCGGGAT
>CAZNSZ010000168.1:0-4729 GCA_964575865.1 uncultured Bacteroides sp. | reverse complement strand
TCTCCCGAAGCCTTTCTTGATTTTTATTCGCCCCACTATTACGGGTGGAATGTCAGGTATTTCGGGAATTTTGCCCTCGATAAGACACCGGCCGATTATGGTATTGATGACCGTCCCTGCATGATCGGCGAGAACCCGGCCGGAGGCGTTTTCCGACAGGACACCACCGGGAAGAACCTCCTCGAGGTACCCATCAGTGATGCCTTTATCAGGACCTGGGAAAATGGCTGGAAAGGACTGCTGGTCTGGACCTCCAACGGGGTGGACAGGAACGGGACCCTTGAGGATTGCGGCCCCGGACTCACCGCTTTTCAGGAGAAGTACCCTGATCTGGTCACTCCCGGACAATGACAGGGTGATGACCCCCCTTGCTGTGAGCGATAATCCCGCCCATTTCGGTTCAGATCCGTTGTGCGGTCACCTGGCTCAGTCCGGATTCGAACTCCACCCTGGAGATGTTCTTGAATCCGGCGTCATGTAACATTTCGGTGACTTCCTGCCCGGTAAAGCAATCCCCGCTCTCAGTTCCCACCAGCATGTTGATGGCAAATATGGCACCGCCTGCCGGCAGTATTCTGTCATCGTTCATGATCCAGTCCTGAATGACTATCCTGCCCTGCGGTTTCAGTGAACGGAAGCATTTCCGGATCAACCTTCGGTTCTCCTCCAGCGAATTGCTGTGCAGAACAGCGGACAGGAATACCAGGTCGAATCCTTCGGGTAAACCGTCCGTGGTGTAGTCGCCGGTATATGTTTCTATTTTATCTGAATACCCCTCTTTCTGAATGAATTCACGGGTGATGGGGACCACCTTGGGCAGGTCAAAGATGGTGGCCTTGATATCTGGTTTCCGGGTGATGAATTCCATGGAATAAGCGCCGGACCCTCCACCGACATCGAGCATGGAATGTACACCCGACAGATCAATGCCGGACAACTGCTGAGGTGCCTGTTTTTTTGCCCTGTCGTGCATGGCCTGGATGAATGCCTGAAGCCATTCGTCCCCGCGATCGTTGATTTCTTCCCTGTGGGCCGGGGCCCCGGTTTTTACCACTTCGGTCAGGTGGCTCCAGGTGTCCCAGAGATGGTTCGAATGCATCAGTCCGCCCATGAACTCCGGACTTTTTCTCGATAAAAACAGTGAGCTTTCCGGGGTATTGAAGAACAGTGGGCCACTCTTGTTGAGAAAGCCCATGGATACCAGCGCATTCAGCAAACGATCGGTTGCCCGCCTATCGAGACTCAGCCGGGTTGCAAGACGTTCGCTTGTGGTACCGGTCTCCTCAATATGTGTGAACAGATCCAGTTCGACTCCGCTTAACAGGATCCTGCTTTGCCGGTAAGAAGCGGCAATTTCCCTGATGGTATTGACGTCCATGGGTGAAAAATACAGATTTTTATTCAACCTGATCTCACCTGCACGTATATCCCCCATCGATGACAAGTTCGCTTCCGGTCATGAATTTTGACTCGTCGCTGGCCAGGAAAACGATGCCAAAGGCGATATCTTCCGGCTCACCAACATGACCCAGCGGATGGAGTGCATCGAGATTCTTTCTGAACTCCTCCACGCCCTCTTCCGATTCCTTTCCCATCTCTTCCACAAGCGGGGTCCAGATAAATCCCGGATGGACCGAGTTGACCCGGATATGATCACCGGCATAGAACAATGCATCGGTTTTTGTCATCAGCCTTACCGCTCCTTTGGAAGCATGGTAGGGCGGAATGTCAGGGGAACTGATGATCCCGTAAATGGACGAGAGGTTGATGATATTCCCTTCGCCATTTTCACGCATATAAGGGATCACATGCTTGGTACAGAGAAAAACACCATTCACATTGACATCGATGACTTTCTGCCAGTCTGCGAGCGAAATCTCGTCGGTTGGCTGGTTGACGCCTGCGATTCCTGCATTATTCACCAGCACATCAATCTTCCCGTACTCCTTGTGGATGTCGGAAAACACCTGTTTCACCTCCGCCTCATCCGAAACATCCAGGTGCCAGAAACCGGCGGTTCCCCCTTCATCCCTGATTTCCTCTTTCAGTTTCTTTCCCTCTTCATCGAGGATATCCGTGACAGCCACAGCGGCCCCCTCCTCTGCAAGCTTCTTACATGCTTCACGGCCGATTCCGAGTGATCCGCCTGTTACGATGATTACTTTATTTTCCAGTCTTTTCATGTGTAATAGGGATTTCTATTCAGATCCTGTATCAACCATATTCGTTCCAAACCTCAACCTTGTCAGACGTAACTTCGACGAACCGCCCGGACTGACTGAAACTGAGGTATAAGTGAAGAAAAGGGGTATGCCGGGGTTTTCCTGGAAAACGCCAAAAAGTGCGGCAATGGGGTACTATTTCACAGCTTGGGGGATGTAATTCCACAATCACAGGGATTCTTTCCTCCGGAAAGGCCTTCAGTGAAAATCAAGAACATTCCTTGAAAACAATATAAACTGAACCGGAAAACAAACGGAATGTGTTTTTCGAATCGAGACAGTCAAGATGCTATAGCGGAACGTTTTCCACTCCACCCAGCCTGTAGACCTTGTTTTTAACCCATTTTGCCCATTCAAGCGGACGCTTTGATTTGTCGAAAGTCTGCCAGGGGATGGGGTCTCCAATCGTAACTGTAATATGCTTGCCGCGATGCTTGTATGTCTCATCTATTAAATAAAGCATCTCGATGGTTGCTTTAATGCCGACCGCTTTCCTGAACCGGTATAAGCGATAAAAGAATTTCGTATTTTCTCCGCCCATGTGAATGGGGATGATGTCTCTCTGATACTGCTTGGCTTTATTGATAAAGCTTTTCTTCCATTCCAGGTCCATTACCTCTCCCCTGACCTTCCGGCTTACCAGCCCGGACGGAAACGTCAGGATCTGTACTTCGGATTTGAATGCACTGTCAAGTTGTTCTGCCAGCTGGGTGTCCTGTTTTCCATGCTTATTGACCGGAATAAATACGCCATGAAGGTTCTGAAGGTTCATGAGGAGGTCGTTCACTAGACATTTATACTTATCCTTGCCATATTTCTTCCCGATGATAACCATGGCAATATGTCCGTCCAGGCCGCCCCAGGGATGGTTGGCCGCAAAAATGTACCGTCCATCATCAGGCAGCTTCTCTTCTCCCTTTACCTCAATCGTCAGATCGAAATACTTGAGCATGGCCACGCTGAAATCGTATCCTTTCAAATGACCATATTCCCTGATAATCTCATTGATAAGATCCTGGTGCGCTATTCTTCTTAAATATCCGTATATGAATCCAGGGATCCACCTGGCCAGTTTCGGATTCTTATCATAAAACAAATCCTTTATATCAATTTCATTGAAGCTCCTGCCTTTATCTGCTGCCATTTCTTCTCCTGATTGATCCTGGCAATGAAAGTATAAAAGTTACAGAAATTATTTAATAGAAAGTTAAACCAGGCAATCACCGCAAAACAAAATCCTGAATATCCATCCAGAAAAAGGCGATTAGCAGGATATGGCCCCGAACTGGCAGTCTATCCCGCCATTGGCAGTAGAATGAATGTTCTGTGGAGTATGTGATTCTCATGCTTGACAGATATACCAAATATGGGTATCTTTGTGAAAAGCATTAAGCTATGAGCAAGAACACATCGATAACATTAGGAAATCATTTCGAAGATTTCATTCAAAATCGTATCTCAGCTGGTAGGTATAAAAATGCGAGTGAAGTAATTCGCGCTGGGCTTAGACTCCTCGAGGAAGAAGAGGAGAAGTTCACAGCCCTGAGACAAGCGATCCAAGAGGGCATTGACAGTGGAATCGCAGAAGATTTTGAACCAGAGGAATACCTCAAGTATCTGAAGGCACAAAGATCTTCAAATGGCTGAATATAAGCTCACGCAAAAGGCCAGGAAGGATTCAGGGAACATTTGGAATTACACTGTCGATAAATGGTCTGAGACTCAAGCAGACAAATACTACCATATGCTCTTAGACAGTTGTCAAGAAATTGCGGATGGTAAGGTAAAGGGCAAACAGTACGAAGGTATCTACCCAGGCTTGTTAGGAATTAAGACTGGCAAGCACATTATCTTTTATCGGCAAATGGATAAAGATCGAGTTGAGATTGCCAGGATCCTGCATAAAAGAATGAACTTAAAAAGACGCATCAGGGAATAAATGCCCACAGAACAAATCACTAAAGCCGACCGCTCACGCGTGGCACGCGATTCCTAACTAATACTACCAATATACTCGAACAGCGAAAACCAAATCCCGCGCCACGCTACGGCGGCGTAGTTCCCCCGTTCCACGAAATGATGGTATTAAATTGACGACGTGATATGCCGCGGGAAATCCAAGATTATGGGTGAATAGAGCACGTATTATCGGGTGAGATGATTACCAATCCAGTATTGCTTTGAGAGCCAAGGATGAACTGACCAGCTTGCCGGTTCCTCAGCTGAACAATACCAGAGAATAGTCGTTGATTTTAACTCAATTAAGCGGTCTGGACGGACTCTTTCCTCCGGAAAGTTCCCTGCCCCTGCCGGGGGCTACCCTGCAGATCAATCCAAAACCCGGGCGCTGGAGTGCCCGGGTGTTTTTGTGGCTGCCTGTTCGCTCAAACAAGTTTGGCTCACAATCAGCCACAAAAAAACCCGAAGTTTGCACTTCGGGTTTTAATTGATCTGCGGTCTGGACGGGACTCGAACCCGCGACCTCCGGCGTGACAGGCCGGCATTCT
>CAZNSZ010000167.1:0-4744 GCA_964575865.1 uncultured Bacteroides sp. | reverse complement strand
AGGGATTTTTCCCCGCGGGTATTGAAATAGAGGTCGAAATAGGACATGGCCAGCTCCCTGAGGCTCCGGTAGACCGGTTCACGGTAGCGCAGGGTGGTGAAATTCGATTTCGCGATCCCGCCCCAGCAGTTGTCCTGCTTGAATACTGCGATCACATGGTCGTCGTCATTGAATGCCTGCAGGTCCAGCACCAGGGGAGGCATTCCCTGCAGTTCCAGGCATGCAGCGGCGAAAAGGGCTCCTTCCAGGCAGTGGGCACGCCGCAGCTCAAAGACGACCTTTGGCGAGCGGGTCTCTTCCGTGGCGTTGTAGTCGCATTCATCCAGGAATTGCTGTATGCGCCAGGGGGTGGAGAGGCTTTTTAATTCCTTCATTTCAGATTCATATGGATGCAAGTTTGATTTTTTTCACGTGATCTGCAAGGATTTCAACGGGACCTTCCATTGACTTCTTTTCTTTATCTCCTTAAATTGCAGTAAGTAATCCTGCCCCAATGCCCGAAAAGTTCGCCCGGTTCTGGCGGGAGTTGAAGAGGAGGAACGTTGTCCGCGTAGTGACGGTCTATGCGGCCTCGGCTTTTGTGGTTCTTGAACTGGTGGATATCATCACCGGCCCGTTCGGACTGCCGGACTGGACGCTGAAGTTCGTGGTGGTCATTCTGGTGGTAGGGTTGCTGGTGGCGTTGGTCCTGTCCTGGTTATACGATATCCATCCTGAAGGTGGATTCATAAGGACAGAACCGGAACATGCCGCCGGAGGCGGGGAAGGCTCAAAATCATCTTCAAGGTGGAAGATGGCCACTTACATCAGTTTTGTAGTGATTGCCGGGTTGATCGTGGTGAATTTGCTGCCGCGGTCCGGTAAGAAGGTGATTCTTGAAAAGTCCATTGCGGTTCTTCCGTTTCGAAACGACAGTCCCGATCAGGAGAATGCGTATTTCATCAATGGAACCATGGAATCCATTCTCAATAACCTGAGCAGCATCAAGGACCTGAGAACCATTTCCCGTTCCTCGGTAGAGAAATACAGGGAAACAGGCGCATATATCCCCGATGTAGCAAAAGAGTTGATGGTCAGTTATGTGCTCGAGGGAAGCATGCAGAAATACGGGAACCGCTTCCGGCTGACCCTTCAGTTGATCGACCGGAACGACAACCATGTGTGGGCGGAACAATATGACCGCGAAATCGTACGGATTGAAGACTACCTGTCATTACAGAGTGAGATTGCGGGCCTGGTGGCAGGGGAACTTCAGGCCATCATTACCCCGGAGGAACATGAGCTCCTGGAGAAGGTGCCCACTACAAACCTGTCGGCCTACGATCTTTATCTGCTCGGGAATCAATACAATAGCTATGGCGCCACAGAAAAAGACCTGTTGAAGGCCATTGAACTTTACGAAACGGCTGTGACAATCGATCCGGCATTTGCCCTCCCCTATGAAGGAATGGGATTGGCCTACAGGAACCTGGTCTGGTATGCACACTGGCTGCCGGACGAAGCATTTAAAAGGGCCAGGGAGGCTGTCCTGAAGGCGCTGGAGATCGATGACCGGCTTGCCGGGGCCCATGAATTGCTCGGCATCATTCATTACGAATATGACTGGGACCTGAAAGCGAGTGAGTTTGAACTGAACAGGGCCATCGAACTGAATCCTAACAAAGCCTCCGCTTACCGGAGTTTGTTCGACCTGAATCTGGCATCCGGTCGTTTTGACATGGCGCACCAGTTCATCCGGCGAGCTGTTTCCCTTGATCCCAATAACCTGTACTATCAGCTGGATCTTGGAAGGAGCTACTTTGTGATCGGAGAGGTTGATTCAGCCATTCAATACCTCGGGGAAAGGGGGCCAAATCATTACCTGGCTCAGGTATACCTCGAAACCGGGCAGAATGAAAAGGCAATAGAAGTGTTCACGAACATGGAGAGAACGGGTGCGGCGGAGGCCACTTATTTCACCTGGCTCGGAATCGCCTACTTCAGGGCCGGAATGAGGGAGAAGACCATCGAAATGCTGGAATTGGTGGACAGCCTGGAGACAGAAAACACCAGTATGGCGTTTTTCAGGGGGGCACTGCTGGCCGAGCTGGGCGAACCGGACTCTGCGCTATTCTGGCTGGAAAGAACCTATGAGGAAAGAAACCAGATCCTGTTCTATTACAAGGCATTTCAGATTCCTTATACCTCCCTGCGGTCCGATCCCCGCTTCATTGAAATGGCAAAAAGGCTCCCCACACTGGACTGAGGGGATACAAAAAAGGAACAAAAGAAAAACTCTGCGTCAGTCCGGCAGGTTCAGGTGGTCAGGCGAGGGAGTCCCTGCCTAATGCACGATCAGGAACTTTCGGGTTGCCATTACCCTGCCGCCTTCCGTAAGATGACTCTGGTAAACCCCGCTTTCCAATCCCGATAGGTCCATCTCGATCCGCTGAATCCCGGATGTTGCCCCGCTGAGTTCACGGCGGACCAGGACCTGTCCCTTCAGGTTGACGATGACCAGTTCGGGGTGCTCCAATGCAATTTCCCTGAAGGTGAATGTGGCGTTACCCGAGACGGGATTGGGATATACATTGAGTTCCCGGCCAGCGGGGATGGGTTCGATCCCGACTGTACTTGCTGCGACGAATTCAACACAATTGCCATAGGCGGTGCCGGCACTGTTGGTGGCAAATGCCCGGGCATAGTAGGTTTCGCCCTCGGTGAGCCCCTGCAGTTCGACGGAAAAACTGCCGGTGGTAGCCCCTGAAAGGACCACCTCGTCTTCAATGGTGGGATCATAACGGGTGGACCATGCGATCCCCGACGAGGTTATGGCGCCGCCGCCGTCATCATGGATATACCCGCTCACATCCGCACTTTCAGCTGATCCGCTGCCCAGGTATGTGGTGGTGACGGTCGGGATGCTGACCAGGGAATGATTCTGGTTAAACGTTTCCTCTAGAACAAGGCTTATTTTATCTCCCTGGTAGTAATGTTCCAGGAAAGTATAAAAGACGATCAATGCCACCTCCGATGACCTTGGTGTGATGTCACCGGATTGGTGAACCGATCGGATGGATTTCAGTGTATTTCCAGCGGCCAGTTCATCATATACCATGCGTGCGTTCCTGAGAGAAGCCACTACTTCGGAAGTATCTTCCTCGTAGGAAGCGATAAAGGTCAGCGCCCTTGAGATCCTGGCATCGATGCTGTCGGTATAAAATGGATCCAACTTATCCAGTGGCCCATAGGTATTCATCAGACTATCCATATCGCTGCAGAAAAGTTCAAAATCCTGGTCACTGATTTCAGCCATTTCCATGAAGTCCAGGTAACCGGGATACTTTTCATTAATAATACCGAATGTGGTGCTGCCCTCCGTGCGGCTGTGATCCAGCACTGCCAGCCTGAATCGTGAATGCAGCAGTTCTTCCTGTCCGGCGAGCATGGAGATTGAACCGTGGGCATACATCATGGTATCAAACCTGCTCCCCTCCAGGGAATCCAAGGCAGCATCATAGTAATCCATAAACGCTTCTTCCATGTATTCCATGGCCAGGATGATGGTCTCCAGCGTATCCACGTAGGCCTTGATGAAGTCATCTTCAAAACCTATGACATTCAGTGTGTTGACATACCAGGGATATTGCTCATAAAGGAGCTGGGAGGCTGCTTCACTGGCTGCCGCAGCCACCGCTTTTTGCTGGCATGGGATCACCTTCCCCATCGAATAGCAAACCATCTTATCAGGCCTGCTGCTTCCGGGGTAGGCAGTGATGCTTTTTCCGTTTCGCCTTCCGTCTTCATAGGTGATGGTTTCCACGGAATAGGGGACATAGGATCCCCCGGGTCTGACCGTTCCCTCTTCTACAGTAACAGGACCATCCCACCTGCCCTGGACATCCTTCGGACCGGTCCATTTGTTGTAATCGCCGGTCAGATCATTTTGTGAGGTCCTCGTGTATTTGCCATTTTCATAGGTTGATATCTGTTCATAATCAGACAGACCCAGCAGACCGTCTGAACCTATGCCAATGATGATGAGCAGGATCAGGGCTGCGGCTGAAAGGAGAGAGCGCCATAACGCATTGCTTTTTGAAAGTGTTTTCATGATATGTTCTTTTTTCGGGTGTCAGTGACAAGCAGAAATCCCAGGCCAATCCCTGCCATCCCAAGCATCATGTCCTGGAGACAGAATGTACCCGGCACAATGCCGGTGAGCTGGAGAGACTCAAATCCAAAAACCAGTGCAGGGATGGAGGCCATCCAGAAATATTTGACCCGGGATCTGTTATTCTTCCAGATGGTGAGGATAAGAACGGTATATGCAAATGCCCATAAACCGCCGGGAAGCGAATAAATGATCCATGCCGGCAGGGGCGATCTTCCGTAAAAGAGATGGTCTCTTGCCCATGCAATCCAATTTACCGGCAACCCGGTGGTTTCGATCCACCTGAAAAAGACAAAATCGGATGTCCTCAGAAACAGGTAAATGGCGCCACCGGCTACCAGTGCAAGAGCGGCCATGATTAGATTAGATCCCCTGGATCTTACCGGTATTGAAGCTAGGTTCTTCTGATCCATAGATGCATATTACCCTGATCCGAATGTGAAATCAGGGCAATATTGTTTATTCCCGGGAAGCAGAAGTTAAAAAAAACCCCTCCACCAGTCAAGTTAACAATGACCAATGGCACTTCTGGTGATGTCAATTATGGAATATCTGTATTAAACTGACAGATCCGGGAGGCACATTTTTTCGATT
>CAZNSZ010000166.1:0-4758 GCA_964575865.1 uncultured Bacteroides sp. | reverse complement strand
TGATCAAAGGGCACGATCCGCAACTGGAGAAAGCGATCGAGGTGATCCTTAAACAACTGGAGGAGAATCCCCCGGCAGAGCCGGTCAGGCCGCCCTACCCGGTAAGGGTGAGGGACTAGGCCCGAATGCTCCGGGGGTGTGATCCGGTGCGGGTGCACTTCTGGAGCCATTATAGGTACAGGTACGGGAATAGGCCCAAATGCTCAGGGGGTGTGATCCGGCAGGGGTGCGCTCCGGGATCCGGTACGGGTGCGGGTACGGAAACAGAGGCCGCGGCTGTAACATAGGTTACAGGTGGGGAGTGCGGGTCCTCCTAATTTTGCTGTGAAATCAGTAACGGACTTACCACGATGACCGGAAGATTCAGGAAACTCATACCACCCAGGGAATGGCAGCCGGCGGTGCTGGTGGTGCTGGCGGTCATGACCGGTACCGGGCTGCTCGCTTTTCACCTGTCCAGGGCGCCTTCCTACCTCTCGGACAGGCCGGAGACCTGCACCAACTGCCACCTCATGACCCCCCAGTACGCCACCTGGTCGCACAGTTCCCACAGGGAACACGCCCACTGCAACGACTGCCACGTTCCGCACAACAATTTCTTCAACAAATACTTCTTTAAGGCCAAGGACGGGTTGCGCCATGCCACCATTTTCACCCTGAGAAGGGAACCCCAGGTGATCCTGATCAGGGAGGAGGGGAAGGAGGTGGTCCAGGAGAACTGTGTGCGGTGCCATTCGGTGCTGCTGACCGACAGCAAGCTTCTGGCACGGACCGGATCGTTCCAGCATTACCGCACGGACAGGAAGTGCTGGGAGTGCCACCGGGAGGTCCCCCATGGCCGGGTGAACAGCCTGTCCAGCACCCCGAACGCCCGGGTCCCCCTGCCCCCGAGTCCCGTCCCCGACTGGCTCAAAGCCCTGACTGATTAATTATCTAATCTAATCCCTAACTGCTAACTTCTAACTTCTAACTTATAACGAGCACTAACACCTAACATCTAACTTTTAACTTACACTAACCCCTAACTTCTTGCTACTTTCATGACTTCAATCCAAGAACGAATCCGAAAAAGACCCTGGCTGGGCTGGGTCCTGTTCCTTGCCACCGTGGCGGTGGTCTTCGTGCTGGGGCTGCTGGCCTCCTCGATCATCGAGCGCCGGACCGAGGCGGTGTTCGCCTACACCCCGCAGGTGGAATATTCACAGTATGAGCCCAGGAACGAGATCTGGGGGATGAATTTCCCCAGGGAGTACCAGTCCTATCTGCAGACTGCCGACACCCTTTTCCGTAGCAAGTACAACGGATCGCAGATGATCGATATGCTGGAGGTGGATCCCCGCCTGGTGGTGCTGTGGGCCGGTTACGGCTTCAGCAAGGATTACAATCAGGGCCGTGGACACTACTATGCGGTGGCCGATGTGCAGAACACCCTGCGCACCGGTGCGCCTGACGGGGATACCCCCAGTCCCATGCCCAACACCTGCTGGACCTGCAAGAGTCCCGATGTCCCCAGGGTCATGAACGAGCTGGTGGAGGAGATGGGCGATTTTCAGGCAGGGGTGGCCGCTTTCTACAGTGGATCCTGGGATACCCGGGGCCACCAGGTGGTCAATCCCATCGGGTGTGCCGACTGCCACGATGCCGAAACCATGAACCTGAGGATATCCAGGCCGGCCCTGATCGAGGCGTTTAACCGGATGGGGAAGGACATCACCAGGGCGAGCCACCAGGAGATGCGTTCGCTGGTGTGCGCACAGTGCCACGTGGAGTACTACTTCAATAAAAACGTTGTGGAAGGCGTCCAGTACCTGACCTTCCCGTGGGACAATGGTTTTTCTGCCGAAGCCATGGAGGAGTACTACGACAATATCGAATTCTCCGACTGGACCCACCAGATGAGCAGGGCCCCCATGCTCAAGGCACAGCACCCGGGTTATGAGATCTACATGACGGGGATCCATGCCGAACGGGGAGTTTCCTGTGCCGACTGCCACATGCCCTATATGAGCGAGGGGGGACTGAAATATACCGATCACCACATCCAGAGCCCGCTGAACAATGTGGCCAACTCGTGCCAGGTGTGCCACCGGGAGGAAACCAGGACGCTGGTCAAGAATGTATACGACCGCCAGGACAGGATCATCGAGAATAGGGACAAACTTGAAGAACTGCTCGTAAGGGCCCACGTGGAAGCATCGGTGGCATGGGAAAAGGGGGCCACGGAGCAGCAGATGCAGGGGATCCTGATGGATATCCGGCATGCCCAGTGGCGGTGGGATTATGCCGCGGCCAGCCACGGCGGATCGTTCCACTCGCCCCTTGAGACGTCCAGGGTGATCGCCACCGGGATCACCATCGCCCAGGAAGCGCGGCTGAAACTGGCCAGGGTCCTGTCCGGATTGGGCTACAACGGGGAGGTGCCCTATCCCGACCTGAGTTCCAAGGCGGCCGCACAGGCGTTTATCGGCCTGGATATGGAGAAACTGGAAAGCGAAAAGAAACAATTCAGGGAGACCCTGCTCCAGGAATGGTTGCGGAAGGCTGCCGAACGGGAAGCCACCTACAAGGTCGGAACGCCATGAAAAGAAGATTCACAGGGAGCGCCTGGATGCTCCTGATCACCCTCGTTGGGGCACCGGCAGTCAGGGCCCAGTTCACCCTGAGCGGGGAGTTCCGTCCCAGGGCGGAGTACAGCCATGGTTACAACCGCCTGCCCGAACCGGGCCAGAAGGGTTCACTATTCGTTTCGCAGCGGACGCGGCTCGATTTCTCCTACCGGGGGGAGAAACTGAGCACCGGCCTGGTGCTTCAGGATGCCAGGCTGTGGGGCGACCAGCCCCAGCTGGTGAGCAACCACGATTACGCCACCTCCATCCACCAGGCCTGGCTCCGGTATCAGGTGACCCCGGAATTCTTTTTTAAGGCAGGCCGCCAGGAGCTGGCCTATGACAACCACCGGATCCTGGGGAATGTGGGCTGGTCCCAGCAGGGAAGGTCCCATGACCTGCTGCTGCTAGGGTATGAGGGGGATTTCACGGCCCATGCCGGGGTGGCCTACCACGAGAATTCGGACCGGACCAACAACTTTTACCTGGGACCGGATGCCTATAAGACCATGCAGTTCCTCTGGGCCAGCAGGATACAGGGTGACCTCATCATCAGCTTCCTTTTCCTGAACAACGGGATCCCCGTGGCCAGGAGGCTGGGGATCGGAGGGGTCCTGCTCGAACAGGGGATCAGTTTCAGCCAGACGGTGGGGCCGTTCGTTCGGTATTCCGCCGGGAACCTGGACCTTCAGGCAGCGGGCTATTTCCAGGGGGGGAAGGACGGATCGGAAAACACCCTGAGGGCCTGGTACGGGAACCTGGAAGGGAGCTTCAGACCGGCGGAGCGATTTGCCTTTACAGGGGGATACGAGTTCCTGTCGGGGACAGCCTACGATGAACCTGAGGTGAACCGCTCGTTCACCCCCTTCTACGGGACCAACCACAAATTCAACGGGTTCATGGATTATTTCTATACCGGGAACCACCTGAACAACGTGGGGCTCCAGGACCTATACCTGAAAGGGGCGGTGAAGATCAAAAGGTTTACCGCAGGAGCGGATATCCACGGTTTCCTGACAGCGGCTAAACTGGAACCTGATGCTTCCGCTTACCTGGGCACCGAGATCGACCTGGTGGTGGGATGGGCAATGGAGGAAACGGTGAGCCTGCAGGCCGGTTATTCACATATGTTCGCCGGGACCTCCATGGAGATCCTGAAGGGAGGCTCCGCCTCGGAACCGGCCAACTGGGCCTGGCTCATGGTCACCGTCAGACCGGTATTTTTCCAGTCAGGCGGAAAAGACAAACCCTGATCCCCGTACGTAAAGCAATGTCATCATTGACAGTGGACGGCCATTCGGCAGTTCACTGTTTTTTTGTAGTTTAGTAACCCTGAACCCCACCCTATGCGCCGCATAACTTCAGCATTGATCATGGTGGCTTTTATGGCCGCCTTTTGCACCACCGCCCTGACCGGACAGCAGGGCATTCTGCCGCAGCAGCAGGAGCAGCAGGCAGTGGAGGTGCGGGAGGAATCCGATACGGTGGAGATCGTCCCTGTTCCGGTCACCGAGATCCCCACCGCCTCCAACCAGACCTTCACCCTGATCTCTGAATGGAACAAGCAGAAACTGACCGAACAGGAGAAGGAAGCGTTCAGCAGCCAGGTGGACAGCGTCATCAGCCAGACCGCCGTCTTTCTTTCGGATACGGCGTTGAACTACATCGATGAATCAACCATCAGGGAACTGGAGAACCTCCAGGGCAGGCTCAAGATGTATTCCGACCTGGTGAATGCACTGGAATCCAGGCTGATCAATAGGTCTGAACAGGTTGAGGGGGCATTCAGGAACCTTTCCCTGCAAAAAGAGCGCTGGATCATCACCAGGGAGAGCAGCACAGGCAATGAGATCCCGTCATCCATCAGGGAACGGATCGACAGGGTGATCCACGGGATCGATTCGGTGAATGCCCTGATCCAGGCGGACCTGGAATTCCTGCTGGACCAGCAGGGGCGCGTGTCTGACCGGGACATTCAGCTGACCATGCTGAACGAACAGATCACCGAGTCCATCCAGGAACACGGAGGGAACCTGCTGGTCAGGGATATGCCCGGATTCATACCCGCCCTGAAAGAATTGAAGGATACGGAACTGATCAGGAACCATTTACAGCAGATCAAGGATGCCATCAAATCGGATACCCGGATATT
>CAZNSZ010000165.1:0-4960 GCA_964575865.1 uncultured Bacteroides sp. | reverse complement strand
AGCTGCGAAGCAGCGGGCAGACAAAAGTTCAGCGAACGCTGAATGTGCCTGAACGAATGAATATAACCAAAATGTGTGGTTTATTTGGGGTTAGTTGGGTTTATTGTATAAAGATAGGGAAGTAAATGTAATTGAGGTTCGTTCTGTTTACAGGTTGTCAAGTGGATTTTTAATTTCGGACAGTTTGTGGGTGGAGACGCGGGTGTAGATTTCTGTGGTGGTGATGCTTGCGTGCCCCAGAAGTTCCTGGATATACCTGAGGTTGATTCCCTGTTCCAGGAGGTGCGTGGCAAAGCTGTGGCGGAGGGTGTGCGGGGTGGCTTTTTTCTGGATGCCGGACCTTTTGAGCGCCCTTCGGAAAATATTTTCGATGCTGGTCGCACTGTATTGCTTGCCTCCGGGGCCTTCAAAGAGCCATCTGGAAGGCTGATAGATCCGGTAGTATTCCCTGAGCATGACCAGCAGCTGATTTGAGAGGAGGGTATAACGGTCTTTGTTTCCCTTGGAGTTCCTGATCCTGATCAGCATCCTGTCTGAATCGATATCATTCACTTCAAGTTTGATCAATTCGCTTCTTCGCAGGCCTCCCGAGTAAAGGGCCATTAGTATGCACTTGTGCTTCAGGTTGCAGGTATTGGCTAGCAGCATTTTTATTTCCTCCTTGCTCAGAACGACGGGGAGGCTCTTCTGGCGCCTGGGCCGTTCGAAATAATAATAGGTTTTCTTTCGCCCCAGCACCTTTTCATAATAGAATTTGATGGCATTGATCCGCTGGTTTTGCTGGCTTGTGGATATTTTTTTGTACCGGATCAGATCAAGAAGGTATTGTTTTATCTGCGCCGGAGTAATGTCACCAGGGTCCTTTCCCTCGAAATGCCGGATGAAATCCCGGAAGCAGGAGAGATAGGTTTTAATGGTATTCTGGCTGTATTTCCTTCTGATCAGGAGTTCGAGATATTCCTCCGGAATCTTAGGGAATTTTTGCTGCATTTTGAGGTTTTTTCGGACGGTCAGTCACGGCTGTTAGCCATGCCCTTTCTGGTTTATGTGATGAACACGAATCTGACAGTCCGGAGTATGCTGTTGATTGCACTCATCCATGGGTCGCTGTGACCCGGGAAAGTATCGACCTAGAACCTGTATCCCACAGAGAAGGAGGGGGAGGGCAGGACCGGCCAGCTCAGGAACAGGTTGATTCCACCTCTGATGGTGAGCCCTTTGCTCTTCTGGTACCTGTACATGAGAGGGATCATGACCGCAGGCACGTCGTAGAACCATTCCTTCATCGGGGAAGGATCATAGGGATCCACGAAGTGCTCTACCCTGAACACCGCTCCGAATCCCCATTCGAAATGGTGGTTCCTGTCCGGGGTAGAGATCCAGTGGTAGGCGAGGGGGAACGAAACAGTGGACTCAAAATCGGGATAGATTCCGGCACGGAGCGCGGATCTTCCTTTCTTTCCGATCATTCGTTCATAATTCAATGATACAGGCCCATTGCTGAAATCATGCCTGATCAGGTACAATTCAGCATAGATCCCGTTTTTACCGGGTTGTGCAGGAGCCGTTTCCTGGGAGAGGCCTGATTTCAGGGATATCATTAAGAGGAGAATGGCGAGGAAAGACCTGTACATGCGTCTTGTGGTAAATGGATTCGATTTACGGAGCCAAATGTAGGAAATTAACCACAGGTTGGTGACACCGTTTGCTTGCGGAATCCCTATCCTTGATAAATATGTTGAAATTTATGGTGGTGCGAATTTGGGGGTGGGGAAGAGATTTATATATCTTACAAATATCAATTATCTTTACAGCTTCAAACTGAGGGATCAGATGAGCGAGAACAGAGAGCAGGTGTTTGAGAATGAGGAATTTCAGATACTGCTGAGGAAGTACGAGGACATGCGGAGCGGGATCCAGTCGATCTTCTTTGACGTGGAGGAATTCGAGCAGATCATCGATTACTACCTGGACGACTTTCAGTACGAGGAGGCCAAAGCGGCCGCACAGCTGGGAAAGAAACAGCATCCCACCTCTGTGGAGATCAAATATAAATTCATCCACATCTACATCGAACAGGGTCAGCCCAAGAAAGCACTTGCGCTGCTTGAAGAGTTGCCGGCCTGGGAAAACAACAACTCGGAACGTTTTTTTCTCAAGGGGACGGCCCTTGTTCTGCTGGGTAAACTGAAGGAGGCCGAAGTGCAGTTTGATACGGCGCTTGAGAAATCAACCGAAGATACCTTCGATGCACTGGTCAACATCTCCATTGCCTACGAAAACGTCAGGCATTTCGAACTGGCCATCAAATACCTGATCCAGGCATACAGGCAGCAGCCCGACAACCTGTCTGTACTTTATGACCTGGGGTACTTTTATGAACGGCTGCACCGCTACGGAGAAAGCCTCAAATACTACCTGGAATACCTGGACATCGACCCCTATTCGGACAATGTCTGGTACAATGTGGGCATTGTCTATCACAAGCAGGAGAGGTACCGGGAGGCCGTTGAGGCCTATGACTTCTCCATCGCCATCAATCCCGATTACGCATCAGCCTATTTCAACAAGGCCAGTGTCTGGATCAATGTGGAGAAATATGAAAAGGCCATAGAGACCTACCTGGAATTCCTTGAAGCGGAGCCCGAAAATACACAGGCCTATTGCTACATGGGGGACTGCTACGAGCAGATGGAGCAGCTGGATGAGGCGCTCCGGGCCTTCAAGAAGGTGATCGAGATCGACAATACGGATCCCGAGGGGTGGTTTGGCGCAGGGATGATACACCAGCGGAAGGGCATGCACCAGGAAGCCATCATGTATATGCTGAAGGCCATTGAGTTCGACAACAACAACCTGGATTACTGGATCAACCTGGGATACGCCAATGAAGATGCTGGAATGCTGGAAGAGGCGGTGAAATGTTACGGATTCGTCACCCGGGCCGACGCGAAGGATCTGGACGGATGGACTGCGCTCACAGGGCTTCTGATGAAAGAGAAGGCATATGACCAGGCACTGGTTTTTTTGAGGGAGGCCTATGTGCACCACTCCACCGAGGCACTGATCCTGGTCCGTCTGGCGGTTTGTCATTTGCAGTCGGGGAACCGCGAACTGGCCCTGAAATTCCTGACCGAGGCCCTGGAAGCCGACCGTACCATGGTGGAAGAGTTTGAGCTCTACTATCCCGGTAAGACAGGTATAAGGCGGATTGATCAACTGATTCATTCATACAAGTAATTCATACTCCCATGAATTTTGATATCAGCCACATCCCCGAACGAACAGGCGGGGAAAGATCACATGGGCTTACCATGATGATGGACAAAGGATTGAGTTTAAAGGAGGCGGAGAATTTCATCGATTCCAGCGGCGAGTTTACCGACCTGGTGAAGCTTGGGTTCGGGACCGCACTGATTACAAAGAACCTGGAAGAGAAGGTGAAATTATACCAGCAGGCAGGGCTCAAGCCCTACTTCGGCGGTACACTTTTCGAAATGTTCTACGTGCGGAACCAGTTTGAAGATTACAGGCGGTTTGTGAATACGGCCGGGCTGAAGCTGGTGGAAGTCTCCGACGGATCGATCAGGATGAGCGAGGAGGAGAAACTGAAATGCATCGAAGTGCTGGCAAGGGACCATGTGGTGCTTTCGGAGGTGGGAAGCAAGGTGAAAGGGGTGGAGCTTACCAATGAGCAATGGGTTTCCCACATGAGGGCAGAGCTGGAAACAGGTGCATGGAAGGTCATCGCCGAGGCGCGGGAAAGCGGGACAATCGGTATTTATGATGCCGATGGATCCGCAAACAGGGAGCTCATCGACGACATCATGAAGGCCGTCTCCGTGGATGATGTGATCTGGGAGGCGCCCAACAAGGCCCAGCAGGTGATGTTCATCAAGCTGGTGGGGGCCAATGTGAACCTGGGTAACATCGCCCCGGGAGAAGTGGTCGCATTGGAGGCACTGAGGTGCGGGATGCGCGGTGATACGTTTTTTGATGTCCTCCCGGAAGAGTTCCACTCCAGAAAACTTTGATCATTGTGATGCGAACGCTGAAAGAATATCTGCTGATCACCCTGCGGGGGATCGGAATGGGAGCTGCCGATGTGGTTCCGGGAGTGTCCGGGGGGACCATCGCCTTTATTACAGGTATCTATGAAGAACTGGTCAATTCCATAAAAAACATCAACCTCCAGGCAATCAGGCTTTTTTTCAGCGGAAAATGGATCTCCTTCTGGAAACACATCAACGGCAATTTCCTGCTGTCGGTCTTTGCGGGGATTTTTGTTTCTGTGCTCTCGCTTGCCAGGGGACTTGAGTACCTCCTGGAGCACCAGCCTGTGCTGATCTGGTCCTTTTTCTTCGGACTCGTACTCGCCTCCTCCTACGTTGTGGCAAGAAAAATCGACCGGTGGGACTACGCCAGGGTGGTGGCCCTTATGGGAGGGATTGGAATCGCATTCTATATCACGAGCGTTACTCCTACCACCACCACGGACGCGCGCTGGTTCGTTGTGCTGTCCGGCGGACTGGCCAGCTGTGCCATGATCCTGCCCGGAATCTCAGGCAGCTTCATCCTCCTTTTGCTCGGTAAATATGCATTTGCGCTGCATGCCGTCAATGAACGGATCCTTCTCGACCTGGCGCTGCTGGCCGCAGGAGCGGTCATCGGGCTGGTGCTCTTTTCCAATCTGCTTTCGTGGCTCCTGAGACGCTACCACGACAGCACCATCGCTGTGCTCGTGGGATTCATGATCGGTTCATTGAACAAGATCTGGCCCTGGAAAGAGACCCTTAAAACCATCGTGGTCGAAGGGGAGGTGAAGCCCTTGCTGGAAAAGAACATCCTTCCCTCCCTGAGCAACCCGGAACACAGCGTCTGGATCGCCTTGCTGATGGCCATGATCGGGATCCTGCTCATTCTCTTCATCGAGCTGATCCTGGCCAGGAAACCCGCCGGC
>CAZNSZ010000164.1:3640-5002 GCA_964575865.1 uncultured Bacteroides sp. | reverse complement strand
CGGCACCAGAGAAACCGGTCATCGGTAGCTTGACCGCGACATGTTCTTATTCCGCATACATTGGCAGGTAGCGACCTGTGCTTCTGATTGCCGCGGAGTATCTTGCTTACTCTCTTCGCCGGGTCTGATCGTTATAGGTACTTTCAAAGATGCGGTCAGCATTATTGACCTCAAAACCGTCACGCCTTTCACCATCCCTTTGTCCGTCTGGATTGAGAAGGCGGCGCTCGGCAAACTCCACATACGATCCGGAAATCTTCTTTATAACCGGCTCACCATCCGTGGCGGCAAACTCTGCGTCGATCATTTCAGCAACCGTTGAGCTCTGTATTAACAGTCCGTCCTGGCTGGTTTTGATCTTCCCCCCGGAGTCGTTGAGTTGAAAACCATTCTCCTCCAGGAAATGATTAAACTGTGCAATCGTATTGAACCCATCGGGAAGTTTGTGAACGCTGATGGTAAAATGGTTCAGGTAATAGCGGTTATAAATCACCCAGGCAGCATACTCACTCTCCTTGCTCAGGGCCTGATAATCCTGCCAGCTGGGCGTGCGCCAGAGTGGCTGATGCAAGAATTCATCTACCTGGGCCGGGTTATCAAGGTTCAGCAAATCTACCGGATCCTGTTTGACTTCATTGGTGTAACTGCGGATGATGGCATTGTTTTCATCAGACAACTGATCAACCAGGAGCTGACTGATAAAGATGCGGGGGTACTTGGGTTGCGGCGGGGCATACCAGTATGCGGCAAGCTTTTTGGCAGGGAAGAGATAATGATCTCTTTTCTTGTACCCATAATGAAGGAATATCTTTTCCAGGGAGGCAATACCCAGATGCTCCACCCCCATCGTCCGAAAAGCGATGTGATCATTCTGAATTTCATTCGCATCGCTGATCAATCCTTTCTGGACCATCTTATTGATGATTGCCTGGACATCAGGAACCCTTTCCTGGTAGCGGGTCATGAGTCCATTCAGTACCGCCTCGAGGATTTCTATTTTCTTCGCCATATTCGGTTTTCTTTAAGAACACTTCCAAAGGTTCCTGGTTCAACCCGATAGTATCTAAACTATCAGTTTTCAATTAATCATTGACAAAAGGGAGCGCAATTCAGAGAGACAAATGTGCATGATGCATTCAGGAAGGCATCAATTGGGAAAGGTTTTGGTTCTGAATTCACTGGCGAGGGATATTTGATGTCCGGTTAACCCATTATACATGTTGTTATCTTCAATTTTAATTTTTTCAGAGGTTACTGCGCATTCCCAGACGCACCTGACAGGTTATTAACTGGATGCCGATTAACTCTTCCCTATAATTTGACCCCTTCCACCTGCACCAAAACCAACACAGGAAGCCATAC
>CAZNSZ010000164.1:0-3540 GCA_964575865.1 uncultured Bacteroides sp. | reverse complement strand
TCAATTTTACTAACTTACTCATTGATCCGGGCTGGGGTGCAACCCGGGCAATGATTGGTTGTCTTTCCCAATTGAAAGCATAAGACTTTGACGACGAAATACGAGGACATACACAGGGATGTGATCGAATCGTGCATGAAAGGTGATGTTCGCGCGCAGTATCAGTTGTACAGTCTCTATTCCAGGGCCATGTACAACATCTGCTACCGGATGACCAATCAGAGGGAGGAGGCGGAGGATCTGCTTCAGGAGTCGTTCAGCTATGCTTTCAGTAAACTGGGTTCTTTCAGGTTTGAGTCGTCCTTCGGGGCATGGTTGAAGCGCATCGTTGTGAATACCTGTATCAACCACCTCAAGAAAAAGAGGGTGGACCTGGTTTACACGGAACAGCACAACGATCCCGCACCAGAGGAGGATCCCGTCGATTACGAGGAGATCCGGTTCAGGGTGGAAAGCGTGATGAAGGCAATGGGAAAATTGCCCGAAGGTTACCGGATCGTATTCTCTCTCTACCTGCTTGAGGGGTATGACCACAAAGAGATCTCCGAGATCCTCGGGATCACCGAATCGACCTCCAAGAGCCAGTTTTTAAGAGCCAAACAGAAAATGAAAGAAATCTTGATGTGCGATGAGTGACCGGTTAGAAGAATTTGTGAAGCAGCACAGGGAGCAGTTCGATCTGCATGAACCCGATCCGTCGGTGTGGCTGAAGATCCAGCCTGCAACCCCGCTGCAGAAGGAGCGCAGACCGATGCGCTGGCTGAGGATAGCCGCAGCCGTGGCCATCATTTTTGCTGGTTTCGGAGCAGGTATCTATTTCCTGTCGGGTGGCCAGTCCCGGCAGGAACTCTACAGCAGTGAAATGTACCAGGAGATCAGGGAAACGGAGGATTATTACAGCCATCTGGTCTCGGAAAGGTACAGGGAGGTGGAATCCTACCTCACCTCCGATCCGGCTGCCAAGGAGATGCTGGATGCCGATATGGAGGAACTGGACCAGGTGTATGAGGAGCTGAAGGAGGACCTGAACGACAATGCCTCCAACCCGGAGGTGATCGAGGCAATGATCCTCAACTACAGGGTGAAGCTGGAGATACTGGAGGAGCTGCTCGACCAACTTAAAGCAAAAGAGAACCATGATGAAGAAGATGAGTCATATGCGCTGTAACCTGAGGGCTTTGCTGCTCGTGGCAGGCCTCTCGCTGGGTTTCATGCTCGGGGCGCAGGACTATACCGATTCCCGGAGTGTGGGCAGGGTGTTCCCGGCCAGCCGTGAAACCACCCTCGAGGTGGAGAATAAATACGGCAAGATCCAGGTGATCACCTGGCAGAAGGACTCTGTGGCCGTGGAGGTGGATCTCTTTTTCAGCGAATCGAGCTCCTCCAAATTAAGGAAACTGAAGGAAGATGTCTCCATCGATTTTTCAAGGACCAACAACTACATCCTGGTAAAAACGGTGATCGAGAGCGAGAGCGGGCTGATTGCCAGGGAGCTCCGGAACGTGACCAGTACGCTGACAGGGACCAATAAGCGGATGGAGATCAACTATACGGTAAGGGTTCCTGAATATCTTGATGTGGCCCTGACCAATAAATTCGGGGATATCTTCATGGACGACCTGGAAGGCCGGATCGATCTGAGCCTTTCCAACGGGGTGCTGAAGGCCAACCGGCTCAGCGGGAACTCCTCCATCGCCCTCAGTTTTGCCAACGGGATGATCAAGTCGCTGGGATCGTGCACCATGGAGCTGTCTTATTCCGACCTGGTCCTTGAGGAGGTGAGCCAGCTCGACCTGGACAGCAAGTCTTCCAAGCTGAATGTGGACAGTGTGAATGTGGTGAAGATCAATTCCAGGCGGGACAAGCTCTATTTCAAACGGGCCGAGTACCTCTACGGGAACGGTAATTTCTCGCAGGTGTGGGTGTATGATTTCCTGCGGGAAAGCGACCTGTACATGAAGTACGGGGAACTGACCATCGAACATGTGATGCCCGGGTTCACCAAGATCTATGTGGAGTCCGATTATACGGACGTGACCCTGTACACCGATCCGGGGAGTTCCTATGTGTTCGATGTCCTGCACCACGAAAAATCGATGCTGCGGATCCCTGACGAGGCGATGGTGCAGGAGGACTCCTTCGACGGGAAGGAACATTTCAAAACCAGGGGATACGTGGGAAAATCCGATCAGGCGGGGCAGGGGAAGATCACCATCGATGCCCTTCAGAAAAGTTTTATCAATATCTCGATCAAGTAAGGCAATCATGAGGCACTTTACCATCATCATACTCCTCACCCTCTCCACATCCGCCTTCTCCCAGTATTACCACAAGGAGATCGGAATGAGGGGGGGATATACCTCCAGTTTCGTGTTCCGGGTGAACCTGGACGAGACCATCTCCTATGAAGGGCAGCTTGGATACCGCGACAACGGGATGATCCTGGCCGTGATCCGTCAGAAGCACCAGGAGATCGGAATGAACCGCTACGGGAACTGGGACTTTGTATACGGGTTCGGACCGCATGCCGGATTCTACCTCACCTCCAGTTACCGCATTCTTTTCAGGGAGATCTATTTCGGAAGGGAGATCTTCACTCCTGTATTCGGTTTCAACGGGTACATGGGGATCGAATACCGGCTGGTGGAGATCCCGGTCACGTTCGGAGTGAACTTCCAGCCGCATATGGAGATTTCTTTGAAGCAGCTGTTCGGGATTAATTTGTGGGATTTTGGTTTTAGCGTCAGATACAGATTCTGACGGTTAAAGGTTAGGGGTTAGAGGTTAGAGAAATAAAGTTTAGAGTATTGAAAATGAGAGTTATGCGATATAGAAACCGATTTGTGAACAAATAAAAATGAAGATACGATGAAAAAGATTGTGGCAATTTCAATGATCCTGGCACTGGGCTTCGCGGTGGCCGGGGCGCAGGACAGATCTGACCGCGATGATGACAGGCGGCCCGGAGAGGTGCAAACCCTTTTCGATAACAATCACCGTAACGGGGGCTATGGCGCCTTCTCCATCGGGTATACCCAGGTCGCCGGCCGGGATGCCATCCTGATGGGAGGACGTGGTGAGTGGGTCGTCGGAGGCGGATTCGGGCTCGGCCTGGGGGGCTACGGTTTTGTGAACGATCCGCTGTACGATCCCATTGACGAGCTGAACTATTCCCTGGCCGGGGGATATGGCGGTCTTGTGATGGAACCGATCATCATGGGGTGGTTCCCGGTACACCTCACCGTTCCGATCCTGATCGGGGCAGGCGGTGTGGCGAACACATCATACAGTGCCAACTGGTATGATCCCTATGAATACTGGGACGGGTACCTGGAGGATGCCTCCGCCTTTTTCGTGGCCGAGGCGGGACTGGAGCTGGAATTCAACCTGGTCCGCTTTTTCCGTCTCGCCCTGTTCGGGACCTACCGTTATACCACCGACCTGGTCATGGCAAATACGCCTGCAGATGCGCTCAGGGGATGGAACTTCGGGATGACATTCAAATTCGGAAGCTTTTAGGGCTTCCGAATTTGAGGTTAG
>CAZNSZ010000163.1:1946-5056 GCA_964575865.1 uncultured Bacteroides sp. | reverse complement strand
AAGGCGGGTTCGTTAAATTCACGCCATCCGTCGGTGGTCTCCCCGTCGAACAGCAGGACCCAGCCTTCCGCTTTTTCCTGCTCTGACAGGGTATTATCAGCCACTGCTTCTTCAGTGACGGCTTCTTCGGTGTCCCCTCCAGCCTGTTTTTTAGAGGCTGTGTTACAGGAAGAGAAGACCAGAAAAAGGGCAGCAATAAAAAGATACAACAGTTGTTTCATTCTTTTTTCCGGTTTAAATTAAACAATACTACGCCGGCATGTCGGGCAGCTCCCAGCCGCCTGCCCTCGGGGTGTGTTTCACCAGCTCCTTTGCAAACTGTTTGGCATTGAAAGGATCGGTCCACTTGGTCCTGAACTGGGGATCTCCGTCGATGATCTCGAAATCATCCGAAAGGACCATCCTCAGCTCCTCGCTGTCGTGGATGTTGGTGAATTCCATGTTCTCCCCGTCCCATTCCAGTTCCTTGTGCAGTCCCTGCAGCCTGACGGCGCAAACGCCCATGACCACCATTTCATTGAATGGTCCCGCTTCGCTGAAGGGCGATTTGGTCTCCACACGGTTCTCCGGGCTCTCCTTGCATGCGCGGACCCAGTCCATTTCATGTCCGCCCCGCATGGGATTCTCCACCCGGCGCCTGAACTTGGGCGCATCGGGTACGCGTCCCGAGAGCAGCCAGGGATTCACCCCGTAGCAGCCGCACACCAGGGTGTCCTTGGAGCCGTGGAACAGGACGCCTCCTCCGCTGTCGTTCATGTTCTTCCCTTCGGGCCACCACTCCGGCTTCATGGGCTGAAGCCCTCCGTCGTACCAGGTCACTTCCACCTCGGGTAATTTCATATTGGGGGTCGGTCTCCGTTCCGGGTAAGTGAGCTTCACCATCTGGGCGGTGGGGGCACACTTGGTGAGCAGCAGTGTGGAGCTGCCCTGGACCTTGATGGGGTACTGCAGCTGCAGTCCCACGAAGACGGGGTGCAGGATGTGACATGCCATGTCTCCGAGGGCACCGGTGCCATAATCCCACCAGCCGCGCCAGTTCCAGGG
This sequence comes from uncultured Bacteroides sp., assembly GCA_964575865.1. Taxonomy (GTDB): domain Bacteria; phylum Bacteroidota; class Bacteroidia; order Bacteroidales. The sequence continues at coordinate 4,012 of CAZNSZ010000163.1, read as the reverse complement.
GGTATAGATGGAGTTGTAGGGATTCATGACCGCCGGACCGGTGAAGAGGTCCCAGTTCAGCGTATCGGGGACTTTCTGCACCTCGCTGGGGACATTGAGCCCCTGGGGCCAGATGGGTCTGTCGGTAAAGGCCTCCACTTTGGTCACCTCGCCGATCTCCCCGTTCATGAGCCACTCAGTGGTGAGGTTGACCCCCTCCCCGGAGGAACCCTGGTTCCCCATCTGGGTGGCCACCTTGTATTTCTCCGCCAGCCTGGTCAGCAGACGCGATTCGTAGACCGAATGGGTCAGGGGCTTCTGTACATAAACATGCTTGCCCATGGTCATGGCATGGGCGGCGACCAGCGCATGGGTATGGTCCGCCGTGGCAATCACCACTGCATCGATGTCCTTGGCCATTTCGTCGTACATCTTCCTCCAGTCCCAGTAGCGCTTGGCATCGGGATAATCGTCAAAAGTCTTCTGGGAATATTTCCAGTCCACATCGCAGAGGGCGACGATGTTCTGGCTATTCATATTCCTGAGGTTGGTACGGCCCATGCCGCCCACACCCACTCCGGCGATGTTCAGCTTATCGCTGGGTGCAACATGCCCCAGTCCGCTCACCACGTGGCTGGGTACAATGGTAAAACCAGCGGTTACGGCCGCTGTGGTCCCGAGGAACCTCCTTCTGGAGACGCCCCTGCCTTCTTCTTTACTCATGGTTTGATGATTTTTAGTTAGGCTATGGTTGTTTGGATCGATTTCGGCTTCAATTTAAGAATAAATCTGGTTTGTTGAAATCAGGCCGGGATCAGATTGCCCATTAAGATGCACTTCATATTTATTCAGAGCGGGTTATTTTACTAATATGGATTGACTCTAATTAAAAACCGGGTGAAGCAGGAATAATCAACATTTTTATATATTTACGCCCACTGGACTGGCTGTTTTTTTTTCTTTTCGTCGGATAAAGCAACCGATTGCATTGCGAAGCTGTGCAGACTGCTTGACTATCTGATGATTCCATTTCCCTTAACAGGCCGGACCATTATTTTTACAGGTGCATGCATTTTCCGGATGCACCTTGCGATTTGTAACAATTTATAGAGCATCATAATGAGAAGAGCCAATGTTTTGTTCCTGGCGGCAGCAGGGATTCTCCTTCTCGCTGGTTGCGATCCGGAGATGAAGCGGGACAGCAAATACGAGCGGCCGGAATGGCTGGCAGGGAAAGTGTATACCCAGCTGCGTGACCAGCCTGATCTTTCCACCTTCGCACGGTGTGTGGAGCTGACCGGCTACGACACCATCATCGACCGGTCGGGAAGCTACACCATCTTCGCCCCCAACAACGAAGCCTTTACCCGCTGGTTCCAGGACCACCCGGTTTACAATGATGTGGAGGATATTCCACTGGATGTGCTCGACGAGATCGTGAAATTCCACATTGTACAGAATCCCTGGAGCAAGGACCAGCTCCGCTCCCTGGACGTGTATGGCTGGATCGACACCCTGGACCTGAACAACAACAAGCCCAGGGGATTCAAACGACAGACGCTGCTGCTGGACCGCAACCGGAAACTGGGGATCGCTCCCCAGACGGGTACGGGCGCCAATATCAAGATCGTGGATACCACGGAAACGAACTGGCACCGGATCGTGGCCACGGATTCAAGGAAATACGCTCCCATCTTCTATAAGGAGTACCTGGATATCTACGACCTGAAAGCCAGCGATTATGAGTTCTACTTCGACCGGCCCGTGGAAAGCGCACAGGATATCTACTTTGCCGGGGGTAAGATCATCGGCGACGAAGTGTTTGCCGAAAACGGGTTTGTATACCAGATCGACCGGGTCATCGAGCCCCTCCGGAACGCTTACCAGATCCTGGAGAACGGCATGGGTTCCGAATCGTACGACCAGTTCCTGGACCTGCTGAACCTGTTTCCCAACTTCCAGTACGATCAGGAAAGAACCCTGGATCAGCCCGGGGCGGACCTGGGTCTTGAGGTGGATTCCCTGTTCGATCTCACCTACCCGAACCTGGCATTCGACATCCTCAATGAACGGACCACCCCGCCCAC
>CAZNSZ010000163.1:0-1846 GCA_964575865.1 uncultured Bacteroides sp. | reverse complement strand
GTGGAGAAGGGCTTCGCCAGCAACAGCACCTTCATCGGACTGGGGAACGCCGTGGTCCCGCGGGTGTTCAAGAGCGTGGCGGGACCGGTCTACCTGTTGCGGAACTATTCCAAACCGATGTATGCCATCGAAGACGCAGGGCTGCTTTCAGCCCTGAAAAGGAGGAATGAGCAGTACCTGTTCTACGTGGAGAACAACACCAACACTTCGGCGGATTCATCGCTGCTGAGGGATCCCTCCACGGGGGAGTTCTTCCTTTACCAGACTTCCGGGGGATTTGCCAGGGAGTTCAGGGTGGGGACCACCGACCTGCGTACCCTGCTGATGAACCACATTGCCACCGGCGTTCCCACCGGCGTCCCAAGAAAGGAGTTTTTCAAGAACCTGGCCGGCAACTACATCATCATCAACAACGAAACGGGAGAGGTGAAGGGGACCGCGGAGACATCTGTCGGTTATCAGGGGCAGGAAAGAAAACCCAATTACCCCACGGTGATCAGCACCGAATCGGATAACGGGACCACCTACGATGTGGAGAACTGGTTCAGCTTTACCGGGCTGGATATGCTCCAGAAGATCAGGACGAGCTATCCTGCTTTCCATAACCTGCTGCTTCAGGCGGGGCTGGCCAACTCCTATGAGATCAATTTTCTTTCGGAGAATGAAGTCTATACGGTGCTGGTCCCCGATGACGAGGCCCTGAGCGGTTTCCCGACCGGTGACTTCACCAGGGAGGAGTTGCAGGATGTGCTGAAGCTCCACTTCGTACAGGGATCCCTCATATTCACCGACGGAAAACTCGAACCGGGTTATTACGAAACCACCAGGGTCGATGAGAAATCCACGGAGTTCACGAAGGTCTTCTCCAAAATCCATATCAGGCCGGGCATCGATATCATTGAGGTGATGGACAAATCGGGCGCGGTCTATGTGGATGCGGTGGAATCCGAACTGACCAATATCATGACCGGGAGGAATGAAGGAACGGGACAGGAGGTTTTCTCGAATTTCGTGATCACCGGGGTACTCCATGAGATCAGCAGGGTGCTTGTTTTCGATGAACTGGACACCAATTAACTAACCCAAGGCTTTTCAAGACGATGAAAAAGATCAGAATATTCACCATCCTCATTGTGACAGTGTTCAGCGTTGCCTGGGTCCATGCCCAGGAAAGCCGGATCATCCGGGGGAGGATCATTGATGCGAGCGATCAGACACCGGTCATCGGGGCCAACGTCATCGAATATGATTCCGAGAACAGGATCATCAACGGAACCATTACCAATGTGAACGGGGATTTTGTCCTGGAGATGAGAAGTCTGGACAATATTGTGAGGATCAGCGTGATCGGGTATGACACCAAGGAAATCGAACCGGATCCCGGCCAGGTCATGTCCATCGAACTGGCCCAATCCAATGTGGAACTGGAGGAGGTCACCATCACTGCCCAGGCACAGACCAAATTCAGCCTCACCAACATCGATGCACGCGACAATGCCTCCTCAACGGTGAGGGTCGATCTGCAGGAGATGCAGAATTCGGGGATCCTTTCAGCCACCGACGCACTGCAGGGAAAGATCAGCGGTCTGGATATCATCAGTGCCTCGGGGGACCCCGGGTCAGGATCGCAGCTGGTGATCAGGGGCCTTTCGGGGATGGGGAACAACCAGCCACTGGTGGTGATCGACGGGATCCCCCAGTTCAGGGTTGACCAGAGCTTTGACCTGAGTTCGGCAGACACCGAGGACATCGGGAACCTGATCAACATTGCCGTACAGGATATCAAATCCATCGAGATCCTGAAGGATGCCGCCTCCACCGCGGTATACGGATCCCAGGGAGCCGA
>CAZNSZ010000162.1:0-5177 GCA_964575865.1 uncultured Bacteroides sp. | reverse complement strand
TGGGTGATCCAGTCAGAGCTTGTCGGCAGGGAAAAGGAGATGGACAGGTTGCAGTTGCATCTGATGAAACTGGTCCATGGGGAGGGAAGTATTATCAATATCATCGGTGAGGCGGGGGTCGGCAAATCAAGACTGGTTGCTGAATTCATTGCTAAGGAGCAATCCCGAAATATCCGTATCATCCAGGGAAGGGCCATATCGGCTGGCGAAACCCTCAGTTACCACCCCGTCATCGACCTGATCAGGAATATGGCAGGGATTAAGGAATCGGATGATCAGCCGTCGGCCTTCAGAAAGCTGGAAAAACTTGTTCAGGAAAATTGCGACGCAGAATCGGAAGAGGTGTTTCCATTTATCGCTACCCTGATGGGGATGGACCTTGCGGGAACATATGCCGAAAGGGTGAAGGGAATGGAGGGGGAAGGTATGGAAAAGCAGATCATGAAGAATATGCGAACCCTTCTGATCAGAACTGCATCGCATACTCCCCTCCTTCTGGTTGTAGAGGACCTTCACTGGGCGGACCAGTCTTCCATTCAACTGTTGAAGTCGCTCTACCGGCTGGTAGAGGAACACCCGATCATGTTCATCAATGTATTCCGTCCCGATTATCATGAAACGGGTGAAAAGGTCCGGGTGGCTGTCAGGGACAGGCAGGAAGGATATTTTACTGAAATTCGCCTTCAACCCCTGGATGACCAGCAATCGGAACTTCTGATCAAGAATCTGTTAAAGACCCGGACCCTTCAACCACAGATTAAATCACTGGTATCCAGACAAACCGAAGGCAATCCCCTCTATATGGAAGAGGTCATCAGATCCCTGATCGAGGAAGGCATCATTACCCTGGAGCAGGGTCGCGCCAGGGCGTCGGAAAAAATATCATCCAGAATCATTCCCGGTTCCATCAATGATATGCTGATGTCCCGGATCGATAAACTGGATGAGGATACCCGCATGCTGGTGAAGGTCGCCTCGGTCATCGGAAGGCACTTCTTTCGCAAAATCCTGCTTCATATTGTTGGAGAGGAGATGGATGTCCAGGCTATTCTGAATCAACTGGTCAGGACCCAGCTGATCAGGGAGAGCCGAAGAATGGAAGAGGTGGAGTATTTCTTTAAGCATGCCCTGATTCACCAGGCTGCATACAACACCATCCTGACGAGGCAACGAAAAGAACTGCACCTCAAGGTATGCAGAGCCATTGAGGAGGTGTTTAAGGAGCGGATCCACGATTTTTACGGAGTGCTGGCTTATCATTATGGACTGGGAGAGGACCCTGAACGGGCGGAACAATACCTGATCAAAGCCGGTGAACGGGCATTGAAATCGGCAGCTTCACTGGAAGCCCTCCATCATTTCAGGGAAGCTCTTGATATATACCTGCAGCAACAGGGAAAGAGTGCTGATCCCGAAAAAATCGCCATGCTGAATTCCTATATCGGGCGCGCTTATTTCAACACTGGGCATTTCATTGAAACAGCCCAGTATTTTGAAAAAGTTCTTTCTTACTATGGGGCTAAAGCACCGGCCAGATCCATCTTTTTAATACCGGGGGCAGTGGCAGGTTTGCTGATTTTTTTGATTAAAATCAGATTTCCCGTACTTCTCGGCAGAAAAAAACCAACAGCAAAAGCGATCAAGATAAACGATCTGATACAGCACAGAACCAATGCTTTGGCCATTATAGAATCGATGAGATTCGTCTTTGAAACGCTCTATTATGCGCCCAGGTTAACCAGATTCAAGAACGATCACCTGGACCGTCTTACCGGCCTGAATATTGTTTTCTCCTTTGGCGGACTTTCCCTTTCAGTCAGTCAGAAGATCATTGAATACGCCAGGGACCAATTCCCCCCGGATAATTTGCCGTTGCAGTTTAACCTGAAAGCAATGATCAGCTACCACAACCTTGTGTCTGGAAACTGGGGCGAAACAGTGTATGACGACACCCAGCTGGAAACAGGATTCAGAATCGGAGATCTGCAGATGTTCGCCACCCATGTGAGTATGGAGGCCCACATCCACTTAGAGCGGGGAGAACGATATTCTGAAAAGATACTGGAAAGGTTGCTGGAATTCTCCGATATCTATGAATATGACTACGGAAGGCTTGCAAAGCATGCACTTTTCATCCTGCTCCATTATAAGTTCCAGGAATTTGAAAAGGTATTGGAACTGGCTCCCAAAGGAGTGCAATGGATCCGTGATCATCTGGGAAATGTACCCGCCAGAGTGATGGTTTACTCCGTCAATATCAAAGCATTGTTTATGCTTGGAAAGTATGATGAACTTGAGGAGACCTTTCACGAGGCTGAAGAGCTGGCCAGGGGAGAACAGCTTGGGCCATATTTTAAATCTTACTTTTTAACGGCCACCCTGATGTTTGAGATCCAGAAACTTGGAAGATTCACTCAGGAAGGCAAACGACCAACATGGGCCACTCAGTTCAGAAAAACCAGAAAGGCAGGGAGGCGGGCACTGAAGACCTGCAAAAAGGTGGCCTATGAAAGGGTCGAAACCTACAGGTTGATCGGTCTCTCCTACTGGCTCAATCATAAAGAAAATAACGCACTGGCGTGGTGGTCCAGGGCACTGTCTGAAGCAGAAAAGCTGGGAGCCAGGATCGAAAAAGCGGTGACATTGAGGGAGGTGTCCGGGTGGTTCAGGGAAGCAGGGAAAAATCATTATAAGCTTCAGGGAATGGATGCCGATAGCCTGAATCAACAAGCCACTGCACTATTCAAAGAAATGGGAATCCCAAACAACATCAGATAAATGACTGACCGGCATCCACTGGAATCGATCATTGAACTGGCTGAGGTGCTCTCCAGGCAAACGGATTTTCAGGAGATCCTCCGGCTCATTACCGAGCGGGCCAGGGCGTTGTTCGGTGCTCAATCGGCCAAGATCCTGATGGTCAATCCCTCCACAAGGGAAACCATTAAAACGATATACAAACACGGAGAGAAGGCAGGTGATCGGAAGTACAGGTTGTTTCATACCTACTTGACAGGATGGGTCATTGAAAACAACAAGGGATTTTTCACTGAAGATATTGGGAAGGATAACAGGTTCAAATCCGATATTTTCGGGGACCTGCCGGTCCGTTCCGCACTCTGCAGTCCGTTCCGCGCAAATGGGATCATCATCGGATCGTTGCTCATCCTATCCCCCTCTTCCGATATAACAAGGCAAGAAGATCCCCTGGCACTGCTGGACAAATTTACAGCCATCGCATCCCCCTTCCTGCGAAACCTGCAAAAGCTTCAGTCCTATTTCGAGCGACCACTTCCCGAATCCACACTGGTCCGGAAATATGAAGGATACGGACTCATTGGCAGGAGTGAACCATTTATTGCCATGCTGAAGGCGGTGGATGCTGCTGCAAAAAGTGACGTCCGCGTTTTGCTCGAAGGGGAGAGCGGCACCGGTAAAGAACTGGTGGCCAAAGCCATTCATCACGGAAGCATTCGGGCAGAGCACAAATTTATTGCCATTGACTGTGGTGCCATTCCACGGGATCTGATTGAAAGCGAACTTTTCGGTCATGCCCGGGGAGCTTTCACCGGGGCCACTGAAGCGCGCAGGGGTTTGCTGGAAGAGGCCAACCGGGGAACCCTGTTCATGGACGAGATCTCCAACCTGCCGATGGACATGCAATCCCGTTTGCTGCGTGTACTTCAGGAAAATGAGGTCAGACCGGTGGGGAGCAACCAGACCCGTAAGATCGATGTGCGGATCATTGCCGCATCCAGCAAACCGCTCCGGCAATTGCTGGAAAAAGGTGCCTTCAGGGAAGACCTGTTTTTCAGACTCTATGTGTATCCTATTGACATCCCGTCGCTCCGCGAACGGATTCAGGACATTCCTCTCCTTGCGCAATATTTCCTGAAACGGTTTGCTAAAAAGCAGGGCAAGAAGATCGAAACGGTTTCTGAACAGGCGATGATCCTGCTGAAGTCCCATGGATGGAAAGGAAACATCCGGGAACTGGAAAACCTGGTGGAAAGAATGGTGACCATGGCCGCTCCCGGAGTGAAATCACTGGAACCGTCCCTGATACCTGAAGATTTTCAAAAGGGTCTGCCGGAAGAGGTTCAGCAAAAGATCACTGAGGAGATTCGACAAGCATCACCACTTGAGCTTAACAAAAGCTCGACGGAAGAATCCCTGAGCCTGCAGGAGACACTGGCACATCATGAAAAAAGGGCCATCGAGGAGGCACTGGATTCCTGCGGCTGGAACCAGTCTGCCGCCGCCAGGCAGCTGCAGGTCTCAGAGCACACCATCCGGTATAAGATGAAAAAGCTGGGGATCAGGCGTCCATAATTCTGCGCATTCTGCGCGTTCCTCCCAAACTCACTCCGTTGTTCGCCAAATCTGTCGAATTACGTGGTATTTTCATTCATCTCTCCTGAAAGGAAAGGTTCTTCTCAAAAATCAAACAATATAAATGTTTATCTGTGAGGGCATTAACCTCTATGGTATAACTGTTGGTCATGCATATGCAAAAGAATCTACCATGACAGCAATCACCAACAAACTGAAAAGTACAATGATGCTGATCGCTTCATTGATGGCAGTCTCTCCGCTGCTATTCGCGGACGGAAATACTGCTGCGGTTTATCTGACAGGAACCACAGGAAGCCCTGCAGGGGACTATGTGGTCCTGAACACTGAGGAGGTATATTACTTTAACGGGAATACGTATGATGTCTACCTGGTTCAATATGAAAACCTTAACGATGACCTGAAGATTGCGGTTCATACAGGGAATGATTGCAATTCATTCATTGCATCCAATGGACAATTCACCTTCTTCTACAGCTGTGACGAAAATGGATTTGGCATTCGAAAGGTGATGTTCTGCCATCCCCAGGTTCAGGAATCCTTTAGTCCGGAACAGTTCCGCTGCCAGTCGGTACTCTGCAAAAAGAGAAGAATCGAGCGGCCAATGGCCGTGGAAACACTGGCTTGTTTTGTACCTCAATTATACAAATCGCAGGGAGGTAATTAGCATTGGCCTGACTGCACATTTGTGGTAGCTGCCCGTCCCCCGGGCAGCTATCTTTTAAACAAAGAAGCGGGCTCGACAATTTTGGCGATAACTGGAAATCAATGCGACTCATTCTCGTCAATTTTGTCGACCCGCCTCTTCAAAAACCAGATCCCAT
>CAZNSZ010000161.1:0-5301 GCA_964575865.1 uncultured Bacteroides sp. | reverse complement strand
TCCCCCTCGGCGGTGAATGCCTCATAAACCAGGGAATCCCCGTCGATCCGGATGACCTGGTAGAGCTGCATGTTCCCTCCGGTCCTGGCCATCAGGTGGGGGTACGGGGAGGTGACCTCATACTGCTTCGGACCGCTGACCGAGAGGGCATACACCGTTCCGGGCTGGTCCCAGCCGACTGCCTGGTCCCCCACCAGTTTGTGGGAACGGGCGTAGGTGTGGTCGTGCCCGGTCAGTACCAGGTCCACATGGTAACGGTCCACCACCTGCTGGAAAGCCCGCCGGCTGTCGTCATCGTCCCTTCCCCTTCCGCCGGAATAAAAGGGATGGTGGAAGGCGAGCACCGTCCATTTCATGGGATTCTCCTTCAGCAGCTCCTCCAGCCAGGCCGCCTGCTCCTCCAGCATGTAGTTGGAGTTCAGCAGAACGAACCGGGTATTTGAATAATCGAACCAGAAAGAGGTCTCCTCAAGTCCCGCCAGCCCGTTTTCAGGCAGTGTATAATGCTTTTTCCATGCCACCGCCACTTCATCCTTCCTTTCCTTTCTGCCCCGTTCATTCAGAACGAATGCACCATTTTCCACCTGGTAGTCCCTGTCATGGTTCCCGGGAGCCATTACCATGGGCAGGCTTCTGAACATCCATCCCCCCGCCTCGAACAGTTCCCTGTAATATCCCTCTTCGGGTTCGGAGACCACATCGCCTGAAAACAGCCAGAAAGCGGCACCGGGATCGCTCAGGACCGCCTCCCTGAATACCCGGGAGCAATGGTCGCGGAGGTCATTCTGGGGATCCCCGAACCACACGAACGAGAAAGGGTGGACGCCCGCTTCGGCTGTCCTGAACTGGTTCCATTCACTCCAGGCCGATGGCTCCCCCACACGGTACACATAGGGAGTCCCCGGCTCCAGTCCCCCGATGACCGCCGAATAATGGAAAACATGGTCGCCTTCATCTGTAATGAATTCATCCGGACCGGCCATGACTGAATCCAGGTGCTCGGTGAATCCCGTCCATGGAGTTGCCTTTGCATACTGGACCATCTGCGAAGCCGATGCGGAACTGGTCCGCCAGGTGACCGCCATTCCGGTGGTTGGATTTTCTGTCAGGTTCAGCATGATCCGCTCCGGGGAATCCTGGGCCTGAAGCGTGTTCCAGAGCAGGCAGATGCAGACCAGTGCAACCAGGCGGATCTTATGGGAGAGGCGGATGTTCATATTAAACTGACCGGGAAGGATAAACATGACGTAAGTGTTTGTATTATCAGGAGTTTGAAAATAAGAGGAGATTCCGAGGAACACAAGTAAGAACGCGTTATTAACAGGTTGATACCTGCTGCGGACCGATCTGGATCGTATATTCAAGGCACGTTCCATCAGTGCCACCGATTATGTCGAACGAATCAACTCATTGTCCCGGTATGGCGACCCTCCGTTTCTGCACGATCAGGGTCACGGCACTCCTGTTCGCCGGGGCATTACTGATCCTTGGTTGCCAGCCCGCGGAAAGGGGTTCCATGAAAGCCTCCTTCATGCACACACTGGCGCACCTGGACAGCACCTTGATCACCCTGCAGAACCTGCAGGAAGGGGATGCCGATTACGGGGCCCTCTGGTGCCCGCATTGCGGGGTGTATCACACCCGGACCGCAGAAGCCCTCTATCCGCTGGCCTACCTGGGAAAGGAAAAGGGATCCGGTGAACACACCGGGGCGGCCATCCTTCTGGGTGACTGGCTCATCAGGCAGCAGATGCCCGACGGATCATGGAAAGAGACCCCTGAGGAGTGGACGGGTACCACCACGGACCAGCTGCTGATGCTCTGCCTGGCCTATCCCCTGCTGGAATCCCTCCTTACCCCCGAGCAGGCAGGACTATGGAAGGAGGCCATGATTAAGGCTGGCAATTACCTGGTGGAAGTCATGTCCCCGTCCTTTGCCAGCATCAATTACTGCGCCACCACTGCGGCCAGCCTGGCCAGCCTGAACGGACTCCTGCCTGATCCCGCCTACCGCACCAGGGCAGCAGAACTGGCCCGGGAGGTTGTGGGCAGAATGGATGAAGATTTGTTCATTACAGGTGAAGGAGGCCGGGTGGAAGGGATCAAATACGGGGTGGACCTGATCTATAACCTGGAAATGTCCCTGTGGGGACTGGCCGTATATGCCTTGCTGGCTGAGGACCAGGAGGTCATGGAACAGGTCCGCCGCTCAGCGGAACGACACCTGGCATTCATCTATCCCGATGGCTCCATGGATGGTTCCTGGGGGATCCGTTCCAACAAATGGACCACCTACGGGGGGGTCACCTCCGACGGGAGCCAGGTCCTTTTCAGCATCCTCGCTTCATGGGATCCCGTTTACCGCACCGCCGCATTGCGGAACCTTGATTACCTGCACACATGCATGCAGAATGGCTGGGTGGGGTACGGACCGCAGCACTGGCAGGTCATGCACTCCGATCCCTGCATCTACCCCACCTTTGCCCGGGCAAAGAACCTGGCCATGGCGCACCAGTTCTGCGTGACGGACGAGGGGGACATGCCCCCGCTGCCTTCTGAAAGAATGGGAGCAAGGTATTTTCCCACCCTGGACCTGGTCACGGCCTCCACCAGGGGTTTCACCACCACCATTACCGCCTACACCTACAAAGATCCGAAGGGAGCCGAAAGCAAATACATGTTCAGGCCTGCGGGAGGTGCTGTCAGCAACCTCTGGATGAAGGGGCTGGGCCATTTTCAGGCGGGGTCCCAGACCGAGTACCACCGATGGGAACCCATGCATTTTCCGGAAGTGGACAGCATCGTGAGCCTGACCCCGCGGATCGAATTCAACCGGTCTTCCATCCTTTATACCAACCTGTTTGAGTTCGATGCAGATCTGGTCGCTTCCGGAAGCAGGCGCAAACCGGTGGTCACTGTCACGGGAGAACTCAAGGAGCGGAACCAGCGCTCCTCGGGGATCGGGTATGTGCTCCGCTACCGGATGGGCAAAGATTACATCGAAAAGAGCATCCGCCTCCAGCATGGTCCCTCCTCAGGGCCCTTCCGCATCGTGGAGCCGGTGATCATACAAAACGGGACCAGGTTCATGAAGAACAATGAGACGCAGGTCATGATCCGGTCAGGCGGGAAACGTGTCCTGTTCGACCTCAGAGAGGGAGATGCGGTCCTTTCCCTGGGGAAGGACCACCAGTACTTCTGGTCCCCCTTCCCAGCCCTGAAAGCATTTCCCATCATGCTCACCGTGGAGCCGGAGATGGGACAGGAAGCATCCGAGATCACTTTCCGCTACCAGATCGTAGAGTAAATGAAGACGAACCCGATCATATCATTCGCCTGGGTTGCCTCCCTTTTCTTCCTCACCCCGCTCCCGGGAATGGCCCAGGACCACCCGGAGCAGTGCAGCATAAGGATGAATGACAGCATGCTGGTCATTTCCAACAACAGGATACGGATGGCCCTTACCTGGAAGGAAGGGGATCTACGGATGCACAGCCTTGCCAGCCCGGAAAGGGGACACGCCTGGACCGGCCCGGATCCCTCTTCCGGCAGTGACCCGGAACCGGAAGATGCGGACATGGCTGCCCCCCCTGAGCTGAGCGTTTTCCCGGTGGTGGACCATCCCTGGTATCCGGATCACCTGGAGGGAGAGGTCACCACCCGCCACAACGGTTTCCACCTGAAGCGGACCTTCAGGGTGTACCCGGATGTGGCAGCGGTGTCCATCACCTGGAACCTGAAAAAAACCGGGGACGGGACCGGTCAGGGGGAAGGGATCCCCGTTGAGTCGTTCCGGTTCCCCGGAAATCACTGGAAATACCGAAGCATCGAATTCCTGGACAACACAGACCAGAACAACAACCTGGTGCAGGAGAGCAATTACCTCGGATTCACCAAATCCCTGAAGATACGTGGCAATATCCTGATCTCGGAAGATTTGAACGCCGGTGAGCGGATCTTCTTCATCAAGGAATCCCCCCTGGGTGAGAACCAACTCGCCTATCCCGGCGCCGATTTTGAGGTTACACGGGGGGAAGTGAACGTCCTGAACCTGGGGGCACTCTACCCTGAGGTCGAAGAAAACGCCTGGTTCAGGTGTTACGGCGTGGTTATTGGCCTCGGCGGAACAACCGAGCTGGAAACCCTGCAGAACATCAGGCAGTACATGAAGCATGTCCGCCGGAGCGGGGAATCAGGGGAGATGATCATGCTCAATACCTGGGGCGACCGGGGTCAGGATGGCAGGATCAGCGAGCCCTTTGCCCTGGGGGAGGTCGAAAAAGGAGCCGCATTCGGAATCACCCATTTTCAACTGGATGACGGATGGCAGCAGGGGCTTTCGAAGAATTCAAGTTCCGTAACCGGACAACTCTGGGACCAGTGGAAGGCGGAGGACTGGGACCCGCACCCTTCGCGGTTTCCGCATGGGCTTGCACCGGTGGTGGAACAGGCAACGGATCAGGGGATCGCCATGGGTCTGTGGTTCCACCCGAGCAATGCCGACAGTTACGCCTCGTGGGAGCAGGATGCGGACATCCTTATTGATCTGTTTGATCATCAGGGAATCAGCGTATTCAAGATCGACGGCATGGAGCTGCCCGACAAGCGGGCTGACCTGAGGATGAGGCATATTTTCGAGACCGTTGCCCGCCACTCGGAGGGGGAAGTGCTCTTCAACCTGGATGCAACGGCAGGAAGGCGGGGCGGTTATTTCTATCTGAACGAGTTCGGGAACCTGTTCCTGGAAAACCGCTACACCGATTGGGGCAACTATTATCCCCACTGGACCCTGAGAAACCTGTGGCAGCTCTCCCGGTATGTCCCGCCCGAGAAACTTCAGATCGAATTCCTGAACAAATGGAGGAATCCCCACCGGTATGATCCGGAAGATCCGCTGAGGCCCGGGGGCATCCCGTTCGCGTACATTTTCGCCACGGCCATGGCCGGTCAGCCCCTGGCCTGGATGGAGCTGGCTAACCTGCCACCGGAAGCCTACACCATCGCCCCGCTGATCAAGGCTTACCGGGAGATCATGACAGATTTCCATGAGGGCTGTATTTTCCCCCTGGGGGATGAACCGGACGGGTACAGCTGGACCGGCTTCCAGTCCATCAGGGACAACCGCTCGGGGTATTTCCTGATCTACCGGGAAAATCACCCTGATAATGAACAGGTACTGGAAACGTACCTCCCGGAAGCCAACGGGGTAAAACTGAAAAAAATTGCGGGCACCGGTTCCCATACGCACACCGATACAGGTCCGGGAGGGAGCCTTCGATTCAGCCTGCCTGAACCGTTTTC
>CAZNSZ010000160.1:0-5310 GCA_964575865.1 uncultured Bacteroides sp. | reverse complement strand
CACCCCGGTGAGCCTTTCGGACTCCTCCCATAGCCTGGCTGCATCCTCCCGGTTATGGGAGGCTTCGTTTGACTGAACCACCACAGGGTAACCTTTCCATTCCCGTTTGCCTCCCGGGCCGTAGTATTCAGCAGCTTTTGCCTCCGGATCGACAGACGCCCTGATCTGGGGCAAGGCGCCCATGGCCTGGTCCTGCGCCATCCATTTGAAAACTGGAGTTAAAACCTTAAAAAGGAATTTTCCTTCCACATACCTGGACAGGTTGGTGATGGCTATGCCCGGGTGGGCCGCCAGGGCGATGGCATCGCTTTTTGATGCGTCAAGTTTCCGTTGAAGCTCGTAGGTAAAGAGCAGGTTGGCCAGCTTGGAGCGCCCGTAGGCCTTCATGGGATTATATCCCTTTCCTTCTTCATACTGAAGGTTGTCAAAATCCATCTCACCGTTCCGGTGAGCGCCGCTGCTGACGTTCACGATGCGCGATCCGGGCGTATCAAGAATGATATCAAGCAATAGGCCGGTAAGGGCGAAATGACCCAGGTGATTGGTGCCGAACTGGCCTTCAAATCCGTCCTCCGTCTGAAAGTAAGGCGTCATCATGATCCCGGCATTGTTCAGCAGGACGTCCAGTCTCCTGTATTTCTTTTTGAAATCACCGGCAAAAACCCTGACCGATGCCAGACTGCCCAGGTCGAGCTGCATGACACGGATCTTTCCCTCCGGAACGTCCTGCATAATGGCCCTGCGGGCTTCCTCTCCCTTCTTCAGGGACCGGCTGGCCAGAATGACCTCGGCATCTTTCATGGCGAAGGCTTTCACAGACTCGTATCCGAGACCGCTGTTACCCCCGGTCACTATAATCACTTTACCCGTGAGGGCAGGCATATTTTCAATCGTCCAATTCATATCGTTACTCATCTTTAGTTGATTCATATAGAGTTATCAACATGGTACCGGACCAATTGTTCTTTCCGGAGCACCACTTTATATCCAGATCCTCCTTTGCCTCTTATCATTAAACTGATTCGGCACGGCAGGAACCTCCTGGGCATGACCCGGCTTTTCCCAATCATATCTGCATTCTCGATGGAATACATTCCACCGGAATAAGAATCAAAAGAAGCGCAGGCCACAAGAAAGGAGAGCAGGGAAAGATGGAGATATTTGCTATGTTTGCTGGTATGAAAGCCTCAAAATTCCTTGCGATTTTTCTGCTCTTCACCCTCGCGTTCTCGTGTACAATAGAACCGGATCGCTTCGTCAGGGTAGAAAACATGAATTTTACCCTGAACGGGAAGCCGTATTATTTCTTTGGCGCCAATTTCTGGCATGGTGCCTACCTTGCAGCCGACCTTGTTGAAGGGGACAGGGAACGCCTGCTCAGGGAACTGGACCTTCTTGCGGAACACAGGATCACCAACCTGAGGGTCATGGCGGCGACAGAGCTCTCAGACCTGAAAATGTCAGTGAAACCGGCATTTAACGAGGGGGACGGATCCCATAACGAAAGATTGCTGGAAGGACTGGACCTGCTCCTGGTGGAGATGGCCAAACGGGAGATGAAGGCGGTGCTCGTGCTTAACAATTACTGGCAATGGTCCGGGGGAATGGCCCAGTACCTGAACTGGACCACCGGTGAAACAGTGATCGATCCGGATCTCACCGGGGACTGGCCTGGATTCATGGCCCAGTCGGCCCGATTCTACGGTAACGAACAGGCAAACCAGTTGTACAGGGAATACATTACCGCCCTGGTCAGCCGGGTAAACACCATCACAGGGACCAGGTACAGTGATGATCCCACCATCATGTCCTGGCAGCTGGCCAACGAACCGAGGCCGGCTCCCGATGCCGCAGAAAATGAAATCCACGCAAAAGAGTATGTACAGTGGGTGCACGAAACAGCCGGCTTCATCCACTCCCTGGATCCCAATCACCTGGTGTCCACGGGAAGCGAAGGCATCTATGGCAGTGTCCAGAGCCGCGACATCTACATGAACGCCCACCGGTCTCCCCACGTGGACTATGTGACCTTCCACATCTGGCCCAAGAACTGGAGCTGGTTCGACGCTTCCGATCCCCGGGCCACCTTCGGAAGATCGGTTGAGAATACCTTCAGGTACTTCGGGGAACATGTAACCCTGGCAAGGGAGCTGAATAAACCGACAGTCCTGGAGGAATTCGGTCTTGAACGGGACAGCGGATCGTTCTCTCCGGAAGCCACCACCCATTACAGGGATGAGTACCTTTCCCGGCTGTTTGCTGCCGTTGTGGACAGCGCCGTTGCCGGATCGCCCATGGCCGGGCTGAACTTCTGGGCCTGGGGTGGCGAGGGAAAGGCAAGTCACGGAGACTATATCTGGCGTCCCGGCGATTCCTTTACGGGCGATCCGCCGCAGGAGGCCCAGGGACTGAATTCCGTGTTTTCAACAGACACGACCACCCTCCGTGTGTTCCTCAAATACAACAAGGCCCTGGATGCACTGGGTGAGGATTAGCATGTGTTAATATTCTAATTCATTTATATTTACTTATCCGCTATCTTGACTGATATTTAGTTAAGATTCATGAGCCTCCGGATTGAAAAAGCACTGGCGTTCCTTTTCCTTGTGCTTGTGCTGGTATTAACATGGTATTTGTTCCTGATTGATGACTTTGTGACGGAAAGCGAATCAAGAATTACAGGGGTATTCGCCTCGCTGGCACTGGGATTCGGGATATTCCAGTTCTGGATACAGGAACTGAACGAGGAAAAGCGGAAGCTCTATGATATGCGGTATGAGGCATACAAAGATTTTGTCCTTCAGATTGAGCGCATTTCCGAGTCATTGCATATTGAGTTGACCGGTGATGAGGTAGGCAGCATCCACCACCTGCTCAGCCGGATGATCAACCATTTGAACAGGATCAATGCCACCATTACCATCAGCAGCGATTCCCTGTTCCCCGGTCTGAACGTGGCTCCCGAAACGAAGTCGGTCCTGCATATTATCGGGAACATCCTGACAAAGACCAACCAGTTCAGATTGAAAATTGAAAAAGCAACCCGGGCAGGCAAAGAGACTGCCAGGGATTTTCTTCAATCCCAGGACAGGATGCTCTGGCACAATGAGATCGGAGAAATGATCCATGAGCTGCATACCAGCAAACATGCCTTCTTCAGGTTACTGAAGGATCACATGTAACAGCCGGTTTCTCAGCCTGCTGCCGGCAAAAGGTTGTTTTTCATAAATTTGAAATCGGCCATGTCGGAGTTGAAGACCATCACCGTTCGCTGTTTCGCGGAACTGAATGATTTCATGCCCGCAGAAAAAAAACAAACACCCTTTTCCCTCACCCTGAAAGAGCCCGTTACCATTGGTGAGGTCGCAGAGATACTGGGGATACCCCTATCGGAAGTCGACCTGGTGACGGTCAATGGCAAACCTGCCGCGAGAAGCTACCGGCCGCTTGATAATGATTACATAGCGATCTATCCGGTTTTCGAAAACTTCGATATCAGTTCTCTTCAAACTGCGCAGAAGCAACCCCTGCGTATTTCCCGGTTCATCCTCGATGCCCACCTGGGGAAACTGGCCAGGTATCTGCGGATGCTGGGTTTCGATACACTGTACAGGAACGACTACAGTGACAGGGAGATTATTGAAACCGCCCGGGATGAGATGCGGATCATCCTGACAAGGGACAAGCTGCTCCTCCAATCTTCACGGGTGGATCACGGGTATTACGTACGGTCCGTGGAAAAACACGCCCAGTTGACAGAGGTAGTGAAGAAGTTTGACCTCTTTTCACAGTTCAGATCCTTTACCCGTTGCATGACATGCAACAGTGAATTGCTGGCGGTACATAAAGAAACAATCCGTGAACGGATCGATCCAGGCATATACAGGTGTTTTGATACATTCTATCACTGTCCCCGATGTGATAAATATTTCTGGAGAGGCTCACACTTTATCAGAATGGAACGGCTGATCCGGGATATCATCACCGGCTATTCAATGGGTACTGAGTGAAGGATCTATGTCAGGGTCAGTAACCATTCCCGGAAAACCGGATTGGAGAATTGATAATGTTCCCCTGAACGGTAGATCAGGGCTTTCTTTTGCAGTGCCTTCAGTGCTTCGCTCAGGGATGAACTCACGGGAAGTCCGTAGCTTTTCCTGGCGTCATCAGAAAAGATGCCTTCACCCCTGATTTTCGACAAGGCCTGCACTGCAGATCTCTGGGTGTTGGTTAACTGGTCATAGATATCCTGGAAAACATCCGCCTGGGACAGCATCACCTTATTCAGCCATGTATCCGTAAAGCTTTCCTCTGTCTGGTCATACCCGCTGCTTACAAGATCAAAGACAACCGAGGCAAAGAATTGTGTGTAATGCGGCTGGCAGTCTGACTTCTCGAGGATCTGATGTATTGTCTCATCCCTGACCTGCAGTTGAGCCGAACGGAACTTCTCCCTGATGAAGATGTATAATTCCTCCCGCCCTATCACAGGAAGGTTCATCTTTACAGCAAATTCGTAAAAGGGTGATCGTGCGGAAGCAAAAATATCCTCCATCATCGATTGTTTACTGCCAAGGAAAATATAAGATATGCCTGTATGCCTCTGAAAGGATGACCGCATCCAGTTCAGTAAGAGCGGATCAATTCTTTTAATCTCCTGGAACTCATCAAATGCAATGCAAATCCTCCGATTTCTGTTCATTGAAATCCGGTGTGGTATCTCCAGTATGGTTTCGATGTCTGCCTGATGTTCAATTCTGTTTACCCTGAGTGAGAAACCGGGACTCCCGAATTCATCGAATGAAACAGCGGGGGACAGATGCCTGAAACTATCTGACAGCCTTCCGGTGAGCTTTTTAATATCATCCTTCCAGTTAAAAAGTTACTTTGCAATGATCGCGGAATATTTTCTGCTGAAGTCATCTATGGATCTGATATTGTAAAGATCCACGAAAATGCAGGTGGCAGATTTTGTTTCCCTGAACACTTTCTCCACCAGGGAGGTTTTTCCAAATCTCCTGGGCGAAAAGAGCCAGGTGGAGTGACCATGTTTTATTTGTTTTTTAAGGAAGGCAATCTCACTTGTGCGATTACAGAAAGCGGAATCATCCACTACTACACCGAACTGAAACGGATTGGGGGAAATATCTTTATTCGTTCTCATAATCACTCTTATTATTGCGAAAAAATGCGTGTCATATATTTACGTATCGTACATTTACGTATCGTACATTTACGCAATAATATTGGCAATTGCAATACAGGAATGATTGGACATATCCCTGAAATGAAAAGCTATTGACTTTCTGC
>CAZNSZ010000159.1:0-5438 GCA_964575865.1 uncultured Bacteroides sp. | reverse complement strand
TATCCTCCTCATATACTTCCTGTTGCCCCTGGTGGTGATCCGTTTGCCCCGAAAGTTCTCCGAACTGCGGCCCCTGCTGTTTGCGGGGGTGCAGCTGGGAACATTTGTTTACCTCTTTCTTCTGCTGGGTGAGGTGGTTTCATCGGGACCGGTGGTGAGGCATTACGAGTGGATCCCCGAGGTGGGACTGGACCTGGACCTGAAGCTGGATGCCCTCAGCCTGAGCTTCGGCCTGCTGATCACCGGCATCGGCACACTGGTTTTTCTGTTCTCTTATCCCTACATGAAGGATTATGAAGGAAGAAACAGGTTTTCCATTTTCCTGTTCCTATTCAGCGGGGCCATGCTCGGACTCGTCTTCTCGGAGAACCTGATCCTGCTCTTTATCTTCTGGGAATTAACCACGGTGCTTTCGTTCCTGCTGATCAGTTTCTTCCATGAAAAGGAAGAAGCCCGCAAAGCCGCCTTCCAGTCCCTCTTTCTTACAGGATTCGGGGGGCTGAGCCTGCTGGCGGGGATCATTCTTCTGGGCAGCGTGGCTGGAAGTTATGCGGTATCGGACTGGGTGGTGCAGGCTTCCGCCATCAGGGAGAGCCCCCTTTACCTCCCCGGTCTTCTCCTGGTATTGCTGGGGGCATTCACCAAATCGGCGCAGTTCCCCTTTCACTTCTGGCTCCCCGGAGCCATGCAGGCACCCGGTCCGGTCAGTGCCTACCTTCACTCCGCCACCATGGTAAAGGCCGGGGTGTACCTGCTGGCCCGTCTGAACCCGGTGCTCGGAGGAACCCCGGAGTGGCTCTACATCGTCTCCCTGGCAGGGGTGCTGACCATGCTGCTTGGATCCTACATGGCTGTCACCCGAAAGGATATCAAGGCGATCCTGGCCTTTACCACCATCAATGCCCTCGGGGTGCTGGTGCTGCTCCTTGGCATCGATACCACAGCCTCCATCAAAGCGGCCCTGCTCTTCCTGTTTGTCCACGCCTTTTACAAGGCGGCCCTGTTCATGGTGGCCGGCATGCTGGAAAAGAAAACAGGCACCCGGGATATCACCCTGATGGGAGGATTGCGCAAAAAAATGCCGCTCACCTTTCTGGTCACCCTGCTGCTGGCACTTTCCATGGCCGGGCTCCCTCCCATGCTGGGATTCCTGGGCAAAGAGCTGATCTATGAGGCCAAACTGCAGCTTCCCGGTATTGCCGGTGTGGTCCTGGTGCTCGGGGTGGTCTCCAACATCCTGATGGTGGCCGTTTCATTGCTTTTCGTCCACCGGATATTCCTGGGACCCGAAGGCCGGACACCCGGAAGCGCCGGTGAAAAGGGAATCCTTTGGATCATTGGGCCCCTTGTGCTTGCATTGCTCAGCCTGATCCTCGGGCTGGTCCCGGGGCTCCTGGGCAGCACCCTGATCGAGTCGGCGCTGTACGACATTCTTACCGAACCCATGAGCGTCAAGCTGAAATTGTGGCACGGATTCAACCAGGTGTTTTTCCTGAGCCTCTTCACCGTCATCGCCGGAATTGCGTTGACGTTGCTGGCCCTCCGCAGGAGATCGCTCCTGCACGCATGGGAAAAGCTGAACCAGAAACTGTTCCGGATCAATCCGGCGGATGCTTTCCAGCAGGTGATCGACGGGTTCGTCCGCTTTTCCGACAAACGGACCGGAACCCTTCAGCATGGGTACCACCGCTACTACATCCTGACCATTTTTGTTTTTGCAGCCGCTGCCATCTGGTTCCAGGTGATCTTTACCTGGGACTGGAAACCCGATGCCTCCTTTTCGCTCAGGCCGCTGAACATCTCCATCCTGGTCGGTGTGATGATCGCTGCGGCGGTGTTCAGCGCCCTGTCCAGATCACGGATCGCCACCATTGTGGCCCTGGGGCTCATCGGGTACGGACTCGCAATGATCTATTTGTACTACAGCGCAGTGGACCTGGCCATCACCCAGATCCTGGTGGAGACCCTGGTCATGGTCATGTTTGTCCTGGTGCTTCAGAAACTCCCCAAATTCGCCACCCTTTCATCACGCATGACCAAATTGAGGGACCTGGCCGTCGCGCTCCTCTTCGGGAGCGTCATGACGGTAATGGCCATCAAAGCGATCCATTTGGATTTCAACATTCCCGTCAGCACCTATTTCGTGGAAAGGGCCTATCCCGAAGCATTCGGTAAGAATGTGGTTAACGTGATCCTGGTGGATTTCAGGGCGCTGGATACCATGGGTGAGGTGATCGTGCTGGCCGTTGCCGCTGTGGGTGCAGCCCTCTTGTTCTCGGTAAAAAAGAAGGAAATATGAATTCATCCATCCTCCAGATCGCCCAGCGTTACGTCCGTGCCCTGCTCCTGCTGTTCGCGGTCATTGCCCTTCTCAGGGGGCACAACCATCCGGGCGGGGGATTTATTGCCGGGCTGCTGGCAGGGCTTTCCCTGGTGATGAAAGGTTTCGCCTACGACATCGAAGTGGTGGCCAGACAAATGAAAACGAGTCCGGCTGCACTGATCGCCACCGGGTTGTTGCTGATCCTGACCAGTGCCCTTCCCTCGCTGATCCAGGGTGCTTCTTTCATGAAAGGGTACTGGCTCCAGCTGAGCCTCCCGTTGCTTGGAGACCTGAAACTGGGGACCCCCCTGCTCTTCGACACCGGGGTTTTTTTCGGGGTGATCGGGATTACCCGGATGTTTTTCTTTTCAATAAAACGCGCATACTGATGGAGATTCTGCTTGCCATACTGACAGGGGTGCTGTATACCGCAGGTGTTTATATGCTGCTGCGCCGGAGCATCCTGAAATTCATCATCGGGATCATTTTCCTGAGCAATGCCACCAACCTGCTGGTATTCCTCTCCTCGGGGATCGTTCCCGGCCAACCCGCATTTGTGGATGCCACCGGGCCCGCAGGTGAGCTCTCTGATCCATTGCCACAGGCGATGGTACTCACCGCGGTAGTGATCGGTCTGGGGATCGTGGTATACCTGCTTGCCGTCAAATACAGGCTGTTCCAGATAACCCGGACCGATGACCTGGACCAGCTGAAACCCACCGAAGAGGATTGAGCACATGCTGGCCGTTTTGCCCATATTGATCCCTTTTGCCATGATGATCATCCACCTGGTCATCAGGAATGAGCGAATCGCATCCATTTCAGCGATCTCGGGCAGCATGTTACTGCTGGTCAGTGCGGTGGTCATCGCTGGCGAAGTATTTTCGGGGAATTACCTGGCCCTTGTGGCAGGGGGATGGGATGCCCCATTCGGGATCTCCATCGTGATCGATCCCATGAGCGCCCTGTTCCTGGTGATCTCCTCGGTGATCGTGGTGGCCATCTCCGTTTTTGCCCTGAAAATCAAGGAGCGCAAGGCCTTCCTGGCCAAATTCTATTTCTTCTTTTTCACGCTGATCCTGGGGATCAACGGTGCTTTCATAACAGGCGATATCTTCAATCTTTATGTCTGGTTCGAGGTGATGCTGATCTCTTCCTTCGTGCTGATCACACTTGGTTTCTCCAGGGATCAGATGCGCGCGGGGATCAAATACATGGCCCTGAACCTCATTGGTTCACTTTTTTTCCTTGCCGGCATCGGATTGCTGTACGGAAAAACGGGGACGCTGAACATGGCCCACCTGGCAGAGATCCTGATGCACGACGAGCAGTCGATCCTGATCAATTCCTCGGCCATGCTCTTCTTCCTGGCGTTCGGTATCAAGGCCGCTGTTTTCCCCCTCTATTTCTGGCTGCCCGCATCGTACCACACCCCGGACATCACCGTCACCTCCCTCTTTGCCGGGATCCTGACCAAGGTGGGCGTATATGCCATGATGCGCTTTTTCACCCTTTTCTTCGTGCAGGATCCCCTTTTCTGGCACAACCTCCTGTTCGTTATCGCCGGATTCACCATGGTCCTGGGCGGAATGGCGGCCATCTCCAGGTATGAAACCCGGAAGATCCTGTCCTACCACATCATCAGTCAGATCGGGTACATGATCATGGGCCTGGCCATCTTCACTCCCCTGGGGATCGCAGGGGCCCTCTTTTTTACCCTGCACAACATGGTGGCCAAAACCAATGCCTTTGTGGTGTCCGGACTGATCAACCGGATGCGCGGCAGCTATTCCCTGAAAGAGGTGGGAGGCCTCTTCAAAGAGAGCCCCGTGCTGGCTGTTTTGTTCATCATCCCGGCCTTTGCACTGGCGGGGATCCCCCCGCTTTCGGGATTTTTCGCCAAATTCATCCTGATCAAGGCCGGTTTTGATAACGGAAATTACTGGATAACCGGGATCGCCGTTCTCACCGGCCTGATGACCCTCTACTCCATGATCAAGATATGGAACGAAGCATTCCTGAAAAAGGTCCCGGAGGGTGTGGCCCGGCAAAAACCAGAGCCCCTCTCCTTTACGGACCTGCTGCCTTCCGTCATTCTCGGGGCGGTCACCCTGCTCATGGGGGTCCTTGCCCCCCTGGTGGTCGATCTTACCATGCAGGCAGCGGGGGCCCTGCTCAATCCCGTTCACTACATTGAAAGCGTTATGTCCAGGTAAAACCATGAAGATCTTCCAAAGAATCATACAGTCCGTAATGTTCGCCGGATTCTACCTGGCGAAACTGGTCAGCGCCAACCTCTATATCGCATACGATATCCTCACCCCCCGGATGCGCACCAGACCGGGAATCATTGAGGTGGACGTGGATCTGGAATCGGATGCGGGGATCCTGCTGCTCAGCAACCTGGTCTCCATGACGCCGGGGACGCTCACCATGGACCTTGACAGGGAACGAAAAAAGCTCCTGGTACATGTGCTCTATATGGACCGGCAGGCTGACACCAGGAGGGAGATCGGACAGATCATGAAAAGAATACGCCAGATAACCGAATAGACGACTCATGGAAACCGGAATCCAATATGTATTGATCACAGGATCGTTCGCTGCCCTGCTGGCTGCACTGGTTCTTTCCCTGATCAGGCTGATCAGGGGACCGGAACAGGCCAGCATGATCATCGCCCTGGACCTGGTCGCCTCCATCGTCATGGGCACCATCCTGCTCTTCGCGGTGATTACAGGGCAGGGGATCTATATCGACGTGGCCATTGTGATCTCGCTCATCTCCTTCATGGGCACGCTGGCCATCTCCAATTACCTGAAAGAGAAGCAATGAAAGAAACCATTGTCCTCATACTGATCTTCCTGGGATCCCTCTTTATCCTGATCGCAGCCATCGGTCTGCTGAGATTCAGGGATCCCCTGAGCAGGATGCATGCCACCACCAAAGCCACCTCCTTCGGGCTCCTGCTCATGCTCACCGGAGTGGGACTTCATTTTCTGACAGCGGTGGCCCTCATCAAAGCGGTCCTGGTGATCGTTTTCATCTATCTCACCGCACCCCTGGCCGCCCATTCCATTTCCAGGACCATCAGCAGGCCCCCGAAAAAGGACTGAA
>CAZNSZ010000158.1:0-5529 GCA_964575865.1 uncultured Bacteroides sp. | reverse complement strand
TTCGACGGCAAGCGCCGCAAACGGGTCCTGGTGAAAATCATCGGGGAATAAAAGGCCCTTCTCACGCCACAGGCAGGTGATGGATCTCGTACCCTGAAAGCGATTCCTCTGATATCCAGCTGTGGAACATTTCTGCATGGGACCTGCAGTAGATCCTGTTGCCTGAAACACCTGGAAACTGCAGGTGCTGAAGCCATTTTAGAAAATTTTCCTTATTCGAAGCCGTGGCAGGATCGGGAAAAAGGGCCCTGTAAAACCTGCCCCTGTCCAGAAAAAGGAAAGGGTTTGATCCCAGGAATTCGCTCACTGCTCCCGACATTCGGACCGGTATCAGGACCAGGGACTTTTCCCCGTATGGATGCCTGCTCTTGGGAACAGCTTTCATGGACCGTTTGAATTTGGTGAGGCCGTCCGATAAAAGCGGGCTGGTCCCCCCGTAGTCAATCCATTCCTCCCCTGCCTCCTTGTAGTGGCGGAGCATAAAGTAGTAAATCGCCCGCATGGCCCCTTTCTGGATGATGTCCCTCCTGCCATCCAGGATCCCGATGCCGGAAAACTTCATTCTGCCGTTGATCCTTTCATTGAAACATGCGGCCACAGGTTCCTGGTTTTCCATGAGTACAAACAGTCCGGAACCTTTCTTTTTCATCCGCTTTTTGAAAAAACTGAAGTCTGCGATCACCGACGCATCCTTGTGCCTGTCGCTGATGTAAGGCCTGAACATCCTCTCGTAGAAGAACTGCAGGTCCTCCATGGAGGTGCTGTACCGGCATGTGAACTGGTGCTTCCGGATATTTCTCAGATTCTGCTTGTTGCTCAGGGCATCCAGCGATTCATCAACCTTCAGCTTGGTTTCCAGCCACCTCGGAAGGACAAATCCCTTTCCTGCAACCGGGAACTGCCTGGAGATCCCCGATACCTCCACCAGCCCGATCTCATGTCCGTGGGGATTGTTCCTGAGCCTGAAAGGGATGTTCCAGACAGCCACCCTGGGTTTCTTTTCCACCCTGGTCGCTTCTCCGTAGAGGGTATTCAGCCAGTAGCACATGATCCGTTCATCGTTCCCGAAGAAACCCAGCCTCAGTGTTCCATCCCCTTCCTTCAAGCGCCCTTCAATGACATATTCATGCAGGCGGAGGTCTTTCAGATGGCGGATCAGGTAGACAAATGGCATATATGCGCTGCTGAACCACAGTGGTGTCCACCCGTGGATCCACTTCAATACCTTTTTTGAGCTACCCATGTTCAGAGATGAATTCAGTTTCGTTTTCCGGATTGTTCCAGTATGCAGGAAGCTATTCCGCTGAATGTTCTTCCTCCGGACACTTATACGCAGGATGGAGGCAGAGGGTTCCGCATCAGATCCGCTTTTGGCGGGCACAACCCCATGATCCCCGGAACAGGTCCATATTACACCTCCGAAATCAGAAAACCGGTCAGCAGCTGCAATATGACTCAGGATTCGGATGCCGGAAAGGGCAACACCTCATGTCCGGCCAGTTCCTCGCCGGAGATCCACTGATTGATCCTTTCTGCCCCGCTCCGGCAAAAGATCTTTGTGCCCGCAGTGCCGAGGAACTGGTTCTGTTTCATCCAGGAGAGGAATCCATTTCTATCCGACAGAATCTCTCCATCGGGAAAAAGCGCCCGGAAAAACCTGCCCTTTTCCAGGTAAAGGAATGGATGGAGTTTTAGCATCTCCGTTACAGCAGGAGAGGTCCTTACTGGGATCAGGAGAAAGGATTTTTCTCCGTAGGGACTCTTGTTCATGGGAATCGCCCGGAGGGAACGCTTGAACCTGGTCAGCCCGTCCGAAAGCAGCGGACCGGTACCCCCGAAATTGATCACCTCCACCCCCATTTCCCTGTAGTGGCGCAGCATAAAATGATAAAGGGCACGTATGGCCCCCGTCCGGATGATCTCCGGACTGCCATCCAGCACCCCCAGCCCTGAGAATTTCGTCATACCGCCAATCCTTTCGTTAAATGAGGCTGCCTGCGGAACGCCCTCCTTCATCAGAAAGAACAATTGTGAGTCCCGCTTTCTCATCCGCTTGAGGAAGTAACTGTATTCCACCATGACCGATGCTTCCTGGTGCCGGTTTCCGATATATGGCCTGAACATCCGTTCATAGAAAAAACTCAGATCTTCCCGGTCCCTGCTCCTCCGAAGAGTATACCCCTGTTCTTCAATGGTCTTCAGTATTTTCCTGTTTTCCAACGCATCAAGGGATTCATCCACATTGAGGACCGTATCG
The DNA here is from genome assembly GCA_964575865.1 of uncultured Bacteroides sp. Classification (GTDB taxonomy): domain Bacteria; phylum Bacteroidota; class Bacteroidia; order Bacteroidales. The sequence continues at coordinate 3,272 of CAZNSZ010000158.1, read as the reverse complement.
ACCCACCGGGGGAGCAAAAATCCTTTGTTACCCTGAACCAGGTTCCTGATCCTGCCCGTCAGTTCCAGCAGCACCACCTCATGGGCGCAGCCCCCTGCACTGGCTGATGACATTACCCTTCGGACAGGCACCCTAGAGCCTGTGGCAATCCCCGGGGATCCGCTGAATAGAATCCGTGTCCAGTAGTTGAGTATCCGCTCATCATTTCCGTAATAGGCCATCTGCAGTTCGGAGCGACCATCTTTCAATGCACCCCGGATGACATGTTCCCTGACACGAAGCCCCTTGACCTCCCTGAAGAGATATACAAATGGCATATACACTCCGCTCACCCACAAAGGCATATGGGAATGGATCCACCTGATGATCTTCACGATAACCTTCTTCATGGCCGGTACAGTTCCACCGGATCAACCTTTCCGTCATTGATCCAGCCTGTAATTTTTCCCTCCGGGTCGTTGAAAACCAGACATTCCAGTTTATCGGTGTTCCCGGTACGGAGAAGTTTCAACTGGCGTTGCAGCTCCCCGGGTTGTCCATATCCGGATCCATCGGTGAATGCCACCACCCTCAGTTTATCCTTACTCAGGTGAAATACGGGATTGGAAGTAAAAAGGTTCATTACCCGCTCAGACAAATCCGGAACCACCAGGCTGTATTTCTTTCTCCCCGGCAGGTCCTTCAGGTAAGGTTTCGCTCCGAGCCGCAGTTTGAATTGTGTGACTCCGTCGGAGACTACGGGCATGGAGCTTCCGCACATGATATGATCATACCCCTGGTTTTTGCACTGAAGCAGGGTGAAGTAATAGGCAGCGGCATGAACCCCCCATTTCAGGACCTCATCCCTTGCTTCCACCACGCCAAAGGCAAGGATCCGTTTTATTCCTTCCAACTTCTCAATGACCAGACCTGCCACCCGTTCCCCATTCCGGTTCAGAAAGAGCATTTCCAGGCGGTTGTCCATGAACTTCCTGTGAAAATATGCATAGCTGGCCAGTTCGGCTGTATCGCGGTGCCTGTGTGCCATCAGTGGTCTGTACATCCGGTAATAGAAAACATCCAGGTCTTCAATGTGACCACTGAACGTGTGGGTCAGCCCGTATTTCCTGATCCTTCGAAGGATCTCCTTGGTATAGTGTTTCCCAAGGGAAACCTCCACATCGATCATCAGTTCCATCCATCTGGGCAGGATAAGCCGTAGGCTCCAATCCGCCGGTCGCCCGGCCGAAGTCAGTCCCCGGGACGAACTGAAGGCATGGTTTTCAATGATGGCCACGTCTGCCGGCATCAGCTCCCGGGAATAGCGCTTCGCGAAGCGGGTGACGGACATGAACAGCTTCCGTGAAGGCTTCATTTCCTGACCAAATAGCCTTCCTGCCCAGTATACAGCAAGTTTCCGGTCCCATCCCGCATGAAACATCGTGACCCGGTCACCATTCCGGTTACTTCCTTCGAAAAAAGAAACCCTGATGAAACGGTTCCGGACGTCCTTGACCAACGCAGCGGCCCTGGTATGGATGGATCTGAAAGCCATAAAGATCAGTCAGGTAAGTCAAATAGGCCGCTTTTACCATGGGAAATATCCACGATCCTTACGGCCTGCTCCTCTTCCAGCCAGGTCCGGATCCTGTCCGGAGGTTCCAGACAATATACCGTGGCAAATGTGACCTGTTCGCAGTTCAGCCTTTTGAAGTACTTCCGGAACTGGTCCTGGTCGGCAAAGTCCTTTTCGTCAATGAAAACTGCCATACCCAATGTTCCGTCCAGCAGGTGGTAGACCGGATTGGCTTTAAGGGCCTGCCTGGATACTGCCGAGGCTGCCGAAGGGATCAACCAGAGTTTCTCCTGACCTGGCAGGTCCTTCAGGTGCGGTGAACCCCCGATCTGTCTCTTGAATTCGGTTACCCCGTCCAGTACAAAAGGTTTCGAGTTGCCCACCATCAGAGTGGTCTCCCCCCTTTCTCCGAAGTACCTGATCACAAAATAGTACAGCGCACCCACAACCCCCATCCTGAAAACCTCTTCGCTGCCGTCAAGCACCCCGAAGGCGCTGAGCCTGTGCACCTCCCCTTTGTCCTCAATATAAGCGGCTGCCAGCGGCTCGTTATCCACAACAATAAAGAACAACATGGATTCCTGCTTCCTGAACTTCCCGGCAAAATGCTTGTAATCCGCAACATCGGATGACAATCCATGCCTGGCCCTGACGAACGGGACATACATCCTGTGATAGAAAAGGTCAAAGTCTTCCATTCTCGTCCTGACTTCATAGCCCAGGTGGTATTTCCGGATGTTCCGAAGGATATTCTTGGTCCGCGACTTCCCCTCAAAGGTTTCCATACCCACCTCCATCTCCATCCAGTGCGGCATCAGGAATCCCTTGTTCCAGCCGCACCGGCCTGGTAACCCATAGGATTCGACCAGGGTGATGTCGGCATTTGACGTACTTCCCCTCAAATGGCGGCAAATGCTCCCCGGGGTACGCCTGGCCAGGCGCTTGATCTCCGGTGCATCGTCTGTAAACCGGGCCACCATGTAATGAAGCATTTTATGGTCCCATCCCATATACACCAGGCGCATTGCCTCCCCGCTCTCCCGTTCCATAAATGTACACTGATACACCGGAAGGAGATATTTCCTGAGCGCATTTACCAGGACGATCAGGAAACGGTATGATTTTCTGATCTCCGGGGGAATGCTGTGATGAATCCTGCGGACGATATGTTTAATCCCCCCCTTCATTCACTTTGGGTTGGGAGGACCGGTCACCGTTCAGATCGATGTTTTGAACCAGGTACCTGAACTTCCCTCCGGCAGTCCTCGGAATATCATCCACCAGACGGATATCCAGATCGAATTTAAAATAAGTGCTGTGAAAGATCTTCCTGATTTCCGCCAGCTCCGTTTCAGAAAGTTCCACCCTGGGATGAATCTTGAGCAACAACCTGCCTGGCTCATTCTGCACGTACTGGTAAGCATTCACTTTTTCCCTGAATTCCCAGAACGGCCGGTCAATATGCATATAGGTTTTCATGACATGGTCGCGGTCAACCAGGAAATCCTGGACCCTCCCCTCCAGGTTTTTGATCTTGAGCCAGTTGGGATGATCGCACCCATTGAACCCGCCATGAACAGCCACATCCCCGGTCCTGTAGCGGATGAGCGGGGCCACATGGTTGTGAAACCCGGTGGCGACAATTTCCCCCCTTTCATCTTCCTTTGTGCAGATCTTCTCATTTTCATTCACAAGTTCCGCATACCCATATTGGGGA
>CAZNSZ010000157.1:0-5669 GCA_964575865.1 uncultured Bacteroides sp. | reverse complement strand
GGAGAACTATATCGAGCTGATGCGGCTGGTGAATAAGGAAATCTACAGGATCTGATTTTCTCCGGGTCACTCCCCTTGCTCCTTCAGTTCCCCTTCCGGGGTCACTCCCGATGCCCTGACCAGAATGGTCCCTGTGATGCCGACGGAATCGGGATCCGGATCGTACACCCGGATGGCCAGATGGTTGTCCCGGGTGTAATAGACCTCCTGGGTGATATCTACTTCAAAGGGAGTTCCCTGTCCGAGGTGGGTGCCCACCAGCTGTTCATTGAGGTATACCTCTGCACGGTGGCTCACCCCTTCAAAGAAGAGGGTGATCTCCTGATCCTCCCACAATTCAGGAAGCGTGTGCCGGCAATGGAACCAGGCAACACGGCTGCGGTCAGTCTCCCCGAAATGCTGGTAGCTCTGCGCCGGAATCCGTACCAGCTTTCCCATCCCCCGGTGCAGGGCTTCCCACCCGCACGAGGGAACGTTGACGGGCAGGTCTCCCGGTGCGGGATCTCCCTCATACAGCGTATCCGGCACCAGGGCCGCCTCCGGCTCGGGCCAGAAATTCCACTGGTACGTCTCCAGTCTCAGTTCGTTTGATTTATACTCATGGCTACACCCTGCCGCCAGCAGTCCACACAGGACCAGCCAGACGGGCAGTGAGATTCGCCGCACAGAGTTTTTCGATCCAAACATAGCCTGTTCCCTTTCCTTATTGCCGGGCGTAAATTTACACCTTCATTCCGATTCCCGGGAAAAGAAAGCGGCAGATTTGTCACGGTTCCTTATCTTGGGTAACGCAATCCCCCTTAAACACAACCAATGAAAAGAAGAACGTTCCTTCGAAACAGCACCTCGGCCACCCTGCTGGCCGGGCTGACCGGGTGCCGGACCAACACGGCCGATCCTTCACCACTGGAAGAACCTGGAACGGGCCCCTACCTGCACCTGGGCCGGACAGAAGGGTACCGGGAATTCGAGGTGATCGAACCGGGGAGAAGGATCCGGAGTATCGAAACCTTTTCAAAGCCGGATATCGCCCTGGTCAGGGTCACCCTCGACACCGGGGAACAGGGATGGGGACAGATCTCCACCTACAATGCGGATATCGCCGCTACGATCCTTCACCGCAACCTGGCCCGGCTGGTAACCGGTCAGGATCCTGCCGCCATCGATGCCATCGTGGACCGCTGCATCGAGCGCAACCTGAAATACCCCTGGTCCTATGTGAACCGGGCCCTGGGAGGGATCGATACGGCGCTGTGGGACCTGTACGGAAAGATCAGGGAGAAACCGGTGTGCGAACTGCTGGGGGGGAGCCGCAAGCCGGTCATGATCTATGGCTCCAGCATGAGCCGGACCACCACACCCGGGGAGGAGGTGGAGCGGATGTCCATTTTGCGGGATGAGCTGGGGATCACCGCGTTCAAATACAGGATCGGGACCGAGGCCGGGCACAACCGGGATGCATGGGAGAACAGGACAGAGGAGATGATCACCGGGCTTGGCGACGCCCTTGCAGGTAGCTGCAGCCTTCTGGCCGATGCCAACAGTTGCTACACTCCCGACCGGGCGATCCACTACGGGAACATGCTGCACCAAAACGGGGTGGTTCAGTTCGAGGAACCCTGCCCCTACTGGGAGACGGACTGGATCAGGGAGGTCTCCGGTGCACTCGAACTGGACGTTTCGGGTGGAGAACAGGACAACGACATCGCCCACTGGAAAAGGATGATCCGTCAGCATACCTTCGATATCATCCAGCCCGATCCGCTCTACATGGGAGGGATCACAAGGACCTGGAGGACCGCTCTGATGGCAGCAGCAGAGGGGATCCCCTGCATCCCCCATTCGGCCAACCACGGCATGGTGACCCTGTTCGCCCTCCACCTCATGCAGGCCATTCCCAATCCGGGAAATTACCTGGAATACTCCATCGAATCCGGTGAGGGCATCAACCGGGAAGCAGAACGGATGATAGGACCAAAACTGGATGTCCGTGAGGGAGCGGTCAACAGCTTCGAAGGACCGGGATGGGGGGTTGAAATCCGTAAAGAATGGCTTGAGATCGCTGAATACCGGATCAGTACCCCTGAAGGTTAAGGCGCACCTTTTCCAGGCTCTCGTTTGAGCCCACCAGGGTCACGATATCCCCCAGCCGCAGGCGGGTATATCCGTGGGAGATGATCGGATGGTCGCCCCGGGTCACCGAGAGAATGATCACATCGGAAGGGAGCCGGAGGTCCCTGAGGGTGAGCCCGTGGAAATTCCGGTTGCGCAGCTCAATATCGATGGAATCCTGCGATTCATCCATCCCCAGTAACAGTGAGGTGGCAATGGGGGCACGGATAAAGTGTTCCATGAGGGCCACCATGGCCGTGGCGGGATCGATGACCATCACCCCCAGTTTGTGGAACTTCGGATAATTGGACCGCTCTGTGAGCCGGACGATCAGGTGTTTGGTTCCGAAATGCTCATATGCGGTCTCGCAGATGGCATAGTTTTCCTCATCGGAGAGCATGCACAGGATGGTGTCCGCGGTTTCTGCACTGAACTTCCGGAGGGAATGGTGATCCGGGCCGGTGTATTCATGGATCTGAAAATCGGATTGGCCGAGGATCTCCACCGATGGGTTCACCACCACAAACTCCACCGTCCACTCCTGCTTTTTCAGCTGGTTGGCCAGGGCCACCGACTGGTTCTCCCATCCGAATATCAGGATCTTCTGCTCCGTGTCGAAGGTGCCGTCGGATCTCACATGGACCTCACCGGCAAGGTTCAGGGACCATTTGAAGATGGGCGGTCCCACGATCTCATTGAGCACGATCACCGAGATCAGGATGGTGGTGACCTGATCCCCCCACCCGGGAAACTGGGTTCCGATCACCGTGGCCAGACCAAGGCTGATCCCGGCCTGGGTGATATAAGGCATCCATGACAGGCGAACGATCCGCTGAGGGTCCCCGGCGATCAGGCTCCCCGTCACACTGCTGATCAGAAAGGAAACCAGCCTGGCTCCGAAAAGCAGCAGGGTCACATACCAGAGGCTCGAGACCACATCCAGAGAGATCCTCGCCCCGGTGAGGGTAAAGAATACGATATAGACATAGGGGCCCGTATCCTTCACGATCTTCATGAAATCGTTCCTGTAAATGGAATAGTTAATCACCAGGAAACTGCCCACAATACAGATCAGAAGCGGCTCCACATGCAGTTCGATCCCCAGGTACCGGCTGGAATGTGCCCCCAGCACATTGGTGAAAAGGAATGCCAGGTATCCGGTGAGCAGCAGCAGAAGGCGTTTCAACCTCAATGCCCCCTTGATGGAAAAGATACCCCGCAATAACAGCCACACGACAAATCCAAGTCCGAAGGCCACGGTCAGTTCCGCCAGGACCTGCCCGATAAAGAGCAGGGAGAGCTCCGCCTTCGTAATGATCGATTTGGCCAGGGTGAATACCACGGAGAAGAGGACGATCACAATGAAATCCTTCACCACGATCACCCCGATGGAGGTCTGTGTAAAGGGTCCCCTGGCCCTCAGTTCATTGATCACTGCAATGGAGGCGGCGGGAGAAGTGGCCAGGGCGATGGTCCCGATCAGCAGGGAAATAGCGATGCGGAACCCGATGGTCTGCTCCTCAAAAAACGGAATCAGCCCGAAGATGAAGTAGGCTCCCACCCCGGCCAGAATGAAAACCAGCACGGACTGGCTCAGGAGCATGAAAATAATGCTTTTCATCCTCCTCCGCAGGTCCTTGATGAAGAGTTCTGATCCAACTGCAAAGGCGATAAACGCCAGCGCGATCTCATTGAGGAAATTGAGCTTAGGCAGGGCATCTCCGTCGATCAGCCCCAGCATCTCAGGCCCGGAGATCAGCCCGATCACCAGAAATCCGGTGATCTGCGGCAGCTTCAGCTTCTCAAACACCCCGGCGATCCTGCCAGAAGCAACAGCCACAATCGCGAAGGCAGCCACATAGACCAGCAGCTGAAACCATATATCCATATCCGTGAATGAGGAAATCATGAGATTTTTTGATCTTCTTCCACCTGGCTTCTTTTACACAGTACTTCCTGACTGTAAGATAGGAAAAAACCGTTATTGCTCCTGACCCAAAAAAATTATATATTTGCAGCCCGATCCCTTCCCGGGATGGTTACGGCGAGGTAGCTCAGATGGTTAGAGCGCATGATTCATAATCATGAGGTCGGGAGTTCAATTCTCCCTCTCGCTACAAAGAAAAGGCCCGCAGACAGAGTCTGCCGGGCCTTTTCTTTGTTAAGCACCCCCATATCGGGAACCTGAGCCTCAAGTATGGAGGCGAAAAATCCCGCCTACTCACGGCAGGTAAGATTCACCTGAACAATTCCACGCTCCCCGGGTTTAACGTATTTACACGCAGGATTATGGCAACCAGAAGGCATTTCATCAGGACGATCAGCGGTGCGACACTTGCTTTGTCACACCCGGGGATCGTATTTGGGAGGGCGCCCGGCGCTTCGGACAAATGGGGAAAACTCCTGCCCCAGAAGACCCTGGGGTCCACCGGGGAAAACGTGACCATGCTTGGACTGGGCGGATTTCATGTAGGCCGTATGGATGATCCCATGGCACAGGAAACCATTGAACTGGCCATCAATGAAGGAATTCGTTTTTTCGATACCGCAGAATCCTACCAGCGGGGTGTTTCAGAATCCAAATACGGTAAATTCCTCAGTCCCAGGTACCGCGATGAGGTATTTCTAATGACAAAAACCCGGGCCAGGGATTACAAGACAGCTGAACAGCACCTGGCCGGTTCCCTTGAAAGAATGAAAACCGACCGCCTTGACCTCTGGCTTATGCACGCAGTGAACAGCGTGGAAGATGCAGAAGAAAGGCTGAACAATGGTGTGCTGAAATTCATGCTCGAGGCCAAATCCAGAGGTCTGGTCAGGCACATCGGATTCTCAGGACATACCGCCACCTCGGCCCATTTGAGGATGCTGGAAATGACCGATGAACTGGAAGCCTGTATGATGCCCATCAACGCCATCGATACCGGTTATGACAGTTTCATCAACAATGTGTTGCCTGTGTTGCAGGAGAAAAAGAAAGGGGTGATCGCTATGAAAACCCTGGCAGGAGGAGCTTTCTTCGGCAGGGGCTTTGACGGACAGAACGAAGCGGATGATGTGGTTATCGACCACATTTCTGTTAAAGAGGCCATTACCTATTCCCTCTCGGTTCCCAATGATGTGCTGGTCACCGGCCCGAAAACACCTGAAATGCTGAAGGAAAAGATCGATATCGTGAAAAACTTCAGGCATTACTCCGATGTCGAAATGGAATCCCTTTTCAGCAAGGTAGCGCATCTTTCCAACGGGGTGGTCGAATACTATAAAGGGCTGGACTAGGCCAGTTTTGTTGAGGGGAAAAATCCCGCAAGAAACCTGATGCAAAAGAAAGTCCTGACTGGATATGACCAGGTAAAGCAATGGCTGAGCTTGGTATGTTGTGATCCAGTACCTGATTCAGTTTCACTCACTTACCGCCCTGAGAAAAGATTCCACGTCCCAGTAATCCCGGTTTTTTACAATAAGCCCGTCCTCAATCTCCATGATGGAGAGGACCTTCAGAGAGAATGATTTTCCGGATGCCGGCAGGAGCAATCCAGGTCCTTCCGCTGCAAATT
>CAZNSZ010000156.1:0-5674 GCA_964575865.1 uncultured Bacteroides sp. | reverse complement strand
CAGCCATATGCGACGGGGCGGCTGGATACCACATTTGTCGATCCGGACAGGGAGGGCAGGAAGATCCCTGCACGGATACTTTACCCTGCTGACTCTGCGGGCAGGTTGGCGCCAGCTTCCTCGGCAATTCACGGGGGATTTCCGGTACTGGTCTTCGGCCACGGCTATATGATGCCGGTGGATGCCTACCGGAACATATGGGAAGCGACGGTGCCAGAGGGATTTGTTTTTGTGCTCCCGGAAAGCGGGTCCGGGTTGTTCCCCTCTCACCTGGAGTTCGGCAAGGACATGGCATTCCTGTTGAAGGAAATGTTCCGGCTGGGCCATGATTCCACCTCTCTGTTCTATCAAAGAATACGCCGGTCCGGGGCAATGATGGGGCACAGCATGGGGGGCGGTGCAGCTGTGCTCGGCACATCCATTCTCCAATCCACCTTTCCGCCAGCCTCCGGGGACCGGGATACCCTTGTGCTGCTGCTCCTGGCCCCGCTGGATACCAGGCCTTCATCAGCCGGGGCAGCGGACAGCATTGCTGTTCCTGCCCTCATAATTGCAGGCACTGAGGACTGGATCACCCCTCCGGAGAAACACCAGTTCCCCATCTATGATTCCCTTCAAAGCCCGCATAAGTATTTGATCAGTATCCGGGGAGGGACCCATTGCCAGATGGCGGAAAAGAGCAGGATCTGCAACTTCGCGGAAGACTCCTTTGACCGGCTGCCGGGAATCTCAAGGGAAGAACAGCATGGCATATTGACCCGGTATATGGTGCCCTGGCTGGAATTCTTCCTTTACGGGGATTCAGACTCCGGGCTGTCCTTTGAAAAGCAACTCAAGGCAGACAAGGATATTGAGTTTTATGGCCGGGGCAGGCTGGAGGCATGGCAATGAGTCATGCCCGGCATGCTATTTCTTCAGGCTCCCCTTGGAAAAAACGTAGTCGGGGATGTCAATGTTGAATTCGATCTCTCCGATGAGAAATTCCGTCCCCTCACCGTCCTGGAGCATGTCCTTGAAGACGATCTTTTTGGGATACCACCGCCCCCCGATCTGGGTGACTTCGGAGAGTTCGGTCCTTTTCAGCAGGGTCCCGCTCTTGGCAAACATCTCCTCCCGGAGCGGAATGTACCTGTCTTTGTCCACCCACAGCTTTTTTCCCTGGTAGGTGACTTCCGGATCAAATGCGGTCAGCTCCACCACCCAGCACTCGGTATCTCCCACCAGCTCCGAACCGGTGACAACGGCGTCATAGTGATCAAGCAGGCGGGTGTCCTCCATCAGGTCCTCGTAAGACATATCCGATCCCATCACAGATTGGCGAAGCATGTGACCGGTGATCTGTATGGTTCGGTCGGTGGCCGGTGAGTAGATCCAGAGCTGGTCTTCAAGCTTCAGCATTTTTGTTCCCTGCTCCCGCACCGGAAAGAGGTATTCGGTGAACGAGGTCTCTTCTCCCCGGGTCCATGTCCTGGATTCCAGTGTCCGTGCCCCCCTGATTCCGTGAATGATCATTTTCGAGCTGAAAAAGCGGTTTTCCGATGACATGTTCCTGTCGATGCGGCCCATGATCTCCTTTCCGTCAGGGACCTGGGCGCGGATGACCTGAGAGAAGAGGATGAACAGCAAAAGTACCTTTGATCGTATCATGACTGCAATTCTTTGATTAGACGTGCGGTTTGCCGCTTGTAGATCCCTATCCCGGAGAGCATGGTCCCGATCACTGCCGAGAAAACCCCGGGGATGAAACCGATGTACCAGGTTTCCGGGGTGATCCGCGCCCTGAATACACTGGGGATCATGATCGAAGCGTTTTTCATCATGATCCCCAGGTCAATCCCGTTCTTCTGCAGGTAGCCGGCAATGACCATTCCCAGCAATACCCCTGCCACCGAACCGGTTATCCCGATGATCAGGGATTCATAGATCATGGTCCGGTACACATGGTTCTTGTCTTCCCCGATGGCCAGCCTCATGCCAAACTCCCCGTACCGTCGCAGTCCTCCCAGCAGACCGGCATTCCAGAGAATGACCGACATGGCGGTAATGAAGATGGCAAGCAGCAGGCCGATCAGCTTGTTGGAATAGTCGAGGAAAGTGCCCATGTTGTTCTGATCCCTCAGACTGATCATGACAGTGGAGAACATATCTGCTTCGTCATGGTACCTGCCATTGAATTCGGTGATGACTTCACCGGCCAGTTCCTGGTTGAAATATCCGGTATTGAAAAACCCGAGGATCTCCCCCGCTGCATCCTCCATGTTCAGGGCCAGGCGGATATCCTGTAGATCCGTGATGATGGACCCCCGGTCAAGGGCCGAAGTGCCGAATTCCACAGTGCCCGACAGGGTGAAGTTGTAGACCGCCAGTTCACGGTACATGGTGGAACCGATGAGGGTGAACTGATCACCTGGCCGGATGCCGAGTTTCTGGGCGAAGGCATGGCTCATGAGGGCTTCGCCGGGACGTTCCGGAAGCCCGCCGGAGCGCAGGGACGGGGAAAGGGAGAGCCGGCCCGCTTCCCGGGAATCCTTTGAAAGGAGGTCGATACCGATGCCGAGGGCATTTCCCTGGATCACCGTTTCACCGTTCTCATCGGGCACATCGATCAGTCCTGCGAAATGGATCCGCTCAACCCAATCCATAAATGGATATCCTTTCCTGAGGGAGTCCATGATCTCCCCTGATCCGATGATGGCCAGGTCATTGGGCATTTGCTGCATGTTGGAATAGTAGGCCGGGGTCATGGCTTTCAGATGGCCGGAGGCAAAGCGGGCATTGTATTCAATGCTTTCATCCAGGACACCCCGGAGCCAGCTGTGGAATACCACCGTCAGCATCACCCCCAGCGCGGTGACCACCATGGGCAGCAGGCTCCGGTGCCTGTCCCTGATCAATCCTTTGAATAGAAACCTGATCATGTGGCCCTCCCTCTTAAAGCGTCCGTCGGATTCATTCTGGCAATTTTTCTGGAGGGCCAGTAGCTCACCAGGGTGGTCACGATCAACACCACGGTGACCGTCCCCAGGATCAGCCCCAGGCTGTAGACCGGATAGAGTTTCTCGGCCATGGTTAACCCGTAATCTTCACTGCTGACCGGCAGGTTGATCCCCCGTGATGCCTGCAGCGAAAGCAGGGGCAGGCCATAGAGTGCCCCCAGCAGGGTGGCGAAAACAGCGTGCATGGCCCCCTCGAATGTGAACAGCGTCACCACCTGCCTGCGTGTCATGCCAAGGGCCACATAGGTGCCGATCTCCCGTTGCCTTCTGAATATGGAGAGCACCTGGGTATCGAAGATGGCCAGCATGGCCACCATCAGGAGGATGGCCCAGATGATCACCCCGGCCATGGATTTTGAACGGATGATCTTATGAAGGTCTGCAAGGAGGTCATCCTGCGTCAGGTATTCCCAGCCGGACGGAGTCCTGAACTCCGGAAGACCCTCCCGGCACACCAGGATGGTGGCTTCACCCGGAAGCAGCATCATCGATTGAAGCTGTTCGATGGGGATCCAAACCTGGCCGGCATCCACAGTGGGCACATTGGTTTTGAAGATGCCGGTTATTTTTATCTGCGCCGCGTCGAATGCCCCGTTCTTGTCCCGCCACCGGAGCGTCACAAAATCACCTTCATTCAACCCTGTGCTGGCGGACATTCCGGTCCCGATGATCGCGGGGATTTCACCGGGTCCTGCCCTGAGAAGGGATGAAGGGACCGCTATGATATCCTGTCCGGGTACAATGCCTTTGATCAGGATGCTGTGCAGGCGGCCTTTGGGATAAATGGTCCCCTGGGCGTACAGCAGCGGAGTGACATCCCTGTTCCGCACCGGTTCCTCCAGCTGACCCGGAACGGGTGCATGGGAGTCCGGCAAAGTGAAAGGATCATAGGGATCATAGGCATCCACCCGGAACTGGCCTCCTGCGATTTCCCAGCGGATCATATCGTGAATGGCCTGGCGGTCCCACCCGTCAAGCAGGCCTTTGTGCCAGATGATCATTACAAAGGAGAAGGAAAGGACGATGACATTGAGCCAGGTCCGGATACCTGCTCCGACAATATTGCGCAATGCCAGTCTGATGGATACCATTCGTCACGCCTCCTTTTCAACTGGGGCCACCTGCTCGTCCCTAACCACTTTTCCGTCGGACAGGTAAATTTTCCGGCGGACATAACTGATCACTTTTTCGTCATGGGTGGCAAATATAAAGGTTGTCTGCAGCTCCCGGTTCAGCTTTTCCATGGTCTGCAGGATGTGGTGGGAGTTCCCCGCATCCAGGTTGGCTGTGGGTTCATCGGCGAACACCACTGATGGCTTTTTTACCATTGCGCGCGCGATGGCCACCCGCTGGCTTTCCCCACCCGAGAGCTGGGCCGGTTTTGACCGGATCTTGCTGGTGAGGCCCACCCATTCGATCGCTTCCCTCACCATTTTCCTGCGTGTTTTGCCTTCGATCCCGAGCAGGAGGAGCGGAAGCTCCACATTCTCAAACACCGTGTAGACGGGGAGCAGGTTGTAGGTCTGAAAAATGAATCCCATCTGTGAACTTCTCAGGTGTGCAGCCGATCTGGCATCCAGTTCTCCGATGGAATGATTCATAAAGGTGACCCTTCCTTCGGTGGGCACGTCAAGGGAACCGATGATATTGATCATGGTGGTTTTTCCTGAACCGCTGGGCCCGATCAGGGCAGCAAACTCTCCCTTGCCGAAGGTCAGATTGATCCCGTTCAGTGCGGTAAAAAATCCCCCTCCCACAGGATACCGCTTGACCAGTCCCACAATGTCGATGATGCTTTCCGGTTCCATAGTTTCTTTTATCTGTTAGAAATTCACTGTGGCCTGGAACTGGATTCCGCTTCCGGCGAAGAGGCTCCTTTCTTCCTCCAGGCCGGGGACCGGGACCTCCTCCGGATTCCAGAACCCGATCAGGTTAAATGTCCAGTAATCGTATTCCCGCTGCAGGCTGAGGAACCTGTACCATGCCCTGCTCTGCCACTCATAGTAGACGGCAGCCACCATCCTGTTCATGAGTCCGAAGGGGTAATTGAGTGCCGCCGCCAGGTAGTCGGTCTGCTCGGTTCCCTGGTACCTGAAGTATTCCGCGGTAATGTTCAGGCCATTGCCCATGTCAAAAGTATAATCTGTCCCCACATTGACAAAATGCTCCACCCTTTCGAAGAACAGGTTCTCTTCCGCATTGAGTTTGAACACATATTCAAACCAGATGCCGGGGCCGATGTCCCACTTTCCGTCCACCCCCAGGCAATCCTGGTTGTACCGGGGTGCTTCTGAAGCAGGAACGGGTGGATAGAATTGCGTGAAATCGGCATTCCGGTGGTGAAAACTCAGGGCGATTTCCCCTGTGAGAAGGGGCACCTGTACACGGCCACCGAATTCTGGTTTTTTAGGGGTGGTCGGTGCCACTTCCCATCCTTTGGGCTCCTCATTGCCGTAGAGCCACCAGATCCAGATGTTCGCATTCCCCTGAAAGTAATACCTGGCCAGCAGCCCGTATACCCCTTCGGTCAGCTGAAGCGGATCCCGGAAATCGAGCTTGTCGAACCACATGAGCGGCCTGAAGATGGTTGCCGAACCAAAACTGATCTTCTGCAAACCCGCCCTGATCTCAAACCTTGGTGTGGAGTAGCGGACCCAGAACCGGTAGAGGGCCAGGGC
>CAZNSZ010000155.1:0-5926 GCA_964575865.1 uncultured Bacteroides sp. | reverse complement strand
ACCATCCAACAAGACATTGAACATGGCCACAAAAAGCACAGTGAAGAAGGGTGCGGCAGCAAGTCCGAAGAAGGCGCCGGCCACAAAAGCCGTTAAACCTGCAGCAGCCAAAAAAGCCGTCAAACCGGCTGCAACCCATAAAACCACCACCAGGGCCGCCAAATCCGGAAAGACCATGCCCTCACATGAGGAAATCTCCAGGAAGGCGCATGAAGTATACCTGGAAAGACTGGCGAAGGGGTTGCCGGGTGATTCAGAAAGCGACTGGCACAGGGCCCTGGAGCTCCTGCAGGGCTCAAAATAATTTTGTTCAGGAAGCCTCCTTCTCAGTTTAACTGTGAATATCCTTCCTCCCGGTGGAGAGCCTGACCCCCAGGATCAGGATGTCGTCGATTTGTTCTTTCCCGGCGCGCCAGATCTCATGTTCCTCTCTCAGGATGGCCCGCTGTTCATCCAGGGGTTTGTGGGCGATCTCCCTGAGCAGTTTCCTGAAACGGACTGATTTGAAGGTTTTCCTCTGCAATCCGCCGATCTGGTCCACATACCCGTCCGTGAAGAGGTAGATCATATCATTCTCCCTGAAGGTCACTTCTTTGTTCTGGAAGGGTGATTTCTCCTCTCCGTAAAGACCGATGGGCATCCGGTCCCCGTAAATGACGCTGAGCTCTCCCTGGCTGATCAGGTACATGGGGCTGAATGCCCCGGAGAACTGTATGATCTGCTGATTGAAATCGACCACACAAAGGGCCATTTCCATGCCTTCTTTGGTTTCGTCCTTCTGGCCGGTCTGTCCCAGCGCATGGATCACCTGTTCACGAAGTTCATTCAGGATGTCGCTGGCGGCCGGGGTGTCCAGGTTGTTGGCAATTTCATTGAGCAGGCTGATCCCGAGAATGCTCATGAAAGCTCCGGGCACGCCGTGTCCCGTACAGTCAGCGACGGCCATGATCAGCCTGTCGCCTTTCCTGGACACCCAGTAATAATCCCCGCTGACAATGTCTTTTGGTTTATTGAGCACAAAATGGGACGGAATGATCTTGTTCAGTTCTTCCGACGGGAGCATCAGCGCCTTCTGGATCCGGCTGGCATACCGGATGCTGTCCGTCATATTCTCCCTCTGCCGCTCTATCTCCCGGGTTCGCTCCATCACCTTCTGCTCCAGGGTCTTTTTGGCATCTTCCAGGTAATTGATCAGGTTCCTGTTCTGCATTTTCAGGTTATACACCTCCATGGCGCTGTCGATGCTCATTTTCAGCTCCTCTGTGGCCCAGGGTTTCGCCACATACCGGTGGATGATCCCTTTGTTGAGGGCCTGAATGATGGGATCCTTCTCGGCGGTTCCCGAAATGATCATCCGCATGCAATCCGGGTAGAGGGAGAGTACCTTCTCCAGGAATCCGATCCCGTCCGTATCCGGAAGTTTCTGGTCCGTGATCACCAGTTGAAAGGTCCGCTGATCCATGATCTCCAGTCCCTCTTCGCCCGAGGTGGCGGTGAATATCCTGTAATCGTCCCTCAGCTCCTCCTGGAAACGTTTCAGGTTCCGCTCAGATGCGTCGATACAGAGAATGGCGTATATGGGATTCAAAGGGGCCAAGGGTCACATCCCGTTTATCCGGTTTTATCGCCATAAAATTACTCAATCCATTCCTATTCTCCGGTCCCCGCAACAAATTTGTTCCCCATTTTCGTTAGGGTTGCCTCAATTGTCACAACGCTTCTGTGATAATGGATTCTCCGGGAATCTCCAGTTCAGCCAGATGTTCACCGATGCTATCCATCATCGGCGGAGGGCCGCAGACATACACCTTCATACCAGGGGTGGTCAGCTGATCGACGATCAGTTCCCTGCTGATAAACCCTGACAGGTGCGGGGGATGCTCCTCCTCGGAGAGGATGTTAATGAACTGACCGCCCAGCATCTGTTCCAGTTCCTGCTTCAATATGATGTCACCGGCGGTTTTGTTGGCAAAAAGGAGTCTGTTGCCCTCGAGATCCCCCTTTCTGTGCAGGTCCCTGAAGATGGCGATAAAAGGGGTGATCCCGGCCCCTCCGGCCACGAACAGTCCTTTCCCACTGTATTGAATGGCACCGAATACATCATTCATTATCAGCGAGTCCCCTTCTTCGAGCTGATGCAGTCTGTCGGTCACCCCCTCATGCGCAGGATACCTTTTAATGATGAATTCCAGGTAGTCATCTTCCGGAAGGCTGGTGAAGGTGAACGGCCTGCCTTCCCCCTTCCAACCTTCCTGGTCCACGGAGATCTCTGTAGCCTGACCCGGCGTGAAGGAAATACCTGCAGGTTTCTGCACCCGGAATCCCCTGACATCATGGGTCACCTGTTCGATGGCCAGGATCTGTACTTTCTGATTTTTCATGATTTCTGCATTTAATTGGATTTGGTAGTAGCAGGAAGAGAGAAAACCATGCCAGAACAGCCCATCCGAGAAAGCTTCTGTGAAATAGGGATGGTTACATTACCTGCGGCATCGGGAACGGAATGTCCAGGTTGCTTCCCGGCATCATACCAGCCGTGCCCCCGGCGGCCCCGCAGAATTCATTATGGTGAATGAAACCACAAATGGGGTCGCTTTTCCACAGAAACCCTGGAGATTATTTCGTAGCTTGGGAAAAAATCAACCTCTGATGAAATCCGCATTCTTTCCTCTGACATTCGCAATCATATTGGCTCTGGGTTGTGACCGGGAGCCCGTGGCCCAGTGGCGCGGACCAGATCGCAACGGAATTTTTCCCGAATCGGGACTGCTTGCCAGCTGGCCTGACCAGGGTCCGGAGCTGTTGTGGGTATTTAAAGGGCTCGGACGGGGTTTTGCCGCACCGGCAGTGACCGGTGAAGGGATTTATGTGATCGGGGAATCGGAGGGAAACAGTTACCTCTTCGCCATTGAACCGGACGGTGAATTGCGCTGGAGGTCGGCCCTGGGAGAGGAGTTCCTTGGAGAGGGGTTTTCGAGCTCCTACCCGGGTTCGCGTTCAACACCCACTGTTTACAGGGGATTGGTGTATGCCGCTTCGGGAAAGGGGAGGATCGGCTGTTTTGAAACCGGGACGGGAGCGGAGATCTGGGCCGTTGACCTGATGGAGGAGCTGGGAGGGATCCTCGGTGAGTTCGGGTATTCCGAATCACCGCTTGTGGACAGCAGGTACGTCTATTGCACTCCCGGTGGCCCGGAGAACAATGTGGTGGCCCTGGACAGGAAAACCGGGACAGTGGCCTGGAGTTCGGAGGTTCTGAGGGATACTTTCGCATATGGTTCTCCCATCCACCTCAGTGAATATGGCATACAGGCTGTGGTCACCACCTCCAGACACCACATCTCAGTCCTCGATCCTGCCGACGGTTCGCTGCTTGGCTCCTACAGGCTTGAGGGGTACGAATATGACGGGGAACACTGCAATTCTCCGGTCTTCCATAATGGACACATATACTTCGTGGCAAACGATATTCCCGGTCAGGGATCAATGAAGGTGAAGCTCTCTGACGGGGGGCGGACACTCAGCGAAGTATGGCGGAACAACCAGGTCATGAACAATTTCGGAGGATTCCTCGTGGTGGACGGGCACCTCATTACCACGGTGAAAGGAAATACCCTCGTATCGCTTGATCCGGAAGACGGAGCCATCGCTGATTCAATTGCCGTGCCCACCGGGAGCCTGGCCTGTGCCGACAATAAATTTTTCTGTTACGGGAACAACGGAGCGGTAACCCTTGTTAATGATCTGGAGGATGGCCTGCATATCGGGGGTTCATTCAGGGTGACAGAAGGATCGGGACACCATTTTTCCCATCCTGTCCTGAAAGACGGGATCCTGTATATCAGGAGGGGCGATGCGCTGATGGCCTACCGGGTGGCCGGTCAGGAGGCGTAGCTGCCCCATGAATGAGTCTGTTGTTTGAGGGTATAAGTGTGGAGTTGGCATGAAGTATAAAATGATTGACTGGTCTGGGCGGTGGCTCATTTCAGCAGGAGTGGTTTTTCTGGCCCTGTCACCTGCAAAGGTTTCAGCACAGAATGGAGATTCCGTGCTGGTGAGTGTTGAGGAACTGGGGGAGGTATCGGCGCAATTCATTCAGTTGGGTCTGATCGCTACCGGTGCGGTTGTGGATGGATTGACGATCCATGGGGTTGACATCTATAAGATCACCTACCGGACCACCGGGGTGTCCGGGGAATCCACCCTGGCTTCCGGGGCACTGTATGTGCCGCAGACCGGTTTAGATTCAGTTCCGGTCATTCTTTACCAGCACGGGACCATCATGAACCGGGACCAGGTCCCTTCCGCCAGGGCAGAAGATCCGCCCGGGTTGTTTTTTGCGGGATACGGGTATGCGGTGGCCATGGCAGATTACCTGGGCCTGGGAGAGAATCCCGGACTTCATCCCTACCTTCACTGGGAAACAGAAGCCACTGCCAGCCTTGACATGCTCAGGGCAGCCAGGGAATTCATGAATGACTCCCTGGCCCTTCGGGAGAACCGGCTTTTTCTGGCGGGATACTCACAGGGCGGACATGCCACCATGGCGGTGCATAAGTACATACATGTCAATCAGTTGGATAATGAATTCAGTGTAACGGGATCAGTTCCCATGTCGGGACCCTATGCACTCTCGACCGCACAGTTCGATCATATTTTCAGCCAGGATTCCACATACACAGGGTCCTATTACATTCCATACATCGCAGCCTCCTATCAGCTTGTATACGGAAACCTTTATGGGGATCATTCGGAATATTATGATCCCCCGTACGATTCCATTTTTGCAGCCTGGGAAGCGACCGGAACTTACTTTGACCAGCTTTCCATGGATGAATTCCCCCGGAATTTCTATGAATTCATGCAGGACTCTGTGATGGACAACCTCCTTTCGGATCCCGGTCATCCTTTCAGACAGGATCTCCGCAGCAACGATCTGGACGACTGGGCCCCGCAGGAACCCGTCCGTATGCTCTACTGCGGGATGGACATGCACGTGGCTCCGTCCAATTCCACTTCAGCGCTGGAATCGATGCAGTCGCTGGGAGCAGCGGATGTGCAGGCCATCAACGTGAACGACCAGTTCAACCACGCCACCTGTGCCATTCCCGCGTTCCTGCATGCCCTCGGCTGGTTTGAGAGCTTTTCAACAGGGACTGCCGGAGTTCCTGATGCCAACCCGGCGGATGAAGGATTCCTCCTGTACCCCAACCCGGTTCATCACGTGCTTACCATTGAAGTTGGCGTCCCGGGAGTATATGACCTCGGGATTTATGATTTCAATGGGCGGCAGCTGATTCAACAACGCATTCGGGGAACCATTCACCAGGTCGATCTTTCAGGATTCAGCGAGGGGATTTATGTGGTCACCCTCCGGGACGGCGAAAGGGTGTACAGGCAAAAGATCGTAAAACTTTAGACCGTATCTGTTGTTATAGTGATGCAAATTATATTCAATGAAATTCCTTAAAACAATTTCCCTGCTGACCGTTGCCCTGGCAATGGTTTCCTGCTCCCCCGTGAAAGTAGTGGTTGACAAAGACGGTGAAACCGATTTTTCGGGATACCGGACCTTCAGTTTCCAGAGCTGGCAGGACGACAGCCAGGAGATCTTCAGTGAGGCCGATAAAAAACTGATCAGGGAGTCGTTCATCCGTGAATTTGAACGAAGGGGAATGCAACATGTCAATTCATCGGGCGACATGCAAGTCTCCATATACATCGTGGTGAACGAGGAGACCGCTTTTTCTGGCTACAATGATTATGTGGGCGGAAGGAGCGGGGGATATTCCCATTACGTCGGAGGATGGGGATACGGGTACAACGGGACCACTTCCAAACAGCGCGGTCAACTGGTGGGAACACTTATCCTGAATGTATACGGCGGGAACAGCAAAAAGCAGATCTGGCAGGCCATCGCCACCGG
>CAZNSZ010000154.1:0-5974 GCA_964575865.1 uncultured Bacteroides sp. | reverse complement strand
CAGAAGAACTCTATGAATTGCTGGAGACATGGCGGCAGGATTGCGGAGCGGAATTCCCTGTCCCCAATCCGGCCTTTGACCCCGGTCGCCGCCATGAGTGGGGCATCCATCCGGACCGTCAATAGACAGGAAAATATGAAAAGTTTCGCAGGGATCAAAGCGGTGTTGTTCGATATGGACGGGGTATTGCTGGACTCGGAGGAATACATTCGCGATGCTGCGGTGGAGATGTTCATGGAAAAGGGGTATCGTGTCCCTCCGGAAGATTTCAAGGCATTTACAGGCATGGGGGAGAACCGATACCTGGGAGGGGTGGCCGAAAAGCATGGCATCCCTTTCAACCTGCTCAGGGACAAGGCCCGGACCTATGAGATTTATGCCTCTCTTGTCCGGGGCCGCCTGCAGCCTTACCCGGGTGTGTCCTCCTTCATACGGGATTGCATCGGCATGGGCCTGAAAACCGCCCTGGCTTCCAGTGCCGACCGGGTCAAGGTGGAGATCAACCTGAGGGAAACGGGCCTTTCACAGGAGCTTTTCGGGGCCATTGTCACCGGCGAGGATATCGAACACAAAAAGCCGGCACCCGATATCTTTCTTAAGGCAGCCTCCCTGCTGCAGACTCCGCCCGGGGAGTGCCTGGTGGTAGAGGACGCTGTCAGCGGCGTGGCCGCAGGAAAAGCAGCGGGATGCCGCGTACTGGCCCTGACCACCTCCTTTCCCGCGGAGGAACTGGAAGCAGCTGACCGGGTGGCACCTTCACTGGCGGATGCTGCTAAGGACTTCTTTTCAGGATGGGACTGATCAGGGACGGACGCTCCTGCGTATCTCCGTGGGGGCAACGCCGAGCTTGCTTTTAAAAACCCGGCTGAAATAATAGATGGACTGAAATCCCAGGGCGTAGCTTATCTCCTTGACCGTCTGATCACTCTGGAGCAGCATCTCCTTGGCCCGCAGCACCTTCAGATCGAGGTGGTACTGCAGTGGAGAGACCCCGGTGTAGTTCTTGAACATTTTTCTGAAATAGGAATATCCAATGTTGTTCTCTTCGGCAAAGGACTGGAAATCGATCTTCGCTTCCACATTCTCCCTGATGGAGAAACAGGCGTTCTGAATGATCTTTTCCACCCTTTTTCCGCTGAAATTCCTCTGCCGGTCGGCCGAGACAATGAATCCCAGCAATTTCATGACCATTCCGGCAGAGACCTGCTGGTATCCGGGTTTCTCTTCGATCACATAATTGAAAACCTTGTAATAGGTATCCAGGATCTCCTCCCGGTAACCCACGTGGACCACCGCATTCTTCTGGGTGAGCCAGGGATGGCGGAAGATCCGGTGGGCAATCTCCCCGCCGAAACCCAGGTAGTGTTCCACCCACCCTGTACTTCTCTTGGGCCGGAAGCGGTGCCAGTCACCCGGCCTGGTAAACAGCAACGATCCGGGGCTGATCCTGAACCTGCCCGCCCTGTTTTCATAAACCCCCTCCCCTTCGGTGATGTAGTGCACCTGGTACTCTTCCAGCACCCGGCCCTTTTCGTACGTGAAGTAGTAACCCGACGGATGGGAGGAAGGGGGATAGGTGACTCCCGGCCTGATCACTGCCTTGCCGGTGCAATTGAGATAAAGTCCCCACTCCCTGTCCTCCTGTCCCGGGTTCACATATTTGAAGAATTCCTCCATACCTGTAAGTTCTGTTGCGGCCCGGCCGCGAATTCGCCACAATTTAAAAAAAGCTGGCCCATTTTGTGCAAACATTTGGCCAAATAATCCATTGATCCGGGAGGGTGAATCTCCTATTTTTGAGATATTGCGTGATGGATAATCCTTCCTTTTCTGAACCGTTAACCTGAAAAACCCAATGATCGGAATCCTCCTCATCGCCATCGGAAGCCTGGGTGCCGCCAGCTTCTATGTGCCCTTCAAAAAAGTTAAAGAGTGGTCCTGGGAATCCTACTGGATCATGCAGGGGGTGGCAGCCTGGCTGATCGCCCCCTGGGTGGCGGCCTGGCTCACCGTGCCTTCGGGTACCCTGATGGATATCCTGCGTGAATCGCCCTCCTCGGCCAAATGGCTGACCATCATGTTCGGCGCACTCTGGGGGGTGGGGGGGCTCACCTTCGGACTCAGCATCCGTTACATGGGAATCGCTCTGGGCCAGAGCCTGGTACTCGGACTGACCGCAGCACTGGGTACGCTGATCCCTGCATTTGTTGCCGGGGATGACCTGTTCGGTTCGCGGGCCGGCATCCTGACCCTGGTCGGTGTGGCCGTCGCCCTGGCGGGCATTGCCATTATCGGATATGCCGGAGCCCTGAAGAACAGGGAAATGACTGAAGAACAGCGCAGGGCGGCCGTCAAGGATTTTGCCCTCAGGAAAGGGATCCTCATTGCATTGCTTTCCGGGGTCATGAGTGCCAGCTTTGCCTACGGCTATGCGTCGGGGGTCCCCATTGAGGAGGTGGCCGCCCGCTTCGGGACCAACAAGCTGTTTGTCAGCAATCCCACCCTGATCTTTATTTTGCTGGGCGGTTTCATGACCAACCTGATCTACTGTGTTTTTCTGAACATCAAAAACAAGACCTACAGGGACTACCTCTCCGTTTCAGGCGGGGTATTCCTGAATAACGTGGCATTCACCTTCCTGGCCGGTCTGTTGTGGTTCCTGCAGTTCCATTTCTACGGCATGGGAAAAAGCATGGTGCCCGAATCCATGGCAGCATTTTCCTGGAGCATCCTCATGGCGCTCAACATCGCCATCAGCAATATCTGGGGCCTCTTCCTGAAAGAGTGGAAAGGTGTGAGCCGCAAAACCATGGTGGTCCTGCTGATCGGTATCCTGATCCTTATTCTTTCCACTTTTGTCATCAACCTAACCTGAACAACCCATGTACAAACGCCTGGCATTTAAAATGAAAGTCAACCCGGGGGTGATCGAAGCGTATAAAAAACGGCACGACAACCTCTGGCCCGAACTGCACCGTTTGCTGAAGGAAGCCGGCATCTCCGAGTACAGCATCTTCTTCGACCGGGAGACGAACTTCCTGTTTGCCTTCCAGAAGCAATCGGGAGAGAAAGGCTCCCAGGACCTGGGACAGACGGAGGTGGTACAGCGGTGGTGGAAGTACATGGCCGATATCATGGAAACCAATCCCGACAACTCCCCTGTATCGGTCCCCCTGGAAGAAGTATTCTATATGGAGTAATCTATCCAGTTCAACATAAAAAAAATTACAACCATGAGTAAACCAGAGAAAATACGAAGTGCATTTGAAGCGGCCAGGGAGGCTTACGGGGAGATCGGGGTGGATGTGGAAGCCGCCATGAAGAACCTGGACAATTTCCCCATCTCCCTGCACTGCTGGCAGGCAGATGACGTGGGCGGTTTCGAAACTCCCGATTCCTCCCTGACGGGTGGCGGGATCCAGGCAACAGGGAATTATCCCGGGAAGGCCAGGAACATCGCGGAGCACAGGATGGACATTGAAAAATCGATGCAACTGCTGCCCGGTAAACAGCGGCTGAACCTGCATGCCATATACGGGGATTTCAAAGGGAAACTGGTGGACCGGGACCAGATCGGGGTGTCACACTTCCAGAGCTGGATCGACTGGGCGAAGGATCTGGGGATCGGCATGGATTTCAACTGCACCACCTTCTCACACCCCAAGGCGGCCGATGACCTGACCCTTTCTCATAAAGACAAAGGGATCCGTGATTTCTGGATCGAACACACCCGCAGGTGCCGGGCCATCGGTGCCGAAATGGGTAAACAGCTGGGGACGCCTACCATTCACAACATATGGGTCCAGGACGGTTCGAAGGATATCCCTGTGGACCGCTATACGCACCGGGCCCTGCTGAAAGAATCCCTTGATACCATCTTTGCGGACAAATACCCCGCCGGACACCTGAAAGATTCGGTGGAAAGCAAGTTGTTCGGGATCGGGCTGGAGGCCATGACAGTGGGAAATTCAGAGTTCTACCTGGGGTATGCGGTGGCCAATCAGATCCTGATCTGCCTGGACAGCGGACATTTCCACCCCACCGAGCAGGTGGGGGATAAAATCTCCTCCGCCCTGCTCTTCGTACCCGAAGTCCTCCTGCATGTGACCCGGCCCATCCGCTGGGACAGCGACCATGTGGTCACCCTCAACGACGATGTGATGCTGATCGCCCAGGAGATCGTGCGGGCAGGGGCCATGGAACGCGTTCACATGGGACTGGACTTTTTCGATGCCAGCATCAACAGGATCGGCGCCTATGTGGCCGGTACAAGGGCGGCTCAGCAGGCCATGCTCTTCGCACTGCTGGAGCCGCGTGATCTGCTCATGGAGTATGAGGAAAACGGACAGCTGTTCGAACGCCTGGCCACCCTGGAATTGTTGAAAACCAAACCCTTCGGGGCGGTATGGGATTATTACTGCCTGGAAAGGGATGTCCCGGTCGCCCAGGATTATATCCGGGAGATCCAGCAGTATGAAAAGGAGGTGCTCAGCAAAAGGAACTGAAAACCATCGCAAACCAGCCACAACCAGTAGTAGTTTTGGTGATCGGGTGAAAAACAGCGGCGTGGTGACCATCATGGCCGCTGTTTTTTCTCCCAAAAAGGATTGAACCATGAAACAACATGCGATCGTTGTATTTGATATCGGCAAGACCAACAAGAAAGTCCTGGTATTTGACCGTGAACTAAGGATCCTCCATGAAGAGGAGACCACATTCCCTGAAGTAGC
Organism: uncultured Bacteroides sp.; assembly: GCA_964575865.1. Classification (GTDB taxonomy): domain Bacteria; phylum Bacteroidota; class Bacteroidia; order Bacteroidales. The sequence continues at coordinate 1,244 of CAZNSZ010000154.1, read as the reverse complement.
GGATGATGATGGTTTCCCCGGTGACGATATCGGCCGGCTCGAAGCATGGATCCTGGAAAAATGTACCGGATTTCTGAAGGATGATACCCTGGACGTGGAGGGCATCAACTTCACCACCTACGGTGCCACCCTCATGTACCTCGACAGCGAAGGGAACAGGCTCACCCCGGTCTACAATTACCTCAAACCCATGCCCGCAGGTATCGCCGATACACTGTATGACCGGTATGGCGGGAGGAATGAATTCTGCAGGAGAACCGCATCCCCTGCACTGGGAATGCTGAATTCGGGTTTGCAGGCACTCTGGCTCAAAGAGACAAAACCGGAACTGTTTGAGAGGGTGAGTACCATCCTCCATTTTCCCCAGTACCTCTCCCACCTGCTCACAGGCCGGATAGCTTCGGAACACACCTCCATCGGGTGCCACACAGCGCTGTGGGACTTCGACCGGATGGAATACCACCCCTGGACAACGATCCTGGGAAGAACCCTTCCTGAACCCCTGCCGGTGGCATCCGCTTTTCCGGCTGTGAAACTGGACAGGAAAATCCCGGTGGGGATCGGGATACACGACAGCTCCTCCTCGCTGGTCCCATACTTCATGCATTCGGCGGAACCTTTTATCCTGGTCTCCACAGGAACATGGTGCATCTCCATGAATCCCTTCAATCCCGAACCGCTCACCCCCGCGCAGCTGGAACAGGACTGCCTGGCCTATATGAGCATCCAGCAAAAACCGGTGAAATCATCGAGGCTCTTCCTGGGGCATATCCACGATGTGAATACAGAGCGGCTGGCATCCGCATTCGGGGTGCAGAAGGAGGCCTATAAACTGGTGGCCCTGAAGGAGGAAACCATTTTGTCCCTCTGGAAGCAGAGCAAAGGAAAGCGGGTATTCTTCAGGGAGGGGATCCCGGAAAACCATGTGGACGGGAGCGTAGAAGCCGGATTGTTCGGATCCTTCGAGGAGGCCTACCACAGACTGGTCATGGACCTGGCCGATCTCACCGTGAAGGCCATCGGACTGGTCACCGCATCCGGCGATGAGACGAAAAACCTTTACATCACGGGTGGATTCAGCAAGAATCCGGTCTTCGTGAAGATGCTGGCCACCAGGTTTCCGGATAAAAAAGTGTTTGCTTCCGAAGTGGCCAACGCCACATCCCTCGGTGCCGCCATGGTGATGTGGAGCGCCATCGAACCGGGATTCAGGCCTTCGTCTGACCTGGGGCTGACACCGGCCG
>CAZNSZ010000153.1:0-6001 GCA_964575865.1 uncultured Bacteroides sp. | reverse complement strand
CATGGTGGCCATGTGCGCCACCCGTCTGATGGAGCCCGCCATTGCCCTGGATGCGTTGCTCATGGAGGTGCAGAAAAATACCTATCTTCCCAACGGGCACAATTTCCAGGACGGGCGCCTCAGGCTCTACCTTCCCGGAAACGGGGGCCTGCTGAAGGCGGTGGCCCTGATGTGTGCAGGATGGGAGGGATGCGACACGGATACCCCCGGCTTTCCGGAAGACGGAACCTGGGAGGTGAAATGGGAAAACCTCACACCGGATTTCTAACAACAAAATGGTGCGGTCATGATGTACAGATTCAGAATCCACGTTCTTTTTACTGTGGCGCTCAGATTCCTGATCCCGTTATCTTTGTTCTCCCAGGAGCCGTTCCTGTCGCTGATTGAGGAGCAACAATCCTCTCTGGAGAAGCTGTACATGGATCTTCACCGTTCACCGGAGCTTTCGTTCATGGAGTTCCGCACGGCAGCCAGGATGTCGGCCGAATTGCGGGCACTCGGATTCGAGGTGCATGAGGGTCTCGGGGGAAATACGCTGGTGGGCCTGCTCCGCAACGGGGAGGGACCGGTGGTGATGGTGCGCACCGATATGGATGCACTTCCCATTGAGGAACATACCGGGTTGCCCTATGCAAGTACAGTGATCACCTCCGACCTGGAGGGCAACCGGCTCCCTGCCATGCATGCCTGCGGACATGACATGCACATGACCGTTTGGTCAGGGACCGCCCGGATAATGGCGGCCTTGAGAAAAGGGTGGAGCGGAACCCTGCTCATGCTGGCCCAGCAGGCGGAGGAGCGGAGCGGCGGGGCAAAGCAAGCCATCGAGGCAGGATTGTACGAACGGTTCCCGGTTCCCGATTATGCCCTGGCCTACCATGTCAGTGAGCGGCTCCCCTCGGGAACCATCGGGATTTGCCCGGGACCGGTAATGGCCGGGGTAAGTTCAGTGGATATTGCCGTGTTCGGGGAGGGTGGACACGGTGCGCAGCCCGACCGGACCATCGATCCGGTGGTGCTCGCTGCCCGGCTTGTAGTGGATCTGCAGACCATCGTGAGCAGGGAGCTATCGCCGCTCCAGCCCGCGGTGGTGACGGTGGGTTCGATCCACGGAGGGACGAAGCACAACATCATTCCGTCGGAAGTGAACCTGCAACTGACAATCCGCTATTACGAACAGCCGGTCGGGGACCAGATCATAGACGCACTTCACAGGATCGGGAACGGGCTGGCTGCTTCAGCAGGCCTTCCCCCTGAGAAATACCCCGCAGTGAAGGTCGGGGAGGAATCCACTCCGCCTGTGATCAACGATCCGGAGCTGACCCTGCAGCTTGCCGGGGTGCTGGAGGAAGGACTCGGTCCTGAAAAGGTGGTGGAGATGGAACCGCTGATGGTGGGAGAGGATTTTGGAAGGTACGGATTGACCCCCGAGGAGGTGCCCATCAGCCTCATGTGGCTGGGCAGCATCGATCCTGAACAATTATCCCGGGATGAAGCGGTACCCGGACTTCATACCGCTGAGTATCACCCTGATTATCCCGCCACCATCCGGACAGGGGTGGAGGGGATGGTGCGCATGCTGATGGAGCTGATGGGTGTTAAAAATTAGGTTGAAAAAAATCTCCCGGAAAGCATACCCATTCGCATAATTGATTACATTTCAACTGTGTTTTCTAACTAAAAAAGTATCATGAAAGTGGATCATTTTTTGATGGATCCGGAAGCTGATTTGCTTTCTCTGGATTCCAAGAGACTTCGTTACCAGGAAAATGAGGATGAGGACGATTACGGGGATGATTACGGAGATGACGGTGGTGATGAGGATGATTTTGACGAGGACTTCGACGGCGATGATTTTGATGACGACGCCTACAACGATGATGAGTTCGACGACGGGGACTTCGACGACGGGGATTATGATGACTTTGACGAAGACCGCTGACCTGCAGGGATAAAAAGTTTTTTCTACATTTGGGTAAACCCCGGAAACCCATGAACCTGACAAGGTTCTGCCCGTTTTTTCTGATCCTTTGGTTGACAATCCTGCCGCTGGCGGGGCAGGATCATGGTCAGCCTGCTGGAGATGCCTCAGATACCACGTGTATTCAGAAGGATATCTATGATGTGTTCCGGGAGGCCCTGCACAGGGCGCCCAAAGAAAAGAATAAGTCCGGTTCCCTGCTGCTCGTCCCCATCATCGGGTCCAACCCGGCCACCGGTTTTATGGCCGGAATCGGGGGGCAGGCTGCTTTCAAGATGCCGGGTTGTGAGGATTATTCCTCTTTCTCGGGTTCGGCACAATTCACCACCAAGTCCCAGAAGATCTTCATGTTGAAGAACAATGTCTTCACCAGGGACAACAGGCTCTATCTGGAAGGTGACTGGCGCTTCCTGGTTTATTCACAGTCTACTTACGGACTGGGAACCAGTGCCCCCGAAGGTGGATTGCTGGATTACCAGTATCACCTGTTCGGTTTGTCCACCACCCAGGACTCGCTGGCGCAGCCCATGCGGTTCAATTTTGCCCGCTTTCACCAGTCTGTTTCTTTCAACCTGTACAGGGGACTGATGGCGGGTATCGGATTTGAATTCGATTCCTATTTCAGGATAAGGGACGATAAACTGGCTTTTGGCCCCGTCGATACCCTGCTTACCAGCCATTTTGTTTATAATGTGATATACGGATTCGACCTTGAGCGGTATCTCGCCTCCCTGATCAGTTTCCAGCTGGTCTACGATACCCGGGACAATATCCTGAATGCCTACGAGGGGATCTATGCCAAGGCAGCCTACAAAGTCGGTCCCTCCTTTCTGGGCAATAGCAGGACCAGCAGTGCATTCGAATTCGAATGGCGCAGTTTCCACGGTCTTTCAAGCCGTCACCCGCGCCACCTGGTCGCGTTCTGGCTGATGGGAGAGCTGACCAGGGAGGGTGATTTCCCATATATGATCCTTCCGGCCAGCGCCTATGATCAGCGGAGCAGGAACAGCCGCGGATACACGCAGGGCCGCTTCAGGGGGCCCCACCTGCTGTATGCGGAGGCGGAGTACCGTTTTCCCATCTCTCTCTGCAGTGATATCCTGGGGGGTGTATTGTTTGTCAACGCTACCACCACGGACAACCCCCTGCTGGGGATCGGATTGTTCGACGTGGTCAGGCCCGGTGCGGGTATGGGATTACGGGTCAAGATCGATAAAGCTTCAAGGATGAACCTGACCGTTGATGTGGGGTGGGGGCACAAGTCCTTCGGATTCTACCTTTCGGCCACAGAGACATTCTGACCTTTCTTGAAAAACGGAAATAAACCCTATTTTTACTGTGTGATAACTGTGAAACCCAAAAAAAACACTACCATGAAACGCATCACTCAACCAATTCTCTTTGCCATTGCCATCGCCGCCATTTTCTCCTCCTGCAGCAAAACCCCGGAACTGGGTGTGGGGATCCAGCTCTATTCCGTCCGGGATGCCATGCGGGATGATCCGGTAGCCACCGTCGAGCTCGTGGGGGACATCGGGTATGAATATGTGGAGGCAGCGGGCTATGCCAACGGACAATTCTATGGCATGGAACCGGAGGCATTCAAAGCCCTGGTCGAAGAGAATGGGATGGTTTTCAGGGGATCCCATACCGGACAGGCCATCCCGGATTCGGGTTCCTGGGAGGTGCTGATGCCGTGGTGGGACGCGTGTATTGCCGCGCACAAGGCTGCCGGTGTGGAGTATATTGTTCAGCCCTTCATGGGGGGGACAGGGTACAGTAGCCTGGAAGGGCTGGCTGCTTATTGTGATTACTTCAATGCCGTGGGCGAAAAATGCAACCAGGCCGGGATCCGCTTCGGATACCACAACCATGACGGGGAATTCACCGAGCTGGAGGGGGAGGTCATCTATGACTATATGCTTCAGAACACGGAACCCGAAAAGGTGATGTTCCAGCTGGATGTATACTGGATCGACGAAGGGGGAGCCGATGCCCTGGCCTACTTTGAATCCTACCCTGACCGGTTCGGGTCCATCCACATCAAGGACAAGGAGGAACTGGGGGCCAGCGGGGAGATCGATTTTCCTGCCATTCTGGACAAAGCCATGGAGATCGGTTCCACCTGGTTTGTGGTGGAGGTGGAGGAGTACAACCACGATCCCATTATCAGCGTGGAGATCAGCCACGATTACCTGGAAGAGATCGGATTCGCCAGATAGGGGCTTCCGGGCAAGGGCTATTTTCCGAACAACAAACGGTCCAGGGAAAACCTCCTGCTCCCTGTGATCAGGAGCAGGAAATAGAACAACAGGTAGAGCAGTGCCATCTCCTTTCTCCCGAAGGGATCATCGCCATGTGCTACGAATGCGGCCACGAACATGGTGATGATCAATGGAATGGTTGCCCACCTGGTTCCGAGTCCCAGTGCAATAAAAATGGAGCAGAGAAATTCCGCGAAAACGGCCAGTGCCAGCGAGGGAGCGGCCCCGATGCCGAACGGATCGGCAAAACGGATCTCCTCTCCCGAGAATAACCTGATCAGCTTGGGGTAGCCATGGGTGAGCATGAACCCTCCGATGGCTACCCTTGTGACCAGGACCCCCAGGTCGAGCAGCCAGTCACTGGTGCCCGTGGAGAATAGTCTTTTTAGCATCTGCAGGTATGCTACTGTCCGAATACATACCTGACGTTCAGACCGAAACCGCCAAAACTGATATTCGTGGTTTCCAGCAACCGGAAATAGGGCCGCCAGTCGGCGCTGATGGAGATGGGTACACTATTGAAGTAGTAGGCGATTCCCAGCTCACCGATGGCCCCGATACCGAAATCGTAATCTGCATTGGATGGAATGTAAAGAAAGGGTCCGGCACCCAGGTACCAGTTGAAAGCTTCGTCTCCCAGCGGTCGGTATATGAAATCCCAGAGCAGGTCCACCCCGATTCCTCTTCCAAAAGAGATATCTCCATGGATCCGGCTGAACTCTCCCGTACTGAAGATCCCGTCAAGGGCTACCCCGCCATTCCCTGTAAAGGAACCAAATCTCACACCGATTTCCTGGGCATGGGCGGTCACAAGACCCGCTGCCACAAAGGCCACAATCAGAAGTGCTTTTTTCATCGACTTTCTTTTTAAGGTTAGTTAGTTTCTGATGGATAACATCAGTTTCGGTTTTTTTAACAAATAATTACAGGGAATGTTGAATTTTTTTTCAATTGGTGCCCGGGAACGGTTCAACCCACATTGGAAGTGTGCTGCCTGCGACCTGCTAAAGCATGGAGCCCTATGGTGAGGGCGATCAACAGGGCTCCCGCCAGGGCGGTCCAGGCAATCTCCTGAATCTCTCCCCGGTGCCTTGCCCAGATGGCCAGCAGGGACCAGATCCCCACCAGGGCAAATTCCCTCATCCGGCGGACCAGGACCATGGTTGCGTTCAGCACCACCGCCAGCAGGATCAGGACCACGGTCCATGTCACCTCCCCGAACAGGAATTCCCACCCTGAGTGGGAGAGGTAGGCCGAAATATTGGCAATGGTGGCCACGGCGATCCATCCGCTGTATATACCCAGCGGCCACCAGATCCAGATGACCTGCCCGCGCGGTACGATCTCCTTCTCCATCCCTAATTTCACGATGATGACAATGAGGCTGACCAGTATAACCAGCATCACCAGGACAGACACCCCCGGCAGTTCTTTCAGCCAGACATAGACCCAGGCTGCGTTGGCCAGGTTGGCCAGCAGGAGCCAGGGGCCCAGCTTCCCGATATAGGCAGCTTCTTCTCCGTCCCGGAAAGCCGACTGCACCATATAGATGCCCAGGGCGATCAGTCCCAGGAAGATGATGCCCCAGATGGAAAAAGCGTACCCCGCAGGGGTGAACAGGCTGTTGTACGTATCGCTCAGGCTTCCGATGCTGTTCCCGTTAATGCCCAGTGCATTGGCGATGTAGTTCCAGGCGATTACCGCCGCGATGACCACCAGGTTGGTGATGGCGTATGTTTTTTTCATGGCTGTGGTT
>CAZNSZ010000152.1:4292-6025 GCA_964575865.1 uncultured Bacteroides sp. | reverse complement strand
GATTTGAAAGGAGTACCGCTTTTCGGCTCCTAAATATAGGGGTTATATCCGGAAACCGGCACATTCATTCGGGGAGTTTACAGGGTCGGGGATTACTGTCCAGCGGCAATGGGGACATACATCCTCAGACCCACCTGATAGCTGTCCTTGCTGCCGAAGGCGAAATAGGGATCGAAGATCAGCTGGTCCTGAATATTGAATCTGGGATTCAGGTAGAATCCGATCTCAGACAGACCGACCCTCAGGATGTGCTGATCCCGGTAAGGTGTCATGGGTCCGAGCCGGAAACCTACCCCCACTTGCATATTGGGGAGCCCGGTGGGAAGGTGGCTGCTGAACCGGCCTTCAAAAAAGAATCTGTCCTTATTTCCGAACCGGAGGCTGGCCCTGGGAAACAGGTCGGACTGCTTCATTTCCGAGAAATAGGGGCTGTAATTGAAACCTGCGCCGATTCCAAGCAACCTTCCCCTGTACTCGTAATGGGGGCTGATTCCGAAGGAAGGCATGTGATCGTAGTTCATGCGGTAAAATTCTGTGGCCACATAGTGGTCCTGGTTGTTCTGGCCGCTCCACCTGTACCCGATCTCCCCGCCGAAAGCCTTGTACTCATTGAATCCGCCGCAGGTCTCTTCCTCCTCGCCAAACATCCCTCCAAAGCCGATGATCACCTGGTTCCGGAAGGTCCGGATGGTATCTGCGGGAACATTGGCCACCTGTCCCATGAACAGCACGGACAGCAGGATCAGGGCCGCCGGGACCCTGATCCAGCGGAGGGCCTCTCCTTCCTTCAGGATCTGGATGGTACTGCCCGAGATAAGCATTGCCAGCATGATGGAACAGACAATCACTTCAAAAGGGGACATCCAGTTCAGCAGAAGCAGGATGATGCTCATCAGGGCCAGACTGAGGAAGATAACGGCTGTGATCCGTTCAGTCGGATGAACAGCCGGCTTTCGGGCCCCCGGATTCCTTATTCTGGATAGCATCAGGAGAACGGCAGAAAAGGCCAGCAGCAGGAGGATCCCCCACTGGGTTTTTTCCATGCCATGGATGAACTCTCCCCCTGCGCGCAGATACTGAATAAAAAACCTGAAGATGCCGTATACTGCAAAGGAGAGGACAAGCAGGCTCATGCTGTTTTTGAAATACTTTTTCCTGGTGGACCGGATCACAAGCCCGAGGATAAGGAATCCCAGGAGGATCTCATATGCCTGTGTGGGGTGGACATGCAGTGAAAAACCGGAATCGCCAGCAACCAGCCCGGAATGCAGATGATCTTCAAAAGCCGGAAATGAAGGGGCATACCTGATGCCCCAGTCCCCACGGGTGGGGATCCCGTAGCAGCAACCTCCGAAAAGGCACCCCAGCCGGGCCAGGATGAGGCGGACAGGCCAGGCGATGGCCAGCAGTCCGAAGATGTCTCTGTCGAAACGCAGGACCCTTCTGGAGAGAATCAGTCCCGCAAATCCGAAAAAGATGTACCCCAGGATCCTTTTATCTTCTGTGTAGGGGAACCGGAATTCCTGAAAGACCAGCTTCCAGTCTTCAATTGAGTAACTGGCCAGCTTTCCGCCTGTCACCGCAAAGAGGGCGGTCGTGATGAGAATCAGCAGGAACGGATAGAGCGGGTACTTCCTTTTTGCTGCCATGATGACCAGCAGAAGGAGCATGACCAGGTAAGATCCCACGTAGAAGATGCGGGGGAGGTGGTGCGACTGTTCGATGGTGAAGGA
>CAZNSZ010000152.1:0-4192 GCA_964575865.1 uncultured Bacteroides sp. | reverse complement strand
AAGATCCCACGTAGAAGATGCGGGGGAGGTGGTGCGACTGTTCGATGGTGAAGGAAGCCATTTTTCAGTTCATTGCAAGGTCTCAGCTCATCGCATGGGCCAGTTCCCTCTCCTGTTTGAGGCGAAGGGCGTTATCGAGCCTCTTTCGCTCAAAACGGAGGTTCAGGTTCATTCTCAACAGGGCGATGGTTTCAGGTACGTTATGCCCCAGTGACCGCCTCATGAGTTGCCGGGGTGTGGTGAACTTCCTGTAGAGCTTCATGAACTCCTCCTCCAGTTCTGCCGGCGGGGCGCTCATGGGGGTGTAGTGGCAGGCATTGCACGGAATACTGAAGATCAGGTCCTGCTCGACAAAATGCTCCGGCTCCGGAAGCCGTACCCGGCCCTCTTCCACCAGCCGCTGGTAATACCGGGTACCTGGTACCGGGGTATACATGTTGATGATCGGAAGGGACAACCTCGTTTCGCTTACGAAATCATAGACCTCCTGAAAGCTTTCCCGTGTGTCGTAATCCCATCCGAACACGAAATATCCGACCACATAGATCCCTGCTTCCCGGATGTTCCTGGTGTATTCCTTGAATTGTCTGATATGTGAGGGTTTATGGACACTTTTCAGGTTAGCCTGGTTCAGTGACTCATACCCGATGAAGAGGGCCCGGCACCCGGCCCGGTACATCAGTTTCAACAATTCCGTGTCCTTTCCGATGGTGACGGGGCACTGGGCCCCCCATTTCATCTGCAGATTTTCATCCAGGATCCTCTCGCACAGCTGCCAGGTGTATTCCCGTTCATTGTAAAAGTTTGAATCGCGGAAGGCAGCGATCCGTGCAAGTTCCTTCACACTGCGCATATCCGCTATCACATGGTCGATCCCCCTCAGTTTGTAGACCCCATCGTACTGGACCGTATGCTGGCAGTAGTCGCACCGGTGTTTGCACCCCACACTCGAAACGACGATCAGATGGTCGATTTTCTCCCCCTTGAAAACACCGTATTCGAAGGGGAAATCGATGTTGATCCCGCAATGGTATTCCGGGCTGATACGGTCTTCCAGGGCATCGTTGAGCATCTTCTGCATCCAGACGGCATCGGGATTGCCCCAGTATACCGCATGGCAGATCCGCTTCATCACCTGCAGGCTCATGGTATCCGAAAATCCCCCGAAAAAAACCTTCTTTCCCAGCTCCCTGAACCGGGATGCCACATGGTAGGCGTGCACCATGTCGGAGCTGGTGGTGCTTACGAAGACCACCGAAGCATCGCTGCCGAAGTCGATCTCACTGAAATTCTCGAGGACCGTATCCATTTCCCAGTCCCCCGGTATGGTGGGGATCAGCATCGGTACGTTCAGGGTACAGTTGATGATCATGGAGGATCCTTTCACGACCGTTCTGTCCATTTTCCGGTAACTGCACTGAACCAGGTATACTTTTTTCTTCATGGGTTCATTTTTTCACTGGGAACCTTCTCAACAGGGGTTTCGCGGCCGTTGCGGTGAATATGCAGCAGCGTTCCGAATTTCCTGCATTCATCAAGCCTGCAGGAATTCACCAGTCTGCCCTCGAATACACACATGTCCGGGCAATCGTCGCACATGTCGATTCTGCCGTCCGGCAGCATATCCGGCGCCTGGATGATTCCGATGCCGAATGCGTTTACCGCATGGAAAAACCTGACAGGATTCCGGAAACCATGGGCCAGGTACTTTCCCAGGGCTTTTCTGACCCCGGGGTCGGCCAGGGCCATCAGCAGGATCTTTCTACCCAGTTTTTTCCTGGGGTAGGCCAGGTACGAACCGGTGAACAGGTGGTGGAAGGTCTGTGCCAGTTCCATGGTCCTTTTCCCATAGGCCCCGAATGTTTTTCCTTTGCTGTTCACGATGATGTTGCCGATGAGCCATTTCATGGAAGCATGGTCCTCGGTTCCCCCCAGGTAGGCGGTGGCATCATAGTCGGGGATCTGTTCCCGGATGGCAGCATATACATCCCTCGATTCCACTGTATTGTTCACTTCCCCACCCTTCACGGCGTATCCCAGGGTATCGTATTGCATGGCCACCTTCCCGCCGGGGCCGAACCATTCCACATTCCCCCCGATGGGCATGGTCCGGAATACGATCAGGGAGATCCCGCTGACCAGTTTCATGTTGTCGATGGCCCACTGGATGAAGTCGGGCACCTCATGGAGGTTGTCCTGCCTGACCGTGATCCCGAAGTGCGCGTAAAACCCGAATTTATTTACCATACGCGCATACCGCAACCGCAGTTCGTTCAGCTCGGATTCCCTGTCGATCCTCCTGTTGTTTAGTTCCGGCCGCTGCTGTGTGGTGTCGATGTGAAAACTCAGTCCGGTGAGCCCCGCCCTTTTCAGGTCCTGAAGAATTCCGTCGTTCAGGGCAAGTCCGTTCGTAAGCATGATGCTTTTCATACCCAGTCCCTTGATAAAACGGACGATGTCCAGGATATCCGGGTGAAGAACCGGTTCTCCCCCCGATATGGAAATCCCGTTGCAGTTCCTCCATCTCTTCAGGAACCGGATCTCCTCCCTCACCTGTGCCAGCGGTTTGTGCCCGTCCCCGAGCACCAGGCGGTAACATCCCTCGCACCGGATGTTGCATTTGTCGGTGATCTCCAGCCATCCGATGGGATTGTCATTGGTGGACCAGGGAAGGCGGTAAAGGTCCTGGTTTTGAGGGGATTTGATAGTGGTCATGGGCGCATGGTCAGTCAGGGTACCTATACAATATACTGCCAATTCTTCAGAAAGTCAATGAAGGGTTCTGAACGCTCGTGCAGGAATCGGGCTGATTTGAGATCCCGTGGAAAATCTTATTTTTATTCTATGACCCTTCCTCAATCCAGGCCCAGGATCATTTTCTGTTATACCTCCCGGTATAAAGAGAACCAGGGGATCGACATCCTGTACGGACCATTGTCCCTGGCTTACCTGGCAAGGCACACCCCCTCCCATTTTGACCTGCAGCTGGTTGATGAGTATGTGGGACAGGACCTGGATGCCGGACGCGTCGAAGCGGAAATTGTGGCTTTCTCCTCACTCTCGTCAGGGATCATGAGAACCTATGAACTCGCCAGTACCCTGAGGGACCGCGGTATCCTGACAGTGATCGGGGGGGCGCATGCCTCGGCCCTTCCGGAGGAGGCCCTCCAGCATGTGGACGTGGTCATACAGGGAGAGGGGGAAGGACCATGGAGGTCTTTCCTGCAGGATTACGAGAATGGAAAATGGAAGCGGCTTTATTATGGCAGGATGGATGTGTCCCTGGACGGACTGGGTACCCCGGACAGGCGGTTTATCCATCCCGGCTATCCCTATGCTTCACTGATGACCTCCAGGGGCTGCCCGTTCGAATGCAGTTTCTGCTACCTTTCCGTTTACCCGGACCGCAAATACCGGTCCATACCGCATGAGACGGTGCTTGAGGATATGGAATCCCTGAGGGGGGAGCGGATCGTGGTGATCACCGACGAGAATTTTATCGGGTACAACCTGAAGGACTATGAGGACCGAAAGATGCTGCTGCGCAAAATGGCGGAGCGGAATTTCGGATTTTTCTGGGGTTGCCAGGCTTCGGTGAATATCGCCGGTCAGCCCGAGTTGATGGAGCTCATGTACAGGGCGGGTTGCCGGATCGTCTTCATAGGTTACGAGACTTCCGATGAGGAAGGGCTGAGGTCGGTGAACAAAATGCAGAACGTGGGGCTGGATTACAGGGAGGTGGTCAGGAACATCCACCGGAAAAAGATAGCGGTGATCTCCTCGGTGATCCTGGGCATGGACAGCCACAGGCCGGGATATCACCTGCACCTGATCAGGGAGCTCAGTAGAACCCGGACCGACCTGGTCAGGGTGTTTCTGCTGACCGCATGGCCAGGAACACCGCTCTTCAGGGAAATGGAGGCCGAAGGGCGGGTGTCCGGCGATTGGGATATCCTGCGCAAAGACATTCCGACCCTCAGGTACCGGCATTACTCCGCTGCCGGGATTATCGAGGCCCGCAGCAGGATCATGAACACCTTCTTCAGCAGAACCCATGTGCTCAGGCTGATCACCCGCTGGATGTTCATTGATCGCAGCCTCATCACGCTGCTGATCAGGATATGGTGGCGCAGCATTACTTCAGAAAAAATAAGGACAAAAAGGGCTTACGAAGTCACCTCTGCCTGAAGGT
>CAZNSZ010000151.1:0-6032 GCA_964575865.1 uncultured Bacteroides sp. | reverse complement strand
AATTCCTGCAATTCTTAATTATTCACCGTGAATTGTTATTAAAAACCAAAACATGGTATTTATGTCGCATGGGAGATCGATTATTTTCGTCAATTCATACTGAATGCGTCCAAATCCAAAATGACCCGAAGGCGGTACCTTTTAATCATCCCGTTTCTGCTCCATGTTCTGGCTGAAGGCCAGCAGCAGCTCCCAGGCGGGAAAGGAACCGTATCAATGGCGGAGTCGGGCATCCAGGGAAGTTTTCAGGATCTCACCGGAGCCAGTCTGGATGTTACCGGGACGAATGCGGTGCTGGTGGTCGCCGGGTTCGATACACGTTACGGCGGAGCGGTGAATACCCGGGAGGGAATGTACCGTTTGACCGGAGGAGGTTCACATACGCGGGTATTCATGCATACCCTGAGGAAATCGGGGGGAGCGGACCGCAAAACCGGAAGCATGGCAGCAATTTTTGATGTTTCAGGAAACTCCGGTTCGGTTACCTTCACCCTCCAGCACTCCTCCAGTGTCCGGCAGCCGGTGCTCTCCACCGCCAGCATGGTGGCCATCGGACTCACTACCACGGAATCCCGCACCACCCTGGATCACGATATGAAAACCCTGACCGCCCCGGTCCCAACTTCCCCGGTTACGGGGGAGTGGAAACCGGTTGGGGACCTCATCACCGGAGCGATCCTGCTTCCCGTTGACGGGGATATTTATGTGGGTGCCTCCGTCAACGCATTGGCCGGATCGGAAGCAGTGGGCGAATGGAAGCTTCAATACGCCGCCGGCCAGGGCACCTGGACCGATCTGGGAAGCACTGCCACAGAATATTTCACACCGGACGGGGGGCACGGAATCGCTTCCCTGGCATGGGTGGCTGGGGATCTCCCTGCAGGTAGCTACACCTTCCGGGTGGTCCAGCGCCAGACCGCCGGGAGTCCCGGGACCATCAGTGCGGTTGAGGGAACCCTGGTGGCATGTGGGCTGGTTTTCGAGGACGGCACCGGGGCTTACGGAGAATTCACGGCATTCGCCAGCGCGAACCCGTCCACCACCTCCGCACTACCGGAAATGGAACCGGTCATCACCCAGGTGATCGAAACTGCCCATCCTGCTTCGCTATTCCTTCAGTCACAGTATACCGTCACTTCGGACAATACCTCCGATTCACCGGCACATGACCTCTATGTGGACAACGGGGTGCTGGACGGTCCGGACCTTTACCGGTACATCGCCACCCCGGCCGACCGGGGAAGCGGCGGGAATGTGGATCTGGCACTGTCACTTCAGCCCGGGATTGCCTACGGGGCCTCCCTGCGCCACCGGTCCACCGTAGAGGATTTCCTGACCACCCGCCAGGCATCCCTCTGCGGATTCCTGCTCACCTCGTCCGGGAAAACCGTATGGACCGGTGCGGGATTGGAACCTACCCGGTGGGAGAACGGAGACAACTGGGCGGGAGGGATTCCGGGTCAAAATGACCATGCACTCATCCCCGGAGGTGCTGTCAACCAGCCCGTTCTGAGCAGTATCAGCGTGATCGGCGAACTGACCATCAAACCCGGGGGGATGCTATTCATCGGTCCCACAGGAGGGCTTACCGTAAAAGGAGAACTCATCAACCAGGGGGAGCTGACCCTCCGTGCGGGAGAGGAAGGAACCGGATCCCTGATCCCGGAAGGGACCGCCTCCGGCCCCGTTTCCGTGGAGAGCTACCTGACTGCCGGACAGTGGCACATCACCTCGCCCCCGGTTTCCGGCCAGCCAGTCGCGTCGTTCCTGCTGGATGACCGGAATAAGATCCCCTGGAGCAATACCTACCAGGCCTACGGACTGACCAGTTACAATGAGGCCACCAATTCCTGGAATTCATTCTATACCGCCTCTGAGCCAGGTGAATTTGAAATGGCCGCAGGATACCTGATGAGGCGCGATCCCCCCCATGGTCCCGTGACCTACACCGGGACACTGAACGGCCCGGAGGTCCTGAAGGCCCTCGCTTCCGGCGCAAGCGGCTGGAATGCCGTGGGGAATCCCTACCCATCGGCCATCGGGGTGACCTCGGGCGCCGCCACCCCGGAGAATGTCCTGGATGCCAACCTGGAACAGCTCGATCCCAGTTACGGTGTGCTTTATATCTGGGAAGAAGAACCGGATTATTCGGGGGCACAGAACAACTATAAAGTGATCGGTAATGCGGGATACGTCGTACCGGGAGCGCCTCCCGAACTTGAACTGGATTACCTGCAGGCAGGCCAGGGATTTCTGGTAAAGGCTGCCCAGGGCGGTGGCCCCATCAGATTTGCAGGCTCGATGCAGACCCATGCCACCGGCCAGGCGGTTCTGAAACGAGCAACGGATCCATGGGACGGATTCCAGCTGGTGGCCCGCAGCGGTGAGAGGAGCGAGTCGGCCATCATCTGCTTCGGTGATGGAATGTCGCGCGGCCTGGATCCTTCGTACGATGCCGGATTGCTCCAGAGCAGACCCGGATTTTCGGTCTATTCGCGGCTGGTGGAAGGGGACCGGGGTATCCGGTTCGGTATCCAGTGCCTTCCGGAAAGCTGGCAGGGCGAACTGTCTGTTCCGGTGGGAATCGAGCTTGCCGACGGGGGGGAAGTGACCCTTTTCACGGAGGGGGTCCGGTTACCGGATTCCTCAAGGATTTTTCTGGAGGACAGGCTCACCGGTACACTGACCGAACTCACCGGTCCGGCCGATACCTTCCGGGTGGTGCTGGACGGACCTGAAACCGGATCAGAGCGGTTCTTTCTGCGACTTACCATGGCTGAGGCGGCCACCCCGGCAACGGACATCCGGAGTGCTCAGGGAATGCTGGCAGTCTTTCACCGTCAGGAGCTTCTCGTGTTGGGGGATGTGAAGGAAGGATCCGTCGCCCGTTTGCTCGATATCAGGGGAAGGGAAGTGGGTGCTTACCGGATGGAAGCGGGCAACCGCAACCGGTTCGTGGTCCCGCATCTGAAAAGCGGCATCTATATTCTTGTGATTCAGCATGACCGGTACCGGGAGGTCATCAAAGTCTGGAAAAGCGAATAACTGTTGAAAAAAAGGAACCATAAAAACCCACATTCCGGCAAATCGCTTCAAAAGGCCCGCATGGAATCACCCGAAGAACTGATTTCCAGGAAAGAGGCCCTCAATAAAGCAGGCAAATATGCCGCCTTTACCGCTGCTTCCCTGATGACGATCCTCAATCCCGCAAAGGCGGAACCCTATACCTCCGAGTATCCGGATTTGCCTCCAGAATGGTTCTATTGAAAGCAAATCCCGCATCAGCTTCCGGGGGACACATCCCCTTCAGGTCCAGGGAGACAGGTGATACCCGCCTGGTCTGGCTGCAGGAGCCCAACCGCTTCCTTCAGATGAAAGAACCGGCTTACCGGGTATTTGCGATGATGGCCAGGGGAGCGGAACTGCAACAGCTGGTGGAGGAATGCAGAGAAAGGTACCGGCTTCCTGTACGGGAGGCCATAAGGTTTGTGGAAGAGGTTACCGGAAAGATCAACTCGCTCATGCCCGTAAGCCGGACCGGGCCCGGGATCTTCCGGGAAGATCTTCCTCCCTCCCCGTTGCACGGTGTAATGAAAAAGATCAGGCTGGGCAACGCTGCGGTCACCTTCCGTTTTGGGGACACCCTGCTTGAACAATACATCTTTTCACAATTCAGGCACCTGGAGGTTCCGACCTGGGAGGATCTCGGGGATGCAGACCTGGAAATATACGGGCACCGGGAGTTCCATTATCTGGTATCGAGCAGGTCCGGGGCTTTCAGGTGGAAAAAGAAGGATGCCCATTTTCTGAAGGGAAGGGTGGCCATGCTCATTACAGATCTGGCGCATGACAGAAAGCCCGGTGACTGGATGGGGGTATTCCACGCCTCGGCCGTTTCATACGACGGGAAAGCATTTCTGTTCCCTGCGGGTTCTGGCCGGGGCAAAAGTACCCTGGCCGCTTTGCTGGCGGCCTCCGGTTGCGGGCTCCTCTCGGATGATTTCACACCCGTCGAAAAGGGGAGCAGCCTGGTCTACCCGTTCCCGGGCGCCATCGGGCTGAAACAGGGATCGCTGCCCGTGTTGATGCCTCATTACCCCTCCCTGAGCATAGAAGTGGGTGTCATGAAGCATCCTTATCCCGTCACCTACCTTCCGGTTTCAGGGCAGGAAATGCTCCCCGGCAGGGGTTTTGAGGCCGGGGCCCTGATTTTCGTGCATTATGAACCCGGCAGGAACTGCGACCTGCAGGAGGTCAGGAACCGGGATATGCTCGATGAATTGCTCGGAGAGAGCTGGCTTGACGGATCTCCCCGGGCCGCAGAACAATTCATGGACTGGTTTTTCCGGGTCCCCTGCTACAGGTTGCATTACGGGGATTCTGTCAAAGCGGTCCAAGCGCTGCTAACCCTGATGAGCGATGAATCCTGAAGCTCTCTATTACTTCCTCGGCCAATGCCTGGCCCTGGATGAACATCCGGGGGACACGGAAGAGATCGGCACCACACTCGGGAAGCTGGACTTTCCCTGGGAAAACACGGTGCTTCTGGGGAGCCATCACCTGGTTCTCCCTTCCCTGTATGTCAAATGGAGGAATGCCCGCCTGCTGCCAATCCTCCCTGAAGAGCTGGTCACCCACCTGGAACACCTCTATTTCCTCAATCTGGAAAGGAACAAACGCCTGGCCGGACAGATAAACTGGCTCCATTGCACCCTTCAGGACGCAGGGATCGGTTCCGTTTTCATGAAAGGAGCAGCCGCCCTTGCGGATTCCCTCTACCCGGACCCGGGTGAGCGGGTCATCGGGGACATCGATTGCCTGGTCAGGCCGGACCAGCTCTCCCGGGCAGTGGAGCTGCTCAGGGATCACGGTTACTCCAGTGCCTCCTTTCATCCGGCGAGCCTTCCCCTTATGCACCACTATCCTTCCTTATTCAAACAGGGAGCACCTGCCCAGATCGAACTCCACCACATCCCCGTAGGAAGGCGTCAGCTGAAATACATGGACCGGGAATCCTTGAACGCTATACTCAATGACCCGGCAAAATCCGGCATTCCCCGGATCCCCCCGAACGGGGAGCAGCTGATGATCAACCTCATCCACAGCCAGGTCAAGGACCAGGGGCAGTTCTATGCCAGGGTCCCGCTGAGGAATGTGTATGAATTCTACCGGCTCACCCTTCGTTCCGGGTCCGGCCGGCTCCCCATCGCACCTCCAGGGCTACGGGTGGTGTATAACAATTACCTGGGGATGGCCGTCAAGCTTTTCCGGCCGGGGAGTCCCTACCCTTTCAGGAGAAACCTTGCATACAGGCTGTTTTTCCTCCGGTTCCACCTCAGTCATTCGAGCCGGTCCTTTTTCCGCTATTCAAGGTATTCACGGTCCCTCAGGGAGCTTATGGCAGGATATTTCCGGATCCTCATGGCTGCGGCAACCCGAAAAAGCCACAGGAAATACCTCCAGGCCCGGCTCTCCTCCCCCGCCTGGTACAGGCACCACTTCGCTGTGCTGCGAAGAAGGTTCTCTGCCATGCATTGAACCCCCTTTCGCAGGATATGGCGGAGAACATGGAGAGGGAAGCTTCAGAAAGTCCACAAATGATTACTTTTAGGAGTTAAACGGATCGATCATGAGATATAAGGCCACCACAGTATTTGCCTTGTTATTGTGTATTCCCCTGTTCTCGCAGGAGGATCATGCTG
Source organism: uncultured Bacteroides sp. (assembly GCA_964575865.1). GTDB lineage: Bacteria > Bacteroidota > Bacteroidia > Bacteroidales. The sequence goes on along the minus strand of CAZNSZ010000151.1, from coordinate 330 downwards.
AATTCATTGAAGGGCCCTTCGGCAGTCCGCAGGAGGTGACTGAAACCTGCCTGCTGTGCCATGACGGAGTGGATAAAGATATCATGAAGACCAGGCACTGGGACTGGACCGGAGACGGTATCGGAAAGAGGAACCTGGTCAATAATTTCTGCACCGCACTGCCTTCCAACTGGCCCCGCTGCACCAGCTGTCACATCGGGTACGGCTGGCAGGACGACTCATTTGATTTCACGGACGGAAGCAACATAGACTGCCTGGTCTGCCACGATCAGACTGGGACCTATGTGAAAAGCCCTGCCGGGGCAGGCATGCCCGATCCTTCCGTGGACC
>CAZNSZ010000150.1:0-6057 GCA_964575865.1 uncultured Bacteroides sp. | reverse complement strand
TGCGATCCTGACAATTACAAATTCGAGTACGAAATGGCCGTGGGGGAGACTCCCGCCAATCTGACAGGCCTGAACACGGAGTACGACGACTACAATTCGGACCTTCCCTATGCAGCAAGGCGCGTCACCCTGACCTATTCTACAAACCGCGCAAGTACCGGGGGACATTTCGATTTCAGGTCGGTATACCTCGATGTCAGTTACCATGAAAGGGATGGCCTTGTGGATATTTCCGTTCCGGGCAACGCGGGATTTCCCACATACGAGGATGCTATTCTTCAGCTGGTTACAACTTCGAGCGATGAACTGGGACCAGTTTCCTACCGGGAATGGGAGCGGTGGGATTATTTCCTTTATTCGAACAACGAAGCAGGTCATTTTGAGATCAAGATGGTTTACAATTCACATGGGGATTATATTTCCTATGACGGGACAGAAGGATTGAATGGGCCACACACACTGCCACTGAACAGCGGACCGGCCGACAACCTTTATCCCACCCTGACCAATGACGGATCAGCGTTGTTGTTTTGCAGCAACCGGGGAGACGGTTCCTTCAATATCTATTCGATGGAGGTAGATCCTTCCAGGTTGCTTCACGAAGTCCTTCTGGATGAGGAGGCATTGAACGGGATCAGCATTATGAAAGATCTCTCCTCGGATGGAAACGACAAATGTCCCTCAATCACCGGTGAGCTGCTGGTGTTTTCCTCCGACAGGGAAGGGGGAATGGGAGGTTTTGATCTGTATTATGCTGTCTGGCAGGGTGACCACTGGGGAGATCCGGTCAATTTCGGAAGTGAAATCAACTCCGCTGAGGACGATTACCGTCCCATCACTTTTAATGTTGGAGAGATGGGGGCCATGATTTTTTCTTCCAACCGGCCCGGGGGGGCGGGCGGATTTGACCTGTATGCCGTTCAGATTGCCGACCTTTCACCACACCTGTACCCTGAATGGTACAGGTATTATTGAATGCCCAGAAGGCTGATCCTGAATATCAGAACAGCGTTGGGTGGGATCGGACCATTTCTCCGGGGCCCGTATGCCAGGATCGAAGGGACATAAAACTTGTAGGTGGACCCGACCGGCATCAGTTGCACTCCTTCCCTCCAGCCCGGAATGACCATTGGGAGGGGAAAAGAAGTTGGATTTCCCCGTTCAAAACTGCTGTCGAATATCTGACCATCAATAAACATCCCCTCATAATGAACCTTCACCGTATCCGTGGGGCCGGGCTTGGGACCTGAACCTTCTATGATGATCTCATATTGCAGGCCCGATTCGGTCACCCGGACCCCTTCCCTGGTTGCGTTCTCTTCAAGAAATTTCTTGCCGGCCAGCAGGTTCTCCTCAGGGATGGTATAGGCGGAATCCAGTTTGGCGTTCAACATTCGTTCATTGAGCTCCTCCACGATCAACCGGGCCTGTTCCATCCCATGGGAGGAGTTGCCGGTCATTGCGGTGTAGAGGCCCACTGCGATCAGGGCGGGATCGGGCTTGAATGTGATTCCTTCCATGCTGTATCCCAGGGTCAGTCCAAAAAAGTAATTCACGGAGTCCAGTGTCGAGAAAAGCTCCACCTGGTCCACTTTCTGGGAGAGCGAACCCGGAGAATCCTGACCGGTCTCTTTCTCACTTGCTTCCGGGGTTTCCTGGGCCGCCAGGGAGATGGTCAGAAATATGAAGAATAAAGAGATGCTCCATTTCATTTCAGCCAGGTTTTTGTTTCGAAGGCCAATGATAGTAAAAACTCATGTGGATTCCATGGTTTTTCACCGATCCGCACGGCTGATTTAGGTTTTTTTAATATTTTCGGGGAATACCAAAACAATCAGAAATTTCATCCTCACAATCTCCGAAATCATGAAAATGAAACACTTTGCCGGGGTCCTGGGCGGCCTCATGTTGCTTCTGCTTGCAAGCTCGTTCACCAGCGTAACTGTACCTGTCAAATTTACCCCTGTCGGGACCTGGGAATACCATGTTCCCGGTGTCGAACCGGGATATGAACGCGGTGTAATGGTCATTACAGAAGGGGAGGGGGGCATCCAGGTGTCCATCGGACCCAGCAAGGATTACCTTTCCCCCGTACAGGATGTGGAGTATGAAAAGAAAAGCCTCAGCTTCAAAGTATATGTGGAGTATGAAGAGGTGGTGGTCAAAGGGGAATTCGACAATGACCTGTTCAACGGAAAGGTCAGTTTCTCAGGGGGTACATTTGACATGACCGCTCAGAGGGTCCCAGAAAGCTAACGGTCTCGCCCAATAGTTTCCAGGTCTGCTCTATTCACGCCATGGTTCCCGCCAGTTCCATGGCGTTTTTGACTCCTTATAAAAGAATAATGCATCTGTAAATACATAAAAATATGATAGTAATGCATCATAAATTAAACCTTTTGGATTAATAGTTGTCTAAAGAGCAGGTTGATAAACTTAAACACTGCTTCACATGAGAAAAAGAACTTACTGGTTGGCCATACTTCTTGCTGTTGTTTCAGGATTTGTTCCGGTCACTGCGGTTTTGGCAGCGGAGGATAATTCCGAGGATGATACACCCGCAACAGGGGTGGTAACAGGAAGGGTGGCAGAGGAAGGCACCATGGATCCCATGGAGTATACCACCATCGCCGTCTATTCGGCTGAGGACTCCACGCTGGTGGGGGGAACGGTCAGTGATATGGAAGGGAACTTCGAAATCCGGAAACTCCCTGTCGGGGAATATTATATTGTAACGAATTATGTAGGATACAACAGGAAAGTCATCGAACCTGTTTTTGTGACACCGGATGACCGCCAGGTGGATGTGGGCCTGGTTGAAATGTCCATCAATACCCAGTCCATCGAGGAGGTGGAGATTGTGGCTGACCGGAAACATGTGGAATACCGGTTGGATAAAAAAATTGTCAATGTGAGCCAGGATATCAATGCCGCGGGTGGAACCGCCGTGGATGTCCTCGAGAACACCCCTTCCGTCACTGTGGACATTGAAGGGAACGTCTCCCTGCGCGGAAGCAGCAGCTTCACGGTACTGATCGATGGAAAGCCCAGTGTGCTGGAAGGCAGCGACGCCCTGCAGCAAATCCCTGCCAGTGCCATCGAAAATATCGAGATCATCACCAACCCTTCTGCCAAGTACGATCCGGACGGAAATGCCGGGATCATCAATGTGGTGATGAAACGGAGGGTGACCCAGGGACTCAACGGTATTGTCAATGCCTCGGTGGGGATCAATAACAAATACCGCTTTGATGCTCTTCTGAACAGGGATGTGGGGAACTGGAACTTCTTTGTCGGCGGCAGTTACAACAACAATGTGTACCTGGGAGACCTGACCAGGGAGCAGATTACTTTTTCGGATGAAGGTGATACCTATTTCGAAGCGACAGGTGACTTCGATTTCAAGCGCAAAGGCACAGAAATCAAAGGAGGCGTTTCCTATGATTTCTCCGAAAAGTCAACACTGACCCTGGAGGGAAGCGTTGGGAACTACGGTTTTGGTATCGACCGGTCGAACCGCAGCCATGAATACACCATTCCGGCCAGCGGGGATACCTATTTTGTGAGCAAAAGCATACTCGACAGGTCAGGGCGCTATTACAGCCTGAACGCCAACTACACACAGGTATTTGACACCAAGGACCACAAACTCACAGCCATGGCATTCTTTTCACAGAGTGACGGGGAATCCACCGACAGCCAGGACGATTACAGCACCGGTCCGGATTACATCATTGATGAAGTGCTTGCCGAAAGGTCACGGGGGCTCGAATCAGAGGATGAGATAGAGATCCGTTTCCAGCTTGATTATGTTCGTCCCATCGGTTCCGCTTCCAAGCTGGAGCTCGGGTACCAGGCAAGGATCGACGATGAGTTTGAGAATTACCTGTTTCAGGAATTCGACCATGACAGCGACGAGTGGATTGACAATCCCTTGTACAGCAGCGGTCTCGATTTCTTCAGGAACATCCAGGGGGCGTACGCCACATACGGGGGCGAATGGAGCGGGTTCCAGTATCAACTCGGTCTCAGGGGTGAATACACCTACCGCAGGATCGATCACGAGATCACCGACAGCTATCTGATCAACCGGTTTGATTACTATCCGACCGTGCACCTGGCCAGGGAGTTCAGGAATGACCAGCAGCTGATGGTCAGCTACAGCAAGCGGGTGGACAGGCCACGCGGATACTGGCTGGATCCCAACATCAGCTATGTGGATCCCTACACGATCAGGGTGGGAAATCCTGCACTTGAACCCGAATACATCCATTCAGTGGAAATGGGATATCAGAAGGGGTGGGGGATGAATTTCCTTGCCTTTGAGCTCTACTACAGGAATACCCGCAACCTGATTACCAGGGTCACTGAATACAGCGACTCCCTTGATCTGTTCATCCTCCGTTCGGACAACCTGAACAACGATCATTCGGCGGGTGCTGAGCTGATGGTGAACTGGAAATTCTGGGACTGGCTGACGGTCAACGGAAGCTTTACCCCCTATTACTACCGGATCGTCGGGGAGATCAACGGAAGTCCCGTGGACCGTGAAAGCCTGAACTGGAGCAGCAACCTCAACACCACGTTCCAGATTACTCCCACCACGCGCCTGCAGACCAACATGGCATACAGAAGCAAGTCTGCCACTGCCCAGGGAACGCAGAACGGATTCTACTACATGAACCTGGCCCTCAGGCAGGATTTTTTCAAGCGGAAGCTTTCGGCCACCCTGCAGTTCAGGGACATCTTCGGAACGGTTAAACGGGATTTCACCAACACAGGAGAGAATTTCACACAGCACATCCTGATGCAGCGCGAACCCAGGGTAGTTACCCTCACACTGAGTTACAAAATCAACAATTACCGTGACGGCGGTGATCGCCGTGGCGGCGGCGGTGATGGCGGTGGAATGGATTTCGGGGGAGGACTCTGATCAAGGTCAGTTCACCATGAAAGGCATGGCCCGCCTTTCGCTGGCATAGAGCCCCTCAAGGATATACCATCCACTTTGGAAACCGGACAGGTCCAGTTGAAAAACCGGACCTGTTGCTTTTTGTTCCAGCAGTACCCGGCCGTTCAGATCATGCACACGAACAAGGTCAGCCGGCGGATCGGTCCAGACCCGCAGGGATTTGAGTGAAGCATCGGGATGGACCGCAAGGTCGAATGATCCCTTTTTTTCACGTTGTTCGGGATTGACGCCCACAGTACTCCCCGGGAGTATCCAGCTCATGATGGCTTCCACCCACAGGGCATACTGGTCGCCGCTGGGATGAAGACCGTCGCTGGCTACCAGGTTGGGTTCACCCAGTCCCCTCCTGGAAATGGAGGTGATATTGACATAGGTGAGCCTGTATTCCATGGCCACGCGGTAGTTGATGTCATTGTAGGCATTGATACCGGCAGTAATGTTTGGATCTCCATTCCCGAAAGGGGTATAGGCATAATCCGGGATAGAAACCATGAAGACACTCCCCGTATCGTTTCCTGCAGCTTTCAGTGCAATCTCTATGATTTTTCTCAGATCAGGTTCATAGGAATCAATGGGGATCCCCTGGTACTGGTTGTTCACACCGATCAGGATCGAGACCAGGTTGTAAGAGGCGGTGGTGTCGAGCTGCCGTTCGATCCCCCCGAGGAGGGCCTGGGTGGTCCAGCCTGTCACCGCGATATAATCGGGAGTTTCCGATTCAAACCCCATGTCACTCAATGCGGCCATCAACTGGTGGGGCCATCTTTCATCAACGGCCACGCTGGCTCCGATGGTGTAACTGTCTCCAAGGGCAAGCATCTTCACAGGCGGCTCTATCCGGATCCCCTGGCCGAAAAGGGGAATGCCCAGGAACAGCACAGGGATCCATAACCATAAGCTTCTCATTCTGGTTTTATTTGTGATAACACCCGGCACTCATGGTTTGTTGTATAATCAAACGGGAGCGGCGTTGATGACATGCACGGTTTGAAAAAAGTTTGTTACATTTGCAGGCCCATTGACCCGTGGTGTAATTGGCAACACGTCTGACTCTGGATCAGAAGAGTCCAGGTTCGAGCCCTGGC
>CAZNSZ010000149.1:1722-6097 GCA_964575865.1 uncultured Bacteroides sp. | reverse complement strand
TGAAATACGGGGTCCCTCCCATCCGGGAGAAGGTATCATAATCAAGGCCCAGGATAAAATAGGCATAATATCCCAGTATGGAGGTGAGGTTGGAGGTGTGCCCGTTCAAATCGAACTCAAGCGGTGAAAACTCCACATAACGGAAATGAATGTCGTTGTCCACGAAATTCAGGGTCGTCGTGCTGTAATTGGTGTTGAAAACAGGTCTCCTGGCCTGGACAGTCAGCGTACCCTTGAACTCGTCGGCAGAAAGCTGCTCAGTAATGTTGAACATCAGGTTGCATTCGATCCGTTCCTCCATGGTATACACATGGTTGGTCCAAACCCTGTTGTTCATGAATTCATAAATGGCATTCTGCAGGGTCTGGAACACCTGCTTGTTGGATCCCTGGATCTGCTGGCTTACGACCTGCACATTGCACCTGAGTTCCTGCGCCTGCAAAGCAACCAGTCCGATCAGGAAGATTCCCGTTGTCCCTATCAGCTTACGCATCTCCTATCTCCTTTATCACCCTGCTGACCAGGTCTCCCGCGACCTGCCGCTTGGGCTTCAGTTCATACTTTTGCATTCTTCCTGCCCTGTCGATCATGGTGACCTTGTTGGTCTCCGTCCCGAATCCTGCCCCTTCGTCCTGAAGCGAGTTCAATACGATCAGGTCCAGGTTCTTCTTTTCGAGTTTTGCAAGGGCATGCTGCTCACCCTGCTCCGATTCCAGCGCAAATCCAACAAAGTACTGACCTGCCTTCTTCCGGCGGCCCAGCTCATAAGCGATATCCGTGGTGGGTTTCAGCCGGATCATCCATTCGCCAGGATTCCGCTTCACCTTCTGATCCGACGGGTCGGCAGGGGTATAATCCGCCACAGCAGCATTAAATACAGCCACATCCATTCCGCCGATCAGCTTCTCACAGGCCTCGAACATCTCCTGCGCCGAAGTCACATCGATCCGTTCCACCCTGTCCGGGCGCACCTGTAATCCAATGGGTCCGGAGACAAGCACCACCGAGGCACCGGCTTCTGCAAATGCCTCTGCGATGGCAACTCCCATTTTCCCGCTGGAGTAATTACCAATAAAACGAACCGGATCGATTTTTTCGTGTGTGGGACCCGCAGTGACCAGTACCCGTTTATTCAGGAGTTTTTTTTTTGGCGGGGATGCCTCCATCTCCAGGACATGCCGCAGGATCTCCTCGGGTTCGGGCATCCGGCCCCTTCCTTCAAGCCCGCTGGCCAGTTCCCCTTCACCGGGTTCGATCACTTGATTCCCCATGGATCGGAGGATCTCCACATTCTTCCGGGTGGCAGGGTGATCATACATGTCCATATCCATGGCAGGGGCAAGCACCACCGGGCAACGGGCCGAAAGGTAGGTGGCCACAAGCAGGTTGTCGGCAATGCCGTGTGCCATTTTCCCCAGCGTCGTGGCCGTGACGGGAGCCACCAGCATCAGGTCCGCTGTGATCCCCATCTCCACATGGCTGTTCCAGTCCCCCCCCTGGGCATCAAAGAATTCGGAAAGGACCGCTTTCCCGGATAGCGCTGCAAAGGTGACCTCGCCAATGAATGCTTTGGAAGAGGGGGTCATGATGACCTGTACGGAGGCCCCCTCCTTCACCAGGAGGCGCAGTAAATAAGCCGCCTTGTAGGCGGCAATGCTCCCGGTCACCCCGAGAATAATACGTTTGCCTTTGAGCTCCATCAGGAGACAGGTACTACTGTTGTTCTATTTCGGGCGTTTCGTTGATTCTGAAATAGATCTGATCCTCCTCCAGTTCCTGCATGGCAATCAGAGAAGGCTTGGGCAACCTTTCAAAAAACTTGGAGATCTCGATCTGCTCCGGATTCTCGAACACCTCTTCAAGGTTATCGGTATAGGAGGCAAACTCTTCCAGTTTGCGGTTCAGCTCCTGCTTCATTTCCACACTGATCTGGTTGGCCCTCCTTGCGGCGACCATCACTGTCTCATAAATGTTCCCCGTTGCATCATCCAGATCGTTCAGATCCCTGGTAATGGTGGTAATGGGGGCTTTGGTCTTTTTGTAATCCATCAATTATGATTCGTTTGAATTGTCTTCCAAAAATTTGCTGGAGGATTCATAAATCCGTCTGGCCTCCCTGCTATGGGGGCCGTCGGGGAACTCTCCTATAAAACTGTAATACTCATCCACTGCTGCCTGGAACCGCTCCAGCTGTTTGCTGGCCACGCTGTTATCCGCCAGCAGGTAGGAGGATTTCAGGATCAGGAACATCAGCTCCTCCCTGTATTTGGTTTCCGGGTAGGCGATCAGGCTGTTCCGGAGGGCCAGGATGGCCGAATTGTAATACCCCAGGTCGTAGTAGAGCCTGGCACTGATGAATGATTTTTCCACCAGCTTGTCGCTCATCTCCTCAATGATGGCCTGGCACTCCGGCACCCTTTCCGAATAGGGGTACTTGACCATGAACATCTGCATCGCCGTAATGGCCTTGTAGGTATTATCCTGATCCAGTTCCGGCCTTGGTGACTGCATATAGAAACAGTATCCGGTCATGAAATCGGCTTCCTCAATGAAATCGCTGCTGGGATAGGTGACCGATAATTCGTTGAAATAATGACCGGCCATCATATAGTCCCGCTGGCCGTAGTAGCTTTTTGCCTGGTAATATTTCACCGTATCCGCCTTGGTGGTTCCGCGGTAGATGTTATCGATCTGGTCGAACAGGGTGGCCGCCTTCACAAACTCGCCTTCCTCATACAGGGAGATCCCCATGTCATATTTCTTCTGGTAGTCCCTGCTTTTCAGCAACTTTTCATACTCCCCGCACCCGCTCAGCAACACTACGAACGCTGCCAATGCCACGATGATCTGAACCCTGTTTTTAAACATGGCGCAAAATTACAATTATTGATTGATTTATAAAAGCTTTGATCATTTATTTGATCTTCATTATCAACAAAAACCGTTCCAGGATATTGTGTGAGCCGGAGAGTTTTTTTGCTCCATGCCAAACCTCCCTGAAAATATAATGTGCCCTGATCCGTTTTATCGCCCATATTAAAAATTAGTTAAATTTGCAGCCGTAACTACAAAATCTTGAACTGTGGATATTTTCGAACGTATTACCAAGAACAGGGGTCCCATCGGACAGTACCAGACCGCGGGACACGGATATTTTACATTTCCCAAACTGGAAGGTCCCATTGCGGCCCACATGAAATTCCGGGGAAAGGAAGTGCTTACCTGGAGCCTCAACAACTACCTGGGCCTGGGGAACCATCCCGATGTGAGGAAAGCGGATGCGGATGCCGCCATCGAATACGGTATGGCCTACCCCATGGGGGCCCGGATGATGTCCGGACAGACAAGGAAGCATGAGGAGCTGGAGCGGGCCCTGGCCGATTTCGTCCAGAAGGAGGATTCTTTTCTGCTGAACTACGGTTACCAGGGAATGGCCTCCATTATCGATGCACTGACCACCCGCAACGATGTGATCGTTTATGATTCAGAATCCCATGCCTGTATCCTGGACGGGATGCGGATGTCGCTTTCCAAGCGGTTCGTGTTCCCCCACAACGACATGGAGAACCTTGAAACCCAGCTGAAGCGTGCCGTGAAACGCGCCGACCAGCAGGGCGGCGGTGTGCTCGTGATCACCGAGGGGGTATTTGGCATGGCCGGGGACCTTGGGAACCTGAAAGCGGTGGCCGATCTGAAGGACAAGTATGACTTCAGGCTGCTGGTGGACGATGCCCATGGTTTCGGGACCATGGGGCCGACCGGCATGGGTACCGGCGAACATTTCGGCGTACAGGACAAGATTGACCTCTATTTCTCCACATTTGCCAAATCGATGGCCGGAATCGGCGGATTTGTGGCCAGTGACAAGGAGGTGGTGGATTACCTCCGCTACAACATGCGCTCCCAGACCTATGCCAAGTCGCTTCCCATGCCCATGGTGATCGGCGCCCTGAAAAGGCTGGAGATGCTGCGCACCATGCCCGAGCTGAGGGAAAAGCTCTGGACCGTGGTCAAAGCCCTGCAGTCAGGTCTGAAAGAGGCCGGATTCGACCTTGGCAAGACCGAGTCGCCCGTCACACCGGTGTATATGCACGGCGGGATCATCGAGGCCACCAACCTGATCCTGGACCTGAGGGAGAACTACAACATCTTCTGCTCCATGGTGATCTACCCGGTGATCCCCAAGGGCGATATCCTGCTCCGCCTGATCCCCACCGCCATGCACAACCTGGAAGATGTGCGGGAGACCATCGAGGCCTTCACCGCCTGCCGCACCAAACTGCAGGCCGGGGAGTATAAGAAGGAAGAATTTACAGATATTTCGGCATTGCGTGTTTAGCACGGGTGCTAAACGCGCAATGCGGTTAGGGGTTAG
>CAZNSZ010000149.1:0-1622 GCA_964575865.1 uncultured Bacteroides sp. | reverse complement strand
CTTTCAGCATCCAGGGCTGCCATGCAGCCCGAACCGGCTGCGGTGACCGCCTGCCGGTAAACCTTGTCCTGCAGGTCGCCGCAGGCGAAAATCCCGGGGACATTGGTTTTGGAGGTTCCCGGAACCGTGATCACATAGCCCGTTTCATCGGTTTCAAGGAATTCCCTGAAGACCTCCGAGTTGGGGGTGTGACCGATGGCCAGGAAGAATCCGTCGACATCGATCTTCACGATCTCCTCATTTTCCTCTCCTTTGTTTTTATAGAGTTCCACGGCCTGCAGCGACTGGTCGCCCAGCAGCTCTTTGGTCTGGTGTTTCCAGAGCACCTCGATGTTTTTGGTATTGAACACCCTTTTCTGCATGGCCTTCGATGCCCGCAGTTCGTCCCTCCGCACAATCAGGTACACCTTCTTGCAGATGCCTGCCAGGTAAGTGGCTTCTTCGGCAGCCGTATCTCCACCCCCTACAACGGCCACTGTTTTGTCCTTATAAAAGAACCCGTCGCAGGTGGCGCACGCGGAAACCCCGAATCCCTTGAACCGGTCCTCGGATTCCAGTCCCAGGTACTTGGCGGTGGCCCCGGTGGCCAGGATGACCACGTCGGCTTCGATCAGTTTTTTGTCATCGATTTCAACCCGCTTCACTTTCCCCGAGAAATCCACACCGGTGGCCAGTCCGAACCGCACCTCGGTCCCGAAGCGCTCGGCCTGCTTCTTCAGATCCTCCATCATGGAGGGACCATCCACACCTTCCGGGTATCCCGGGAAATTATCCACCTCGGTGGTGGTGGTCAGCTGTCCGCCCATCTGCATCCCGGTATACATCACCGGTTTGAGGTTGGCCCTGGCCGCATAAATGGCAGCGGTATAACCGGCAGGGCCCGATCCCAGGATCAGGCATCGCACGTGTTCGGAGACTTCCAGCTCTTTCTTCTTGCCGGGGTTCGCTTCCGGGCTCCCCCCCATGGGTTTGAATAGATCCATATGATAAATATTTAAGTGATGTGTCTGTCAGATGCTGCGTCCCGGTCCGGCCGACGGGCCTGGTGAGAAACAGTGGACTGAATTTACGAAATTCTGCCTTCCCTTTTCAAATACGGTACCAAATCCGAATTGGATCCCCCTTCCACGGTCCTGCGGACAATCTTACAGGTTTCATGTGGATGGAAGCTGCATAAGATGACGGGATGGCAGAAAAAAGCAATTTCATTTAAGGTGAGACCCCTTTGTGAATATGAAAGGAATTTCTAAATTTGCACGCACATTTGATCGGGGTGTGGCGCAGTTGGCTAGCGCACTTGCATGGGGTGCAAGGGGTCGTACGTTCGAGTCGTATCACCCCGACGGATATGAAACGCAATCAGCTTATTTAGAGTTGGTTGCGTTTTTTTATTATTGAACATGTACCCCAAGTTTCTCCCAATTTTAAGACTTAATCCCCGTTACCGTGGTAATTGTCCACCAATGGGGAGATCGGATAAAACACTGGTCCCCAGGTGATCATGATTGAAGCATCGATAGTGTTTCAAATAGTGTGTCTGAGATAGCTTTAGTTTCATGGTGGTCCATGTGCCGTCTCACCAAATATCAGCGCATAAAATATCCCCCAGCGTGGACTGGGGG
>CAZNSZ010000148.1:0-6120 GCA_964575865.1 uncultured Bacteroides sp. | reverse complement strand
CAGGCCCCTCCCCCGGACAACATCCTCTACGGGGCCGCCTATTACCATGAGTACATGCCCTATGAACGGCTTGACGAGGACATCCGCCTGATGAAGGAGGCGGGGATCTCGGTGGTCCGGGTGGGCGAATCCACCTGGAGCCTGTTCGAGCCCCGTGAGGGGGAGTTCGAGTTTGCCTGGATGGACCGGATCATCGACAGGATGCATGCGGCGGGCATCAAGGTGATCCTGGGCACCCCCACCTATTCCATCCCCGCATGGCTCTGGCACAAGCACCCGGAGATCCTGATCGAACGGAGGGGTGGGGAGAAGGCATACTACGGGATCCGGCAGAACATGAACATCACCCACCCCGCCTTCCTCTTCTATTCGGAGCGGATCATCCGGAAGATGATGGAACATTACGCTTCCCACCCCGGCATCATCGGGTACCAGGTGGACAATGAGACGGAGGCCCGGGGGGTGAACAACTACGATTTCCACGTCAGTTTTGTGAACCACCTGAAGAAGAAGTACGGAACGCCGGAGAACCTGAACAGGATCTGGGGGCTCAATTACTGGGGGATGACCATCGACAGCTGGGAGGAGGTCCCGCCCAGGGACGGGGTCACCAATACTGGATACAAGCTGGAATGGGCCCGGTTCAACCGGAAGGCAGTGGCCGATTTCCTCAACTGGCAGTCGAACATTGTAAAGGAGTACAAGCGGGATGACCAGTTCATTACCCACTGCTTCATGCCGTCGGTGCAGAACATCGACCAGCTGGCCAGTTCGGCGAACATGGACGTGTTGGCGGTGAACATCTACCACGGGCAGCAGGACAACCTGACGGGCAATGAGATCGCCTTCGGGGGCGACTTCTTCCGGTCGGTCAAACAGGACAACTACCTGGTCACCGAGACCAATGCGCAGACCATCGGCTGGACCTCCAAAACACAGCAGCCGCCCTACCCGGGGCAGATGCGTCAGAATGTATACGCACACATCGGATCGGGGGCGAACATGGTGGAATACTGGCACTGGCACTCCATCCACTACGGCCAGGAAACCTACTGGAAAGGGGTGCTCTCCCACGACCTGCAGCCCAACCGGGCCTACGGGGAGGTGTCGAAAACCGCCCATGAGCTGCAGAAGTTCGGGGACCGGCTGGTGAACATGAAAAAGAAGAACCAGGTGGCCATCCTGTTCAGCCACGATTCCAACGATGCCCTGAACTTCATGCCCTTCAACGGATCCGGCTCCGACTGGGAGGAGACCAGCAGCAGCGCATACAGGAACCAGCTTGTGGCGCAGTTCCACAGGGTCCTCTACCAGAACAATGTGGGGGTCGATTTTATTTTCCCGGAGGATCCCCGGCTGGAGGAGTACAAACTGGTGATCATTCCTTCCCTCTACATCGCATCCGACGACCTGCTTCAGAAGATCGACGCCTATGTCAAGGGGGGAGGGCACGTGGTGATGCAGTTCAAAAGCGGGTTCTGTGACGAAAACTCCATGGTGCGCCCGGTGATGGCACCCGGTCCGCTGAGGGCGGCCTGTGGCTTTACCTACCAGGAGTTCTCCAACATCGGGGAGCTGGCGCTGAAGGACAATCCCTTCGGGGTGGAGGAGAATGTGGCCAGGGACTGGATGGAATACATCATCCCGGAGACTGCAGAACCGGTGGCCTTTTACGACCATCCCTACCTCGGCGAATACCCGGCGGTGACCCTGAACCGGTACGGGCAGGGCACGCTACTCTACCAGGGATCGCTGTTTTCGGACCAGATCCAGACGAAACTCCTGAAGGACGCCCTCCAAAGGGCGGAAGTCTCTTCCCCTGACCACCGGTTCTCCTGGCCGCTGATCGCCAAGTCGGGGACCAACGGGTTCGGGAAGGAGGTACACCTCTATTACAACTACTCATCGGATCCACTGAACCTGGAATATCCCCATGGTGGAGGAAAGGAGCTGGTCACGGGAGATGCGGTGCAACAGGGGGAGACCCTCGAGATCGCCCCCTGGGACGTGCTGATCATCGAGGAAAACTAACGGCCCAAACAGGAATACGACATTCAAGTACAACCCATAAAACCATTCAACAGGTATGAAGATCAAGAACATTGCCATGCTGGGCGGCGGCTTTATCGGAGATTTTTACATTCACGCACTGCACGGTCACCGCAGGCCCGACCGGGTGCAGGTGGTCTATTCCCGCAGTGAGGAGAGCGCAAAAAGGGTGGCCGGAAGGCACGGGATCGGTCACTGGACCACCTCCATGGAAGAGGCGGTGAACCATTCCGGGATCGATACGGTGGTGGTGGCCCTTCCCAACCACCAGCACCTGGAGGCAGTCCGGCTGGCCGCTGAAGCGGGGAAAGCGGTGCTGGTGACCAAGCCGCTTGGGAGGAATGCAGCAGAGGCCAGGGAGATGCTCGCACTGGTGGAAAAACACGGAGTGTTCCACGGCTACCTGGAGGACCTGTGCTATACCCCCAAGACCCTGAAGGCACTGGAGTCGGTAAAGAACGGTGCACTGGGGGACATCCTCTGGGTAAGGGCCCGGGAGACTCATCCGGGACCGCACAGCGACTGGTTCTGGAACCCGGAGCTTTCAGGCGGAGGGGCCATCATCGACCTGGGGTGCCACTGCATCGAGATCGCCCGGAACTACATCGGGAAAGAGGTGAAACCACTGGAGGTGATGTGCTGGGCCGACACCCAGGTGAAACCCATCGAGGCGGAGGACCATGCCATTGCCCTGGTGAAATATGCCTCGGGGGCCATCGGACAGTTCGAGGTGAGCTGGTGTTTCCGGGGAGGGATGGACCTGCGCGACGAGGTGATGGGGGTGGAGGGAACCCTTTTCCTGAACCACTTCCTCAGGACCGGGCTGGAGATGTACACCGCCGTGGGTGAAGGGGATTATGTGGCGGAAAAGGCGGAATCGGCCACGGGCTGGCTTTTCCCGGTGGGGGACGAGGTAAATGCCCTGGGATACGATTTCATGTTCACCGATATGTTCAATGCCATGGACGAAGGGAGGATGCCCATGGAGAACTTCTATGACGGCTACGTGGTCAATGCCATCATGGACGCCTGCTACCGTTCCGCCGCATCAAAGAAATGGGAGCCGGTGGAGCTGGAGGAGTGGCGGGGCAGCGAAGCAGTGCACCGTGGTGCCCGGCTGAAGGAATACGACGACAGCCACTACCTGATCAAGGAGGAGAAGATCCCCGACGGGACAGTCAAGCTGATCCTGAAGGAGAAGACCACCGGAAAGATCATCCAGAAGATCCGGTAGGGTCCTTCAGGCTCACGGATCCTTTACGCTCATGGGTCTGTCCGGACAGGGGCAGCAGGAGGCTCAGGCTGCCTTCGCCTTTTTCCGTTCACGGAACAGAAAGACAAAGACCACCAGTACGGCAGCTGCAATCACCGTGGGCACGTACCAGATGGTGGGCCAGCTGGCCACACCGTCCACCGTCAGCCGGTCGATGGTGGTCCCCGCGAACCAGGTCCCGATGACCATTCCCAGTCCATAGGTGGCGAAGGTGATGAGCCCCTGCGCAGAGCTCTTCAGGTGTGCCGGGGCCTCCTTGTCCACGAAGATCTGTCCGGTGACCACGAAGAAATCGTAACACACCCCGTGGAGGATAATGCCGGTATAGATCATCCACGCCCCGTTTTCCGCATCGCCGTTGGCGAACAGCAGGAAACGCAGCAGCCATGCCGTGATCCCGATGAACAGCACCCTTTTCACCCCGAAGCGGGTGATGAAGAAGGGAAGGATAAGGATGAACAGGATTTCGGCCATCTGTCCCATGCTGATCCGGTTGGGGATGATATCCGGATCGAACCCGATATCGGACATGAAAGAGGCGGTGAACCCGAAATAGAACGATACGGGGATGAAGATCAGCACCGAGGCGATCATCAGGGTGGCAAAGGAGCGGGATTTGAACAGGCTCAGGGCATCGAGCCCGATCAGCTCCCTGAAGCTGGCCTTCACCTCCTTTTTGGGCGGCACATGGGGAAGGGTAAAACTGTAAATTCCCAGCAACAGCGAGGCTGCGGCTCCCACGTAGAGCTGTTCCACGGTCAGTGTGAATCCCATCCAGCCGATCACGTTGTTGGCCACGATCCAGCCGATGGTCCCAAGCACCCTTACCCCCGGGAACTGCTTGCCCGGATCGTCCATCTGGTGGAACGAGAGGGAATTGGAGAGGGCCATGGTGGGCGCGTAGGAGAGCGTGTACAACAGCAGGGCGGGATAGAACAGCTGGAAAGTGGTGGCCTGGGAGGCGACCACCAGCAGGACCGCCCCCAGCAGGTGCATGAAGCCCAGTACCTTCTCGGTGGCAAAGAATTTGTCGGCGATCAGCCCAACGAAGAAGGGGGAGATCATGGCAGAGATGGCGAAGGTGCCGTAGCAGAGGCCGATCTGGGTGGCCGTGAAACCCAGGGTCTCCCCCAGGTAGGTGTTCAGGGTCACATACCAGGTTCCCCAGATGAAATACTGGAGGAACATCAGGGTGGAGAGCTGCAGTCTGGTTTTGATGGGCATGGCAAAGGATTTGGCTCAATATAGCACAAAAACTTGTATCTTGGTAACAGCATCCGGGTAAAACCAGAGGAAGGAGAATTACCATGAAACAGAGCCTGATTGGGATTATCATCGCCGCTTTCACCTGCATTTCCTGTACGAAGGAAGAACTTCCGAACATCGTGCTCATCAGTGCCGACGACCTGGGGTGGTCGGACCTGGGGTGTTACGGCAGCGAGGTGGAAACCCCCCATATCGACCGGCTGGCGGAGCAGGGGATCCGTTTCACCCAGTTCTATAACACCTCCAAGTGCTTTCCCTCGCGTGCCTGCCTGCTTACCGGGGTATATGCCCAGCAGAGCGGGTATGCGGAGGATTTCGACCGGCCCCTGATGAATGCCGTCACCCTGGGCGAGGTGCTCAGGGAAGCCGGATACATCACCCTCTGGTCCGGCAAGCACCACGGGCTGGAGAATCCCGTTACCAGGGGATTCGATCACTATTACGGTCTGAAGGACGGCGCCTGCAACCATTTCAATCCGGGTGACCAGCGTCCGGGGGAGGGAATGCCGGCCAGGAAAGGCCCCCCGGGCGACAAGCGGGTAAGGGCATGGTGCATCGATGACCGGATGTATGAGCCCTACACGCCGGAGGAGCGTGACTTTTACACCACCGACTACTTTACCAACCAGGCCATCGGTTGGCTGGAACAGTACCGGGACAAAAAGCGCCCCATATTCCTCTATCTGGCCTATACGGCCCCCCACGACCCGCTGATGGCCTGGCCGGAAGATATCGAAAAATACAGGGGGACCTATGATGCGGGTTATGAGAAAATCCGGCAGAAGCGATACCGGAAGCAGCTGGAGATGGGACTGATCGATTCCACCTTCCGGCTTTCCGAACCCACTTACCCGGACTGGGAAACCCTTCCCCCGGAGGTGAAGGCCGAGGAGATCCGGAAAATGGAGGTCTATGCGGCCATGATCGACCGGCTGGACCAGAACATCGGCAGGCTGATCGACGCGCTGGTGGAGACCGGCCGGTGCGACAACATCCTGCTGATGATCGTATCGGATAACGGTGCCTCCGCCGAGGTGGTGGAGATCGAAGACGACTACGGGGAGATCGGGACCATGACCCGCTGGTCCTCCCTGGAAGGCAACTGGGCCAATGTGGCCAACACCCCGTTCAGGTATTTCAAGAATTTCAGCTATGAAGGGGGGATCAACACCCCGCTGATCGCCTGCTGGCCCGGTGAGATCCAGCGGGGGAGCATCAGCAGGTATCCCGGCCACTTCATCGATATCATGCCCACCCTGGTGGAACTGTCCGGTGCGACCTATCCGGACCAGTACGGGGGGATGGAGATCACCCCCATGCAGGGGGAGAGCTTCCTTCCCGCCCTGCTCGGCGAAAAGGTGGCCCGTGAAAAACCGCTGTTCTGGGAGTGGAGTGACGGACAGGCCGTCCGGGAAGGGGAATGGAAACTGGTGAGGGAAGGCCTGGAGGCCCCCTGGGAGCTGTACGATATGGTGGCCGATCCCACCGAAACGCAGAACCTGGCAGCATCCAATCCGGAAGAGGTCTCGAGG
>CAZNSZ010000147.1:0-6270 GCA_964575865.1 uncultured Bacteroides sp. | reverse complement strand
CCTCCCTGTCCGGATCGACAAATGTGGTATCCAGCCGCCCCGTCGCATATGGCTGTGCGGCCAGGAAACTGCAGAGCAGCATCAGCCCAGGTATGATGGCAGTTGCGATACGAATGATCATCTGAGTTTGCCATCCAAATTAGCAATAAACAACATGCCGAAAAAATCTTTCACCCGGTTTTCAGGATGGTTGTTTTAGGATTGAAAAACACTGAAACACGAAGTATAAATCAAAAACAAAACATCATGAAAACAACAGGTTTTATCATCACAGCCATCCTTTTTACAGGATTAGCGACACAGAGTTGCACCAAGGAGCGGGAGCGGATCGAAGGAATCGGTTCGGTCACCAGTAAAACGCTGCATCTGGAAGAATTCAGCCGGATCAGCATGGAGGGTGCAGACAACGTATATATCAGCTACGGAGAAGAGCAGCTGGTAGAAGTGACCGGTCACCCCAACATCCTCAGCCGCATCCGTACCGAAGTGGTCAATGATACCTGGTACATCGAACTGGAAAGGGGCAATTATGGCCATTATGAACTGACCTACTACATCACCCTCCCCGACCTTGAAGGGGCAACCAACATCGGATCGGGCAACCTGGGCATCACTACTTCCATGGAAACGGACCACCTGCAGGTAGAATTGATGGGATCCGGTAATTTCAGTGGATTCCTTCTGAAAACTGAAACCTGTCAGATCGATATCGTCGGATCGGGAAATTGCGAAGTCACAGTAGATAACCACCTGGATGCCACCCTGGAGGGCAGTGGCAGCGTCTATTATAAAGGTAACCCCACCATCCACGAGGAGATTCACGGATCCGGCAGTGTAGTCGACGCCAACTGATTTACGATAGCTCATCCAATTACAAAGACGCAATCATGAAATCAATAGCAACCATCATGCTGGGAGGGATGCTTCTTGCAGGGATACATTCCCCGGGAATGGGACAGTCCCTCCTGAATGCCGGGATCGGATACTTCGGGGAGGGAATCACCTCCCCGGGGGTGGTCCTGGAAGCGGAATTTGAAAAGATGCTCACTGACGATTTCTCCCTCCCCTGGAGGGGGGATCTGGGATACCAGCATGCCACGGATTACCGTGCCTTTACCATCGATATCCACAAAGGGTTCCGCAAATACTGGGAGTCCGGATTTTTTGTGGAGCAGAGCCTGGGGGGAGGGGTCATCCTTAAAAGTTTTAAAACCGATGATTACTGGTATACGGATGAATTCAGAAATTCCATCGCCCACGGGAACCGGATGGTATGGGGATTCATGCCTTCGGTTACCCTGGGGGCTGGCTATAACTTTTCAAAAGATAGCCAGGCCGCCAATCTGCTCTGGATCAGACCCAAGGTATATTGGGATCTGGGATTCCGCGGACTGAACCTGCCCTACTTCGCCCTGCAGGTTGGATTTTCACACACCTTTAAAAACAAACAACCATGAGACCAATTGCGATATTCACCATGGCAGCCGTGCTGATGCTGGTTGCCTGCGAACCTTCAGAATTTCAAACCTCAGGCGACTTTTTTCATCTGTCCCACAAAGGGGCGAAAATGCCTGTGTGGATCAAGGGGAACTTCAACTCCGATGTGATGATCGTCACCGTGCACGGCGGACCCGGGGACTCAGGGATGGAGCATCACATTGCCAGGGGATTCAAATACCTGGAAAAGGAGTACCTGATGGTATACTGGGACCAGCGCTATTCCGGAATGACCCAGGGGCGGTACGACCGGGAGACCCATACCCCGGACCAGTTCATTGAGGATACGGAAAAGATAGTACAGCTTTTGCAGGCGCGGTACCCGGACAAAAAGCTCTTTATGATGGGGCACAGCTGGGGCGGACAGCTCTCTGCCGGTTATCTGGGCCGGGACAACCACGCCGGTCTGTTCAAGGGATGGATCGACCTGGATGGCTCCATTTACGGGGACCTGGAATCTCAGCTCATGAAGAACTGGATCCTGGAGCGGGTACCCGAAAAAATGGCCGATCCGGATACCGACAAGGAGTTCTGGCAGTTCATCATTGACTTTTATGAGGAGAATCCGGCTCCCGGAAATTATTCAGCGCCTGAACCTTACTGGTATGTGGCTGCACTCGGAGGGGATGCCTGGAACTGGGAAAAGGTGCAGGAAGAGGATCCCATTCCCTACATGGAGCTGATCTTCAAATCGATGTTTTCCATGTCCTTTTACGTGGATGCCTTCTATTCCAAAGAAACATGGGCACTCTGGGATGAGCTCAACTACACCCCCGAGCTGGGGAACATCACCATCCCTGCACTCATGTTGTGGGGGGACTATGACGGGGTCGTTCCGCCGGAGGTTGCCGACTATGTATATGAGCACCTCGCTACCCCTGAATCAAAGAAAGAGGTGGTGAAGATCCCCGAGTGCGGACACGGGCCCCAGTTCGACCAGCCGGAGATCTTTTTCCAGGAGGTCAGCCGGTTTGTAGAAACCTATAAAAACCAATAGCCATGAAAGCATTATCTTCAATCGTATTCGTACTTGGCTTGTATGCCATGTCAGCAGGTGCCCAGACCCGGCTCAACCTGGGAGGGGGGTATTTCGGCCAGACCCTGAGTCACCCCGGAGTGGTCCTCGAATTCGAACTGGAACACAGTTATTCGGAGCGAGCCAGTGTTCCTGTACGATTCGACCTGGGGGCATACGTACACCCGCGGTATCACACCGGCCTTTTCCTGGATGCCAACGTTGGATTCAGGCAGTATTTCAGATCCGGACTGTTCGTGGAAGAGGGGATCGGGGCAGGGATATTGGAATCCTGGGTTCATTCCGACCAGGTATATATGGTGGATGACGCCGGATCGGTGACCGAAACATCCAGGATCAATCCGCCCGATTTCATGCCCTCCCTGACCCTCGGACTGGGATACAACCTGACCAGGGATTCTGAAAAAGGGAACCTGATCTGGCTGCGGCCCAAAATTTACTGGCAGGTCCCGTATAAAAACAGCTCAACATACAATTTCGCACTGCAGGTGGGTTTTACGCATACCCTCTGACCTGGGCATAAGAGGTCCTTTGAAAGGTTTTAACTTTTAAACACTTCCGGGTATAGCCAATTATTGCTATCATTAGGCTTTCTTATTCCTGTGAACCAGGTGGATAAAAAGCTTATCAGACAGATCCGGAAGGGAAACAGGAAAGCGTTTAGGGCACTCTTTGATCTTTATTTCAATGCCCTGTCCGCTTTCGGATACAAGTATGTGGAGGATGTGCACGCAGTGGAAGACATGGTCCAGGAAGTATTTATCAGTTTCTGGGAGGGCAGGGAAAAATTCGATCACCCCGGTGCTGTGAAGGCCTTTCTCTACACGTCGGTCAGGAACAAATGCCTGAACCACCTCAAGCACCAGGCAGTAAAACGGAAACATGAAGGAGCATTGCTGTACAACCTGGAATCGGACCAGTTCTTTGAATCGCACGTTATTGAGGAGGAGACCTTCAACCGGCTGTTTGCTGAGATCAGGAACCTGCCCGCCTCTTCCAGGGAAATCATGTTACTGTCCCTAAACGGATTAAAGAATCAGGAAATTGCAGATGAGCTGCAGGTCTCCATCAACACCGTGAAAACTCAGAAAAAGATTGCTTATGCGAAAATAAAGGATGCCATGGGACCTATTGTTCATGCAATTTTCACCTTTCTGATGATCTGAATTTTAAAAAATGAAAAAAAATACCATTTTTCTTTCACCCGGTTTTGAGTTTGGTTGTTCTAGCTTTGGAAGGCTATGCTCACATGGATAATAACTTTCACATAGCAGACCTGATAGTCAAGAAGATACGGGGAATCATCACTCCGGAAGAGCTGGTTGAACTGGAGTCATGGATCGGCAAAGATCCGGAGAATCAGAAGCTGTTTGAGCGGGCAACCCATCCAAAAAACCAGCTGAACCGGCTCGAGAAATATAGCTTATTCGATAAGGAGAAGGTCTGGTCTGCCCTGGAGGATCAGTTGTTCTCAACAAGGACAATTAACTTTTCAGCCAACCGATTCCTTCGGTATGCAGCAGCCATCCTTTTTCCCGTGCTGATAGCCGGAGGAGCTTATCTCTTCTTTCTCAAGCCTGCCCCCACCACCCTGGCAGATATGGATCAGATCATACAACCGGGATCACAAAAAGCCGAGTTAATCCTTTCGGACGGAAGCAGTGTGATCCTCGAAAGTGAACTGGCCCCGGATGAGATCAGGGAGGGGGATGCCACCATCAGGAATGACCGGCGGATGCTGGACTATTTCACGGTTGAGCGGGGCAGACGCAACAATGAATCGATTCTCAATGAGCTCAGAACACCGCGGGGTGGCGGGTATCAGCTGAAACTTGCCGACGGAACCCAGGTCTGGCTCAATGCTGGCTCCTCACTGAAATATCCGGTAACTTTCAATGACACGCTCCGGGAAGTGATCCTGCAAGGGGAAGCCTATTTCGATGTAACGCGCATGGGGAGTCCATTCATTGTGCATTCCACCGCTATGAATGTGAGGGTACTGGGCACCACATTCAACGTGACAGCCTATCCGGATGAGGATCAATACAGGGCCACCCTGGTGGAGGGAAAAGTACGGGTGGAGGTATCCAAAGAGGATGGGAGCAACTACACCGGAATGGAACTGGCGCCCAATGACCAGGCGGTGCTTGATCTGGCCAGTTGGGCCATCGCGGTCACCGAGGTCAATCCGGCCTACTTCACCTCCTGGATGCGCGGTAAAATCGAGTTCGATCATGAAAGCCTGGACATGGTGATGAAACGACTTGCACGGTGGTATGATTTTGAATACCGCTTTGAAAACAGGGAAGCCATGGGATATCATTTCACTGCCCGGCTTGACAGGGATGCCACCATTTCATCCATCCTGGAGATGCTTGAAATGACCACCCACGTAAAATTTGAATTCAAAAAGGGAACGGTGGTGATACGGTAAAGGGAAGATGAGGTGTTGTGCGAACATACCCGGTTCTCTTCCCAACAATTTCAGAACCGGTCCATTGACCCGGTTGATCCGGTTGGTGATCCCGGGCTTTTTCCTATTTCCGATAATTCCCCTGTTTGCCCAATCCTCAGTGATCACCATCCACCTGGCCGATACTACCGTGGAGGCCGTTATTGACCAGATCAGAAGCCAGACCGAGATCAATTTCATTTATAACCATGAAGAGCTGGCACATTGCCCCCCGGTAACGGTTTCAGTGACCGGTGGAACCGTGGAAGAGGTTCTTGAACAGTGCCTGACAGGCACCGGAATGACTTACCAGAAGCTGAATGAAGCCATCATCATCACGCCCGAGAGCGAACAAAACAAGGGCAGCCCCCCGGGATCCGGAGGCAGAAAAGGGGTTTTGAGGGGGACAGTCATCGACAGGGATTCCAGGATTCCCCTGCCCTTTGCCACGGTGGTGGTCCTTCAGACAGAACCGCTCAGGGGATCTACAACCGATTACCAGGGGCGGTTCCGGATTTCGAATCTCCCGGTCGGGCGACATACGGTGATGGTTTCCTATGTGGGGTATGAGGAAGTGGTGCTGTCAGAAATATTCGTGGGATCTTCCCGCGAAACGGAAATTACCGCAGCGATCACCGAACAAAGCGAATCGATCGGGGAGGTAGCGGTAAGCATGATCAAAGGGGAACCGGTTAACCAGATGGCCACAGTCAGTGCCCGGTCATTCAGCATGGAGGAGACAAAAAGGTATGCAGCCAGTATCAGCGACCCTGCAAGGATGGTGCTGGTATTTGCAGGGGTTTCCGGGACAGATGATGCGACCAATGAAATCGTCATCCGAGGAAATTCCCCCAACTGGCTGCTCTGGAGGCTGGAGGGGGTGGAGATACCGAGTCCCAATCACTTCTCAGAGGAGGGATATACCGCGGGATCGGTAAGCATCCTGAGTTCGGACATGCTGGCCACATCCGATTTCTACACCGGGGCCTTCCCCGCTGAATTCGGCAACGCGCTCTCAGGGGTCTTCGATCTCAGGTTGCGCAACGGAAACAGTGAAAAACATGAATTCTCAGCCCAGGCGGGCGTGCTTGGGCTGGATTTCTCAGCCGAAGGACCCTTCAAAAAAGGGTACAATGGTTCTTACCTGTTGAATTACAGGTATGCGACACTCTCACTCATCAACAAAATGAATATCCGGGTCTCACAAAACTCCCTCCCCAATTACCAGGACCTTTCCGTCAAGGTCAATCTTCCCACCCAAAAGAGCGGGACGTTTTCCTTCTGG
>CAZNSZ010000146.1:0-6329 GCA_964575865.1 uncultured Bacteroides sp. | reverse complement strand
TCCGTTCGTTACCCTACCCTGTTCCTTACATTGGATTTGTAAGTGGCGATGACGCCGGAAAGTTCAGCATGGATGTTTTCCGCACTGACTCTGGCCGCCAGGGCCTTTTCATGGATGGTCAGGTAGTCGCCCTGGTCCATCATGATCCGCGCCTCGTCAATGGCTGCGTCGACAGCATCAATTTCCCCCCTGATGGCCACAAGGGCCGAGGTACCTTCTTTCCCCCTGGGAGCTTCAAGGAGCAGTTTCCTGTTTTCATCGATCAGGCTTTTCACCTCTGAAATCGTAGCCAGGATCTCCTCCTTGAGCATCTCCTTCCGTTCCCCGGTCTTCAGCGTCACTTCATCGGCCAGCTGAATCACCTCCTCGAGCTCAACCTTAATATCACTGAAGTTTTTGATCAGTTTGGATTGTTCAGATTCAAGCCTGACCAGGACGGCATTCATGGAGTCCTGAAGTGCCAGGTAAAGGTCCGGGGTATAGCGTTCGGCCCCTGCCAGCTTTGCGTGATCGATGGCTGCCCGGGCAGAATCGATCTCTTCCTGAGGCACATTGGAACAACCGCCGGATATCACGATCACCAGTGCGGCAGGGATCAGGATTGCATTCAAAAAATGTTTCATTGATAGATGGTTTGATTGATTTCCACATTATGACGCAGTGGTGGTTCCGGGTAACGGTCCGGTTACATCTTTTTTTTTAATTTTATTCCGGTACGCTGCTGTGAGATGAAAAAACCGATGAATGACAATCTGTCGGATCATGAAATCCTGGAACGGATTCGCGGGGGCGATGAGAACAGACTCTTCCGGGTACTGTATGAACGGTATTACCAGAAAGTCCTTAACCGGTGTTTCAGCCTGGTAAAGAACAGGACCACTGCTGAAGAACTGGCCGAGGATGTATTCACCAAAGCATTCGAAAAACTGCATTCCTTCCAGGAGCGGTCCTCCTTTTCCTCCTGGCTGTACACCCTCACCTACAACCATTGCATCGATTACCTCAGACAGAAAAAGAAATTGCACTATCCCAACTGGAGCGCCGAGAATGAGATCCCGGACCTCATCGATGACCAGGAGGACCAGGAGCAGGAGTTTAATTATGACCAATTGCTGGTCATTCTCGAGGAGATCCATCCCGAAGAGAAGGCCATCCTGCTGATGAAATACCGGGAACAACTTTCCATGAAAGAGATTGGAAACGCATTGAGGATCAGTGAGGACGCAGCAAAAATGCGGCTCAAAAGGGCCAGAACCAGGGTGAAATACCTCTATATCCAGCGGTATATGAAACAGGGCCGGCCGTTACCTAAGAAGAAATGATCGTCTCCTATAAAAACCGGTGATATGGCAGAATTTCTGAAAAGAATGATGGATGATGGCCAGTGTGAACCGCCCGATAGCTGCCTGGCTGCCTTCAGAAGTGCATATCCCGGGGCCACGGGCACCGAATGGCACCACGCCAACGGCTTCTATGAATCGGTATTCTACGAGGATAAACTGGAGCATATCGCCAGGTTCGATTCAACGGGAAAATTGCTGGATCATAAGATGTTTCTTCCGGACATGCTCCTGCCCGCCAAAATCAGGAAATTGGTTGCCGGGAGGGGAGAGATCATGAATGCCGTGCTGATCAACAAAGGCAACCGGATTGAGTATGAATTGATCGTGAGGGATGCGCAGCTCAACCGGAAACTGATCTCCTTTTCCCAGTCGGGCCGCCCTCTCGGGGAAAGGGCGTTGTAGCCCCCCCCTCCCCTGGACTGATCTACCCCCTTTCTGCACACCTGTCTGTACATTCCTATTCCGGGAGCCCGTTTTTTTTTTAGTTACCCGGTACAACGGTCAGCGTCTTAATCGTGATTAATACCCGAACCGATGTTTCTTGATGACAGCGTTGAGCAAAAAAGGGGCAACAAGATCGCCTGGATCGTAGGTCTGGCCATTGTGATCGCCCTGATCCTGCTGATGATTTACCTGAAGTAATCAATCCTCCTTCCGGTACAACCTGGCCACCTCCCTGTCCATGATCCGCAGTGATAACCTCCGCGGCAGGATCCTGGTCAGTATGAAATAGGCCAGTCTGTTTCCCGAACCAGGGACCACGTATGCGCCTTTTCCCAGCGTGCGGAGGATCTCACTGACCACGCTCCCCGGTTCCATGACCTTTCCGGGAGGCTTACCGGAGGAGGGAAGTGAAGAGAGGTATCCCGGTGTGGAGGTTGCACCCACGATGGCGGTCAGGATATCAAAACCGTCCTGTTTCCACTCATTGAAGAGCGATTCCGCAAGGATCTGATTAAACGCCTTGGTGGCTCCGTAAGGGGCCAGCAACCTGCTTCCCCATGATCCGGCCAGGGAACTCATGAGGATGATCCCCTTCCGTTGATCCGGCGTTCCAAGCTGGCTGCCAATAAAGGCATGGACAAGTATCAACGGGGTCCTTACATTGACCTCCACATAACGGTCGAGGTCCTCCCGGCGATTCTCGGTGAACCGCCGGACCCGGCTGTAAGCTGCATTGTAGATCAGCAACCTGCAGGAGGTGTTGCCGATCAGTTCCATCATCCGTTCAGGAGCATCACTCCCGGCCAGGTCCAGGTGGAGCAGACGGACCGGGACGTTGTATTCCCGTTCCAGCTGCTGCCCCAAAACACTCAGTGGCTCCTCGAGGCGGTCCACAAGGATCACTCCCATCCCCGCTTCGGCCAGTGCACAGGCAAACGCCCTGCCAAGTCCCTCGGCCGCTCCCGCCACCAGTCCCCATGATCCGTAAATTTCCTTTAATTCTGCCAAAAGGTTGGTGCAGTTTTACGTAAATTTAATTTCTTTAAAGGACGAAATGCAAACATAAGGACCCTTTAAATGAAAAAGAGATGCCGGGTTCACCTTGTGTAATGCGTCAACCCGATACCGGAACATGGAACCCCTGACACGCGAAGTACTTGAAAAGATGACCCCGTCCGAAGCGCTGGAGCGGCTCATGGAGGGTAACCGGAAATTCACCGGCGGAGCGGAACTGAAGGTCGCGCTGATCCGCCAGGCCAGGAGGACCGCAGAAGTGCAGTTCCCCTTTGCAGCCATCCTGGCATGCAGTGACTCCCGCTCCCCTGCCGAGCATATTTTCCACCTGGGGATCGGGCAGATATTCAGTGTCAGGGTGGCCGGTAATATCGTGAACCGTGAGATCCTCGGCTCCCTGGAATACTCCTGCAGGGTACTGGGATCCAAACTGATCCTGGTGATGGGGCACACTTCCTGCGGTGCGGTCACCGCGGCCTGTGACGGGGTGACCATGGGGAATGTCACCCCGTTGCTCGCCCATATGAAGCCCGTGATCGCATCCTTCGGGGAAGGGCCCCTGCGGGTGGACCGGGTTGCAGAAAAGAATGTGCTCCATTCGGTGAAGCGGATCAAGGAAGAGAGCCCCATTCTGGCCGGACTTGAAAAGGAAGGGGCCATCATGATCCGGGGGGCCATGTACAACCTTTCCACAGGTAAGGTGCGGTTGCTGAAAGAGTATCAGGATCAGCGCAGTCCGAAACGGTAGGAGAATTTCAACAGGAACGTATTGGTCGGTTTCTTTTCCGTGAAAAGAAAATCCAGGTTCTCCCATACCTCGAATGAACCCACCTGCGCATAATGGTTCCTGGTTTGCGACCACACCAGGTAGGCGGTCGATCCGGGCAGGAATTCCCACCGGACCACCAGGTTGGAAAGCCATTCATCCATATTGAAATCAGGATTGTCAAATGAATAATCGGTCACACCGTTCAGGTTTTCATCGATCTCATAGGAATCCTCCACCAGGGTGATCTGATCTTCGGTGAAATATTGAAAGCGGTCCGTAAACTGATCCGCCTTCGGATCGGTGATCATCTTAAATCCCGAATAATCCCCCGACGCCACAAAAGGCTGACCCCAGTACTGGATCGTCAGATCCGGGGTGATGTTGTAATTGATCCGCAACGACAAGTCAAGCACCTTCTGGTCGATGTGCCCGAAGAGGTACCTCTCCTCTCCTTCCATCTCATCCTCTGTCACATACTGGAGTTCCCTCCGTTCCATGGAGAATCCCGGGGAGAGTGAAATACTGAGGGTATTGATGGGCCTGATGGTCAGGTTCAATCCGAAATTATTGGCCTGGTAGTACTCTTCGGCCCCCCAGCTGGAGAACCCGAAAAAACCCCCGGAAACTGCCTTCCGGTCATCCGAGAAGAGCCGGTAATAGAGCCTGGCACTGTTGGGGAGCAGCATGGAAGGCCCCCCCCGGAGAATCCCGGTGGATACCTGGTGAAAGTTAAATCCTCCGCCAAAACCGCCACCCCAGTAGTTCTTGAAATTGGCATTGACGTTGTATTCATAACCGATCCCGTTGATGTTCCCCCCGAAATCTGAAGCCATATAGACATCGTTGTTTAGATTCAGGTTTCGGAATATGCTGAAGGGCTCGGTAAAGCTGTAGCCGGTCCAGAGCACATTGAGCATCTCATCGGCTTCCCTCATGTACCCCATATCGTTCAGCTCCAGACCCGGACTCTTGATGATATTCAGAAAAAGGAAATTCCAGTTCCCGCCGATGCGGCCGAATTCCAGTTTGGCTCCCGAACCCGACAGGGAGGTCCGGGTGGAATCGAACGTTACATGCATGGCATCGGGCCGCTGGAAATAGCGGGCGGACGAAAGCTGGGTCCTGGAGATGGCATCGGCGGTTCCCTGCACATTGCTCATATAGACCGAAGCATTCAGCATATAATTCCGCTCGTTGAAATACTGGGTAAAATCGATTCCGGCCGTGGTGGCATTCCTGTGGAGGTATTCCATCCCGGTGCCGTCCAGCATCCGGATGGTGCTGGTGGCTGCTCCTCCCAGGATGGTGTTTCCCTTGTTGAAATCTTTCTGAACGCGGGCCAGGGCATAATTGGTCAGTGGCTCCACCACCTCCTTCCGCTCTTCCCCTTCCCGGTCGACCCGGGCCATGGTCTCTGCGGTGACCGCCTCCAGTACACCCACGGAGAGCCCTTTTTCCGTTTTTCCCGTCAGCTTGGCAGCACCGAGGATGCGGGTGAACGAAGGCATGTCCACAAACTCCCCCTCTTCCGTATCGGGATATCCCTGCGGCCTGCGGCCGATACGGCGGGAATAAAAAAGGTTGTCGTTGCCCACATCCCCGTCGCCCAGTCCCACGTTAAAACTGGTGATGCTCTTTCCTTCGATGAAAAAGGGGCGCTTCTCTTCGAAGTAGGTCTCAAAGGCGGTCAGGTTCACCTCCGAGGGGTCCGCTTCCACCTGGCCGAAATCCGGGTTGATGGTAAAATCGAGGGTCAGGTTGTTGGTTACCCCGACCTTTCCGTCCAGTCCCACGTTCCACTTGGGATCTGTGCCTGTGGCATAGGGATTTCCCTCTTCCGCTTCATAGGTCTTTACCGACGCAACCCCATAGGGAGTCAGGTCCAGCTGTTTGCGGGGTTCGATCCCCTGCAGTCCGTCCAGTTCCCCCATGGCATGGATGATCCCCGGCGCCGTCCGCGGGATCGGGTGCCAGAAGCTCATCTCCTCAAACCTGAATATCTGGCGGGCCACCTCGAAACCCCATACCTCGGTGGTGTTCTTCTTGAACCTGAGCTGTGTCAGGGGTATCTTCATTTCGGCTCCCCAACCCCAGTCCTGTATCTCCGCCTTTGCCTGCCAGATGGGATCCCAGGTGGGATCCTCGTTCTGCCCGTTGTTGGTAAAGATCATATCGAACCTCACCCCGGCGGAACTGACCCCGAAGACAAAACCGGTGCGAAGGTCATGGTAACTGTCAAACACAACGAACACCATATCCCCGTCCCCGTTGTCTCTCCGGCTCATCCTGCTGGTGATGCTGTCAGGGGCGGTATCCAGCGCCCGGATCGCCATGTAGATATTCATATCGTCAAAGGCCAGTTTGAATTCCGTTTGCTGGGAGGGTGCCCGTCCCTCGTAGGGCTCATGCTGTACGAATCCGCCTGCCCATTCCCCCTGCAGCCAGACCTGGTCATCAAAAACGCCGTCGATCACGGGGGCTGATCCGGTGCGGTAGGCTTCGTAGACTTTTTTGGGGAGGTATTCCGACTGTCCCCAAAGGGACAGTGGAATGCAAAACAAGATCAGGGCAATTACGGAGCGGAGAGGAAGCATGTCGTGGGTTTACATTGATTGAACGGAATCTTTGGCCGGATATTTCCGGGGAAGGTCCGTTTCAACCATAAGGACGCGTAACGGGACCATTCGTTACAGAAAAACCGCGAAATTCCTGCAATTCTTAATTATTCACCGTGAATTGTTATTAAAAACCAAAACATG
>CAZNSZ010000145.1:0-6341 GCA_964575865.1 uncultured Bacteroides sp. | reverse complement strand
GTTTATGTCGGTGAAAGGGAGGTTGGAATTACTGTTGAGGAATCGCCCCATGGCCAGGTAGTACTGGATCCCCCGGGCGGAGTCTATTCCGAGGGCGTAAATGTGCAGGTTACAGCCGTCCCGGATGAGGGTTATCTCTTTCATGGCTGGATCAAGGACATTGAAGCAACGCAAAAACATTTACAAATCACCACAGAAAAAGATGTAACCCTGAAGCCAGTGTTTGTTAAGGATTCAGAAAAAAGGAACAGATGGTCCCATCCTGTGAAAATAAATTTTCAGCCTGAAGAAGATTATGAAATTCCTGAAGGATATATTCCTGATTATGGAGGTGCGATGAGTGAGAAGTGGACCGGGTATACTTATGGCTGGGTTGAAGGATACCACGCCTTCAATGGCCTGAATATCGGGAAACCCGGAGTGTGGGAAACATTCAGGTATTTTGATTATGCCGGGAATGCAAAATCCTGGGGGATAGAATTGCCCACAGGGATTTACAGGATCAGGTTGGGCTTAGGGGGCAGGCTGTTCCTGGGCCTGCCAACAGAGACGGAATTGAAGATCAATGTGGAAGGAATACTCGTGGAGGATGATGATGGAATCGATCTGCTGGACGAACACATTTTGGAGAATGTCCCCGTGCTGGACGGTCAGTTGACGCTTACCAGTGTCGAGCAATCCAGGATCTGTTTCATCGAGATAGAGTTGCTGGAACTGTTATCCCCGAGAACGCTTACGGTGGAAAATGGAAGAGGCAGCGGAGCCTACTACCCCGCAATGAATGAAAGGATCATGGTTGCTGCGGATGCTCCCCCGGAGGGCCAGGTATTTGAACAATGGACGGGAGACACCGCTTACGTGGAAGATGTGTACGCATCAACCAGTTTTGTGACCATGCCCGATACGGATGTGATTATCTCGGCGACCTATAGAAATGCAGATCAGGATACGGCTCATTATCTTATTGTTGTCAATGGCGCGGGTGACGGTTATTACATCACAGGCAAGGATGTGGAGGTCTCAGCCCCGGATACAATGGGTGGAGGCATTTTCTCGCATTGGGAATATGACTGCATCAGGCAAGTTTCTTTTAATGACAGAAGCATTCTTTTTACCGTGTCCATGCCGGATGCAAATATCGTATTTGTACCTGTGTATGAGATTCCCGCAACAGGAGAGGGGGACATTTATCAGGCAGAAGAGGCTCTCTGGGATGAAGCTTCCTCGGTTGAGAGATATCACAACGGTTATTTTGGGCTTGGGTATGTGAATTTCAGGGAGGATCGGGGTTCATACGTCCAGTTCAACAACATTGACGGCAAGGAGGGAGGAACTTTCACCATCACGTTGCGTTACTCCTTGAATGACAAGGCACGGGAAGGAGTGGTGCTGGTCAACGGAGTCCCGGATACCATCGTGATGACCCAAACCGAATCCTGGTCTGACTGGAGCGAACTGGAGGTCCGGGGAATGCTTGAACCGGGCAGCAACAATACCATTCGCATCGAGACTACCGGAGATGACCTGGGCTACCTGGATCAGATCGAGCTGGTTGAGCTCAATACCACCCGGGTGGAAGCCTCCCGCCCTTCATCCACATGGAATGTGCGTATCTATCCCAATCCCTTTGAGGAAACAGCCACACTCTCTTTTGAACTTTCACGGGCTTCGGATGTACTGGTACAGCTATACAGTCTGCAGGGGTTTAGGATCCGGGAGCAAAGCCTTGGCTCCTGTCCGGCGGGAATCAATGAGCTTAGCCTGCACAGGGAAGATTTGTCGCCAGGATTCTACATCCTCCGCATACTCAGCGATCAGGAAGAAAGTATGCATAAAATCCTGATCAATTAAGAGGAAGAAAGGAATTGCCATGAAAAGGACCTTGCTCATCTTACTCATTTGTCTGACTGCCGGATTTACCCTGCAGGGCCAGGAGAAAGAAAGAATTCCAGCCTTCCCCGGTGCCGAGGGGCATGGGATGTATACCACCGGTGGCCGTGGAGGACGGGTTATCAAGGTGACCAACCTGAATGACAGCGGGGAAGGAAGTTTCCGGGCTGCCGTGGAAGCAAGCGGGCCGCGTATCGTGGTGTTCGAGGTGTCGGGGACCATTGCATTGGAAAGCAAGCTCTTTATCAAAAACGACCATATCACCATTGCCGGCCAGACGGCTCCTGGCGATGGAATATGCCTGAAAAATTACTGCGTCTACATCACGGCATCCAATGTCATCATGCGTTACATGCGGTTCAGGATGGGAGATGAGGCCAAGGCGGTGGATGATGCATTAGGAGGCCAGGGCAGCAGGAATATGATCATAGACCATTGTTCCATGAGCTGGTCCATCGACGAGTGTGCCTCCTTTTATGCCAACGAGGACTTCACCATGCAGTGGTGTTTGCTTACAGAAAGTTTGCGTAATTCCTTTCACTACGGTTCCCATGGCTTCGGAGGGATCTGGGGAGGCAACAGGGCTTCGTTTCACCACAACCTGCTTGCCCACCACAGCAACCGGAATCCCCGTTTCCGCGGACACAAACGCAACAGTCCCGTGGATGCCGAGCTGGTGGATCTGCGGAACAATGTGTTCTACAATTACAACGGCACCTGTTATGGGTCTGAAGGAGGGGGGAACTATAACATGGTGAACAACTATTACAAAAGTGGTCCGGCATCAGGAGATCCTGACAAGGAGGTTTTATTTGTGAATACCGCTACCGCTGAATACAACTGGCTGGAACTGGAAGGGGCTCACGGGGTATTCTATGTCAGTGGCAATTATGTTTCCAACAACCCGGGCTACAGCAAGGACAACTGGACCGGTGCGGTGGCCTGGGAGCATCTGACCACACTGGAGCGGGTGAAAAGTGAAGTGGAATTTGACAGGGGAAATATTAGAACGGAGGATGCAGAAACTGCCTATCTGAAGATCCTTGACTATGCCGGGGCTTCCATATCCCGGGATGCGGTGGACCAACGTGCCGTTCATGATACCAGAACAGGGACCGTTACCATCACGGACGGAGGCAAGGGGAGTACCAATGGATATATCGATACACAGGAAGCCGCAGGTGGCTGGCCTGTGTTGAAGTCCCTGCCTGCTCCTGAAGATTCAGATGCAGATGGAATGCCTGATGCATGGGAGCTTGCCCGCGGGCTTGATCCTGATGACTCCGCTGACGGGAACAAGGACAGGGACCAGGATGGCTATACCAACATCGAAGAATACATCAACAGCCTGACGCTTGACCATATTGACCCGGATTCTCTCCTTCCCATGCCCGGAGGTGGGAAAAGTGAATCAGAGGAAAGTCTTCAAAGAGATGATGTGGATGAGAAGGACCTTTACACAGGAGCCATTAAAATCAATTTTCAGCCGGAAGAGGATTATCTCATCCCGCAGGGTTACATGGCCGACTTCGGTGGAAAGTATTGCGATAAATGGACCGGTTATTCGTATGGATGGCTGGAAGCCTATCATCCCCATAATGGTATCAACGCCGGTGAAACAGGGGTCTGGGAAACGTTCAGGAGTTTTATTGGGGAAGAAGGGAAACCATATTCCTGGGAAATTGAATTACCGGAAGGGAATTACCGGATCAGGCTGGGCCTGGGAGGAAGGCTGCCCGGCGGAGAGATAACCGTATTAAAGATCGAAGTTGAAGGCCATGTCCTTGAGGATCCTGATGGTATTGATTTGTTGGATGAACACATTCTGGAGAATGTAACTGTGATGGACGGTCAGCTTTCTTTAAGGAGCATTGATCAGAGCAGAATTTGCTTTATAGAAATTGAACCAATGACTAAAAAAGTTGAGAAATGAGGACTGCTAATGGACTACTGCTGATTTTTACTTTGATGGCTTTTTTTTCCTGCGGGCAGGGAGGAGCGGAGCCTAGCTCCGATAAGCCGCTGTATTCCATCTGGATGGCGGAATCCGAGATGACCCGTTTCCCGGAGGCCTGGATGACAGAATATGCCACTTATGCGAAATGGAACTATCACATCGGGGTACTGACCAAATCGATGATGGACATGTGTGAGTATACGGGGGATATGAAATACTTCGACTACGTGGAGGAATACTACGATATGATGATCGATGATGAGGCGAATATCACCCGGTATCAAATGGACGTCTTCAACATCGATCACGTGAATCCGGGAAAGGATCTTTTTGCCCTGTACCGGCAGACCGGAAAGAAAAAGTACCGGATGGCTGCAGACACCCTGCGAAAACAGATGGCCCTTCATCCACGCACCTCGGAGGGCGGATTCTGGCACAAGAAGCGGTATCCCTGGCAGATGTGGCTCGACGGCCTCTACATGGGATCGCCCTTTTTAGCCCAGTATGCGAAGGAGTTCAATGAGCCGGCCCTGTTTGACGATGTGGCCAACCAGGTGATCCTGATGGCAAAACACAGCTATGATCCAGCTACCGGACTTTTCTACCATGCCTGGGATGAGAGCCGGGAGCAGCGCTGGGCAGATAAGGAAACGGGAAAATCCCCCCATTTCTGGGGCAGGGCCCTGGGCTGGTATGCCATGGCCCAGGTGGACATCCTGGATTTCATGCCGGTGGACCATCCCCAACGCCCCCAACTGCTTGAGATATTGAAAAAGACCGCCGACGGGATCGTAAAATACCAGGATCCGGGATCCGGGGTCTGGTACCAGGTGCTGGATCTGAAAGGCAGGGAAGGCAACTACCTGGAATCGTCCGCATCCGCCATGTTTGTCTATTTCCTTTTCAAAGCGGTCCGCATGGGCTACCTGGATGACAGCTACCTGCCGGCTGCGGAAAAAGGCTACCTGGGGATCCTGGAGAACTTCATCCGGGAGAACGGGGACGGGACCATCACCCTGACCAATACCTGCTGCGGTGCCGGCCTGGGAGGGGATCCTTACCGGGATGGCAGTTTCGAGTATTATATCACCGAGGAGATCTGTGAGAACGATCCCAAGGGGACCGGCCCTTTTATCTGGGCCAGCATGGAGTACGAGCGTTATAAAGGAACCAGTCCGGATCTTTCGAAGCGGCAGCTGGCCTTTCCCGGAGCGGAGGGCTTCGGGGCCTACGCCAGAGGGGGCCGCGGGGGGAAGGTGGTCTACGTGGAGAACCTGAACGACAGCGGTCCGGGCAGCCTGAGGGCTGCCGTGGAGGATACGGTCCCCCGGACGGTGCTGTTTAAGGTTTCCGGCACCATCGATCTGAAGTCTGACCTTGTGATAAGTTCTCCCTATATCACCATTGCGGGCCAGACCGCACCGGGCGATGGGATCTGCCTGAAGAATTACCTGCTAAAAGTCAAGAGGACCCATGATGTTGTGGTGCGTTTTCTAAGGGTGCGACCCGGAATTGCCGGCGGAAAACCGGATGATGCCATCAACATCGATCATTCCCGTTACGTGATCATCGATCACTGCTCTGCCAGCTGGTCAACGGACGAAACCCTGAATACCTGGCATGGCAGTCATGATATCACCGTCCAGTGGTGCCTGGTCTCCGAGCCTCTGAATTTTTCCCTGCACGGGAGGCCGCATGGGTATGCTGCATCCATCGGAGGGATGAGGGCTTCCTACCATCACAACCTGTTTGCCAATGCAGCAGGAAGAAATCCAAGTCTGTCTGGAGGATTAGAAGGATTCGGCCAGGTTTTCGATTTTAGCAACAATGTGGTTTTCAACTGGCAGCACAGAACCTGTGACGGAAAGCCGGAGATGGTGAATTTCACCGGCAATTACTACAAGGCCGGCCCGGCTACCCATGAAGACCTCAGGCGGAGGCTGGTGAAAATCGAAGATGCCTCCAGGTACGGCTATACCTCCAGATGGTACATCATCGGTAACCTCATGGAAGGGCAACCCGATATCCTGGAGGATAACTGGAGCAACGGGGTGGTATTCGATGACGGCACCAGCATGGAGAAGAACCGCAGTTATACGCCCTTTGAGAACGGGGGATATGAAGTGCAGGATCCTGCGGAAATCTATGAAGAAGTACTGGTCCATGCGGGGGCTGTTTTACCCAAAAGAGATGTTGTTGATGAACGGATCATCCGGGAGGTGAGAACCGGGAAGACCACCTACGGGGACGGCATGATCGACCGGGTGGAACAGACAGAAGGATGGCCCGACCTTAAAAGTGCTCCTGCTCCTGAGGATACGGATGCCGACGGTATACCGGATGCATGGGAGCAACAACATGGACTGGATCCCGGGGATCCGGCCGATGGAAATCAGGACAGGGACGGTGATGGTTTTACCAACCTGGAGGAATACCTGAACAGCCTGT
Organism: uncultured Bacteroides sp.; assembly: GCA_964575865.1. GTDB lineage: Bacteria > Bacteroidota > Bacteroidia > Bacteroidales. The sequence goes on along the minus strand of CAZNSZ010000145.1, from coordinate 46 downwards.
TGAATGCGGATTAAACCGGGTCATTCTTCGTTGGATAACTGAAAAA
>CAZNSZ010000144.1:0-6585 GCA_964575865.1 uncultured Bacteroides sp. | reverse complement strand
CGGAGTGCTGAAAACGGATTGTTTCTCGATGAAGGTTATGAAGGGACCTGGTGGAGCAGCAGCGAGCACTCTGATCTCAGTGCCTATAAGTGGAACCTTTCGACCAGCCTGGCCAGCCTGAACCATCATCACAATTACAAAACAACCGGGTATTCAGTGCGCTGTATCAAAAACAGCCATGAATCCGTATTTGCTAACTTCTCGGCAGACAAAACTGAAGTGGCAATCGGTGAAGAAGTCAGGTTTACCGATCTTTCAACTGAGGAAGCTACACGCTGGTTCTGGGATTTCGGCGATTGCAGCACCTCCTGGGAACAGAATCCGGTCCATATTTATTCCTCTCCGGGGTCCTATTCAGTGCATGTATCATTCCTTATTGATGGACATAGCAGGGAAGAAACCAAGACAGATTTTATCACAGTATCGGAGCGTGGTTCCGGGACAGTTGCGGATTATGAAGGGAATGTATATAAGACCGTCATCATAGGGGACCAGCTGTGGATGGCCGAAAACCTGGAGAGTACCCGGTATGGAGATGGTACCGGGATACCACTTGTTTCCGGGGATGCGGAATGGGGAAGCCTGGCCGCCGACAATGCGGCCAAAGCCTATTGTTTTTACGATAACGATGAGCATTCAGGATTCGGGGCCCTGTATACCTATGCTGCAGCCGTGAACGGATCTCCCTACGACGGAACAGGGCATGTACAGGGCATTTGTCCCGATGGCTGGCATATCCCGGCTGAAACCGAATGGAATGACATGGAGAATTACCTGATTTCCAATGGATACAATTATGACGGTTCCACTCTTGGCAATAAAATCGGCAAATCTTTGGCCTCCACCGGTGGATGGAACAACAGCACTGCTGAGGGTGCTGTTGGAAATAACCAGGGGTTAAACAACAGCAGTGGATTCACAGGCCTGCCTGGTGGCTACCGTTCCTATTATTCAACCACAGGAGAATTTGCCGGTTCAGGTGATGGGGGATACTGGTGGATGGCGAACGACGTGTTTGAGGAAACCGCCATGTTCTGGAACCTCTACTTCGATTATAAACATGTGCTCAGGGACTACACATTTAAACGGACAGGGCTGTCGGTCCGTTGCCTGAAAAATAATGATGGCTCACCACTGGCCGATTTCTCATCGAATGTTGCTGAGGTCAAACTCGGGGGTGTGGTCAGTTTTACAGATCTTTCTTCCAACAGTCCCACCAGCTGGACCTGGAATTTTGACAGCCCCGGTGAGACTTCCGTTGAACAGCACCCATCCCATCGGTTTACAAGACGGGGATTTCAAAGAGTGACCCTGATTGCAAGCAATGACATCGGCTACGATGTGGAAACAAAACCGGACTATATCAATGTTACCCAGAGAACCGGCCTGGTCAATGATGTCGACGGAAACATATACCGTACCATAGAAATAGGTGACCAGTGGTGGATGGCCGAAAACCTGAGAACAACAAGATTAAGGGATGGAACAGAGATCCCGCTGGTGCCTGATGATATATCCTTGATTGAATCTACATCCCCGGGCTATCGATGGTACGAGGATGACCGGGCAACCTATGGCGAAACGTACGGCGCCCTCTATAACTGGTATACAATCAGTACGGATAATGTATGCCCTGCAGGCTGGCATGTACCCACAGACGAGGACTGGAAAGTGCTTGAATCGGCCCTGGGGATGTCTTCCAGTGAAACAGATTCAATGTTTATTCGCGGCACTTTTGAAGGCAGTAAATTAGCAGGCGGAGAAGATTTATGGGTTTATCATGCCAATCCTTCCAATATTGATTTCATTTCCCATCATCATTTTGGCTCCAGTGGTTTTGAAGCCCTTCCCGGAGGTTCCTTTAAACAATGTGCATGGTCGGGGGAACCCTATTGTTTTTATGGAGATGGAGGAAGTGGAAAATTCTGGAGTATAACTGAGTCGGATACCCACCGAGCCTGGGGCAGGGAGATTGCAATTTACACAACAGGTGTTATCAGGGTATATGAGCCGAAATCCAATGGTTTATCTGTACGCTGCGTTCAGGATTGACCCCCCTCGCCTTTTCATTTTTTGTTCCAGATCGTCCATGAGCACGGAATTCCCTCACAAATGCCGCAGGCTGACCGCAGAGCAAATAAACATCGCGGCTGTCTCAGTCCGGAGCCTGGATTCCCCCAGGTGGAAAGGCCGGTATCCTGCTTTGAATGCCGCCCCGATCTCCTCTTCCGTGAAGTCGCCCTCCGGCCCCACCAGCAGGGTGTACCGGTTACCTGTTTCAAGGCCGGTGATGCTTTCGCGCACCTGATCCGAACCCTCCCCTTCCGGAATGCAATGCGCAATGCCCTTCACCCCCTCCCGCATCTGATCAATGAATTGTGAGAACTCCACGGGATTGCTCAGCACGGGTTTATAGGCCCTGAGGGATTGTTTCATGGCTGAAACGATGACGCGCTCCAGCCGCTCGAGGTTGAGCCGGGTCCGTTCGGTCCGGTGGCACAGCAGCGGTGTGATCTCCGAGATACCGATCTCGGTGGCCTTCTCCAGGAACCATTCAAAGCGGTCCATGCTCTTGGTGGGTGAGACTGCCAGGTGGAGGAAGTAGGGCATCGGCTGGTATTCGGGAGTTTGTGTCGTGATCAGAAGCCGGCAGCGTTTGGGATGGTCCTCCCCGATCACCGCCTCATACAAGCCCCCGCGGCCATCCACCACCTGCACCCGGTCCCCCCTGCCCAGTCGGAGGACCCGGACAGCGTGTTTCGATTCCGCCTCATCCAGATCAATGGTCCGGTCACCGATGTCGGGTTGATAAAACAGGTGCATACCGCTCCAAAATTAGTAAATTCACCGTCCAAACGATCATCCGATGTTCAGAATCGGCCTCCTTTCGGATACCCACGGATATTATGATCCGCGCATCGCGGATCACTTCTCCGGATGTCATGAGATCTGGCATGCAGGGGATATCGGGGACATGGAGGTGATCCGCCGGCTGGAACGCACCGCACCGGTGATCGCGGTATTCGGTAACATCGACGGGTATCCTGTGCGTTCCCTTTTTCCTGAGCACCAGCGGCTCTCCAGGGAGGGGGTGGATATCTGGATGACCCACATTGGCGGATATCCAGGAAATTATGACCGGCGCGTCAGGCCGGCGATCGAGGATTCACCCCCTGATCTATTCATTTCGGGCCATTCGCACATCCTCAAGGTAATGCCCGATAAGACGCATGGTTTTCTGCATATGAATCCCGGATCGGCGGGCCGTTCCGGTCTGCACCACGTCAGGACGCTGCTCCGGTTCGAGCTGGAAAAGGGGACCATCGGCAGTGTGGATGTGATCGAACTGGGCTCCAGGTCCTCTTCCCTGACCGGACCGGTGGAATGACCCGATCAGAAGCCTCCCCCGGAGCCGTTGTCCTCGTACTCCATGAACCGGTCGAGGAAGAGTTCCAGCCTCCGTTGCGCCGCCAGGCTGTACAGATACTGGGCCTGTCCCCTTTTCGCCTTGAACCTCCTGTCGGACTCCTTCAGGTCCATCACGATCTGGTTGAACCTGCGGTTGGAAGAGAGCACCTGAAGGGTTCCGGGATTGTAGGCAATATAATACCAGGTGCGGTCGTCCACCCTCAGGTACATATCGAAGGTATCCCCTGATCCCCGTTCCACCATTTCGATGTAGGCATCCACTTTCTTGTTCACCTGGATCTCCCCGATGTTGCCGATCCCTACCTTGCCGTTCCACCGGAATGAGCGGGATTCCTGGTTCCACTCCAGGGTGATCTCATTGAAGAATATGGTGTGTTTCCACGCATCCGGGATCTCTTCGTAAATACCGAGCAACCCGATCTGCTGCTCCAGCCTGTTCGCCTCTTCCCTTCCCAGCAGGTCCCTCATGGCCAGGCGGTAGGAATGCCTGGTCAGGTCCACCGGCTCCAGGCTGGGCAGGCTGTCGATCTCACGGCCCATGATCTCCAGCGCCTCGCCGGAGAATGGAAAATCGATGCCGAGCACAAGGTTCACGGTAAACCGGTCCTCCGCCACCCGGTGAACGGCATTTCCCGCAGCGCTGAGCAGCACCTGTCCGTAGTCGAGGGTCAGATCAATGGGGCCTTCCCCGTACATGAGGCACTTCGCACGCTCCAGCCGGAGGTAGTTACCGGGCAGGGTACTGTCGGCCAGCTTGTCGGCCGATGTGATGACATAACTCTCCCGTTCCGGCTCGTAGACCAGCCAGCCGCTGGCGTTGGTGATGTTGGCATCAAAATAGTCCTTCCGGCCCGAAAGAAAGGCGGCGTAGATGTGGGTGGAATCCCTGGTGATCATGGAACCGGAAAAAACCTTGTTCAGAGCCACATTCTGTGCCTGTTCTGAAACCGGGATCCGGATGTTGGCAGGGTCCAGCGGGGCGGTGAACCTCAGCCAGTCCCTTCGGATGTTGCACCCGTGCTCGATCCTGGCTCCGCCGTCGAAGGTAAGGAACAGGTTCTTCGCGGCCAGGGCGACCTCACCCTGAAAATCAAAGAACGGGCTGAGCATGAAGGGGTCCTCTTCCCCAACCTGTCCCGATGAGACGCTCTGCCCGGTGGAATCGACCCAGATCCGGTCGAAGAAGATCGGATAATCATTCCCGAAGGCATCCCTGTAATTGTAGTACCCGGCTCCGGCGTACTCTCCGGAGCTGATGATGGTGACCTTTCCGTCATAGATCTGGTGCTGCCTGTTCACGGTACTGGCCAGGACCTTTGCCTGCTCAAGGAGCCCCACGGATGCCTGCTCCCCGATCTCCACCTCACCGTTATGGGGAAAGATGTAGGCATCGGCCACTTCGATGAACGGGACCTGCTCCGCATTGAGGATGCGCGTATTGTAGTTATACACTGCCCTGGGTGCCACGAAGTGGAGGCCCTCCTGGCGCTCGAGCACAGAAAGGTAGGTGGGGCCATTGGTCCGGAGAGAGTCGATCCCGATATCCACATCGTTTTCGGGCAGGTATTTGCTCTGGGTCAGCACCACCTCATCCCGCTCCATGGACCAGCTCATCCTGTCCACGCTGGTTTCGTACATGTTGTACGGGAAACTGACGGTGGAAGCATCCCCGTTGGCGGTGAGCTCGCCCCTCAGGGAATCGAGCTCCACGAAAAGCCTGACGTCATTGGTCAGGAACGGGAACGCTTCATGTGCCGGATCCCTGAACTGTACACCTGCCGAATCGGAACGGATGGTGCGGGCCCCGTAACTGTAATAGTCCGCTTCGAACCTGGCGTCGGGAAGGCCCATGATCCCTTCCCCGGACAGGCCGGTGGGCCGCAAAGCCAGGTCTCCCCCGTGGAAGATGCTGTCGTTGAATATCCGGAACGTCTCATCGGTACGCACCAGGTGCATCACCTCCTCCTGGGGGATCAGTTTCACGAAGGCCTCTGTATTTTCCACATAGGGATACTGGATGCCTTCCATGTTCTCCCTGACCAGCAACCTCGTGGAAAGGGCCATCATGGAATCGGGGTGCATCAGAAAATCATCCGACCAGGTGGTGGAGGTCAGGAAATCGAAGGAGCCGGCACCGCGAAGCCCCGCCATGTTCATCTCGATATCATTGTAGAATGTCCCGATGCCGCCATAAAGAGGGATCCCTTCATCGGGTGTGTGCATATAGAATCCGAGCGAGTTGTCATCCCGGAGGGACATCTCCATCTCCAGCGGAGGCAGGATCCCCGCCGAGATAAAGGTTCCTGCCGGCCTGATGGCCTCCGGCCTGAAGTTATCCATGGAATCGAGCGTGAAGGGTTCGAGCCTGAAATAGAATTCATCGCGGTGGTACACCCCTCTCTGGATGCGCTGTTTGTCGAAGAAGATATAGGACTCCTCGAGGCTGGAGAATATGGGATATTCGGGATGGCTCTCCAGGCCCGACTTGTTCTGTGGCAGGTCGATGAGCAGCTCGCCCGACATGACCTCGATGGAGTTGTCGATGCGGGTGAGGATCGGCTCGCCGTACTGGTTGTAACGGCCTGTCTGGATCGACATTTGCAGGGAATCAATGGTCTGCAGGTCGATCTTGAAACTGTCATAATCGAAATGGAAATCACTACCGTGAAAGCGGAACAGTCCCGCATCCACCATCCCGTCGAATTGAAAACTCCTGTTCCGTTTCATGACAATCTCGTTCTCCTTCGGGACCAGCCTCACGTTCTGGGAGTCGCTCAGTGAGATCACCGGGATTCCCCGGATGGTCAGGTCATTGGTCCTGAGGTCCAGCTCCGCGTTGTCAAGGCCCTCCGTTCTGGAAATGAACCTGATCACATCGTAATCCCGCTGGCGCATGGAGGCCATGATATAGTCAAAGAGTTTCTGTCTCAGGGTGATGAGATCGGTCTGGTCGTTGTAATAGACAAACCCGTATATGGAAAGCGCCATCAGCTGGTGCCTCACCTGGTACTCCGAATACCCGATAAAGCTGGCATAGCCGGGAAGCCCGAAGGTGCGCCCGTCCACCATCCGGGAATAGCGGTAAAGCTGCGCCAGCGGGTGTTCATAATCCATTCCCTGCAGTTCCATATAGAATCCCAGGTCATAGTATGCATT
>CAZNSZ010000143.1:0-6752 GCA_964575865.1 uncultured Bacteroides sp. | reverse complement strand
GCCGGAGAAAGCTGTTGGCCAGGTGAGGATCAATTAACACCAATCTAACTCCTCATTTACTTCGAAACCCCTGGTTCACACCGGGGGTTTTTCATAAATATGGCAATTCGGGTAGAACTGAGCACCACGAACCGGAGCAAGCCGGAGAAGGGTGCCCGATGACGCCGGTGTTTCCGCCTATCCAAGCATCATTCAATCAATAACTTGGTGTGCTGTATGTAGTTGCCGGCATTGAGGCGCACAACATATACCCCGCCCGGCAGCCGGCCCGTATCGATGACCGATGTGTAATCCATATGGAGATATTGAAGCGTTTCGCGAAGGAGGAGCTTTCCGCTCAGATCGGTGATGGTTAGCTCCACTCCGGGGATATCAGGACCCGTATAGTGGATATTGAGCACATCGCCGGCAGGATTGGGAAAGAGGCTGAATCGCTCTTCCATGGTGAGGGCCTGGAAGGGAACCGGGTCGGAAAGCGGACCCTGGCCGCAGGCGGCAAAACGCTGCACCGGTGCCCAGGCCTTGTTGTTGTCCAGTTTATTCTCCACCAGATTCCCCCGGGGGTCAATCAGCGCATACATGCGGTCACCCCGGGTAAAATCGGCCACCCAGTCGAATTCCACGATGGCAAAATCCTGGTCCCCAATGATCGAAGAGGTACTGAACAGGAGGTTCCCATCCACATCGGAAATCCGCCGGCCTCCCTTATCCGGGTCACCCAGGTAGAACCCCAGCTCCACCGGCCCGCTGGTGGGCGAAATGCTCAGGTTATGCACGATGGTGGTCACGCGTACCGTATCGCCGTTCACAGGGATGGCGGGATCAAACAGGATGGATGTGGTTTTGAAATATTCGTCCATATCCGTTATCCGGTCGATCTCATTTTTCGCTTTCAGGGAATCGAGTCTGTTGGGAAGGATGAATCCGGGATCCTGCAGGCTGTAGTTGTCCCGCCAGAATGATCCTGCACTCAGATCGATCATATAATCCACCACAAGCGCCCCGTTCCTGGACCAGTAATAGTAAGGCTTCACCTTGTATTCATAGGAGTTGGCGGCCAGTGAACTGCCGTACACTTCAATGCCCAGGTTCTTCCCTGCCCTGTGCACATGAGAGATGATCAGCTCCTCCTCGGCAACCGATTCATCCTGTCCCCTGAGTTCAAAACCCAGGATGTTAAATCCGCCGCTCGGCTGGGTTTCCACCGTATTCTCCACACTCACATTCGAGCCTTCAAACTGGGATCCCCAGGTGATGCTTTCTGTAAAGGTGGAATTCAGGTCCAGCTCATGCTCGTTGGCCATGAAAATGATCTCCCGGATATCCGGGTTTCTTTCCATCAATTCCTCCTCAGAATCCACAAATTTCCGGTACGACAGCAGATTTCCGGGTTCATGCAGCTGAACCATTCCGGAAACCTCAAGCGACTGTCTCCCCCTCAGCCAGTTTTCCCCGTTGGTGACCTGGGGTATCAGGATCACAATTTCACCCAGCAACTCGTCATATTCGTTATAGACAGGGTATTCCCAGCGTTCATAATCACTCACGATGGTAAGGATGGCATCGTCCCGGCTGAAGCGCCTGTCCATGGAAGCGGTCTGGAAGAAAGTCCGGCTGGTTGTCTTCCCAATGTTTGTGGTGGTTTTATCATAGACCACCTCTTCCAGGTCGCCGCCGAATATGGAGGACAGTTCCACGGGAGACATGGCCACGCCTCCCACGCCTCCCAGGTTCTGATTGATCCCCAGTGTATATGCTGCCTGGTATCCCCAGTCGCCCCTGCTGGAACTTTCAATGGAAAATTCGTCCTCGATAAACTGCTCGGAGGACTTCTGCACACTGCTGGCGCAATCGTTCGAACCAAAACATTCGTTCACATCGTGGAGGATACCATTGATGAAATCAATGTGCACCGGCGGGGTATTCAATACGGTCAGGGGCTTCACCACGTTCCGGAAACATCCCTGGCTGGTGTAGTCGCCGATGCGGAAAAGGTCGCCGTCAAAGTCGCTCATGGCCACGGCAAAGTGGGTTTCGTGCATTCCTCCTCCCCCGCCGTTATCGATCACATGCTTCTGATTGGCCCGCTCGATCCGGGTGGTCAGGAAGGTACTGTCAAACTGATACATGCTCCAGCTGAAGCCCTGTTCCCCGACCGGTCCATTGTTGAAATAGTGGCTCACCGCAACGATATCCTCCCGGTCATCACCGGTGATATCGGCCACATCAAAGTAGTTTATGGAAGGAAGCCCTTCCGCAAAACCGTTGACTCCGGATTGTCCCTGGTATTCGATCAGGTTGCCTTCGGCCCCGGTAAAAATCCGGACGCCCGAATGACATCCCAGCAAAACCTCCAGCCTTCCGTCGCCGTTCAAATCACCCGATTTCAGCAGGATATGCCAGGTTCCGTTATAGTTGTAGGTCCCGCTGACATAGCCGTCCTTATAGAATTCGATCATTTCGAGCGGATCCTCCGGTCCGGTGCCGGGATCATCCATCACAGCGGCCGTGTAGAGATAGGTATCGGGATTATTGGGCGAGTCGCTTGTGTTGATGGTGAACCCGATCACCAGTTCATCCAGGCCATCACTGTCAAAATCAATGGCCCCGAGCGCCTTTCCACCAAATTCCTGTGCCCCGAATATGAGATCCAGCTTCAGGGCTTCTTTTTCAATGGGCTTGAAATCCGCATCAAAATCATAAACCTGCAGGAAATAGTCTACCTCCGATCCCGTTTCATAATAGCCCATTACCAGTTCATCGTTTCCGTCCCCGTCCAGATCTCCCAGGTCGACCAGAAAATCATCCGTAGATACCCCCGACTCAATGCGGTCCAGCAGGACGATCTCAAAATCACTGTCAAAACCAAAGACGGCCACATGGGCCACTTCCTGATCAAAGGGACGGTACCCCACCACGAACTCATTCAAGCCGTCCCCGTTCAGATCGCCAAGGATCAGGTTCTTCCCGGGTAACACCTTCCCTTCATGCCGGTACATAACCCTGTAATTATAATTCAGCGTCTTGCCGCGCCTTGCCAGCACCAGATGCAGGGTATCCGCCCTGCCTGTGAGTGAATAGAGGTAATCGGCCATGTTATCCCCGTTAAAATCGCCGGCAACCACATCGATCTGCCTTTTGGAGTAGCTCCAGGTCGTATCGCTTATGACCTTCTCCGCCCCGAGCAGCCGTTCGCCCTCGTCCATCCCCTGGTAATTGAACTTCAGTTTCATGTTCTGCTCCAAAACCCTGGCTCCGTTGGTCGTTCCTTCATCCCATACCAGGATCACTTCCGACCGGTCAAACAAACCGGTAGGTTCCAGCGGAGGGGTTTGGGCACCTGCATGACTGAAAATCGCTGAAACAATAAGGATGCAAAAAAGCATTGTGAAGGCAGCATGCGCCTGGGTTGACCGGATCGCTCTCATCTGATTATTTTGAATCGTTCCAGATAAAGTTCCGATTCCTTATCAACATCTCCCGTGTCTTTCAGGTATTTATCACTTTTTTAACAATACTTGAAATCCCGGTAAAATTGAGCACCACATACCGGAATAAACTTAGTATCCTATACCGGGACAAAGTGAGTACTTGCTTCTGGGGCTTAGACATTTCACAATCTCTCTTATATGTTGCTCAGATTATGCCTATTTCAGTCCGCTCAGAAAATACGGGAGAAGGGTAGTCAATTAGGCCGGTATTTCCAAACAAAACACTAATACATACTGTAACATTGGTCACCATCCCCGCGTCCAATCCATAACCACTGACCTGTATAATTGAAAGATTTAATGATTCAATAGCAGTCTTTGGTTATGATATCTGGAAATAAAGTGGTATTCGGAGTCCTTCTGGGGCTTCTGATGAGTTGCGACACACAGGGACAAACCGGTAAATTCGTTGAAGCAACCTGCCCGCTGGAACTTCCGGCGGATATTCTGGAAAGCGGTAAATTCCTGTATGGACACATGAGTGTTCCGGAATTTTTTAAGCATCCCGGGGGAAAGACACTGGAACTGGCCATAGCCATTTTTAAATGCCGGACCGATACAAGTTTGCATGATCCTCTTGTGCTTTGTTCGGGCGGGCCCGGTTTGTCAAACATGGACGACTTTGTGCCTGCACTGGCAGGTGGATTGGGTGATTTATTCCTTCAAACGCGGGATGTGGTGATCATCGAAACCCGGGGATTGAAATATTCGGGATCGTTTCTGCAGATTCCGGAATTGGAGGAACTTCAGCTTTCCTTACTCAACCAGAACCTGACCGCGGATCAAACCATTGCATTATACCTGGATACACTCCATGCAGCCTATGCCAGGTTCGAAAAGGAAGGGCTGAATATGTCAGCATTCAATACCCGGGAAATCTCAAATGAAGTGGCATTTGTGATGAAAGAGCTGGGATACGGGAAATTCTCCTTTTTTGGGACTTCGTACGGTACCGAGATCGCACAGTATTTAATGTTCAATTACCCGGAAAGGCTGGCCAGTGTGGTCATGAACGGGACCATGGATATTACCCTGGGCGGGCACCACATGCATACAAGCCTTATCTCTACAATGGAGGCGCTGTTCGAGGAGCTGCAGAGCAATTCCGAATATGCCGAAGCCTATCCGGACCTGAAAGGGCGTTTTCTGCGGAAGATGGCTGCACTGAATAACAGCCCGGACACACTAAGGCTCACCTACCGGAAAACCATGGAAGAATATGACGTACTCCTGAACGGGAACAGGGTTGCCCTGTGGATCTTCCACCAGATGTACGCCAATACGCAGATACAAATGTCGATACAAAAGATCGTCAACGGAGATTACAGCGAGATCATTGCAAACCCGGGATTGATCTTCCCGGTCCCGGAATTCAGTACAGGGTTGAATCTGAGTGTTTTTCTTTCTGAAACGAAGGACATTCAACCCGAAAGCATACCGGTGGAAGGGGAATATGCAGTGATGGTTAAGGGAATCGCACTGTCGCTGTTTGGCCCTTATTTTTGGGAGCAGGCACAGGAGGTCTGGCCCGTCAATGGAGCTGTCCCTCCCGCGCAGATCGAAACGGATATCCCGGTCCTGCTGCTGTCGGGGCAAATGGATTATCTCTGCCGGCCATCCTATGCAAAGCAGTTCGCGCAGAATCAACAAAACTCATATTTATTCCTGTTCGAGGATGTGGCCCATTCTCCCGTGGATAAGGGGGAATGTGCCATCATGATGCTGAAGGAATTCTTTGACAATCCCAAACGGGCACCAGATGCCTCCTGTATGGATGGATTTCATCATGAAATCCTTGTTCCTGAAATATGAATTTGTTTCGTAGTCCTGGTAGAGTTGCGGTGAAAGCCTGAATCAGGTTTCCTTTTTTCACTAAAAACAAAACCTCCCTGGCGGGAGGTCGTGTCTTCTTTTTTGTGGAGCGTATCAGACCACGCTACTATCTTCTTAACTCAGTTAATTTTCAATCACTTACACCAATTCCCAAAAATCACGGGTTATGAATAAGCGAATTATTTCGCTGAAAACCGCAAAGAACGACTTGCGATTTAAAGATAGCAAAAGTCTGATAATTATTGAAATATAGCATGTTATAGGACTATCCTTTTTAAAAAGGGTGAGTTTCCTGACATTCAAGCCGTGGTTCAGGGTGTCGAACCCCCGTCCAAAACGATTTTAGCAGCACTTTTGCCCCATCTGAATCGGGGGACATTTAACCGTGCCATATGAGCAGTAAACGCAGCAGTCACCTTTTAGAGGTTTGAGTACTGTTTTGCATCCATCGCATTCGTAGAAGAAGGCACATGCATCTTCTGGCATGGTTTCTTCCTTGCTGTATCCACATTCGGGACAGGTGATGGTGGACTTGAGTTGAATGATTTTCATCTGGCAAATCGATTCACAGCATATCCAAGGAGACCGCCCAAGATTGTTGTCATTATAGCAATTGGCAACAGTGATGATGGTTCATTCCATCCAATTAATATTGCAGCAGGGAGAAGAACCAGAAAAGAGATGAGTATGCCCTTTAGGATTGCATTGAGTTTTAATTCAATTACTGATAGCAGAAAACCGATGACCACCCACATCAAAAACGCAGAGATATTTGCATCCCATGTCAGGTTCTGAATAATCATTGGAATTACATCTATGATACCTGCCACTGCACCAAGACCAATACCTATTATTGTTTTGTTTTTCATTGGGTTCAGTTCTTTTCGCAACGCCAAATTTACGAAATCCCTAAAACTATATCCTTCCGATATAGCGTTCATTCCCTGCCAGAATTGGGCTATTCCTTTACTGCTCCTTGGCATAGGATATTATTAATTCTTCAATGACTTATTTGTTACTCCTTTTTTGGTCAAAATAGCCGGTAAATTCCTCAGACCAGTTATAGATAATGTTCATTTGAGCTGTTTCATTACTGGCTCCTTCTTTAATCATCAAAAAATACTGACCATCGGGTGAGATATCGTAGTTACGGCCAAATGGATAACCTGGCTTAAATCTGCCCTCAAACAGGATGCTTGGCTTACCAGGATCTAATATTGACTCCGTTTCCAGGAATACCCGCATTATTTTCGAACCGTCATGATCCCGGTAATAAAGACTCTTCCCGTCGGGATCCCACACTGGTTCAGTCCCCCCGTCTATGGAGATCTGAATCAACTGACCAAGTTCTGGAAACGAGCAGATAAAAACTTCATCCTGCCCTGGTTCATCAGAAACATACGCCAGCCATTTCCCATCGGGCGAAAG
>CAZNSZ010000142.1:0-6804 GCA_964575865.1 uncultured Bacteroides sp. | reverse complement strand
CTTTCCCCGGCAGGTGCTTTCCAATCACATAAATTCCTCTTAACTTCACAGCGTTATGAGGCGCAGGCTCAACAGGCTGAAATGGAGGCCACCGGCCCACTGGCAGAAAATCTCGGTCATCGATATGCATACGGGGGGTGAGCCCCTGCGCCTGCTGGTGAAAGGAATCCCACGGATTGAAGGGGGGACCATCCTGGAAAAAAGAAAGTATTTCAGGGAGCACCTGGATCACCTCAGGAAAGCCACCATGTGGGAACCCAGGGGGCATGCCGATATGTATGGTGCGGTTCTGACGGAGCCGGGGATCAGTGAAGCCGACTTCGGGGTGATTTTCATGCACAACGAGGGCTACAGCACCATGTGCGGGCATGCGGTGATTGCCCTTACCAAATTTGTGCTGGAGACAAAACTGGTCTGGAAACGGGGGAGCCGGCCGGAGGTGAAAATTGATGCCCCGCCCGGCCTGATCGTTGCACATGGCCGCAGGGACCAGGGGGTGATCACCTCTGTCTCCTTCAGGAACGTTCCCTCGTTTGTCCTTTACAAGGACCAGCATGTCCAGGTTCCCGGGATCGGACGGGTATCGTATGATGTGGCCTACGGAGGGGCGTTCTATGCCATTGTTGAGGCGAACAAGCTGGGACTGAACCTCAATATTTCGGAAATTCCCAGGCTGATCGATCTGGGAATGCGCATCAAAAAAAGTGTGAGCAATAAGCAAAAAGTGGTCCATCCCTTTGAAGAGGAACTGGGATTTCTTTACGGGACCATTTTTACGGGTCCCGCTTACAGCAGGGCGAGGCACAGCCGGAATGTCTGCGTGTTTGCCAATGGCGAAGTGGACCGGTCCTCCACCGGTTCGGGAGTGAGTGCCCGGGCGGCGCTGCTCCATGCCAGGGGGGAACTGCGAATGGGAGAGCGGATCGCCATTGAAAGCATCGTGGATTCCGTGATGGAGGTTGAAATGGCCGGACTGACCACGTTTGGCCCCCACAAGGCGATCATCCCGGAGGTTACCGGAAGCGCCCACTTCACCGGGATGAGCACGTTTTACATCGACCCGGATGATCCCTTCAGGGAAGGATTTATTCTGAGGTGAACCTCACTCCGTTCATCCGCCCATTCATCCTGTTCAATAACATCATGTTCTATGCCATTTCTCGTAACAACGGGATCGCTCTCTTCGTAATTTTAAGGATCATTTAAATCAGACCATCATGGCAAAAATCACACGTGAAGAAGCACTGGCCTACCACAGTTGTGGCAGGCCCGGAAAGATCGAGGTTGTTCCCACCAAACCGCATTCCACCCAGCAGGATCTCTCTCTGGCCTATTCACCCGGAGTGGCGGAACCCTGTCTGGCGATCAGGGACAACCCGGAGGATGCCTATAAATACACGGCCAAGGGGAACCTTGTGGCCGTTATGTCCAACGGAACCGCCGTACTGGGACTCGGTGATATCGGGGCGCTGCAGGGGAAACCGGTGATGGAAGGGAAGGGGCTCCTTTTCAAGATTTTTGCCGATGTGGATGTATTCGACATCGAAATCGATCGCAAAGAGGTGGACCGGTTTGTGGAAGTGGCCAAGGCGATCGCACCCACCTTCGGGGGCATTAACCTGGAAGATATCAAAGCTCCCGAATGTTTCGAGATCGAGGAAAGGCTGAAGAAGGAACTCGATATCCCGGTCTTCCACGACGACCAGCACGGTACAGCCATCATTTCGGCGGCCGGACTACTCAATGCCCTGGAACTGGTCGACAAAAAGATCGGAGATCTCAAGGTGGTCGTAAACGGGGCAGGTGCCTCCGCCATATCCTGCGCTAAACTGTACATCTCGCTGGGAGTGAAGAAAAAGAACCTGTATATGCTGGATTCAACAGGTGTCCTGAATACCAGGCGCGAGGGGTTAAACAAGTACAAGAAGGAGTTTGTCAGGGAGACCGATGCCTCAACGCTGGAAGAGATCATGCCTGGTGCTGATGTGTTCCTGGGATTGTCGGTGGCGGATGTGCTCTCCCCGGAGATGCTGAAATCGATGAACAGGGATCCCATCGTTTTTGCCATGGCCAATCCCAATCCCGAAATTACCTATGAGAAAGCCATGAAGGCGAGGCAGGATATCATTTTTGCCACAGGGCGTTCGGATTATCCCAATCAGATCAACAATGTGCTCGGCTTTCCTTTTATTTTCAGGGGGGCCCTGGACGTGAGCGCCACCGGGATCAACGAAGAGATGAAGATAGCCGCGGTGAATGCCCTGGCCCAGCTGACCAAGGAAGATGTTCCCGAAGTGGTGAACAAGGCATACAAGGTGGAGAACCTCCATTTCGGACGGGAGTACATTATTCCAAAACCTCTGGATCCCCGGCTGATCTATCATGTGGCCCCGGCTGTGGCCAGGGCAGCCATTGAATCAGGAGTGGCGCGCAAGACCATCGATGACTGGGATGCCTATAAGGAGGCGCTGAAGGCGAGGATGGGAATCGAGACCCGTTTGATCCATGAGGTGCGGATGAAGGCGCAGCAAAATCCCAAGCGACTCATATTCAGCGAAGCTGCCAATTTCAAGATGCTGAAAGCGGTTCAGACCGTCATCCAGGAGGGCATAGCCAAACCGGTCCTGCTGGGGGACAGGGAACAGATCCTGCAGCTGATCGGGGATTACCACCTGGACCTGGAAGGGGTGGAGATCATCGATCCGATCTCCCCGGAAGTCAAGGCACAGCGCGAAAAGTACGCACGCAAGCTTTACAAGGCCAGGCAGCGGAAGGGAATGACCTATGAAGATGCGCTGCAGCTGATGTATTTCCCGAACCAGTTCGGAATGATGATGGTCACCGAGGGAGATGCCGATGCGTTTCTTTCGGGATTCTCCAGCAAATATGCAGATGTGATCAGGCCGGCCATTCAATTTGCAGGGACCAACAACCCGCAGAAACATGTGGCGGGTATGTACATCGTGCACACCAAGAAGGGACCCTACTTTTTCGCGGATACCACGGTTAACCTGCAGGTTTCACCACGAGACCTGGTGGACACAGCCTTGCTTGTGGCACAGCAGGTGGAACATTTCAACATTGAACCGGTCATTGCCCTGGTTTCCTATTCCAATTACGGTGCCATCAAAGGGACCAGTGCGATACGGTCCAGGGAAGCGGTAGAGATCCTTCATAAAGAGCATCCCGAGCTGATCGTCGACGGGGAGATCCAGATGAACTATGCGCTCAACACAGAGCTGAGAATGCAGAAGTTCCCCTTCAGTAAACTGGGCGATAAGAAGGTGAATACCATCATCTTCCCCAACCTGAGTTCCGGAAATATCGCGTACAAGATGATGCAGGAGATCGGGGAGAGCAATGTGACCGGACCCATCCTGCTAGGGCTCGGGAAGCCGATCCATATCCTGCAGATGGACAGCGATGTCCGGGAAATAGTCGATATGGCAGCCTTTGCGGTAGTTGATGCTCAGTTCAGGGGGTAGGAGCCATTGGAGTAAGTGAAAAAAAAGAAGGGCTCCGTCCGGATGCCCTTCTTTTCGCGATTTACTTAAACTAAACTGGCTGCTAAACTACTTATCTGTAATCTTCAAGAGATTCCATTAATTTCTTGCGGGTAAAAAAGATCCGGCTTTTCACAGTACCGATCTTAAGGTCCAGTTTCTCCGCGATCTCCTTGTACTTGAATCCCTGTGTATGCATAAGAAACGGCACCTTCAATTCATCCTGCAGGTTGTTGATGTGCTTGTTGATCTCCTCATGTTGCACGGTGGAATCGGGCTTGACCAGGCTGGACTCTTTGGCGTTGTTCAGGTAGTAAAGATCTTTCGTGGTGTCCACTATGGTGTTCTGACGCACGGCCTTCCTGTAATTATTAATAAAGGTATTTTTCATGATCGTGTATGCCCAAGCTTCGAAGTTGGTGAACTCGATGAATTTATCTTTCGATGACAGGGCTTTGAGGTAGGTCTCCTGCAACAGATCTTTCGCCTCTTCACGATTGGCCGTCAGGCTCAGTGCAAACCGCTCCAGCCGGTCTTCCATGCTGATGAGCTTGTTGTTAAAGTCTTTTGTGGTCATGCTATGTAGTCTTTTTGTTTGCGATCAATTGTTTAACAAATATATGATTAAATTAAACACGTGTCAAGACCTAAGCCGCCATAAAACCTTGATTTTAATCGTTTTCAAAATAAGGAAAAATCAGGAAAGCCTTTAAAATAAAGGACCGCAGAGTGTTTTATTCGCCGCATTCTAAATTACACCTGGCGGTCATTTTGTTTAGGGAATACAGGATCTGATTAAACTAAATAACCCTGAAAAGCCCGGAAACGCGTGTTTCAGGGCCCGGATGGTCACTCCAAATGATCAGGAAAGTTCTTCCAGCAGACCGGTCAGGTCTTTGATGGTTCGCAGCTGGATATGATTCCCGGTCAATTCGGCCGGTTTATGACCGGTATGGCTGGAAAAATAAAGGATCTTCTTATCCGGAAATGCACCGCCCAGGTCCTTCAGGTACAGCATAAAATCGAAGTCAGGCTGTGTGGTGGTACTGGAAACCATCATGTAATCAAATTTCTTGGCTGAGCCTATGGCCAGCACATCGGAATAGGGAACCGACTGTCCGAGATAGAGAACCTCATGCCTGGCTTCCTTTAACAGGTAGTGCGCAAAAAGCAGTGCAATTTCATGCCACTCTCCCTCAGGCAGGAGCAGGAGGAACTTCTTTGCTTTGGGATTGAAGGTATTGGGGAGCCTGTCGGTGGCAGCTATAATTTTCTGGCGGAGAAGGTTCGAGACAAAATGTTCCTGGGCGGGATAAATATCCCCCGATTGCCAGAGGATCCCCACCTTGTCCAAAAATGGATAGAGAACATCGGTGACGGTGTCTTTGAGACCGATCCTTGAGATCGATTTCTCCACAATGGACTCCAGCTTGTAATCATCCAGGTCGACCATGGCGATCACAAGTGAATCAATGATGGTGTCGTTGGAGTGGTAGCTGCGGGAGATGCGCATGATCTCTTCCTTCAGCTCCAGGTCATTGAGCCTGGCAATGTTGGAGATCTTGATCCCCTGCCTGTTCAGAACGGCAACATTAAGGATTTTTTTCAGATCCTCGTCGGTGTAATAGCGGATATTGGTATTGGTCCGGTGAGGCTCGATCAGGTTGTATCGCTTCTCCCAGATCCTGATGGTATGTGCTTTGATGCCCGAGAGCTTCTCAAGCTCTTTGATGGAATAAACCGCCATTGATTATCAAATTCTGAATGATTCAATGCAAATAACAACAAAGCGGGGAGATTTGTTTACCTATGGCGATTTAAATATTAAACAATGTGTAAAATTTTTCAGCATCGGCGATCAGCCTGCGTGCAGGTCATTCTGCAGGCTATTCAAAAATCAATGTATTCAGCCGTTCCGGTGACAGCAACTCATCGGCGGTCTCAAGCAGCTGTTTTGCAGTGATTTCCTCCAGTTTCTGACGGATGGTGCCGAGGCTGTCCACCTGGTTGAAAACAAGCATCCGTTTTCCAGTGGTCAGCATCAGGTGCTCCTGACTTTCATAAGCGATGGCCAGTTGTCCGATCAGCTGCCTCCGTGCATGGTTCAGCCTGGATTCAGTGATCGGGCGGGTCCTCAGCTTACGGATCTCCTGCCGGGTGATCGAAAGACACTGCTGAAACCGCTCGTGGTCACAGCTGAAATAGATCATTATGGCTCCGGTATCGGTATAGGGCGCATAATGGGACTCTGCACTGTACGAAAAACCCCTGCGCTCCCTCAATGCCAGGTTGAGTCTGGAATTCATTCCCGGGCCCCCGAGGATATTGTTCAGCAGGTAGAGCCGCAATCGCCGGGTATCCCGCAAAGGATAGGCTTCACCCACCAGCATGCAGTGCTTTTGATACGTATTCCGCTGCTCCCTGCTCTTCAAAGCAGCGGAGGCTTCGGGGCGCATGCGCTGACGCAGCCTCGGTTTGAAGGGAAGGTCCGAAAAGTATTTCTCCGCACCGCGGATGATCTGTTTGAAATCGATGTCTCCGCTGAAGGAGAGAACGATCTCCTCTGTGGCATAGTTCTCCCGATAAAAGCGTTCCAGCGTACCGTTTCTGAAACTGCCCAGTGATTCTGCCGAACCGAGGATGTTTCTTCCGATGGGCTGATTGGGGAAAAGCAGTTCCTCCGCCCTGTCGAATATCAGCTCGGAGGGCGAATCTTCATAGGACTGGATTTCGCTGAGGACCACATCCGACTCTTTCTCCCGTTCTTTTTCCGGGAAGTTCGAATTAAAGAAGATATCCTGGATCAGCTCCATGGCCCTCAGGTAATCCCGTTTAAGGAATGAAGCATGGATGGCGGTCTCCTCCTTGGTGGTATAGGCATTGATCTCTCCGCCCACGTCCTCCAGCCTGGAAATGATCCGGAAAGCAGACCGCTTCCGGGTGCCTTTGAAAAACATGTGTTCCATGAAGTGGGCCAGACCGTGCTCCTCGGCAAACTCGTCCCGTGTCCCGGTATGAACGATCAGGCCGAAGTGGGCCACCTCGGAATTCCCCGGTCTGTGCACCAGTCGGATACCATTCTTTAACAGGTATGTTTTCAGCAGGCTGTCCATGAATGGGACAAAAGTATAAAATATGTGACATTTAAGATCTTTATAGACAATTTGAAAAAAAACTGTTAAATTTGGCTCGCTTTTACAGCATCGGTGCCATAGCTCAGTTGGTAGAGCACAGGACTGAAAATCCTGGTGTCCCTGGTTCGATTCCTGGTGGCACCACGCCAAACCGCGAAAGCCCCTGT
>CAZNSZ010000141.1:0-7302 GCA_964575865.1 uncultured Bacteroides sp. | reverse complement strand
ACTTTCTGCCAGGCTACAGCAATTACTGGGTGGGAGGATACCTGGCCTGGAATTTTTCCGGTCTAACCCCGGGGACCGATTATTACTACCGCGTCCGGGCCTATAACCTGGCAGGATCCAGCACATGGGGGTCCATCGCCAGTGTGACCACCCTTCAGGAAGCACAGGATATATCTTTTGAGCCACTCGGGGATGTGATCTACGGAGTGGAACCATTCGAATTGCCCGCCACGGCCAGTTCCGGACTGCCGGTTACCTATACCAGCTCGGACGAAAGCGTTGCCACTGTTTCCGGCTCCATACTGACCATTGTGGGAACAGGGTCCACAACCATTACCGCCAGCCAGGAGGGCAATACACAGTATTTGCCTGCTGCCCCCGTCGAGCAGCTGCAGGTAGTGGGGCAGAAAGAACTGACCGTTGAGGGAACCATAGCCGCGGATAAGCCTTATGACGGGACAATGGCAGCAGTTATTTCAGGTTCTACCCTTGTGGGAGTGGTTGGCAGCGATGACGTCACACTGATCGTTGGAGAGGAGGGACTGTTTTCGCAGGCTGAAGTAGGGACCGGTCTCTATGTCAGTTATGAAATGTATATTACAGGTGAAGATGCAGACAATTATATCCTTGTTCTGCCATCTGATATAACTGCCGATATAACCCCCAGACCGCTCATGGTCACGGCAGATGACCAGAGCCGGGAGGAATGCGCGGATAATCCTGATTTTACCTTCACGTACACGGGATTTGCAGAAGGGGAGGATGCAGGTGTGCTTTCAGAGGAACCTGCGGCCACGTCAAGCGCTGATGCGGACAGCCCGGAGGGAACCTATGACATCACAGTTTCCGGAGGGAGCGCTGCCAATTACGTTTTTGAATATATACCTGGGACGCTGACCGTCACTGCAGATGCCACTCCGCCGGCCCTGACCGTTCAGAACATCACCGTGGAAATCGGGGAAGACGGCTATGTGGTTGTTGCTCCCGCTGACCTGGTCACGGATGCTTCGGACAACTGTACCCTCTCGGATACCACCCTGAGCCAGTCGCTGTTTACCATCGATGATGTGGGGACGGTCCCTGTGGAAGTGACCCTGACCGACGGAGCCGGGAATGAGACCACCGAGACCGCGGAAGTGACCGTGGAGAGCGCGGTCGGTATCAATGTTCCTGCTTCCGGAACCGGTGTTTCCGTCTATCCGAATCCCACCCACGGGATCCTTCATGTGGAGCTGGATGGTTTTGCCGATGAACTGAAGGTCATGGATATGACCGGAAGGATCATCATCCGGAAGACCGGGCTGGACCAGGAGAAAGAGCTGATAGACCTGACACCCTACCACCACGGTGTTTACCTGATCCAGGTCAGGTTTGGCACCAGGGTGACCCATTTCAATGTGATCAGGAACTGATCCTGGTCCAGCAGCTGATCGCTGCGGAATGTGCAGCATTATGAATGACCAGTCAAAAAAAAGCGCGGCCGAATCACCGGCCGCGCTTTTTTTTTGTGCGCTAAACCAGGATATCCGTGGTAAGGTTACTGATGCTGGTCTCAAGTGCTTCGAAGGGTTTCCCGTTCCCCTGGTTGTCGTCTTCGACGAACATGTATTTCATGCCGGCGACCTCTTTGTATTCCAGGATGCGTTTGAAATCGATCACTCCTTCCCCGACAGCACAGATATCGTCCTTGATCACGTCATAGAAAGGCGCCTCGCGGGTGGACATATCCTTCAGGTGGATAAGCTGGAACCTTCCCGGATATTTGTTGAACATTTCAACCGGGTCCTGTCCCGCTTTGCTGGCCCAGAAAAGATCGAGTTCCATGGTGATGAGCTCGGGATCCATCTCAGGCATGAAGAGGTCATAATAGGGGACGATCCCGTCAAGGTCGGCAAACTCGAAATTGTGGTTGTGGTAACCGAACTGGATCCCCACATTCTTCATGATTCGTCCCACCTCATTCCAGTCACCGATCATCCGTTTGTAGGATTCCACGTTCCTGTCCGTTTCCTCCACCCAGGGCTGAACACAGTACTCCACCCCGAGTTCGGCATGGGCATCTGCCATGATCTTCGCGTTGTCCAGGGTGATCCCGGCTGCTTCCACCTGGGTATGGCTGCTGTTGACCTTCATTCCCAGGTCCTCCACCATCTTTCTGAACTCCTTTGGAGAGTATCCATAGAACTTGCCATCCGAATAGCTGGCCAGTTCCACGAACCTGTAACCCAGTTCAGAGACCTTTTTCAGGGATCCCGGAACATCGGCATCCATGGCATCACGGATGGTGTAGAGCTGGAGGCCGACTCCGAAGCTTTTTCTGTCCGCAGGACCGCATGAGGTCAACGCCAGGGGGCTCAGCGTAAGCATCCCGACAGTACCTGCCGTGGTGGTTCTTAAAAAATCTCTTCTGCTTGCGAGCGTTTTCATAACTGGTGTTTTTTATCTGTTCGAGTGTTGTTCTATTCGCTTACTTTCTGGATCATCCTGGTCCGGGTTTCACCGCCTGCCCTGAGCTGGATGACATAGAGTCCCTTCTGCAGGTGGGAAAGATCAAGGGTCAGTGAAGGCGTCACTTCCTCAGTGGTTTCCACCACCAGCTTACCGGTAATATCCAGGATCCGTATCATCATCCTTCCGGAAGGAATGTTTTCCATGGAAATGTGAACCGAAGAACTGAATGGATTCGGGTAGATCTCAAACCCATCACCCAGGGGTGCACGGCCCGACTGAACCACCCCGTCAAAGTATTTAGTGAGTGTTTCTGATGCAAAATTTCCTTCGCCGACCATGTTGGCAGGGATGGTGATGCTCACCTCGCTGTTGGAGACAGAGGGATGTGCTTCAAAGGTATATTCACCGGAGAGGTTGGATACCTCCACATTGGTGGTCACCAGGCCGGCCAGATCGAATCCGGTCACCGCAGTGCCGAATAGGGCATATACCGTAAACGGACTGTACGCAATGGTGTCAGAGGCGTCATCGCTTGTAAGCAGCGGCCTTTGAGGTACCACCAGGGTCTGGGGCTCGCTCCTGAAGGAAGCATCCGTATGGGCAACCCTGAAATACTGCGTCGTACCAGGGGTAAGGGTGACCGGCTCGTTGTTGCCCGTTTCAGAGGGACTGAACGAGGAGGACTGGGCGAATTCAATTTCTTCGGAAACGGCCGTGCTGGTCGCTTCATTCACGAAATCAATCTCGAAGGCAGGCTGAGCAGGCCGGGAAGGAACATCCAATACAGATTCATCCGATTGGAATGCGCTTTCAGAAGCTTTCATCCTGAAGCGGTAAGAGGCCCCAGGACTCAATGGCAGCGGTTCACCTGCACCTGCAGTCCACCCGGTACCCTCCAAGCGGTATTCCATCTCAGCCGTCAGTGCCACCTGAGTGGCCTCACTGTTAAAATCGATGGCTACAGCGGGACCTTCGGGCCGTCCGGGTACAGTCAGGAGCTGCGTGTTGGATGCAGGGATGGATCCGCTGGCACTTCTCCTGAACCAGACATTTTCACCCGGTGTAAGCGCCAGGTACTCGCCGTCACCTGCAATTCCGTCCGTGGCGAAATTGTCAAAACTGTATTCGTCAGCCGCTGATACCTGCGTCGCGGTCCTTTCATTGATGTAATCCACCTGGTAGGCGGGGGGATCAAGGGAGTACCCGACCAGCTCCTGGATGCTGCTGGCAAATGCGGAACCGGTAGCTTTCTTCTGGAAGAAACGTTTCGTACCGGGAGCAAAGCTCACATAGGTTCCGGTGCCGGAGAGCGCATCTGACATGGAGGAGCTGGTGGCATAGCGGTATTCCGAAGAGACCGTTTGGGACGTTCTTTCATTGTCCGGATCATAGGTGAACGACGGTTTCGCCGGTCTTGCCGGGACAACCAGGGTCTGGATACCCGAAGCGGGGGTGCTGCCCGATGCCTTGGTCCTGAAATAGAGGTTCTGTCCCGGGGTCAGGTTAACCACCTGGTTGGTTCCGCTTGTCGCGTTGGACATGTTGGAACTGGTGGAATATTCGTCCGTGGAAGGAACGGATTCGGTGGTGGTTTCCGCCGTGTAGTTGATGGTGTAATCCGGTGTTGGGGGCGGCGGCGGCGGTGGCGGCGGCGGGGGAGTGCCGTCCACATAATTGTCCCACCCCGAGAAAGAATGGCCCTGGGCCACGGCCACCACGGTGACATAGACCTTGATGGGGAACCACTTGTCCCGCACTGCCCACAGGTCATTGCTGCCTCCCCAGTTGGTGCTGGCGATCACACTCCTGGGATTGAGCGACCAGATATTGATCCCCAGCCTCCAGAAGTCACCCACACGGTTGAAATCAACGCCTTCGTAGGACCTCCACCATGAATTGGGTGAACTGTTGGCAGTGGAGACATCCCCCGGTCCGTCCATGGATACAATGGAAGCCATGATCTCGGAATAGGTTTTTTCCCCGTCCTGGATACTCGATTCGAGCCGCCATTGCCAGATCCCCACCTGTAATCCGCAGGGCTCATCGGTGGCTTCCGAAATAATCTCATAACGGGTATACCACTGCCCGTTGTAGTAATCATTGGGAGTGCGCCAGTTGGAGGGAGCACTGGAGGGGGGTTGAAAGAAGTAATAGCCGTGGGTGGAGGACATGGTCCACTCAATGGTGTCATTGATGATCAGCATCTCCTGGGCAGATACCCCTGTTAAAGGAGTGAGGAGAGCGGCCAGGATGGATATGTGTAAAATTCGCTTCATAGTGGTCTGATTTTATCCCGCAAAAATATTATTTAATTGAAAACTGCCTCCCATAGTTGGATCTTGTTTTGATAAAACATAGTAAAAAGGTAACTAAAAGAAACGACGGACGTACTAAAAATCAATACCCTGGGGCCATTCCGGCTCCGGGACAGGTTTCTGTGGGATTATCGTTAGTTTTGCCTGATACGAATCGCAAACAATGTCTATCGGAATTGTTATGACAATAAACAGAAGCAAAGGGTTGCTTATTGGGGGAATCATCACTCTGGTGATCCTCTTTTTCGCGGTTGTGGCCTATCTATCTATAAGGCACCCCTCCTCGGTTGATTTTCTGTATTCCGGGGGAAGAGCCCAGCGAAGCGGACCGTATACCATGACTGTTCCGCCGGGACATCTTCAGGACCCCGGGATCATCTATAAAAAGATCACTTTTTCTGAGCTTCCGCCGGGTATCAACAATGACCGCCGGATCAGGCAATTCCTGGGTACACGGGTGGGGAAACAGGTCATCGATCCCGGCCGCGGGACCAATGACAGCACGGTGGTCATGGACGGGGATACGGTCTGGCAGGTGATCATCAATCCGTTTCCGGCCCGGACATCGGGCTGTTCATGGTATGCCGAAATGCACCTGAATGGAAAAGACGATTCCGATGACACACTGACCTATGCCATGTTCACTTATTTCATGAAATTGAGCAGCAACTGGGACTGGGCCAACGGAGGCAAACTGATCGGACTGGCGGGCAAGGATGCCGACGGGCACTATCCTCCCGGAGGGGGAGTGACAGCACCTTCCTGCGAAGCCGGGACCGATTACGAACTGGACGATGGCTTTTCAATCAGGGGAGGATTTGATTTTGAGGACAAATGGCAATCCGCAGGGGGCGAGATCGGGTTTTATGTCTACCACCAGGGATTCCAGTATAATGAATGCAGGGTACATTACGGGGATACCTGGAACAGCAGGAGGACCCACGATAAGGACATGACCTGGGAATTTGACAAATGGTATAAGATCACGCACAGGATCAGACTGAACAATCCAGGAACAGCAGATGGTTTCCTGGAGTGGTACAGGAATGACACCTGTTATGTGGCGGTGGAAAACATCAATTACAGGAATTACGATTTTATCACTCTGGATTATTTCATGCTCGAAACCTTTCAGGGAGGAGATAAGGTGCCCGGGTACCAGGGTGCAAAGGTGTGGTATGATGACCTGATTCTCTGGTCAGATCATGACAGGGAGTTCCGCGGCAGGGGCAGCGTGCTGGAGTACACCCCGAAGATGCCCACTCCCAATACAGGTTCCTGAACCATTACCGGCCGGTTTGACGGGTTGCGAACTTCAGTGCTTCAGAAAAGCCCCTGAACATGTTGGCGATGTCCGCCTCCTCAGTAATGATCTTCTTTGCATTCTCTGAATACTCCTGGAGAATCCGGGGATTATGTGCCAGATGTACAATTTGTTCTGCCAATGCTTCCCTGTCGTCAGCAATGAATCCGTTGATGCCGTTTTTCAGATAGTAGATCTCAGGGGCATGGATCACGTTGGTGGTGAGGACAGGAAGGTTCCAGTACATGGCCATATTGATACTCAGGCCGCATTTTCCAGGGATGCAGAACATATCGGACAGCTTATGCAGCTCGTTCACGGGAACCGGTTCGTAGACCGCGCCGAAATAGACCATGTTGTCGTGCTTCTCCACCACCTCCTTCAATTCGTCGGGTAATCCGCCACCCACTATCAGGAGTCCAATGGAAGGATCTTTTATTTGGGTGAAAATATCGATCAGGATATCCACCCGCTTACCGGTCGTCACGCGTCCGCAGAAAAGGACAATGGTTTTGTGGGTCAATCCGTATTTCTTACGAAGCTCCTCCTTGCCTGCATCAATGGATGGAAAGGCATTGAAGTTGATCGTATTCAGGGCAATCCGCGTTTTTGCATGGAACTTCGCACGAATATGCTTCAGCTGATCGGGGGAATATAATATAATTGCATCGGATAACTTGTGGAGGTAACCATACAGAACCTTTTTGTGCAGGCTTCCGGGGGTACTCAAATTGATCCCGTGACCCCAGAAAACCGTCCTGATCTTATTTCTTTTGCAGTACCAGTACAGCGGAAAAACGGAAGTGTCCTTCAGGTGGAGGAAAAAAATGACCACATCCGG
Organism: uncultured Bacteroides sp.; assembly: GCA_964575865.1. Lineage (GTDB taxonomy): Bacteria > Bacteroidota > Bacteroidia > Bacteroidales. The sequence goes on along the minus strand of CAZNSZ010000141.1, from coordinate 392 downwards.
GCGGACCTCTTCAATCTTCTTTCTCCAGGCAGGGTAGTTTCGTTTAAGAATGTGAAGGGGAAATTCGACTTTTTCCTCGCTCTCCTGCATTTCATCAACCAGGACCTCAAACCGGACATCCTGTTTCAGAAATTCGGATCTGAAGTAATTGTACACAGGGATTCTGTAGTGAAACAACCTGTTGGAAACAAGCAGGACCTTCATATATGCAGTCGGATAAGCATCCTCAGATCACTCACAATAGTGGGATTATCGTATTCTGTACGCAAACAATACCTCCAGGGTTCCCTTTATTCCTTATTTTTATGAATCAGAAAAACATCAAGCCATGACCAATCTCATTAAGAGAGCATTTAAAACACTGGTTATTTCCCCGGTAGCTTTTTTCTCAC
>CAZNSZ010000140.1:0-7399 GCA_964575865.1 uncultured Bacteroides sp. | reverse complement strand
GAGTGGCCGATTTTAACGCCCTTGTTGAAGCTGTGGGAATCGGAACCATTGAAACGGTACTGAAATATCACGTCATCTCTGGAAAAGTATTTTCCAGCGATATTCCGAACGCGCTCGGCGGAAATCCCAGCGTTGAATTGTCACCGCTCGCAGGAGGGAAATTTACCCTGAACAGCGATTTAACCATCAGTGATACAGATGGAGCCTTAGGAATTGGAACCGCCGATGCCTCCATCATCAGCACAGATATTTTTGGAACAAATGGTGTGATCCACGTGATCGACGAGGTCATACTTCCTTAAATTAACCAGCTGAATTCTTAAAGCGGCCTCCCAAATCGGGTGGCCGCTTTTTTCTTCTAAATGCCAGAATCGGGAGAGTTTGTTGGCATGAAGTGGGATTTCATTACCCTAAGTTAGTGAGTTAGTGGAAATATGTCAAATCCCTGAACAGAGAAGCAAAAATTCTGAATCGGCACGACTTACCCCCTCCACGGCCTTGTCCGGTTCACGCTGGCAAGGGTGTCCAGGGCAATGTTCACATCCTCCACCACCTGGAAGTCATACATGCCCACACAGATGAAATCGGCGCCGTTGTCAAAGGCATACCGGAATCCCTGCTCCGGCGTGATGGCACCGGCTGCCAGTGTTTTGAAGGCGATCCATGGCTCTTCCAGACCGTGCATGAAATCAATGGCTTCCTGCGGCTTCAGACAGAAGTTGTTGTCTTTCCACCCGGGCTCCGGAACATCCTTTCTTTCCAGATCCACCCGTGCCGACCAGTAATCGTCACTGTGCAGCGTTTTCACCCAGAAATCGGGCCTGATTCCCCGCTCCACACACGCCCTGATCGTCTCGATGCGGTGGGCCCCGATCCCGGCCGGCTTCCCGTAACTGCGTATCAGTTCAAGGCCGCTGGCAAGTTCATCAAAGAAGGCGGGATCATTGTTGTATACCCGGCTATCCGATATCCCGCCGTGGCTGTAGAGTGCAGCAGCCCCGCCTTCAAGCGACACTTCGATTCCCTCGATGAAGGTGTTCCCTGCACCGCAATCTGAAATGAAATGCATGCTGCCTCCCGTCTCCTGCCAGTATTTTGCCAGGATGCGGCACAACTGTGGATTGGCGATAATGGCATTGATCCCGCATTTTTCTGCCAGTTGCAGGGTCAGCATCACCTTTTCGTCGGTATGGTACATCTTGATCAGCTTGTCCACATAGATCAGGTCCCTTGCATGGGCCCACCCGCCGATCAGGTTCCCTCCCATGATCAGCCTGCTCAGTTCAAATTCCCCTATTTTTCCTTTCGGAACGGTCCCTTTCAGATCTTCGATCGAAGTATAAGTAAAACTTTTCAGGGTGGAGCCTGAAACAGCATCCGGCTGCTGAGCCAGGAATTTCTTCTCCAGGCTGTCCCATCTTTTCTTCCTGTAGAGTACATATGCGAATGCCCCCAGAAAAGGAACACTGATCATGTCGCGAAGGAATTCGCGGCGCATGCTCCCCCGGCCTTCTTCCCTGACCGGTCCCGGAACCGGTGCGGCGGGCCGCTCCTCTTTCCAGCGCCTGATCCACCGGTCCGCCCCGAAGGTCCATCCCGGCGGAAGGGCCGCGAAAACAACCAGCACAAATAGCTCGATCAGGTTCTTATCCACCCATTGATAATTCCCCTCGGCGACTGCCCCCAGCGTATGGCCGAAGATGGGCGGATAGGCCACAAAATAAAAAAGAAGCAGGACGGCCCCGCAAATGGAGGACCAGCGCACGAAAAGGCCGATAAACAGGGAGATCCCGATCAGGATCAGTCCCCAGATATTGATAAAATCGACCACATTCATGATGCCGGGAGAGGAGGCCATCCAGTGATACAATCCATCAAAAATCCAGTTCGATCCCAGCAGGTAATACCTGGCAGTCCAATCCGGTGTCAACAGTTTTGTTATCCCCTCATACAGGAAATGCCAGCCGATCAGGATCCTCAGGAAAGTGATCAGGTAATAGAGGTACCGTTTCATGGGAAATAATTTTTGGGTCTTCACCCGGAAGTTAAAAATAAATCGGCACTTTCATCAGACATATATCCACATGAACCATCCTTTCAGGATAGTGCTGCTCACCCTTGCCTTCACTGTTATCAGAAGCGCATACGCACCTATCGAGAGGAAAGGATGAAAATCCTGGATTGCCTGTTTTCCAGTTCGATCCCGGGAATCTGCAACTTCCCGGCCGTGGGCCGGCATGGCCCCTTCTCAAGGAATTGCCTGGTTTCAGGATCATACGCTTTCACCACATATTCCAAATCACCGCCGGAAAGGACGACCTCGACCTCTCCGCTGAAGGCCTTTCCCGAATCATTCAGCAGGTACACGAACACAGTTTCGCCGCAGCGGACCGCGTAGGCTTCAGCCTTTCCGGCCTGCGCCTCCAGCATGTCGAATGATCCCTGACCGGCTTCCAGCATCAGGCTGTTGATTTCCGCCACGCTCCTGAAATAGGGGGTCATATTCCGCTCGTCGAAAAACTCCCACCACCAGGTCATCGGGAGGATGGGCGTGGGGTGGAAGAGCCCGTACCACAGGCCGACCCGGTAATCATGGTCCATTTCCTCCGCAAAAGTGGAGAAATCCTTGTTCCAGTCCCATTCATAACCGAACTCACCCCAGCTGAAGGGCTTCCTGTACCTGCTGGTATACAGGAGGATCCCTTCCGGTATCTGTCTGGTCCGCTTATACACATGCATCTGGTTCAGGTCCAGCTCCTCCAGGGCATACATGCCCTCGATCTCCCTGTGCGACACACTGGTGGTCACGATGTGCCCGTAAGGATCAATGCTTTTGAGGTAGGCAGCCATCTCCCGGTGCCAGTCCGTCACTGCTGCATGGGGAATGCGGATGCTGTCACCGCGGGTGAATACGGCATTGTCCACCTCGTTGAAAAACTCCCAGGCACCGATATGGGTGCTGTATCCCCACCTGGCGACGATGTAGCGGAGCTGGTCCCTGAACATGGCCCTGGCTTCCGGGGAAGTAAAGAACTCCGCCGGTGTGGCTGCGGGTCCGCCGTTGACCGCATTGTAGCGGTTCAGTTCCCATCCGCCTCCTTCAATCAATCCACCATGGTGGTTGAAGGCCAGCATCATATAGAGGTCCAGGCTGTCGATCATCTCCACCACCTCATCGAGCCGCCTGATCCCGTCCGGGTTATAATACCGGTCCGTGGATGCGTAGCGGTCCGTCTGGCTCACCTGTGGCCAGGCCACCGGGAAATTCCAGGGACACATCCACACCCGGAAGAAGTTGGCTTTGTTCCGGGAAAGGCTGGCCAGCAGGTAATCATAGCTGTACTTCGGATCTTCGAAGGACCTGGACTCCCATCCCACATTCTCGCCGATGCCCCTGAAGGGTTTCCCCGAATCAAAACCCAGGGTCCACAGGCCGTCCGTGTGCAGGAACCCATCCCCTTCCGAAGCCCCGGCAGTGAAGCTGCCGCTTTCCGACTCATCCCTTTCATGCCCTCCCCTGCTCAGGCTGAAGTGGTACATGTATTCCCCTGTCTCCTGCGGGGTGAACCGCACCTTCCAGGTGGTAGTGCCGTCTTCCTGACCCTCAAACCAGGCAGGCAACAGGAGGTCCTTTCCCGAGGGGGATTCCAGGATCATGTCCAGCGCCACCACCCTGCTGTCATAAGGCCGGGAGAAAGTATCCGCCACTATGATGAGGAATTCTGTTTTTTCATATTGCAGGGGTTCTTCGGTCAGCAGCCGGTGCCGGATCATGGAATTCTCATCACAACCGGCCAGCAGCAAGGGAAACAGGAAAGCGATCAGGTTTCTCATTCGTCTTTACATTGTACCCCGTCCGGTACCAGCAGTTTCCGGGGTGTACCGCTTTCAGTAAAGCATCAGTTCGATGACGGGGATCTCGACCGGAGGTTTAATTACCGGGAGCCGCAGGATGATGTCATCCCCTGCTTCATCGTCACCTCGGGGATTTGCAAACTGCAGTTCCGAGGCATCGTGCAGGAACTGGGCGTATTTCACCTTTCCCTTATATCCCGGCAGAAGGATCCGGTCCAAAGGGTATTCGAGCAGGTGGACATACAGGCGCCCGGTTTCAGGATTATAGGTCAGCAGGGTATTGTCCGGCGCTTCGAATTCATCCGGTGCCTGGGTGCACTGATAGATCGAACGGCTGTTGACCTTCATCCATTCACCCATTCCGGCAAGGGCGCCTACCGCACGGTGGTCAAAAGTGCCCCGGGCCGTCGGCCCCACGTTGAGCAGCAGGTTCCCTCCCTTGCTCACGCTTTCGATCAGCAGGCCCAGCAATTGCCGGTTGTCTTTCCAGGTCTGTTCATCGCGGTAGTAGCCCCAGCTTCCTGAAAAGGTCTGGCAGGTTTCCCAGGGAACCTTCTCCCCGTTGATCTCCGGCCAGGCGGGCACCTTGTACTGTTCCGGCGTCAGAAAGTCCCATCCCCCATCGTAATCCATCAAATCGGCCCGGTTATCCACCAGGATCTCCGGCTGGAGCTGGCGGATCATTTTCATCAGCTCCACAGCGCCCCAGTCGTCCCGTCCTTTTCCATTCTCACCCGGATAGGAGAAATCGAGCCACAGGATGTCGATCTTCCCGTAATTGGTCAGCAGCTCACGCACCTGGTTTTTCAGGTATTCGCGGTAGACCGACATATCCCGTCCTTCATTCAGCCTGGCCCTTTCCGCCGGGTCATCGGTTCGCTGGGGATGGTGACGGTCCACGGTAAAATCGGGATGGTGCCAGTCGATCAGCGAGTAGTAAAAACCGACGCCCAGTCCCTCCGCACGGAAGGCCTCCACCCATTCCCTGAGCAGGTCCTTGCCGTATGGGGTATTGACCGCATCGTAATCGGTGTACCTGGAATCGAACAGGCAGAACCCGTCGTGGTGCTTGGAGGTAATCACGGCATATTTCATCCCCGCTTCCCGGGCCATCACGGCCCACTTATGGGGATCGAAAAGATCGGGATCGAACGCTTCGAAATACTTCTGGTACTCCTCTGTAGTGAGGCGCTCACGGTTCTTGACCCATTCATGCCGGGCCGGAAGGGCATAGATCCCCCAGTGGATGAACATCCCGAAACGGGCATCCGTCCACCATTGCATCCGTTCGGTCTTCTGTTCAGGGGTTTCATCCCAGATTTTTTGCTGGGAGAAGGAGGAGAGCCCCGCCAGTGCCAGCAGGGATACGATCAGGAATACCTTTTTCATGATTTGAATCTTTGATTTTTCAGCTTCAGGGATTGAACATTTTCAGGTAATAAGATAAGCAAAATTTACCTGCTGCCATACGCACAATTTGGCCCACCTTCAGTGGTCCTGTATGTGCGGAATTTACGCGCCGGACACCTATAGAAATAACCTGCGGAATGCGGCCCGGGAAGTGGTGTCATGCAATCACCCCTCACTTCAAATAAATAAACTCACCCACACCGATAGGCAGGTTCAGGGCGAACCAGATGAACAGGAGGATGGTCCACATCAGGAAGAGGAATCCCGCATAAGGGATCAGCATGGAGATGGTGGTCCCGATTCCCAGGCGCTTATCGTACTGCCGGATCCAGCCCAGCAGAAGGGGGAAGTAGACATAAAGTGGGCTGATGCTGTTGGTCACCGAGTCCCCTACCCGGTACATCAGCTGGACGAAAGCGGGACTGTAATTCAGCTGTGCCAGCATGGGGATGAACACGGGGGCGAAGATGGCCCACTTGGCTGAACCGCTTCCCATGAAGATGTTCAGGAAAGCAATAAGGACCATGAAGAGGACAAACAACAGCGGTCCGGTGAGCCCGGTTTTCTGAAGGAATACGGCTCCTTCCACCGCCAGGATGGTGTCGAGGTTCGACCAGGTGAACATGTAGATGAACTGGGCCACCACAAGCATGAGCACGATGTACCCGGCAAGGTTCCGCATACCGTGCTCCATATGCCTGATCAGGTCGTCATATTTTTGGATGGTACCCACGGCCCGGCCATAGAAATAGCCCGGCAGAGCAAACATCACAAACAGGATGGGAATGAGTCCCCTCAGGAAGGGGGATTCCACGACCAGTGAGCCTGTGTCGGGATTTCTCAGTGGAGCGCCGGGGGGCACGGTGAGCGCAATGACCGCCAGGGAAAACACCAGAAACGCAATGCCCGCATGCCGCAGGCCCTTCTTTTCTTCGGGGGTAAGCTCCGCACTTTTCTGAGCAAACTCGGCCACTTTCTCCATCCCGGAAAAACCGGCTGCACGCGGGATGGTAAAACGCCTGACGACGATGGCCCCGACAATGCCCAGCATGAAGGTGGAGACGATCATGAAATACCAGTTGGCCGTGGCAGCGACTTCCATGGGCGGATCCATGGAAGATGTGATCTGGGTGCTGATTCCCGCCAGCAGCACATCGGTGCCGGCAATAAAAAGGTTTGCCGTAAAACCCGCCGTTGCACCGGCATAACCGGCCACCAGCCCGGCGATGGGATGATACCCCAGCTGCATGAATATCAGCGCCGCAATGGGCGGTACCACCACCACCCCGGCATCGGAACCAATGTTTCCGCAGGCGCCGATAATAAAGATCACGGGAAAGATGATGCGCTTGGGGGTGGAAAAAGCGATCCGGCGCATGATCACTTCCAGCAACCCGCTCTGCTCGGCGATGGAAACCCCCATCAGCATCACCAGGACCAGTCCCAGGGGGGCAAAATGGGCAAAATTGGTCACCATATTTTCCAGGAACCATCGCAATCCCTCACCCGATAAAAGGTTTTTCGCCTCGATCAGGTGACCCTGGGGATCGGTCACCGAAACACTCAGGAAACTGGTAATGGCACTGGTAATGACGATAAAGATGCATATCCAGACAAACAGCCAGAAGGGATGGGGCAGTTTGTTGCCTGTCTTTTCGACCCAGCGGAGGAAGCCTTTGGCCTGCGGAAGACTCTCGGAAGCTTGTTTGCTCATAGGAATAATTGCTTAGAGAGCCGAAAAATGGCAATTTTCGGGGGATGAGGCAAAATAATTCGAAAATTCAGGCAGGTTCATTCAGCACTGAGCTCATCGACTTCAGATCCTTTCTGTTGCATGCGAATTATTGAATCCCGAAGAATCTGCTGAACCGGACATCAGTTTGCGAGCCGGATCTGTCAGCCTCTTTTGTTTTCATGGAGGGTCGTTTTACCCAAAGTTATTCAATCAGCTTAAAGCACTTTTCCTGTTCGCATTGACACAGTCTATCCCGGTACTGCACCCAAAATCGACAAGCCGATCTTCGCAGCAACTTTCCTTCACCAGGCGGCAACCGGTCTGTCTTACTTGAATACAAACTTCACCCCGGTGAGCCTTTCGGACTCCTCCCATAGCCTGGCTGCATCCTCCCGGTTA
>CAZNSZ010000139.1:0-7485 GCA_964575865.1 uncultured Bacteroides sp. | reverse complement strand
AGATAGAATATAAGTTTGTGGCATGGTGGTTAGTGGTTAGTCGTTAGTCGTTAGTCGTTAGTCGAAAGTTAAAGTTAGTTAGTTGGTTAGTTGGTTAGTTAGGGGGAAAGAGGGTTGAGGAGGTGGAGCCTGGCGATGCGGTTGAATGCTTCCACCTGGTCAGCTTCCCAGCGGCTGTCGTATCCCAGCTCTCCGGCCATGAGGGAGGCCACTTCCGGAGCCAGCCTCATGGCCTCCCGGGCATCCAGCTGGAGCACCCGGGTCCTCCTGGCGAGGATATCCTCCACACTGCGGGCCATTTCTTCCCGGATTCCCCATATTACCTGTGCTTTCTTCATATAGATCCGCTCGCTCATCATGCCCGACAGTGCGGGATCCTCCCGCTCGAGAAGGTCCATTTTTTCCAGATCGGATCCGTACCAACGAAGGGGATGGTCTCCATTTCCCAGTTCCATGTGCCCGTGAATTTTAAGGTTCCGGGTACGGCAGCTGCGATCGGGGAGACCGGCAATCCCGGCCACCCTGTCCACCACATCCTCCCCCATCCGCCGGAAGGTGGTCCATTTACCCCCTGTCAGGGTTACAAGCCCGCTCTCAGAAACCAGGACCTTGTGTCCCCTGGATATCTCCTTCGTTTTTTGACCGGATCCCTGGGGTGCAGCCAGCGGCCTTAAACCTGTAAAGACGCTCAGCACATCCTCTTCCCGCGGAGGAACCTTCATGTACCTTCCCGCCGTCTCCAGGATATATTCCACTTCCTCCCTGGCTGCTTCCGGTTCCAGGCTTGCCTCCTGTTTCTCCACATCGGTTGTTCCCACCACCGCATGCCCGTGCCAGGGAACCGCGAACAGGACACGTCCGTCCGGAGTTTTGGGGATCATCAGGGCTTCAGAACCCTCCAGGAATGAGCGGTCCATCACCAGGTGGATCCCCTGGCTGGGTTTTACCTGTTGCCTTGCCTCAGGATCATCCATCCTGATGACCTTGTCCACGAAAACACCCGTGGCATTGATGACCGCCCGGGCCGGGATCTCCAGCGTCACACTGTTCTCCTGATCCTCGGCGACCACTCCGGAGATACGGCCCTCCTTTTTAAGCAATCCTTTAACTTCCATGTAGTTCACTGCGGCCCCTCCCATTTCACCGATGCTCTGGACCAGGTTAATGGCAAGGCGCGCATCGTCGAACTGGCAGTCGTAATAGCGCACGCCACCCCGGAGGCCCTCTCTGCGAATGGTTTTCAGTGCCGAACTGACCGCCTTGCGGGTGAGGGGAAGTGATCGCCCAATCCCCCATTTACCGGCGAGCAGGTCGTAAAGGGTCAGACCGATGGTATAAAAAGGAACACACCACCAGGAATAGCATGGGATAACAAATGCCTGATCCCTGACAAGGTGGGCTGCATTCCTTCTGAGCCTTCCGCGCTCCCTGAGTGCTTCCAGTACCAGGGAAACATTCCCCTGGGCCAGGTACCGCACTCCACCGTGAACCAGTTTGGTGCTTCTGCTGGAAGTACCCTTTGCAAAATCGTGCTGTTCCAGAAGAAGGGTCTCATACCCCCTGCTGACGGCATCCAGTGCAGCACCCAGTCCGGATGCGCCCCCGCCGATCACTACCACATCCCACGGTGTGCTGCGGTCCCTTATCCTGCCGATCATGTCTGCCCTGTTCATCCTTCAGCAATCTTACAGATCAAATGTACCGGGAAGATCATCGATGTATCCTTCGAGTATGCGCTTCATCTTCAACAAAATATCAGCATAGTCGGGGTCGTTGGCCAGGTTGTGCATTTCCCCGGGATCGTTTCGCAGGTCATACAGCTGATCCGGATCGAAATATCCGGGCCTGACCCCGTAAGATTCATTTTCTGCAACTCCGCCCCCTGGTAACACTTCCAGGTGGCTGAACGGCTTGGCCGGATCCCGGTTCACGATGGCCATGCTCCTGGCTTCTCTTCTCGAATTATAGTCCCGGAGCACCTCAGCCCGTTCCTCACCGCTCCAGTTCAGTGCATAATCCGGATAGCGGACTGCGTAGTATTTGTAATCTCCGCTGATAACGGCCCTCCCGTATCCGAGTTCGAAATAGAGGGAATCCCTGGCAGGTTCATCATCGCCCTCCAGAACGCTGTTAAAACTGATGCCATCCATCCCCCCGGGGAGCTCCCTGCAGCCCGCCATTTCCAGGATCGTCGGGGCAAAATCAACGTTGGAGACCGCAACATCACAAACGGATCCGCAGGGGAATCCTCCTGATTTCCAGACAATACTCGGGTTCAGGACACCTCCCTGGTAGAGCGTCCCTTTGGCATGCTGCCCATGATCGTTGAAAAAAAAGATAATGGTGCGGTCCAGTATGCTGTGGTTTTCCAGACGGGTTACCAGGGCCCCCAGGGCATCGTCGAGCCACAGCAGGTTCTCCTTGTTCCTTCCTTCCACACCTGCCTCCCGGAGCCTCTCAGGCAGGGATTGCCTGGGAGGAAGGACGGCAGGGGGGCTCTCCAGGATCCCCCTTGCTGTAACGGACGGATCCGCATTCCACGACCGTTCATCCTCATTGGGCGCGTGGGGAACCGTTGTAGCAAAATAGAGGAAAAAAGGACGGTCATAAACCCTGTCGATGAACTCCAGTCCGGCCGCAGTGGTCCAGTCCAGGTTCTGAACGGCCAGATCCCAAAGGCCGATAAAATTTGGATTGTTGTGGTAGAGGCCATCCGCGTAATCGAACCCGCAATCCAGGACGGCCTGCTGTACTTTCTGATAGTTCTCTTCCACCTTCCCGGCCACCTCCGGATCCCTCGGATCGGCATAATAGTCCGGAAACTGGTAGAGGCCTCTGGCCTCGATCACATGGTTCTTGCCCACCATCCCGGTGGTATAGCCCAGCTCTTTCAGGTAGTGCGGAAGAATGGTGTCCCTTTCGGTAATAAAGGTGTTCCACTGGATCACGGTCTGACCTTCCTCCATATCTGTTTTTCTGAGGAACGCGTCATTCCCGGCCCGGCTGGCGTATTTTCCGGTCAGGCAGTTGAACCTGCTGGGGGTGCAAACGGGCGACACGACGTACTGCCGCCGCATCAGTGTTCCCTCTGCCGCCAGCCGGTCCAGGTTGGGCGTCAGGTTCTTTCCCCGCCCCTCCGGAAGGCAGTTGAACATTTCGGGAACCATATCATCAGCAATGAAAAAGACAATATTGGGAGGCCGGGCTTCCTCAACGGGCTGGCAACCTGCCATGTACATGCAGCTTGCAATGATGATGACCAGGGATAGAAGAGAACCGGTTCTGTTCATCGAAAGGCTGTTTGATGATCAAGTATTGCCTTATTTGCTAAATTAATTTTATATTTCAACTCAGCCCAACAGTTTGAAACAGTTTTTACTCATATAATGATTCGCACTTCCACATGACAAGAGCAATCTGCCTGCTGCTCCTGACCCTGTTCAACATCCATCCGGTGCAGTCGCAGGAGAATGGAAACCCGGAGGTTGAGTACATCGATTCATTTGACAACCTTTACCATTACCAGCGCTACTATATCGCCGGTCAGCCATCACTGGAAGCATTCAGGTGGCTCCGAGACCAGGGGGTCACAAGGGTTGTGAACCTGAGATCCGAGGGCGAAAATGAGGATTTTGCCTGGTCCTCCTTCGATGAACAATCGGTCCTGGGAGAACTCGGGATGAAGTACCTTTCGGTACCGGTGTCGGGACGGGACGGCTATTCACCTGAGAACCTGGACGCCATGGCCCGTTTCCTGGAACCGGGTGAACAGGTGCTTATACATTGCGGCGGGGCAGGCAGGGCAACCAGTTTCCTGATGGCCTACCTGGTCAGGTATGAGGGGTACACCCTCGACCAGGCCGTGGACGTGGGCCAGGAAATGACATTCTTCCTTCCCCTTGAATCCCTCCTGGACATTGAGATAGGGATGGAAGCCGCCCGGTAATACCAAACTGGAAAAACAACAACCAATACCAATCCAAATGGAACCCATTAAGAAAACCCTGCTTTTTAACGCCAGCTGTATTGCACTGGTAGTGACAGCCCTCACCTTCGCCACCAGGGCGGGAATGATCGAGCCCTGGAGAGCAGAATTCAATCTGACTGCCGAACAGGTTGGATGGATCGTGGGGACCGCCTTCTGGGGATTTACCCTGGCCATGATCATGGGAGGACCGCTGGTGGATGTGATTGGGATGAAACGGATCATCTATGTGGCATTCACTGCCCATGTGGCCGGGATCCTCCTGACCATTGTAGCCCAGGGATTCTGGAGCCTCTTCTTCTCCACCCTTCTGATCGGGATCGCGAACGGGAGTGTGGAAGCTGCCACGAATCCGCTGGTCACAGCCATGTACCCACAGGAAAAAACGAAGAAACTGAACCAGTTTCACGTATGGTTTCCCGGGGGGATCGTCATCGGGGGGCTGATGGTATTTGTCCTGGAAGCACTCGGATACGGATGGCGTACCCAGATGGCAGCCATGCTGATCCCCACCCTCCTCTACGGAATCCTGTTTCTACGTATGAAATTTCCGGAAACGGAAAGGGTGACGGCCGGTTTTTCCTATAAGGAGATGCTGAAGGCCTGCGTTTCGCCACTTTTTCTTTTCATGGCCGCCTGCATGCTTCTTACCGCTGCAACGGAACTTGGGTCCAACCAGTGGATGACCGCACTGCTTGAGAATGTCATGGAGAAGGAGGGCCTGCATTCCATTTTGTTGCTGGTCTGGATTTCAGGGATCATGGCTGTGGGAAGATCGGTGGCGGGCCCCATCGTTCACCGCTTAAGACCCAGCGGTGTCCTGCTGGGATCGGCCATCTTCTCGGGAATCGGGCTCTTTCTGCTGAGCATTTCCAGCGGGTACTGGAGTTTCGGGGCAGCTGCGGTATTTGCCGTGGGGATCACCTATTTCTGGCCCACCATGCTGGGATTTGTGAATGAGAACATTCCCAAGAGCGGGGCCCTTGGGCTGGCCATCATGGGGGGGATCGGTTTCCTTGGCGGGGCCATTGCCCAACCCCTGCTGGGAAGGATCTATGACCTTAAATACAACGCCCTGGGCGACGGACTGGCTGCCGGTTCGGCAACCCTCCGCAGCGTGATCGTGGTGACGGTGGTGCTGACAGTGGCGTTCACCATCCTCTATATACGGCAGCGCAGGGTCAGGGGAACGGACTGAAAACCAACCATAGGATGATGAAACAGGCTGACTTCAGCAACAGCGGGGTAACCCTGTTCCACTTTACCCGGGGAAAGATCAGCTTCATCAGCGATTACTTCAAAGACACCTCTTTTGTGGAACAAAACAACCGGATCCGGTAGGCCCATGGAAAACCCGGACATCCTGGCGTTCAATGGTTCTCCGCGGGCCTCCGGCAACACTTCGCACCTGCTGGCACGCTTTGCAGAAGGCACAGCACGGAACGGGATCGGGACGGAGATCCTGCATCCCCATACAATGAACCTGAAGCCCTGTACCGGATGTCTCAGGTGCAATGTCTTGAAAAGCTGCTCCATACGGGATGACGACTGGGCATCGTTGAGCCGGAAGATCCTGGCAGCACGGGTCCTGGTATTTGCCTCCCCGGTTTACTTTCACCACCTCCCCTCCCCCCTGAAGGCGGTGATCGACCGGTTTCGGTCCTTCATTCACGTGGCGGTGACAGAGAAGGGACTGGAACATACCCCATGGGAGCCCTGGAGAAAGGAGTTTGTGCTGATCCTGAGCATGGGGTCCTCCGATGACGGGGATGCCGCCCCGGTGGTTGAGCTGTTCCGGTTCATGACAGGCATTCTGGGACCGGAGAACCGGTTGCACACCATACTGGGCACCAGGCTGGCCGTGACCAGGCAAGTGGCCAGGACCATGGAAGAGCTGGCTACACTGTACGAAAAGATGGGACTCCCGCCACACCTGGTTGCCACTGACCATGCCATGAACGAAAAGCTGCTCAAAGAATGTGAAAAACTGGGCGAATCCCTCAGTGCCGGACTCATTGAATGAACCGGCCCGGTCACCCTGCCAGGGTCAGAGTTCGAAGCAAAGATGCATAGATCTTCGAAGCAAAAATATCTCATTTATCGAGTGGGCTTCGGACATTGAACTTGTTTCGGTTGAGAACATGTGTATATACCATTGTACTTCGGACATCCTTATGACCGAGAAGTTCCTGTACGGTGCGTATATCATACCCGTCCTCCAGAAGGTGCGTGGCAAATGAATGCCGGAATGTATGACAGGAGGCATTCTTATTAATGTCTGTCTTGCTTAATGCCCTTTTAACCTCCTTCTGCAGATAACTTTCATGGTGAAAATGTTGCCTCAATGTGCCGGACCAGGGATCGGTGGCAGGCTTACGCGCCGGGAAGAGATACTGCCAACCCAGCTCCTTCACCGCTCCGGGGTACTTGCGTTCCAGGGAGGGAGGCATGGAAGCCCCGGCAAAACCACAGATAAGCTTATTTTCTTCAAGACGGATCCTTACCTTCTCTTGCTGCCTTTTCAATAATGGAACAATCGAATCCGGAAGTAAAGTCCGCCGGTCCTGGTCCCCCTTCCCCTGCCGCACCATAATCTCCCGCAGATCGTAATCAATGTCCTTCACCCGAATATTCAGGCATTCAGACAAACGTAAACCGCTTCCATACAGCAAACAGGCCATCAAAAAAAACTCTCCGGTAAGGTTCGACAATACGCATTGTATCTCCTCCCGGCTGAGCACGACAGGTAGCCGTTTACCAATCCTTGCAGGTTTGAATTCAAATTGAGTCAGCTCTCTGCCCAACACCTTACTGTACAGGAATACCAATGCATTTAATGCCTGATTCTGTGTTGAAGCAGAAACCCTTCGCTCAGCAGCCAGGTATGTGAGAAAGGTCCCTATCTCCAGGCTGCCCATCTCCACCGGATGCTTTTTATCATGGTATATAATGTACCTGTATATCCAGCCCACATAGGATTTTTCCGTACTGTAGCTAAGTTGCCTACTTCGGATCACATTCCGTACCTCGTCCAAAAACCTGGATTGTTTCATTCAATTCTGTTTATCAGACAATTTATCACACGGATTACCTGTAGCACAACTGAATCCATGTTATCAATGAATGATCCTTCTTCCTTCTAAAACATTAATGCCGCGAAGGGGCAGAGATCAGTCCAACCAACTGGATTAAGCGCAGCTCTTTAACCTCCCCATACCTTGATTGTCATGGGTAATAATCGTAATTTACATTTGATTTTCTTTGAGATGACAACCCTGCCTGGGATTGACTCGGCGGAGCGGTATCAGTCCCATGTACTTTATTATTGAAGAGCAGATATGACTTCTGTTATTGGGATTCCCCATAATTAATGCATTATCCTGGCCAATTTCCACATATTACCCACAACCTCATGCAATATTGCGCCTATGTCCGCAGATTATATGTTCGACTTCCAAGATAAAGGCTAGTTAAAAAAACCTGAGAAAAGTTGCGATAAA
>CAZNSZ010000138.1:0-7836 GCA_964575865.1 uncultured Bacteroides sp. | reverse complement strand
AATTTCTCGATAAGACATTGAATTACATGTGATAAACATGCCGATCACATGGATTTTAACCCTGCGAGGATCGCATATTTGAGTTATTGCAGCCCTGCGTATGGCATTCAGGGATTCCAGCCAGGCGTTCAGGTGAACGTAACTCATTCCCCGCAGTGGGGTGGAACAGGTGAATGGGGCAGGAGCAGGGCGGATGCTGTGCCGGGGGTAGATGATTCTTTTATGACTGCTAACTCAAAAACTGGGCTTCGGAACGGGAACATCAAATGTTTACAAATGTCAATCATAATCACAACGAAACATCAGTAACACATCCAATAAAGCAAACACAATACACATATGTTAATTATTCTACGAATGTGTCAGATTACAAATGTCTACAAATTCACCCCTGCTTTCAATTTGTAAGATATTAGACATAACTATTTGAATAATAGCAACAAATGCGGATTACTTGAACTTATAGCTTCGGTAGTTGATTCGGTAAGCGGAGATAATGGATTTCAAATCATCAGATTTTACAGTTAATTACATTTATACCAGTATAATACATCAATTACCTCTATCTGTAGTTAAGCTAAGGACAATTTCAGTGAAAATCTCCTGTTTTCCCTGCCGGTAAAAGGGAAATGAAGGGAATAGCGTGATGCCTTAAAGCAATGTAACAGGGGGAAACAAGGCATCTTTTGAATATAATGGTCATACGTTATAACAATAAGGAATCAGCCGTGATCCGCACAGGTTTTGACGCGATAAAAAACAGGCCAATATAAGCCTTCTGCTTTATACATTGTTTACATTTACATTTGTGAATTGCATGAGTTTACAAATGACAACAAACTATTCGTTACATTTGTAACATAACTGAAAGGTCATGAAAGAGCGTCTGGTTCAACTGCTGGATCTGGAACAGCTGACCCCTTCCAAATTCGCCGAACTCATCGGTGTGCAGCGCAGCAGCGTCTCTCACGTGGTCTCAGGGAGAAACAAACCAAGTTTCGATTTCATCCAGAAGACCCTGAAAGCATTTCCCGGCCTTAATGCCGAATGGTTGATCATGGGAAAGGGGGCCATGTACGAGCAGATGGGAAGGCGGAGCACCGGAACCCTTTTTGATGCTCCAGCCCCGCCGGACGAGGAGATGGAGGAGCCAGACGGGCAGGCGGAAGCGGATGAGGCGGTTGACAGGACCCCTCCGGACCATCCTGATGAAGGCCGGAGCGGAGCCTCTGAATTATTGCCAGGTGACGGTACAGCCCCTGTAGAAAGCGGGTTGAAGGACCGGGAGAAGAGGGCGGCCAATCAGCCTGCGGGGAAGCCTGCCAGGCGGATCGCGCGCGTGATCCTGCTCTACGACGATGATACCTTCACCTCCTTTGAACCATCCTAGAATTCTCCCTATATTTGCAGGCAAAAACCGGATGTACAGAGCACTCATCAGGCCTGTTCTTTTTCTGTTCCCGCCCGAAACGATCCACCGCATGCTTGTGGCATTCCTGAAGGGAGTGTTTAAGATTCCGGGTATCCGCAGCGTAATTTCAGCAAGGTACCACGTCAATGATCCCCTGCTGGAGAGGGAGCTGCTGGGGCTCCGGTTCAGCAATCCGGTGGGTCTGGCGGCAGGATTCGACAAGAATGCAGCGTTTTACAGGGAACTCCATGCATTCGGCTTCTCCTTCGTGGAAGTGGGGACGGTGACTCCCCTGGGACAGCCCGGCAACAAGCGTCCCCGGAGTTTCCGGATCCCGGCGGACAGGGGTCTCATCAACCGGATGGGATTCAACAACCAAGGTGCAGCAGCAGCGGCACGGCAACTGGACCGCAGAAGGCCCAAAGGGCTCGTTATAGGAGGAAATATCGGCAAGAACACCCTGACCCCCAATGAGCATGCTGCGGACGATTATGAGGCTGTTTTCAGGACCCTGTATGACCGGGTGGATTATTTCGTGGTCAATGTAAGCTGCCCCAACATCACCGATCTGCATAAACTGCAGGACCAGGATTCACTGGAATCGATCCTTGGGAGATTGATGGCTGTCAGGAAAGAGCAGCAGACGAGAAAACCCGTTCTTCTGAAGATCTCCCCCGATCTGAACGAAAAGCAACTGGACGAAACCCTCGGGATCGTGGCCCGGATGAAGCTGGACGGGATCGTGGCAACCAACACCACCATCACCCGCGACGGGCTGAAGACTTCGCCTGAACGGATTGAAGCCATCGGGAAGGGTGGAATGAGCGGTGCTCCCATCACCAGCCGGAGCCTGGAGATGGTCCGTTACATCCGCCGGAATACCCCTGCAGATTTTCCGATCATCGCTGTGGGCGGGATTATGGACGTGGGGGACGCGCTCCGGATGTTCGATGCCGGAGCGTCGCTGATCCAGCTGTACACCGGATTCATCTACGAAGGTCCGGGACTTGTCCGCCGGATTAACCGGGCCCTGTTGAAAAAGATGAGACAACAGGGTGCTTCCTGACCGAAGGGGCCTACTTCACCTCAGGTAACGGCCACTCGATCATCCGTTCGGGAATCGGTTTCCTGGGGACGGGGATGGTTTCCATATCCAGCCTCTTCCTTGCGGATTTAACCGTCGCCGGAGCAACTCCGGTCATGTCTTCCAGCGCTTTGGCCAGCATGGGATCAGCCAGGCTGCCAAACGGCTCCAGTTCGAGCAGGTACTCCTGGACCACATAATCGGGAGTGAGCCCTTCCACAAAATCGGTGTATCCCTCTGCATTGGAATATTTCAACACGATGGGCTGCATGGCCCAGTTGTGGCGCTTGGGCTCTTCCCAGTCATCGACGGTAATGGATCCATAGCATTTCCCGTAGGTGGTGGTCCCGATCTGGACCACCTCGGTATAGGGATAAAGCCCGGTGATCAGGGATTCACTGGCCGAGGCTGTTGACCCGGTGGTCAGGAAATAGACCCGCTGCAGGTTCATGTTCCTGTCGCTGGAGGGAAGCTTGATCACCAGCTGCTGGGAGTCTTCGCCGTCGGGACTGCCATTCTGGTCCAGGTCCACCTGTTTCCAGTACTGATTGAGTCCGTCGTTCCAGACCAGCTTTACAAATACCTCACCGTTCTCCATGGCAGCTGTTGATCCCAGCGTACTAGCCATGTATGCCGAAAGGTCCAGGCTTCCCCCTCCATTGTAACGCAGGTCCACCACCACTTCGGAGACATTCTGTGCGATAAACTCATCGAAAACGCCGTTCAGTTCATCATACCAGATGTCGTTGCCCCCGTAAGTGAACTGGGTGTAGACCAGGTACCCGACTCTGGTTCCCTCGTATTCGATCACCTCGCTGTGAATGACCGGATTCTGATTCAGTTCGATGGCTGTCAGTTCCACGGTCCGGCCGTTGTGCAATATCCGCTCCCCGTCAAAACCGCCAAACTCGAAGGTGGCCGTGGTCTGATAATAGAGATCGAAATAATTGTCCGCGGTAAGTCCCTGTCCGTCAATGGAAATGATCACATCTCCCCGTTTCACACCGGAATCGGCCGCGGGGGAATCCGGTGTCACATAGGTCACGATGCTGATCACGTCATTGTCATTGATCAGCCCCGGTCTCACATTCATTCCCGTGGCTAGTTCCACCCCCTGGAACATATTGAGCAGTGCGTCATAATCGTCCACGATCCACGAATCGCGGTCATCTTCATACAGCAGTTTATAGAAAAACTCCTCAGGGTCAGGCTCTTTCTTGTAATCCAGATCGGGGATAAACTGTTCCCACAAATAGAGGTCGTTCATCCCTTCCCAAATCCACTCGTTGAGTACAAGGACCTCTTCTGACAGTTCCGGTTCGGGTTCGGGTTCCGGTTCGGGGTCGGGGTCCTTTTTACAGGAAGTTACGATAAACACCATGACAGTCATCACCATCCACATGGTTCCGGCCCATCCGCCTATTGGATTAAAATCTCTCTTTTTCATATGATATTCACTAACCTGTAAGGTGACAAAAATAGCTTTAATTCGTCACAAAATAAAACCATAGCAATTTCCGGGCCAAACGATTACCCGGTCACAGGAATCATAACACATGAACAAACCGGAAGGTTGTCCGGTTTAGATAAATAAAGCAGTCTGCATGGCACAGAACAAAACCCGGCCCAATGCCGGTGACGCGATGGCTTTCATTGAGTCGATCACGGACCCGATAAAAAAGAAGGACTCCCTCCTCCTTTTGCGGATGATGGAGGAGATCACCGGCGAACCGCCGGTCATGTGGGGGGATTCTATCGTCGGTTTTGGAACTTACCATTACACGTACGCAAGCGGAAGGGAAGGGGAGTGGTTCCTGGTGGGGTTCAGTCCCCGCAAACAGAACCTGACCATTTATCTGAAGGGTTACCTGGACCAGTACCAGGACTTGTTGCAAAAGCTGGGTAAGCATAAACACGGGAAGGGATGCCTCTATATCGGCAAGCTGGAGGAGATCGATGACAATGTGCTCCGCTCGCTGGTCTCACAATCCGCAAAAAAAGGTCCATAGAACCATCAAAGAACCCCCATGCGCACCCTCATCGCCATATGCCTGTCCATTCTCTGTATCCCGCTTTCACCGCTGGCGGCGCAGCAGGGGACCTCTGTGCAGAAGGAACATCCTGGCTTTTCAGAAAGGGTGCAGGAGCGGGAACGCATGGTGGAGCAGGGCATCGCCAATTACCCCCATCAGCCGGTCCGCGATCCCGGTGTGCTGAAGGCCATGCGGCGCGTACCACGCCACCTTTTCGTTCCCGAAGAATACCGCAGGGAGGCCTACCGGAATTCTCCGCTCTACATCGGGTATAACCAGACCATCTCACAGCCTTACATTGTGGCGCACATGACCGAGCTGCTGGAACTGCAGCCGGACCACAGGGTCCTTGAAATCGGGACCGGATCGGGCTACCAGGCCGCAGTGCTCGCAGAACTGTGCAGGGAGGTGTATACCATCGAGATCGTTGAACCCCTGGCACGCAGGGCGGAGGGCCTGCTGTCCGAACTGGGATATGGCGGCATCCATGTGAGGACCGGGGACGGATATGGCGGATGGCCGGAAGCGGCCCCCTTCGACCGGATCATCGTGACCTGTGCCCCGGAAGATATCCCGCAGCCGCTTGTTGACCAGCTGGTCCCGGGTGGACGCATCGTCATTCCTGTGGGTGCCCAGTCGGAGGTCCAGTACCTGGTTGTGGTGCGCAAGGATGAGAAAGGCCGGATCAGCAGCCGGAAACAGTACCCGGTCCGGTTTGTCCCCATGACGGGGAAAGCACAGGAGTAAACATGAATACAGGTCCATGAGCATCCGCCTCCTCTTTCTCTCCGATTCCCATCTTTTCCAATCCCCGGACCAGGAGCTGTTCGGAAGCAACAGCATGGAAGGGCTGAAAGTGGTCTCCGGCCACATCCGCCGGCATGAACAGCCTTTCGACCTGCTGGTGGCGCTGGGGGACCTCTCCCAGGACGGCAGCCCGGAATCCTACCGGTTTTTTCATTCCCTGACCGGGGGGCTGGCCAGGGAGGCCGTCTGGGTGCCGGGTAACCATGACGATTTTGCCGGACTCGCACCGGACCTGCAACCGCTTTTCAAAAAAGAATGGCACCTGGGCGTATGGCACCTTCTGTTCCTGGACAGCAGGGTTGAAGGAAAGAACGGGGGCCGTCTCGGCCGGGAGGAAACGGAACGGCTCAGGAATTTCCTGAAGGACAACCGGGGCGGGAATATCTTATTCTGCCTCCACCACCAGCCGGCGGATGTGGGTTCCCAGTTCATCGACCGGCAGGGACTGGGGGACAGGGAAGCATTCTGGGAGGTTCTCCGGGGACACCGGGAAGTGAAAGGGGTGGTGTTCGGTCATGTGCATCAGGTGGTGGACAGGCAGGAAAAGGGCTGCCGCATTCTGTCGGTTCCGGCTACGTCTGTTCCGTTCAAACCGAATTCCGAACAATTTGCACTGGACATACCCATGCGGGGGTACCGGACCGTCACCCTGTCTCCGGAGGGCCGACTGGAGACCGCTGTGCATATGATCAGGGAGGAGGGTTGGAAAATTTCCGCCCCCGATTGAACAGGAAGGTTATCTTTGTATTAATTTGCAGTCGGATGACATTGCTTCTCACATACCTGGGCGTCGCCCTGATCTTTTCCTTCCTTTGCTCCATCCTTGAGGCTGCTCTGTTGAGCACCAGTCCCATCTATATCAATATGCGGATGAAGGAGGGTAAAAAATATGCCCATCAGCTTAGCCATTTCAAGAGCAACATCGATCTTCCCCTTTCTGCCATTCTGACCTTGAATACCTTTGCCCACACCATCGGGGCGGCAGGCGTGGGCTCACAGGTGCAGGAGATCTGGGGAAACGAATACCTTACCATCGCCTCCCTGATCCTGACGCTGATCATTCTCATCGCCTCGGAGATCATCCCCAAGACGCTGGGAGCCCTCTACTGGAAGGAGATGAGCCGGTTTACGGCCATATCGCTGCGCATCATGATCTATTCCCCCCTGTACCCTTTCATCATCCTGACCAACTTCATCACCCGGCGTCTGAGAAAGGACAATGCCTCGGATCCCCGGATCAGCAAGACCGAATTCAGGGCCATCACCGATTCAGTGATCGAGGACGGGGTGATGGACGAGGGAGAATCCCAGATCCTGCAGAACCTGATGAGGTTTCAGAGCATCCGCGTGAAGAGCATCATGACACCCCAGGTAGTGGTGGTTGCCGCCGATGAGAATACCCTGATTGAAACCTTCTATGAAAGCCACGAGGATATACCGTTTTCCCGCATCCCCGTCTATCAGGGCGAGCTGAACCAGGTCACGGGGTTTGTGCTCAAGGATGAGATCATGGAGATGATCATCGAGAAAAAAGGGAACCGCCCCCTGAAGGAGATTGCGCGGCCCATTCCCATGGTCAAAGAGGACACCCCCATATTCCGGCTCTTTTCGAAGCTGATCGAAACCAGGGCCCACATTGCCATCGCCGTGGACGAATACGGGACGGTGAGCGGCCTGGTTACCATGGAGGATATCTTCGAAACCCTGATCGGCATTGAGATCGTGGACGAAATGGACAATGTGGAAGACATGCAGGTGCTGGCTCGGAAAAACTGGGAGACCAGGGCCAAGAAGCTGGGCCTGATTGAATAAGTACCACGGAAAACAAGGAGCAGGAAATTCATGAAATCTGCTGCAATTTCAACCATCGCCGCCATTTTTTTTACAGTATCTCCGCTTTTGGCGCAGACCCGGGTCGTTCACGGCAACCTGACAGCCTTCGGCCAGTACCCGGTCGAAAACATCGAGGTGCGGTCCAAAAAAGGAGGATCAGCCACACGCTCCGATTCAACGGGAAACTTTTCCATCGTCTGCCTGGAAGAGGATGTGCTGCAGATCCGGCCGAAGACCTTCAAGAAAGTGAACCTGAAGGTGGATCCCGGAACCGATTCGGTGACCATCAACCTGGAATTTATCAACACCCCCAGGAACCGGGAGATTGCCGTGGGGTACGGCTACGTGAAGGAGCGGGACCTGACGGCAGCAGTGGCCCAGCTGGAGCAGGAGGGGAACGAATTCTGCCACTACAAGGATGTCTATGATGTGATCGTCGGACGCTTCGCAGGGGTAACTGTGGAAAACGGCCAGGTGATCATCAGGGGACGGAATACCTTCTACGGGAGCGATGAGGCGCTCTATGTGGTGGACGGGGTCATCGTCAATTCCATCCAGTGGGTCACCCCCTGCGAGATCAAAACCATAAACGTCATCAAGGACGGATCCGCCGCCACCTACGGCTCCCGGGGTGCCAACGGGGTGGTCCTTATCGAGACCAGGAGGGC
>CAZNSZ010000137.1:0-7948 GCA_964575865.1 uncultured Bacteroides sp. | reverse complement strand
AGCACAATGATCACCACGGTGGCCAGGCCAGGGGGAAGGTTCAAAGGTTCAGCCAGGTTGTTGACCAGTTCGATCAGCACGAAGGCTGCGGATGCATACACAGTGACCACATGGATCACCCTCCGGCGCTTCAGCTCTCGCCAGAAACGGATTAATTTGTTGGGGGATGCGGACATTTCAGTCGGTGATATGTGTATTGAAATTTACAAAATATCCCAGAGGAATCCAATGTCTTCTTCTGCAAGAAGTTATTCCCCCGGAAGTTGGGTCCTGGAACAACAGTACCCTGCAAGAGGCAGTTTGAAAGTGGATTCAATTTGAAACCGCTCCTGGGCCAGTAATTTGAAGATGGGATCAGTGAATACGATGGTGCCGGTGTCTTTGACAATGATCCCCTGATATGTATCAAGGACCGTTTTCTCAATCATCGCATCATCTCTCTAGGTTTTGTATGGGATGGCACCGATGCTTCTGAATCGCTTCACCCTGCTCTGTCGCACCCTGAGCAGGATAAAGATCAGGGCAAACAGCAGGATGAATCCCCCGATCAGCAGGACTTCCCAGGTCCGGGCCCCAGGTGCTGAAAGCAAAACCACCTCGTGCTTGATCAGGTATCCGGCCAGCACATTGAGCAAGGATTCCGGGATCAGTCCCAGGAGTGTGCCGAGGAAATAGGAGCGGGTGGTGATGTGGCTGACAGGAAAGCTGAAATTGATGATGTTGGTGGGTATGATATAGATGGCGCGGCTGAAGACCACGGTCCAGAGCCCGTATCTGCGGATCCGTTTGTTGATCCGTTTGATCAGTTTCTTTTTCCCGAACCGCCGGGCGAAATAGTCGTAAAAGGCATACCGGACCATGTAGAAGGCCGCCATCACCGCCAGCAGACTGATCCCCACGCTGATAATCAGGGCAGGTGCGAAATTCAGCAGGAAACCGAGGGCCATGGAGAGGTAGAACACTGGAAGCCCTGTCAGGGTGCTCAGCAGGATCAGGGCGCAGAGCAGAAGCACCAGAGGAAGGGTCTGCCGGTCAGCCACCATGATCCGGTTAAAAAGGAATGTCTCGGGATCGGATCCTGCCGTAAGGTAGATAAAGATCCCGGCGGTGACCAGGATAAATGCAACGATTATGATCCTGAGCTGTTTCACTGAACCTCAATCTGCGACTGCCGACTGCCTGACTTTCGACTTTCGACTTTCGACTTTCGACTTTCGACTGACTTTACGGACTTTACGGACTTTACAGACTTTACGGACTAAAACGTTCCTGTATTCCGGAACAGGTACAACCACCCCGTATAGAGGTTATCGCTCACCGTTTCATCATCCGTGCCCCCCGGGGTGGTCCCCCCGCCGGTGTTGTTCCGGTTGCCCCGGTTCTCCTTCCAGCGTTCGATAATATTGGGATCGCGCCATTCCAGCCCGTCATACCCCATGGCCTCCACTACGAAATAATACTGCCCCTCGGGAGCGCGGCGGTTGCTTTCGTGCATGTTGCCGTCCCAACCCTCCCAGGTGTAGATGTCATCGATCTCCCTTTTATAGGCCACCTTCCCGGTGCGGTCCACTACGGTCACCCGGCAGGTCTTGATGGACTGGTGTTTGAATACCCAGAAATCATTGATCCCGTCCCCGTTGGGAGAGAAGACATTGGGGATTGCCAGCTGTGACTTGGCCACGAAAATGGGTTCCTCCAGCCTGAAGGTATCGATGCATTCGAAGGAGCTGGTGGAGACCAGGTAGGGATAGTAATACTCATCCGCCTGCACATAGGTGAATTCGGGCATC
Source organism: uncultured Bacteroides sp. (assembly GCA_964575865.1). Classification (GTDB taxonomy): domain Bacteria; phylum Bacteroidota; class Bacteroidia; order Bacteroidales. The sequence goes on along the minus strand of CAZNSZ010000137.1, from coordinate 6,158 downwards.
TCATCCACATTCCCGGTGGTGTAGTTCTCCTTGATCCCGCCCAGGGTGTCCAGAAAGACCCATTCATACTGCTCCCCGTTCTCGGAATCATTGAGAAACCGGACGGTCAGTTTCGCATCGGTGCTCCCCATATCTTTGCTCCATGCTTCCGTCAGGTCGGGATCCCACATGTTGTCGGGATCGGTCTGCTGAAGCACCTTGTCCAGGTACTCCACCGTAAACTTTGCCCTGGTGGCCTTGGCCCGGCAGAAGACCGAATCGACCTCCACCATTCCCAGGTCATCGGTGACCGTTAGGATCACCCAGGTATCTTTCACCGGGGGAACATAGGTGATGTTGAATTTGAGGTTGGTGGAATCGCCCGGGATGTTGTGATCCGGATTGTCGGAGGTCCATTTGAACCTGAAACCGATGGCCCGCTCCAGTGGCTCATTGGAGACCGGATCGTGGTACCACAGGGTGTCGGGTTCCACATTTCCGATCACCACCAGGAAATTGCATGTAGAAAAAGCGGGGAGCACCTCATCGTTGGCATCCTTGGTCACACTGGCAACCATTTCGTCCAGCATCACCCAGCCGATCAAGCTGGTATCGGTCCCTGCCCCGTCCCGGATCGTTACCCGGTAGCCCCCTTCTTCCAGGTCCGTGACTGAAGAGGAAGGCACCCCGGTTTCCGTATAGAACGGTGGGGCAAATCCGTTGAGGGCGGGTTCATAGCGGCTCCATTCAAAATCGTAGTTGCCGGTCCCCGGAAGGGTGGCACTGAGACTTCCCGGACTGGGGATCCCGTTGGGCTGATAAAAGACAAACAGGGGATCCCTGATCTCCCTCACCGGATAGCTGACGCTGTCGGTCAGGTCCGCACCGGGAGAGGAAAGCTGGCCGAGGATACCGGACAGGGGTGCCAGGAGGAGGATCCCTCCCGTCAGCAGCACCCTTCCTGCAGCTTTGAACAGGCCCATCAATAACATTTACTCTATAAACGAAATGTTGACAAAATATTATACATACCGGAGGCCCGTAAAATTGCAACTTTTAGGCGATCTGTGCAATATTTATCCGAAGTGCCCCCGATCTGCGGGCCGGATAATCCATGAACATATGTTATCTTAGACAGCCGAATCTCGGAAAGCCGATTGAAGCAGGAGACATTGGAAGCGATCAGGAAGGATTTAAATGAAGCGCAGCAGGAGGCGGTGATCCATCACAAAGGACCCGCACTGGTCATCGCAGGGGCGGGTTCCGGCAAAACTCGCGTACTCACCTACCGCATTGCCTACCTGCTCCAGCTGGGGATCCCGCCGGGAAGGATCCTTGCCCTCACCTTTACCAACAAAGCGGCCAGCGCAATGAAGGAACGGATCGCCACCCTGGTGACCCCGGACCTTGCCCGCCGCCTGTGGATGGGAACCTTCCATTCCATTTTTGCCCGCATCCTCAGGCGGGAAGCCTCTGTCCTCGGATTTCCTTCCAATTACACCATTTACGACACCATCGACTCCAGGAGCCTGGTCAAGACCATTATCCGGGAACTCAGCCTGGATGAGAAAATCTACAAGCCTGCCGAAGTCTTCGGGAGGATCTCGGCTGCCAAGAACAACCTGATCACCCCCGATCTGTACCTCAAAAGCGGGGAGTTCCAGGTACGCGACCAGGTGTCCCGTAGGCCAAGACTGGGGGAGGTGTACGACCGGTACGTGAAGCGTTGCAAGCATTTTGGAGCCATGGATTTCGACGATCTCCTGCTGCAGACCAACCTGCTGTTCCGGGACCATCCAGAGGTGCTGGACCGCTACCGGGATGCCTTTGATTTTATCCTGGTGGACGAGTACCAGGACACCAACTATTCCCAGTACCTGATCATCAAGAAACTGGCCGAGATCCACCGGAACATCTGTGTGGTGGGGGACGATGCCCAGAGCATCTATTCATTCCGCGGTGCGCGCATTGAAAACATCCTCAACTTCAAAAACGACTACTCGGACTACCGGCTTTTCAAGCTGGAACAGAATTACCGTTCCACCCAGACCATTGTGCGGGCGGCCAACAGCGTGATCAGCAAGAACCGGGGTCAGATCTCCAAGGAGGTTTTTTCAAAAAATGAGGCCGGTGAGCCGATCCGTGTGGTGAAGGCCGCGGATGACAGGGAGGAGGGATTCCTGGTGGCGCGTCACATCTCCGACCTCAGGTTCAGGGAGCAGCTGGAGTACAGGGATTTTGCCGTCCTGTACCGGACCAATGCCCAGTCGAGGATCTTTGAGGAGAGCCTCAGGCGAATGAACATCCCGTACAAGGTATTCGGCTCCCTCTCCTTTTATCAGCGAAAGGAGATCAAGGACCTGCTGGCCTATTTCCGCCTGACGGTCAATCCCCGGGATGACGAATCGCTGAAACGGATCATCAACTATCCGCTCCGGGGGATCGGGAAGACCACCATCGACAAGCTGAATGCCTATGCGGAAAAACTGGACACCCAGATCTGGGACGTCCTCCTGCACCTGGAGCAGGTGAACCTGGGATTCAACCGGGGAACCCTCACCAAACTGCAGCAGTTCGTCGGGCTGATCAGGGGATTCCAGCAGCGGCTCAACGAGATGGAGGCTTTTGACCTGGCCTATACCATTGTTCAGGAGAGCGGGATCATTGCCGACCTGAAATCCGATTCCACCCCGGAAAGCGTGAGCCGGTACGAGAACGTGGAAGAATTGCTCAACGGGATCAAGGATTTTACCGACAATACGGAAGGGGGTGGCGCCATGACCCTGGGGGACTACCTGCAGGAGGTGACGCTGATGACCGATGCGGACCTGGATAAGGAGGAGGACCGCAACAAGGTGAGCATCATGACCATCCATTCAGCCAAAGGGCTCGAATTCAGGCATCTGGTGATCGCAGGCGTGGAAGAGGAACTGTTCCCCTCACAGATGAGCATCGATAATCCCAAGGACCTGGAGGAGGAGCGCAGGTTGTTTTACGTGGCGCTGACCCGTGCGGAGAAGAGCGCCCTGATCACCTATGCGGCGCTCAGGTACAAGTGGGGGATACAGAACTCCTGTTCACCGAGCCGCTTCATCAAGGAGGTGGATCCTGAATTCCTTGAACTTCCGCCTGATTTTTATCCGGTGCTCACAGGGCCCCTGGCGGGGGACGGGGAGGGGAAGCCCTTTGTTCCGGATGCCTACCGCAGGATCATGGAACGCCGGCCCGCAACGGGCAGCGTCCAGATGGGGGGAAGAAAACTGGTGAATGTACAGAATGCCTCCGGAAGCGGTCGGGGGACAACCGCCGGTCAGGCACCGGGGGCGGGGGATTTCATCCCATCCAGTCCCGAACTGGTTACCCCGGGCCGCAGGGTGGAGCATCCCCGGTTCGGTGTGGGGAAGGTCACGGAACTGGAAGGAAGCGGTTCCAATGTGAAGGCCACCGTGGAATTTCCCATCGGGAGAAAGCAGCTTTTGCTCAAATTTGCCAAACTCAGGGTGTTGGAGTGACCCCGATGCTGACCCTTCGGAAAAAAGAACTATTTTTGTAAAAAAACAGATCAATGGATTACGACTACAATACCTCCCGCAACAGGTTGATCCTGCCCGAATACGGCCGGAACATTCAGAAAATGGTCAATCACATCAAGACCATCGAGGACAGGGAGGAGCGCAATAAAGCTGCCCGGACGGTGGTGGCCGTCATGGGAAACCTGAATCCCCACCTTCGGGATGTGCAGGACTTCAAACACAAACTCTGGGACCACCTGGCCATCATCGCCGATTTTGACCTGGATATTGACTCCCCGTACGAACTTCCTGAAAAAGAGGAGCTGGAGCAGCCCCCCAGCAGGGTGGACTACAACCAGCATGCTATCCGATACAAGCATTACGGAAGGTCCATCGTGCTGATGATCGAAAAAGCAGTGGAACTGGAACCGGGGGAGGAGAAAGACGACCTGGTGCGGATGATCGCGCTCCACATGAAAAAATCATACCTTACCTGGAACAGGGAGGCGGTGAGCGACGAAGAGATCCTGACTGACCTGAAGACACTTTCTGGGGGCAAGCTGGAGGTCAGCGAGGAGCTGAAGCTTCCTGAAACCAAAGAAATCCTTTCCAAAGGAAGAAAGAAAAAGGGAGGGGGGAAGAAGAAACAGCAATCCTGATCCATGGGGAAATTCGTCATCGAGGGTGGGCACCGCCTGAAAGGGGAGATCAAGCCCCAGGGTGCAAAGAACGAGGCATTGCAGATCCTGTGTGCCACGCTGCTTACCCCCGAGAAGATCACCATCCATAACATCCCCCGCATCAAGGACGTACTCACCCTGATCCAGCTGCTGGACGACCTTGGAGTGGAAGTAACCCAGCTCTCCGATACCAGCTATTCTTTCCGGGCGTCCAGCATCGACCTCGACTATTTCCAGACAGACGCATATGTGGAGCAATCCGCAGGATTGCGGGGATCGGTGATGATCCTCGGACCCCTGCTGGCCAGGTACGGCAGGGCGGTCATGCCCAAACCCGGCGGCGACAAGATCGGCCGGCGGAGGCTTGACACCCATTTCCTCGGTTTCCAGGCCCTGGGGGCCACCTTTGATTTCGACCATGCGGAGAACTTTTACCGGGTGAGCGCCGGCAGGCTGAAGGGGACCTACATGCTGCTGGATGAAGCTTCGGTGACGGGCACGGCCAACGTCGTCATGGCCAGTGTACTGGCAGAAGGCACCACAACCATTTACAATGCCGCGTGCGAGCCTTATATCCAGCAGCTCTGCCAGCTGCTGGTTTCCATGGGTGCCCGCATTTCGGGGATCGGTTCCAACCTGCTCACCATCGAAGGCGTCGGACAGCTGGGGGGTGGTGAACACACCATCCTTCCCGACATGATCGAGGTGGGCAGTTTCATCGGGATGGCCGCCATGACCAATTCGGAGATCACCATCAGGGAGGTGGGCATCCATCAGCTGGGGATCATCCCGGCTTCCTTCAGGCGGCTCGGGATCACAGTGGAACAGCGCGGAGATGACCTGTTTGTGCCCGCCCAGGAACACTATACCATAGAAACATTCATCGACGGGGCCATCATGACCATTGCGGACGCCCCGTGGCCCGGACTGACGCCCGATCTGCTCAGTGTCATCCTGGTGACCGCCACCCAGGCACGGGGAAGCGTGCTGATCCATCAGAAAATGTTCGAGAGCCGCCTCTTTTTCGTGGATAAACTGATCGACATGGGGGCTCAGATCATTCTCTGCGATCCGCACCGTGCCACGGTGATCGGCCTTGATCATGCCATCAGGCTGAGAGCCACCAACATGTCCTCACCCGATATCCGGGCGGGTGTGGCCCTCCTGATCGCCGCCCTTTCTGCCGAAGGCACCAGCACCATCTATAACATTGAGCAAATCGACCGGGGATACGAATCCATAGACACCCGGCTCAACCGGCTGGGCGCCTCCATTCACCGTGAATCATAAACCAAACCTGGCATCCATGAAGCACATTCTTTTTCTTCTGGCAGTTACCTTTTTCCTGTTTTCCTGCAAATCAGGAAGCAATCCCTCATCATCCACCGGGAACGGCGATCCCGTCGCGGAGGTGGCCGATGTGGAAACGGGCATCAATATCGGTCAGCGCGCCCCCGCCCTGGCCTTTGAAAATCCCGACGGAGAGGTCATTGCCCTCACGTCGCTCCGGGGCCAGATGGTACTCATCGATTTCTGGGCGGCATGGTGCTCCCCCTGCAGGTTGGAAAACCCCAACCTGGTGCGCACCTATAAGAGATTCAAGGACAAGGAGTTTGTCAACGGAACGGGATTCACCGTGTACGGCGTTTCACTGGACCGGAACCGGGAGGACTGGGTGGCGGCCATCGAGGCCGACGGCCTGGTGTGGGACTCCCACGTGAGCGACCTGAAGGGGTGGCAGTCGGTCCCGGCCGCCATGTACCATGTCATGGGCATCCCCATGAATTTCCTGATCGACGGCGACGGCATCATCGTGGCCAAGGGCCTCCGGGGCGAGTACCTGGACAACAAGCTGGAAGAGCTCCTGAAGTAAGTCGACAGTCGAAAGGTGCCTGAAGGCCTATAGGTCAACAGGAAAGGATGCCTGCATAGAAAAGGAGAGGGTGCCCTTTTAGACACCCTCCTCTCCAGTAATATTCACTACGTG
>CAZNSZ010000136.1:5080-7980 GCA_964575865.1 uncultured Bacteroides sp. | reverse complement strand
AATCGACAATGTGCCCTTTGGGACCTACGATGTGATCGTCTCTTTTGTCGGATACGCCTCCACGGAGTTGAACCGCATTGAAATAACCTACTCGAACCAGGTTGCCGACCTGGGAAGGATCGAACTGACAACGGATGCCATTGGAATCGAAGAGGTGGAAGTGAGGGCTGCGGCAAGGACTTCGGTCAACAGGATTGACAGGACCACTTACAGGGCAGCTGATTTCGAAACGGCCAGGGGAGGAACAGCCATTGACGTATTGAGCAAAATTCCTTCGGTGAACCTGAGCAGCGAAAATGAGATCTCGGTGCGCGGTTCTTCGGATTTTGTCGTCTACCTGAACGGGAAACCCACCAGCACCAGCGCAGCGGTCCTCCTGGGGCAGATTCCCAGTGAGAATATCGAAAGCATCGACATCATCACGGTCCCCTCCTCCCGGTTTGACGCCCAGGGAAGCGGAGGCATCATCAACATAGCCACTAAAAGGAATACCAGCACCGGATTAACGGTACTGGCCACCGGAATGGTGGGAGGAACCCCGTGGAGGAACGGTACGGATCCGTTCAGCAACCATCAGCTCGACAACAACCGGGTGAACGGGGGAGTGAACCTGAACTACAATGTCAACCGGCTGAACCTGCGCGGCTCGGTCAACTATTCCAGGACGAACAACAAGGGGATCGGGGATATCTACACCTACATTTACCAGGACGAAACACAGCCCAATCCTGGCACCTGGTATATCCTGGACGGAACGGGAGCAAGACCCAAGTGGGACCACAACCTCTACACCAGCCTGGGAGTGGATTATCAACTGAGCGAGAAAGCGGAACTGTCGGCCAGCTACCAGTATTCCGCCAGAGAAACCGGACGTGCGGCGCATTACAAATACAACACCTTCTTTTCGGGCAGCACCCACGGCGATCCCATCTCCGGAACGCTTTACGAGCTATACAATCCCAATGACAACCACCGCACCGGTACATTCCAGAATGCATCGCTGGATTACCGCCACAAGACAGATGACCTTTCATCTTTCACCGCATCCTTTCTATATGAAAACTCGAACCTCGACCAGACCATAGATAACAAGGAATTCCCTTATACCGGGGAGATGCAGTATTACGACTATTATTCTGATGACCACGGCGATCCCGTATTCCACTCTTTCCAGCGGGACGTCACACCCCTGAATGCGTACCGCGCATCGTTCAGCTACCAGAAGGCATTTGAGAACGGGAATTCCCTGGAATTCGGTGCTGTTTCCCAGTTCGTCAGGCTGGAAGGGACCTATGAATACGATACGGTGAACACAAATACCGGGCAGTTCGAAGGATACGACTACTTCAACAATACCATCGACCTGAAGAGGGACGTCTATGCGGCCTATGCGGAATATACCGGTTCAGCCAGCAAGCTGTCCTATATCCTGGGAGTGCGCGTGGAGTACCTGGATCAGTTCATGGAGGTGAGCAGCACCCGGTATTTTGAAGAGGTCTATGACGTTTTCGGTGAGATCGGGCGGGACTTTGACGAAACGGAATTCATTCAGAACAAACTGGACATATTCCCCTCGGTACATCTGAAATACCAGGCCGATGATCTGAATTCCATCACCCTTGCAGCCAGTCACCGCATCAACCGCCCCCCGGCCAAGGACATGACTCCTTTCCTTTACCGCCGCCACCAGGAGATTTTCGAGATGGGAGACCCGCTCCTGGAACCCGAGTACAGCTGGAACGCCGATCTCACTTATGGCCGGCTGCTGGGCAAGCATGACATGACCCTGACCGGATTCGTGCGGACCACCTCCAACGCCATCTATCGCGTGAACCGCCTGGACTACGACCTGGCCAACACGGGCGGTGTTCTGCTGAGAAGCTTTACCAACGCCGGGAATCAGCTGGCTGTGGGCGGGGAAGCGGGCTTCAACTTCTTCCTGTTCAACCGGGTCAAACTATTCACCGGAGGATCCCTCTACCGGTTCTCGGTTGAATCCAATGAGAGCCTGTTCGGCGACCAGAGCAGCAGCAGCAGCCTGAACTGGGATGTCAAATCGAACATTGACTGGGAAATTGTCGGGCCACTGACACTAACCCTGGACTATTCCTTCACCTCACGGTCCGTAACGCCCCAGGGTGAGGATATTGAATTTCAGGTGATGAATCTGATACTCAGCTTTACACCCGAAAAGATCCAGGGATGGAATTTCTATGCCAAATTACTGGATGTCATGGGAACCAACCAATCCGGAGGATTTACCGGTGCCACAGCCAATGGGATCGATGTATTCCAGCGTGACTGGGTCTATGATTACGAAGGGCAGATCGTTGAGATCGGCGCTTCCTTCACCTTTAACCAGCGGCGGGAGAAAAAGGAAAAGGTCATCATCGGGAACGAATACTTCTGATCCACTCCCTCAGTCCCCTTTTTCATTGAAGACAAACGAACCATCAAAGGCGGATCACATTGGATCCTCCCTTCAGTTCATGTTCCTTCCCCTTCCAGATAAAAGTACCCTCAACGCTTTCCGGAAGGGTGATTTCAGCCTTCAGATCCCCGCCTGACCGGTCATACGATACTGAAATTTTACCGTCTGGATGCGGCATCTCGCCGCTGATCCTGCCTATCGCACCCAGATGAGGTGTAATCTTCACCTTCTGGAAATAGGGCGCATCGCTTTCTACCCCCAGCAGGATCCTGAAAAACTCAATATTCGGGCTGGAACCCCATGCATGACAGTCGGAACGCGTGGTCTCCACCTCTGAATCCTCTCCCCAGGTGGTCAGCCCGAGTTCAATATTCTTTCGCCAGATATCGAGCCATTCCAGGTAGTCATCCCCGAATCCCGCTTCTGTCAGGGCAAGGTGCAGGTAATATTTAAAATAGATGGATGCAGG
>CAZNSZ010000136.1:0-4980 GCA_964575865.1 uncultured Bacteroides sp. | reverse complement strand
CCGTCGTCATCCATATGGGAGATGAAATAATTCATGATCTGGCGGGAACCAAGCAGCTTGGTCCGGATGAAATCCCTGTCTTTGCCATGCATTAAATAGTCATATAAAGCGCTCACGTGCCACAAAGAGTAGGTGGGGATAACCTGGCCCTGGATGTCCGGATACCGGCTCAACGTATATCCATCCGGTTGCCGCGACTGGTCCCAGAGATTGAGCGCATTTTTGGCCTGCCGCTCATCCCCGCTGTTGTAATAGGAGATCATGATCTGGATCCGGGCATCGCCGATGTATTGCAGCCGTTCGTAATACGGACAGTCCATGTAGGTGTCCACCGCACACAACCTGGCGGTTCTCCAGCCGATGTCCATGATCCTGTGAAGCTCCTCAATGTCCGATTCAAGGGATGCGTTCATCTCAAACGGGTACCCTGTAAAGGTCCCGTAGAAATCATCGATGACCAGGGGCGAATCCTTCGTCTCGATGCTCAATTCCACATACCGGTAGGTCCTCCAGCTCAAACTGGTGAAGTTCTGCATGTTGGATCCGTCCGAGATGATGGTATCCATCCGCCCGGAGATGGTCTTCCCTTCGATGTCGTTCCGGTTGTTCTTCGCCCCGTTTTCATCATACAAACCTTCCGCGTAGGTAATGACAATGGTGCTGTTCTCTCCGCCGCTGAAGACCAATGTCGGGTATGCATTCGTCAGAAATGACTGATCCATCAGTATTTTGGCCGTGGTGCCGGCGGGTACCTGAACCGGGATTTTTTCGGCAGGAAATGATGAGGGGACTGTTACTCCTTCGGCTCTTCTTGTCTGAACGAGCCTCAGGGGCGTCAATTCGAAAGGGGGGATCACCGAGGGTTGCAGGGTCCATCCGCCACGGGTATTGAATCCCATGCCCCTTCGTGACCGCTCAAAAACAGGTGCTGCCGGCTCCCAGCCACTGTCATCAAAATCAGCCGTTTCAAATCCCTTTACCTGTAAATGCATGTCGATCTTTTCTCCGGCGCCGGCGGCATAATAACCCCGCACCCTCTGGCGCAAAGGCGTATAACTTCTATCTTCTGCACATTTCCACGACTCATTGGTGTTGAGCACTTTGGTATCATCGCTTGTGCCCTGAACAATAAACCCGGTCCTGTATGAAAACTGTGCAACCGCCTTCAGGTCCGCTTCATTCCAGACCTTTGCCGCAATGACATTCTCACCGGATTTTAAATGTGGGGCCAGATCAACGGTCTCGTAATTCCAATGCTGAATATCCCCCCAGGCAGGTCCAACGGACACCAGTTTTTCGTTCACATAAAGTTTGTAACGGTTATCTGCCGAGACATGGATTTCAAACTTGTCCGGGACAGATTCCAGGGAAAGTGTTTTCCTGAACAGGTACAGACCGGGGGTGGTTTCCCCTGTTCCCGGCACATATACCCAGCTGGCATCCCAGACGTTGTCCTGGTTCATGTTCCCAAACTGGGCATTGACCGAAAATGAAAGAACCAGGAGAAAGGAGGTGATCAGATTTTTCATGATGATTCAGCTTACTTGATTATTGCAGTGCTTTCTCGTTATAGTTGATGCGCACACCGTATTTACTGATAACCAGGTTCAGGCCCAGCATCCCCCTGGGGTTCGCTTCCCCTTTTTCCTTACCGGCCAGGACATCCTTGCTCAGGGTGATCATATCGTCCACGCGCTGTTTCGTCTCCTCGTTGTTCCCGAAAAAGTGTCCCGGAAATAACCGGTCAACATGGTATTCCTCCATCATCGCACTGGTTTTTTCACAGGTGGCCAGGAGCGTGGAAAAATTGGTTGTCAGGAGCAGATTGCCGGATCCGAAAGAATCACCACTGAACCCATAGCCTGCATCTGTATCAATGAATGTAGTGGAACCGGGCGTATGTCCGGGTGTAAAAACAACTTCCAGCGCCCTGCCTCCCAAATCGAGGATCTCTCCGTCGTTCAGATACCTGACCTCACCACGATATTCCGGCATGAACCGGGGTATATTCACGGTGTCGGCCGGGTTGAGGTAGAGTTGCGGAAAATAGTCAATGGCTGAACCGGTATGATCGGGGTGTATATGTGTAACGACAAGCATGACCGGCTTGTCCGTAATCGACGCCACAATCTCGTCCAGATCCTTGATGTTGGTGCCGGCATCAATGAGAACAGCCTTCTTATTCCCTTCCACCAGGTATAAACTTTCGTTGGCCATCATATGACCGGTCCCCACCCAGGTATGCTCATCAATCTCATGAAAAACGACATCTTCGCCCTTATAGACTTCTTTCCCATCAATCTGGGGTGGTCCCGGCTGCGCCGGTATCGTGTCTTGAAACACAGCCAGAATGCAGGCAAACAACATGATTTTTTTCATGGTCCAACTTTTTAGATTGTTTGAAAAATACTGTCCCTGTTTTCGGGCCTGATCACTTGATTCGGAGCAAAGAAAACCAGGGTGCCTTCCTGGTAATCGCAATACTCCCTGCCTTATTTGATGTCTCCGCAATCCACATCCTTAAAGAAAATCCCAAAAAAACCGAAGCTTACCGAAACATGATTTGATCAAAGGTAAGACTCAAATATTAATTACTTTTATCCTGACATGAGAATCAGTAATTATGGTATCTAATTCAGTAATAGGTATACATCCTCATGAAAAAAAGCCTTTCGATAATCATATCAGTTTCTTTGTTATTTAGTTACCCAGGACTGGGACAGGACGTCACAAGTTCACTCATCACCCTTCATAAGGATGATCTGAGCAAAGTGGGAACATCCATTGCTGCATCTGAAATAGGGGAGCCTGTTGGGTCGGTCATACTCTGTAGCCCCCGCTGGGTGGAGGCCGGTGAATCATCTCCTGCTTATGCAGTTGTTGAAGGATCGATCATGCCGGTTGATCCCCAGGGATGGCCCATTAATTTCAGGGTACTCCTGCCGGAAAAATGGTCTGAACGCTCCATGCAGCAGGGAGGGGGAGGCATGAACGGAACCATCACGGTCGGTGCAGGTCCCCATCCCAGGCTCAGCCCGATGCTTCAAAAAGGATTTGCCATATACGGGAGCGATTCCGGACATCAGTCAGCGGGGGGCGGAAGGCCGGGATCACCGCCGGATGAACCACTTGCCACCGGACCGGCGACAGGCGACGAGTGGGCTTTAAATGACGAAGCCATTAAGAATCTGGGATATATGCAAATGAAAAAGACCCATGATGCCGCCATGGTCATCATGGAAAGGGTATATGGAAGTGAACCTGCATATAATTACTTTATAGGTAACTCCCAGGGCGGCCGGGAAGCACTCACTGTGGCCCAACGTTATCCTGAAGATTATGAGGGAATTATTTCAAACGTCCCCATCGTCAATTTTTCCACCTTGATGCTGGGTCCGGTTCTGATCAGGATTCAGGAGATACCGGAAGCGAACTGGATCACAACAAATAAAGTGAGGGCCATTACCGGGGAATTTCTGCGGCAGACCGATCACCTGGATGGATTGTCCGACGGAATCATCAGCAACTATGTGTCTGCACGTGAAATCTTCAATGTCAACGACGGAGCAGGGCCGGATGACCCCTGGGCTGCATTGAGCGCACACAATCATTCCAACCCTGATCATTCCGGATCAACAGCTTCAGCAACACTGTCCGAAGGTCAGATTGAAACCCTCGAATTGTCCTACAGTTCCTATCTGTTTACCCATCCCCTTGCCAATGGCGTGCCATCGTTTGGAATGTGGACCCCGACCACCGAGCCTGACGGATTCGGAATGATCACAGATACCAGGTACAAGGGGCAGGAAGGTGCCGGTGAAGACGCTCCGGTGTTCACACACCTTGGCGTTCTGGGAGTTACGGGTTTTCTGATGCAGGATCTTTCTGCAAATCCACTTGATTACCAGGAAGGAGGCCGGTGGGAGCCCCGTCGTCAGCAACTCTCCCAATGGCTCGACAGCACAGACCCTGACCTTTCAACCTTTTACAAACGGGGTGGAAAAATCATACTCACCATAGGGGCCATTGACAACATCGCTTCTTCAGGTGCCCAGATGGATTATTATCAGTCACTCATCGACTATATGGGAAGGGATGAACTGGATGAATTCGCCCGCCTGTATGTGGTTCCCAACGGGAACCATATGTTATTCGGAAAAAGTTATTCTGAAAACGGGAACGGAGAATCCGTTGAGGTCAGGTCCATTCCTGCCCCCAATCATCAGCAGAACATCGACCAGCTGATCGATTGGGTTGAACATGACCGGGCGCCGGCCAGGACCCTTGTCATTGATGAGAAGGGGAACATAGGGTCAGATCCCAATGTCAAAGGCTATTTGCTTTGTTCCTATCCGGAATATCAGAAATTCATCGGTGGACCGGCAGACATAGCTTCCTCCTATGAAAGTGCCGATCCCTGAAAAATCAACCAAGTTCCCTGATGACCTTCGCCGGAACCCCGGCGACCACCACATTGTCCGGCACATCCCTGGTAACCAGTGCACCGGCTGCCACCACTGAATTCTCGCCCACCGTCACCCCGGGCAGGACCATGGCCCCCGCCCCGATCCAGGCATTCTTCTTAATGAGCACACGCTTCACTTCAAGGATTTTCCTGTTGGCGGGATCCAGGGGGTGTCCTTCGGAAATGAGGCTTACTCCGGGCCCGATCAGCACGTCATCTTCAACGGTGATCCCTCCAAGGTCAAGAAAAGAACAGCCATGATTGATGAAAACATTGCGCCCTATCCTTATAAACTTTCCGAAATTGGTATGAAACGGTGTGAACACGGTGGTGCTCCGGTCCAGGGGAATCCCTGTGATTTCACCCAACCGGTCACGGATCTGATCAATACCGGTAGAATTGTTGAGTGCCACAGATAGTTCCGTTGTCCTGGACACGACCTCAATGATCCGATGATACTGGGGGTCATTGAACGGGACCGCCACCCCTGCCAGCAACCTGTCGAAAATATCCCT
>CAZNSZ010000135.1:0-8039 GCA_964575865.1 uncultured Bacteroides sp. | reverse complement strand
TGCCAGGATTGAAGGATATCCAGTTGAAGCTGATCCGGATCCTTCACCCTTGAAATGGCGAAAGTAACCTCCGGATCTGTATCCCCGTCACCGCTGTCAGAACGGATCAGTTGCAGTCCTGCCATATCCAGGTACTTCTGATAGTCGGGTTGCGTGGTGGTAACCACATATTCGAAGAGCTCTGTCAGCGGGGTGCCGGCCACCTGTTCGCATGCCTGCCGGAATTCCGCACCGGAAAAACCCCTCCCACGCTCCTGGTAATACTCCCTGTACAACACCCTCATCACATCATCAAGGGACCGCTGGTTCCCGGTGGCGTTCCTTATCCTGAAGTCCAGCATCATCCCCACGATGGCGCCCTTCTCATAGATGGATATGGACCGGTCTGCTTCTCCGCCGCGCATTCCGAAAGGCCCGTCTTCCCAGGTGGAATAACTGGCCTGCTGGAGAGACTGGTGCTCTTTTCCCTGATCGTTCTCATGGGCAGTGAGGTCACCCGCAAGGAAAGCCAGGAGCTCCGGTTCATCAATCAGTCCCGACCGCCTAAGCAGCAGGTATTCGTAATATACGGTCAGCCCTTCACTGATCCAGAGCTGGTTGGTCCTGTTTTCCCTGTCATACTGGAAGGGCCCCAGTTCAATGGGCCGGATTCTTTTCACGTTGTAATGGTGAAAATATTCGTGCGCAAGAAAGGCCAGCATTCCGATGTAGGATTCCCTCCCGGTCAGTGCACTGCCATCGAAACTCACCGTGGTATTGTTCAGGTGCTCGATCCCTCCCCGTCCTGGACCGATCCCGATAAACGTATATTGCTCATAGGGAATATCCCCGAACATGGCCGTGGCGGATTCCACGATGGTTTTCAGATCGGCCATCAAACGGTTGCCGTCGAAATCCCCGAGCTGATAGCCGATGAAACGGTGTCTGATCCCGTCCACCTCAAAGGGGGGAAGCTCTTCCAGGTTCCCGGTCAGGAGGGGACAATCATAAAGGATGTCATAGTCCGGGGCAAAGTAGGTAAACGCCGCACCCGGAACCGGTTCAAGCCCGGTGGCCACATGGGTCCATTCCGTGTATGGCTCAATAATGACCCTGACGGGAATATCCATGAATTCCTTCATATACAGAAAGGATGCGGCCGGGAGGATGTAGGCCATGGAGCTGTCCACATAACTGGCAGCCACAAATTTGCGGCGGGTCTGAATATCATACCGGACCACCAGCGGTCCGTCACCCGGGTGGATCAACTGCCAGGTGGTGTCATCCACACGGTCTGCCGGAACCTGTTTTCCATCATCATCCACAGCGGATATGGCTGTCACATTGCCGGCATAGTCCATGATCTGGTAGTATCCCGGCATCCATTTCGGCATGTGGAGAATGACGGTGTCTTCCTCCAGGCCGCTGATGTGCATCTCCACATGATAGCCCTTTGATCCGGGTTGGGGAAACGAAACAGTGAACCGGACCCCGGGCCAGTTCCCGGAATTGATTACATCCTGGCCTGATGACGGGAAGGCAGGAAGAAGCATCAGGCCGATGCAGAACCATATGGGGGATAGCATTGTTCTCATAGTGGATTTCTGTTAATCAAGCTTTCCATCCAGCCAGTGAATGATATTCAGCAACAGCCTGTAATTTTCGCCGGCGATGTCGCTGTTCATTCCTGCCCTGACCTGATCGGGCCCTGCCAGCTGGGCTGTGAACATGGCTGCCTCCCCGAAAACAACCACCCTGCCCTCGCCGAATTTACTGAAGGCCCCCTGGTTCCATCCTTCCAGTGAATGGATCCGCGTGGTTTCATTGAATACCCATGCAGTGTCGGGAAGCAGGTTGATAAAATGGCTGCTGAAAGTCAGCACCGGTATTGCATTTTTCGGGATACGGAATCCCTGGCCTGTAAATGAGGCGACCTGTCCCACCGCTTCGGAACCATCCCGTCCTTTGGTCAGTATGCTTTCATTCAGGGTTCCGTCACCGGTTTTGAAGAAACCGGGTCCCGGATTCACCGTATCCAGGGCGAATCCGTCGGTGAATCCGAATCCGAATTGTGACGCAAGCTCCTGGGCTGCTCCTCCCATGGGCATGTGGTCCGCGATCAGGAACAGGCTCCCCCCCCCGCGGACCCAGTCGGCAACGATCACGATTTCGGTTCTCGTGAATGCGGATATGGTGGGAAGCGCCCATTCCGATGTGTCGGATGGATGCAGCGCATTGGAGATGACAAGGATTTTTCCTTTGCTGAGCGTTCGCTTTGTGAATTCCCCTTGATGGGACTGTACCACATAGCCATCCCTTTCCAGAAGCCTTGCAAAGGGAAGGTAACGTCCCTCCCTGGTATGGAAGTTCTGATGCCCTTCATCAATCAGTACCACCGGGCCTTCACCCGGAGGGTACACCGGTGACGGAATTTCGGGACGATACGTGGTATCGGAAACCTGTTGTGAGAAACTGTGGGCGGTGGTCATAAAAAGCAGGACCAGGCATAATGCGTTTTTTGTCAGGAATTTCACAGGGTAGTTATTTTGAAAGGATTGCCGGATAAGGGAAGGCAGACATTCAACAAAACTATTATTTTTTTTGGTTACATGGGGATCAGTTCACATGCGAATTGAAACCTCCCCGGGTTTGTACATCTGGAAGGAAACAACTAACTTATTGATCGTCTTGGACACCATTTTTTATTTAATACCTGAATCACTATGGAAATTGTAGTTGCTATTCTGATCGGAGTCGCCGCTGGCTGGCTCGGAAGCCTGATTTACAAAGGGAGTGGACTGGGTTTTATCGGGAACATGGTCGTGGGTTTATTCGGGAGCGTTTTGGGGTACTGGCTATTCGGGAAGCTGGGGATCAGCCTGGGCACGGGAATACTGAGTGCGATCCTGACCGGTGCCATCGGGGCCATCATTATCCTTTTTCTGCTGAACCTGATCATCAAGAAAAAGTAAGGCAGGTCAACGGGGATTGTATTCGATTTGCTTCAGGGTGTATTTACCGTAGACAAAAGGTCCTTCAGGGTAGTGCCAGATGGCTTCACCGTAAGTGGGCAGTGTTATTTCTCCGATTTTCTCAAACTTGCTGAGGGGCGTTGAAAACCGGTATTTCTTATTCTCGCTGATATCGGTCCTGTCCTCAGAGATAAAATTAACCAGCTGCCCATCTTGATTGAATCGCAGGATCGCGCTCACCTTGACTGAATGGTTTGTGAAGGTGGCCCTGACAGTGACACTGTCAATCTCTTCCCAGACTATGTTTTTATCAATCAAAGTGGCAGGAGCCAGGAAACACATGTCGTTCAGGAAGGTTACCGTCTCGGCCGTGAATAAAGGTCCCCCTTCTGACTGAACCACCGGGATCAGCCCGAACAGTTTAATTCGCATGCTTGCCTTTCCGCCTGAATACCTGTGATATCCCTTCACAGGCAATCCTTTTAGTCTGGCCTTCAGATAAAAGAACCGCTCGTATTCATCAAAGAAGTTATGCTGTTCTACTTCAAGATGGAACCAGTCCTGGTTCCTGTTCCTCATTTCTGCCCCGAAGACCGCTTTCATGTGAAGCACCTTTGGTTGTTCCGTTACGCCCACAGCAATCAGATAGTCCCGGACCAGTTGGGGGAGATGTTCCAGATCCTTTTCGATGATTGCTGCAGGGGCCCGATTGTGGATCCGCTCTTTTCCCCGGAATACATCCTTCCGGTAGGAGCGTTCCATCAATCTGCCCGCAACCAGAATGACCAGAATTACCAGGGCAGCCGCACCAACGGCAATGGCGATAGCAATTTTCATGTGTTATTTATCATTTCATCTTTCCAGTTGAAGCTTTCTGCCTCTTCTGCCCATTGCGGCCATTGGTCACACCAATCCGGCACCCTGACATTTTTTACACGCTCCATGGGAAAGTAGGGCTTTATATCGAGTACCGGACTTCCCGGATCAGCATCGATGAATGGCGTGTGAATGATTCCTTCATCGAAATCGATTCGGGACACCTTGATTGTACTGATCATGACAGGATTCGGCCTGGCGGGTGCCCGTGTGGAAAAAATACCCAGGGGGTCAGGCGCTCTTTTAAACAGATCCCTTACCAGCAACTGTTTCCTCTTTTCCGGCTTATCCGCCAGATGTGCCCACCAGATGACCTGCAGGTGACTGAAACCATCACTTTTAGCCAATCCGGGGATATTACCTTCGGATATCCGGATGTATTTCAAATCCCCATCCTGTTCAACTTCTCCGATCGCAAAGACATGAATTGTGTTTTCCATCTCAACAGGATACAAGATTTTTGGAAAGAAGCAATTTTTCAGGTATGTTATCGAACCGGTCCGGTGCTCGATTGAAGATTTGCTTTCATCCGGCATCATGGATCGATCTCGCCACTTTCAATGATTTTTTTCAGGTCCCTTACAAACCTGGCAGCCGGAGCTCCGTCAATGATGTCGTGGTCGAAGCTCAGGGTAAGGCAGAGAAACTCCCGGGTTTCAAACCCATTATCCCTTTCCACCACTCTTTCGGCTATCCCTCCGATTGTCACGTTGAGGGTGTGTGTAGCAATGGGAACACCCCATCCGGCTCCTTTGCCCACCATGTTGGCTGAGGTCACCATGATGGTACCCGCCCTCTTTTTCATCATCTGAGGGGAGCGATCCAGTACCCTGAAGATAAGCTGCCGGAACCAGGAAGGGATGAGAAGGAAACGTCTCATGGAACGATACACCTCCGACTCCCTGACCTCCTTCTTCTTTTCATTCCTGAGTTCACAAGATATCTCCTCCACCGACTTCAGGTTGGTTTCCCTGATGATCAGTGCAACCACCTCATTCCTGCCGCTGATCTTCCTTTCAATGGTCGTGCTGACATCCACTTCTTCAAAAAGTATAAGCTTATCCCTCCTGTCCCGGTAGGCATGCATCATCCTGTTCTGCTCTACAGCCCGGGACACACATTGTATGATGTATCCGGTCATGGAGAGGTACTTCTTTTGCGTCCTTTTGGTTTTTCTGAGATTCCTTCTGGATGCAGTGATGTCCAGTTCAACCAGGCTGTGGATCATGTTTTTTCGCCTGGCCGCATTCAGTAATCCGATAGTAGCCCTGCGGATTCCGGGGAAAGGTTCTTCAGTGTAACGGGCCTGTATACGCTTCATCTAAGATCAGGGGCTCTGCTATTCCGCTGTGATTTCATGGTAAATGGAGGTCACCAGCCTCGCTTCGTTCTCCTGGAACCGGGCCAGTGTCCCTTCCAGGTCGTTCCCCTCTGCTATTAGTTCCCTTACTTTCTCCTGCCGGGCTACCATTTGCTGCACATGGTTCTCAAGATCGGTCCTGGCCGCAGGATCACTGTGTCCGCTCAGGAATGTCTCCGCACCGATCGATTCCAGCATCCGGTCAATGGTCCGGACATAAGCAAAGGAATCGCCGTTTTTGTTGGAGTGGATCAGCTGGGGCCGGTCGCTGAAATAGAGGTCCCCGATGAAAGCCACTTTCTCTCCAGGCACATAGACAACGATGTCACCGGTGGTGTGGCCGGGCCCGAAATAGAGAAGTTCCACCGGCACGGCTCCGAGCCACAGGGAAAGTTGTTCGGTAAATGTGACGGAAGGGACGAATGGCAGGTTCCCGGGCTCGCCCCAGTCCGATTCCCTTCCGAAATTCTCCTTGAAAAAATCGTTCCGGCAATTTTCATGGGCCACGAAAGTGACTGAGGAAGGGAAGTACCGGTTCCCCATGATGTGGTCTCCGTCGCTGTGGGTATTGACCAGATAAAGGATCGGTTTACCGGTCACCTGTCCGATCAGTTCCAGGCACTGCCGGACCGACACCTCATCCATTTTGGAATCGACCACCAGCACACCGTTGTCACCGATGATGAATCCTCCGTTGGAGCCCCTTCCCCCTTTCAGCTGATACACACTTTCAGATATCTTCTCCAGACTTACGGGAACGGTTTCCCGATCCTGGGCATTAATAGGGAGCGCGCCAATGACGAGCCACAGGATGAATCCGGGCATGATCGCCGTGATGATGGATCTTTTCATTGCTGGTATAATTTGGTAATGTTGTTTTGCCGATCCTGTGAAATCCCTTCAAGATAATGCAAAAAGGGTGGAATGACAACCGTTCCTCAAGGGTTATTCGGATTTCAGCGCATCCGCTGCGTTTCCGGCAACGGCCCTGTATACCATGCTCCCGGTAGCGATGATTGAAAATAGGAAGATCAGAACCACCGGCAGGAGAAGAGTCAGGGGATTCAGGGTACGGTAACTACCACATTACCCTGCTTCTGTCCGGACTCGGCGTACCGGTGTGCTTCGACCATGCTGTCGAAAGGAAAGGTTTGTCCGGTGACCGGTTTCAGCCGGCCTGAGGCGAGGAGTTCGCTCAGGAACTCCATGTTCTCCTGGCTCTCACAATCGGAGCCCCCTCCGAAGACCACCTTTTTCCCCCCTGTGATGGAGGTCCTCACCATCTGGAGCATATCGCCCAACCCACCGGCAATGGCCAGGTATTTCCCCTTCGGACTGAGGGAATTCCTGTTGCGGGAAAAGGATGTTTTTCCCACCACGATATCTGCGATCAGGTCCCACTGCTCCCCGCTCCTGGTATAATCCTCCCGGGTGTAATCGATCACCCTGTCCGCACCCAGGGAGCGGACAAATTCCACGTTCCGGGTACTGCACACCCCGGTGACCTCGGCCCCGAAGAATTTGGCCAGCTGAACGGCATAGGCCCCTACGTTACCGGATGCGCCATGGACCAGCACCCTGTCCCCGGACCTGATCTTCCCTTTTTCCCTGAGGAAGAAAAGTGCCGTCAATGCCCCATAGGGCACCGATGCTGCCTGGCCGAATCCGATGTTGTCGGGGATCAGGGCGAAGGCGCCATCCTCCGGGCGGCAGGTGTATTCTGCGTAGGCGCCGAGCTCGGGACCTGTCCCGAAAACCCGGTCCCCTGCTTTGAATTTTTTTACCTCATTGCCGGTGGCCTCCACCACCCCGGAAACCACCGATCCGATATATTTCTGTTTCGGTTTTTTCCTGCCCAGCATCATACGCGCCACGAATCCCAGACCGGGAGGGACATAGGTCAGCCCCCTGATATTGCAGTCCGCCGCATTGACCGTGGTGGCGCATACCCTGATCAGCATTTCGTTCTTCTCAGGTTCAGGTTTAGGGATCTCCCTGAGTTCAAGCACCTCGGGAGGGCCAAAATTTTCGATCACATATGCCTTCATGGTGCAGGGTTATCGATTTTGATGCATACTGGATGACGACGGCATGGCTGATAATATCCTTCCGGGGGTCATGGGCAGGGTAAATACCCTGGCCCCCACGGCATCGAAGATGGCATTGGCCAGCACGGCCCCCACCGTGGTGATGGCAGGCTCGCCGCATCCCTGGGGGGGCAGGTCCGGGTTATCGATGAGCAGGACCTCGATCTTAGGGGCCTCCGAAAACCGGGTGATCCGGTAGGAATCAAAATTCCGGGTCCTGATCTCCCCTCCGTCGAATCTGATTTCTTCATGCAGAGCGGCGCTGAGTCCCATGGTGATTCCCCCTTCGATCTGCAGTTCTGCACCCCGGGGATTGATGATCTCTCCCATATCCTGGGCGCAAACCACCCGGTCGACCCTGACTGCTCCTGTGGACCGGTCCACGGAAACCTGCATGATGGTGGCCACGTAAGTGTTCAGGTAATTGGTGCAGCAGATGCCGAATCCGTTGCCGCTCGGACCTTTTTCGAAGGGGTGACCGAACCGCTCTGCGGCTGCCTGAAGCACCCTGATCATCCGTTCATCGGTCAGGTTCTTCATCCGGAAGGAGAGGGGATCCAGCCCTGCAGCCGCGGCCAGGATATCCGTATGGGACTCCATGGCAAAGACGTTGGTATTGCTTCCCGGGCCCCGCCAGGCACCCGTCCCGAACGGGTGGGAATTGTTGTTGTTTCTGGATGTGACCCGGAAATTCGGAATATGGTAGACCGGCTCCGAACTGCGGGTTCCCGTAAACAGTAGTTCACAATCCCATGAAGTGATCCG
>CAZNSZ010000134.1:0-8051 GCA_964575865.1 uncultured Bacteroides sp. | reverse complement strand
TGCCCGAACACCCGAGACCCGATTTCATGCGCGAAGAATGGGTCAATCTCAATGGACCATGGGACTTCGCCTTTGATCCTGAGGATAATGGGATCACCGGAGAGTGGTTCAGCGGAGACAGGGCGTTTGACAGGCAGATCCTGGTCCCCTTCCCATGGGGTTCGGAACTGTCGGGCGTGGAGAACGGGGCCGACATCGGCTGGTATCAGCGCACGATCACCGTTCCGGAAGGGTGGAAGGGCAAACGCATCTTTATCACTGTGGGAGCCTCCGACTGGGAAACATCGGTCTGGCTGGACGGGATATTGCTGGGGAGTCACCAGGGCGGGTATGTCCCCTTTTCATTTGAATTGACTGACCACATCCGGTATGGCCGGCAACAGCAGGTGGTGATCCGGGTGGACGATGCGAGGCGTGAGTTCACGCTATACGGAAAGCAGGGGTACGGGGATGCCAGGGGGATCTGGCAGACCATCTACCTGGAGGCAAGGGGAAAATCTTTCATGGAGACCATGCATTTCACACCGGACATTGACGGAGAGAAGGTGGGGGTGAGGGCACTTCTGGGGGAGGTGGCCCGTGAAAACCAGACCCTGGAACTGAGCATTGAAACCCCTGGAGGCGTGATCCGGCGGAAAGCAATGATCCCTGAGGGAGACCGTGAGGTCCGGTTCGATGTGGACTTGCCTGATGCGAGGTGGTGGACCCTGGAGGACCCGTATCTCTATGAGGTAGAAGCCGCAGTGGGAGGGGACCGGGTACACAGCTATTTCGGAATGAGGAAAATTTCGGTGGTGGACCTGCCGGGAACCGATATGCGGTACATCGCCCTGAACAACGAGCCAGTCTACCTGCAGCTTGCGCTGGACCAGTCCTATCACCCCGGGGGCTACTATACATTCCCCAGCGACCGGTTCATACAGGAGGAGATCCTGCGCAGCAAATCCATCGGGCTGAACGGGATCCGCACCCACATCAAGGTGGAGGTGCCCCGCAAACTCTACTGGGCGGATAAACTGGGATTGCTGGTCATGGAGGACCTTCCCAACAGCTGGGGTGAGCCGGATGCCAGAATGCAGGCGGAATCGGAATATACCCTGAGGGAGATGATCAAAAGGGATTACAACCACCCTTCGGTATTTTCGTGGGTCATTTTCAATGAGACCTGGGGACTTTATTCAGAAACAGGAAAGGATGGGGAGGGGAATCCGGTGCGGGAATACACTCCGCAGACGCAGTACTGGGTCGCTTCCATGTATTACCTGGCCAAGTCGCTGGACCCCACCAGGCTGGTGGAGGATAACTCCATCTGCTGCGGCAGGGGACACACGGAGACCGACATCAATTCCTGGCATGCCTATCTGCCGGGATGGGAGTGGGAGGATATGCTGAAGGAACAGTCGGAACAAACCTATGAAGGGAGCCGGTTTAATTTCGAAGAGGGTTTTCAACAGGGCCGGCAGCCCAACATCAATTCAGAATGCGGCAATGTCTGGGGCTATGACGGCAGCACCGGGGATGTGGACTGGAGCTGGGACTACCACCGCATGCTCAACACATTCAGGATGTTCCCGCGCATTGCAGGCTGGCTCTATACCGAGCACCACGATGTGATCAACGAATGGAACGGTTACTGGCGGTTCGACAGATCGGAAAAAAGGACAGGGTTCGAGGAGATCTTTCCCGGGATGAGCCTTAATGACCTTCATGCTCCGATCTACCTGAGTACCGGCAATGAGATCTGCAGGACCGTTCGCGCCGGTGAAGAGGTGAGCGTGCCATTGCACCTCTCCTCCATGACCGGCAGGGAACTGGGTGATGAGCTCCTTATTTCTTATGCGCTGCATGTAACCACACCTGCCGGGGAGGAGGTCCAGGCCGGTACAGGACGGTTCAATGTCGCTTATTCCCCATGGATGCAGAAAGGCCTTGACCCGCTCAAGCTGATGATCCCGGATCTGCCCGGATTGGGGGTGCTCCGGATCACCGTTTCGGATGCCTCCGGCCAGGTCCTGCACCGCAACTTCATGCATTACGAGATCCTGTCGGACCGGCCGCTACCGGGATGGCAGGTCTATTCCACTCCGGCAGGCAACGTGGCTGGCAGCCAGTGGACAGGCAAGTCCTGGGAGGTGCTTGAAGGCAGGAAGATCAATGGTACCGGATCAGGATATGTGGAATATGAGATCCCCGTCGGAACCGGTGCGGCTGAAGGCGGGTTCAGTGAGGCATACTTCCTGGTGGAGCTTTCCGCCAAGGAACTATTCGTAAAAGATATGGAATCGTATCAGCGGGATCAGGATTTCATGCGCGGATCGGTTGTGGCGCCCAGTGCCAACCCCAATGCCTATCCCATGACCGATGAAACCCTGTTTCCTTCCGAAATATCGGTGGAAATCCGGGGAGAAACACCCTATAAGGCTGTTCTGCCGGACGATCCTGCCGATCACCGGGGGGTGCTTTCATGGCACCATCAGCTGAAGGACAGGAAGCTGAGGGAAGCCGGATCCTACGGATACCTGGTCAGGGTGCCGGTCTCAGAGGAGACGGTCAGGCAGGCCGCGGAAACGGGATCCATTCATGTAAGGATAAGGACCTCCGGCGAGGGGGGAATCGCCGTCTACGGGAAGGAATTCGGCAGGTATCCCCTGGATCCCAGCCTGGTCCTGAAACTGGAATAACCTGCGGACCGTTATTTCGAGAAATGATCCCGAAGGAACCGGATGAAATTCTGGTGCATGATGTTGTTCACGTCCTCCCCGGTATACCCCATCGATTGCAAAATTTCAGGAAGCTTCTGCAGGTCGGCGATGGTTTCCAGGTCATGGGGGCACTGCTCCTTTCCATATCCCCCGTCCAGATCGCTTCCGATCCCGGCATGCAATGAATTCCCTGCCAGCTGGCAGATGTGGTCGATGTGATCGGCCACCGTTTGCAGCGTCACGTTGCGCCCCACCGGATCAGAGGTGCCCCTGATCCAGCCAGGTACCAGCATCCATGCGTCCAGTGCCACACCGATCACCGCCCCGCGCCGGACCAGTTCGAGGATCATTTCATCGCTGAATTGCCTGTTATGGTCCACGAGCTTTCTGCAATTGTTGTGACTGGCCCAGAGACTGCCGCGGTATACATCCAGGGCGTGCCAGAACGCATCATCGTTCAGATGGGTCATATCGAGGATCATCTGCAGTTGTTCCATGGTCCTGAGCAACTCGAGCCCACGGGATGTCAGACGACCGCTGCTGTCTGTTCCGTTGGCGTATATCCCTTCACCGTAATGCGCGGGTCCCACAGCACGCAATCCCGCAGCATGCGCCTGCTCCAGATGGTTCATGGAAACAATGGAGTCTGCACCTTCCAGGCTCAGCAGGTATCCCACAGGTGTTTCCGGGTCGCGGTCAGCCCATCCTGAAAGAACGGTGGAAAGGGAATCCAGGTCGGTGACCTGCATCATCTCCCCGGCCTTCTCCATGGAACGGTACCATTGCAGCTGCCCCTGGGTCTGAGCCCAGGCCTGTTCCTGTGAATACCATCCCGGAAGCCAGCTACCCGGTTTCACCACACGTGCGATCTGGGTGGCCACCACCAGCCCGATGTGCCCTTCGCGCAGGGAGGGAAAGGAAACCGTATTTTTTGCCCTGTCGGGGAGGTCGGTCATTCCGGACTCTGCATTGCGGATCTCACTGACGCTCCAGCGAAGGTCCCTGTTCCACTCCATGGCATTCATGGCCAGGTCCAGGTGGGCATCCAGGCAAAATACAGGCTTATCTGCTCGTTGTTCCATGTGTACACTTATGCGATTGGTTCATTCCGGTTCCTGGCCACCACCTCCCAGCTGCCGGTAACCTGCCCTTGCTCAACCACCCAGACCCGGTCGTGCAGGGCCATGGTCGGGCAAATGTGGACAGGCAGGGCATAGAGCACCTGTCCGGTTTTCGTTTCCTGATCTGCAGAAGTGGTGATCACCAGGTGCTCTTCGCTGTGGTTGATGACCCTGTAGTCATCGATCTCCAGAAAGCGGACACGGGGATGGGGCATTTCGGATGCAACCGCCTTATGGCCCAGATCGACACACAGCGCCCCTTCTGGTTTGCTGATCACCCTGCATGCCAGTACCGCCGCATTGAGGTAATCCAGGTCCGGGAAAGCATTTCTGTAACCGGCATCCCAGAGGACAGGTGTGCCCGGGCAGCATGTTCGTTCAGTGTATGCGGCATGGATGGGAAATGTGGGTGTTCCTCCGCAGGCCAGTTCCGGGATATTGATCCCCTCATCACCGAGCACCCGGATCAGCTGCCGGATCCTCTGAAAATCACTTTCGCAGTGCTTCCTGCGTTCCTCCGGATCAGTCTCATGAATATGTCCGTCATAGAGGTGCAGCCCTGCAAACAGGAACTGCCCATGACCGGTGATCGCGCGGATCAGCCCGGGAGCGCTTTCAGGGGAAATCCCGGTACGGTGCATCCCGCTGTCCAGATCCACAAAGATACGGAACGGGCGGACTGTATCCGTAGCTTCTTTCCGCAAAACGTAGAGCGCTTCCTCAGAATCGACCGTGACCGAAAACCGGACGTCCGGGTAGCGTTCCAGCAGAGCCAACCATCTTTTCACTGAAGGTCCGAGCAGGGGATAGGCCAGCAGGATATCCTTTCCGCCCGCTCCGGCAGTCATCTCCGCTTCGGCCAGGGTGGAACACTTGAACCTGGTGATCCCCTGATCTGTCTGCATGCGGATCAGTTCCGGTATCTTGTGCGTTTTCACATGGGGGCGCAGCCTTTCCGCTCCCCCGGCCATCCGGATCATACGCCGGATATTTTCCGAGATCCGGTCCGGGTACAGCAGCACGGAGGGTGTGGGCAGGGTCCGGAGATCTTTGATCCTGTACCACTCTCCGGAATCAGGGACCGGATTATCCATGAAGTTCGAAAATGCATTCCACTTCCACGGCCACATTCAGGGGAAGGGTCATTCCCACAGCACTGCGGGCCCCTTTACCGTTCTCCTCGCCCAGCAGGTCTGCCATCAGCTGGCTGAATCCGTTGATCACCCCGGGGTGATGTTCAAAATCCGGCAGGCAGTTGACCATCCCAAAGGTCTTGATAAGGCGTTTGATCTTCCCAAGGTCCCCGATGCGGTCCCTGATGGTAGAGAGCATCACAAGCCCAACCTGCCGGGCGGCCAGCTGTCCTTCTTCCAGCGTCAGGTCACTTCCCACTTTTCCCCTGATCAGTTCACCGTTGTTCAGGAAAGGCACCTGACCGGAAACATAAAGGAGGTTCCCTGAAAGTACCACCGGGTGGTAGATCCCCCCGGCAGACGGGGGAGGGGGCAATTCGAGCCCCAGTTGTTCCAGTTTTTTCTCAATGTCGCTCATGTCTTCTATTTGTTAATTCTCATATGAACATATCCAATATAAACACACCGGCCAGTCCCACCAGGGAAATGACCGTTTCCATCAGTGTCCAGGTGGCCAGTGTGTCGCGGATGGAGAGGTTGAAATATTCTTTGAACATCCAGAATCCGCTGTCATTCACGTGGGAAGCGATCAGGCTCCCCGATCCGATGGAGAGCACCATCAGTTCCCGGGAAACCGAGGGATCGGAGACCAGGGGAAGGACGATTCCCGCAGCAGTCATGGCAGCCACCGTGGCGGAGCCGATGGAGACGCGGATCACCACCGCGATCAGCCAGGCCAGGAACAGGGGAGAACCACCCGATTGCCGCAGCAGGTCGGCCAGGTAATCGCTGATGCCACTCACTACGAGGATCTCCTTCAGTCCGCCCGCCCCCGCCACGATCAGCAGGATCATGGCAATGCTTGAAACGGCTTGCATCAGGTTGTTCATGACCTCGGGGATCCTTTTTCCGTTGCGAAGGGAGAGTGTGAACAGGGCAAACAGCACGGACAACAGCATGGCCATCACCGGATCGCCCAGCCCGCTGACTATCCTTGCCGCGGTGGAATCCGCTCTGAGCAGGGGAACAACCAGGGCAGCGATCCCCATCAGCAGAACCGGCATCAGAGCGGCCAGCATGCTGATCAGGGTGGAAGGAAGGTTCTTTTGGTCAGAAGGTTCCTTTCCGGTGAACGCCTCCATGGGAGTGGCCCGTATCTTTCTGAACAGGGGTGCGAGCAGGGGGCCCGCAATGATCATGGCGGGGATGGAGATCAGTATACCCAGCATCATCACCTTCCCCATATCAGCTTCGAACATCCCCGCGATGGCTGTGGGGGCCGGGTGGGGCGGAAGCAGTCCGTGGGTCACCGAAAGGGACGCCACCATAGGCAGTGCCACAAAGATCAGCGGCATCCCGGTGGAGGCGGCAAGGGTGAACACGATGGGGATCAGGATCACAAAACCTACTGAGTAGAACATGGGGATGCCCACGATGAATCCCGTGAGCATCAGGGCCCAGTGAAGACGTTTGATCCCGAAAGCTCCCACCATGGTACGGGTGATCTGGTGGGCGGCCCCGCTGTCTGCAACGATCCTTCCCAGCATCGCCCCGAAACCCAGGATCAGGACCAGGAATCCCAGAGTATCTCCCAGCCCTTTGGTCATGGCCGCAATGGTCTCCTGGATGGAGAGGCCCATGGCCATACCTACAAAAAGGCAGACAATGACGAAAGAAAGAAATGCATCGAATTTAACAGCCGTGATGAGCAGCAGCAACAGCAGAACGCCGGCAATAACAATGAGAAGGGGCATCGGGCTGGTTTTGGTTTGGGCAAACCCAAAATAGCGAAAAGAATTCAATTCCGGCAGCTGTTACTTTATTCATTTTGCCTGTCTTAACCAGAAACAGCATCTTCATTGGAATTACACATTCTTTCCATCATTGGCTTCGCGCTGGCAGCCTATGCCGTTGTGGGCAATGATGTGATCCAGACCCTGGGGACCTTCCTGGCATCCAACTCCAAGCGCCACTGGGCAGTGCTCTGGGCCTATGCTTCTCTTATCCTTGCGGCCACGCTCCTTGTGAGCTGGAAGATCAACCAGGGGGATGTGTCCTACGGGCGGTTGTCGCAGATCCCCCTGCCTGAGCGCATGTACTGGTGGATGGTGCTTCCCCCTCTTATCCTGCTGGTCATTACGCAGTTTGGCCTCCCGGTGAGTACCACGTTCATGATCCTGTCTGTGTTTTCTACCGGACAGGTCATCGAAAAAATGGTGATCAAATCTGTGACCGGGTATGTGGTCGCTTTTATCATTGCCTTTCTGGTTTACATCATGATCGCCAGGAAGGTTGAATCAAAGACGGCCCGGAACAAAGCGAGGGTAAAGAAACAGGAGAGATTCTGGACAGCGGCCCAGTGGTTTTCCACCGGTTTTCTCTGGTCCCAGTGGCTGGTGCAGGATTTCGCCAATCTATACGTGTACCTGCCGCGCAGGCTCGGACTTTTTCCCCTTCTCGGATCACTGGCGCTGATCCTCCTGATGCTGGCCATCGTGTTCAGAAGGAAGGGGGGAAGGATCCAGGAGATCGTCAAACAGAAGACCAATACGGCCAACATCCGTTCAGCCACCCTGATCGACCTGGTATACGGGATTGTGCTCTATATATTCACCGTCGTGAATCCCATCCCCATGAGTACCACCTGGACCTTTGTGGGGATCCTGGCCGGCAGGGAGTATGCCATCAATTACCTGCTGTACCGGCAGACCATTAAAAAGGCCTACAAACAGATCTTCGGGGACCTCTATAAGGTGAATATCGGTCTGGTGGTGAGCATCCTGATCGCCCTTGTGATCCACCAGTTAAAATAGCCGGGGAATCTGGTTACCCATAGACTTTGCCCGCGTCAAAATAATAAAGTCTGATCATGAAAACCGCCCCAAGGTATCAGGAACCCATCCGTGAAGTGGGCAGATTTTTTGGCAATCTGGCCACTGCGGTCGTCTCGGGAATACCCAGACAGAGGATTTTTACCCCATCTGAAAATAAAAGGCCATTTCATCCCTGGAAGGATACAGGCAGAACTGACAGAGAGCGGTTTACACACAAGCAGGTCGGTCCGGCATTCAGAAAACAAACACAGATCAAAGAGA
>CAZNSZ010000133.1:0-8159 GCA_964575865.1 uncultured Bacteroides sp. | reverse complement strand
CCACTGCAGGATCACCCCCGATGAGCGAGCGGTCCGGGTCGTGGAGAAAGAGGTCACATGAGTTGCTTCAATTATGCCAGCCGGCACATAACATCCATGATCTGAAAGACTTATTTCGGGACGATTTTACCTTCCAGCCAGTAGATGGCACTTTCCGTCAGTCCGTTGTTCCGGGCTGAAATCAGGACTATGGTTTCACTGTCCTTCATGAACAGGGAGTTGTGAATTGCCCCCTGATTGTCCGGTAGCTCACCCCATGGTCTGGTCATGTTTCCGAAATTCCTCCCTTCGTTATCACCCACCATCACCTCCATATTGCTCAGGTGCCAGTCCCCGCCCCTGTAAACATGCGCTGAGATCACGGTTTCCCCTGTCGGCAGCTGAATCAGGTAGGGTGCCCCTCCGTGACCGGAGAATCCGCCAACGGTCCACCGTGTGGGTCCATTGTTCAGAATGGGATCCGGAAGCTCCCATGTTCCATTCAATTCCCGCTTGATAAGCCAGGGGGAGAGCCAGTGCTGGACACATTCAATGGAAAAGACCACACCCCGGTTACCCTGCAGCAATACCGGGACAGGCATGCCGTCCCTCTTGTCCGGGAAGTAGGCGGCTACTTCCGGGTAGGACCATGACTGCCCGTTATCGGTGGAACGGATGGAATGGATCTCCTGCTTCAGGTCTGAACCTGGCCACCAACGGGCTTCACTGGAATAGAACATCTCAATTTCCCCGCCCGGCAACTGGACCATGGCCGGTTCCCACGACCGGCCCGTGGTGACGGCCGCCGGCCCTTCCCAGGTTTCCCCGCGGTCCTTGCTGGTAAGGACATGGACGTAGCAGTTTTCATTGGTCTCGGGGTTGCCGTTGGCCGTATAGGCGATCTGTATCCACCCGTTGGCCAGTTCAATGATCTCCGGACAGCAGAACCTCCAGAAATTATCCCTGTGATCATTGATATCCATGAGGATCTCATGCTTTGTCCAGCTCTCCCCGCCGTCAAAACTTTTTCGGAGTGAGATGTTGACCCAGTCGCCCGGATCAGGGCCGCCATGGTGAATAAGGAGCAGGGTATCTGAATCCCTCAGTTTGCATACCCTTCCATATTCTGCATAGTACCCTTCCGCAGAGATCTTCCTGGCTGTTGATGGATCATTCCATTCAATCCGGTGCCCGATTGCAAAGGCGGAGGTGTCCACCTCTGCCTGGCTGTAGTCTGTAAATGTCCGGAAAGAAACTTCTTCCGACAGGTGGTATTTCCCATTTACCCGGATATAAGGCACGGCATAATAGGTTGTGGCGGATTCAAGCCCGGTGATCCAGGCTGAAAACGTACCTTCGTCCTCTGTTCCCGGTATTTTTGCCGAACTGGTGTCCAGACCGGGCAGAGGCCCAGTGAATACCCCATGCTCCTCGGGCTCAGGCGTACTGCTCAGGTGATAAAACAGTGTGGCCGCCGTGTCACTGATGTTGATGCGGTCCAGTGCACGGATCTCCAGGGTAGAAAATTCCAGGATGTTACCGTAAACATAAGCCGATTCACCGATCATGGCATAGGTGCGGGCCCGGTACGTCAACCCCCGGGTAAGGCCGGTCAGGTGTACCGTAAAGTCCTCCAGGCCTGAGGTATCCCGGTATACATCTGAATTGATATCAGGATAGGTCTCCGTGCCGAAGCAGAGGCCCTGCTCCAGGACCGGGTGCTCATCCCCGGTAACGTTGCAGGAAACGAATGCTTCTGTTTCGCTCACACCATAGACCTGCAGGGTACTCAGCTCCATTACATCCACCCATGTGATTTTCGAGTAGAGGGGATCACAGGTCCCGGACTCGATCATCGCCCGGTAGTACCGGTCCGAATCGGCCGTGTCGAGCAGGTTCTTTGTGGTCGCGCCAGAGATTTCCATCCACTGGGATCCGTCCGGTGACTGCTGCCACTGGATATTCCCGTGATTCACGGTATACCAGAGCAGGTTGAGATTAATCCCGGTTCCTTTGCCAACGATCCTGGAGATGGAGTCCTGATATTCCTGGGCATGAACGGCAGAAATGGAAAATAGCAATGTTGCTGCCAGGGTGGCTACCAGGGTTCTTGCTATATGTCTGAAAAGTTCCATGGCAGCGCTCAGTTAATAAGGATTTGGCCGGTATGAGCAACGTTGTCATCGGATACCCTGATCAGGTAGGTTCCCTCAGGCAGTGCTCCCAGATGAAAAGTCTCGGTCCCGCTGCTTCCGTGGATCACTATTTGTTTCTGATAGCTTGTTCTTCCCGTCATATCGATCAGCTCCACAAGGATCGACCCGCTATACCTGGATACATCGATGCGGATCGTTCCCTCAGACGGATTGGGATAGAAAATGACCGAATTGGCCTGACCATATGTGTAAAGGCCCGTACTGTTGAAGATGTGAACAGAATCAACTGCCGTACAATGCTGCTGATCGGTTACCAGCAGGTAATAGGTTCCGAACGAACTCCCCGTTAAGGTTTCCCCCTCATGCTCCACTTGATCGGGATTTGTCCATCTGTAGTTGTAAGCTTCCGTGCCTCCTTCCACTGACATATCTTCACCGAGCAGGATCGTCCCGGGATCATCGGTGATCCGGTCCCGGCCCGCATCTACCTCCATCATCCTGGGCTGGGATACAGGTACATGAATGAGGATATCCTGTGCCTGCATCATGACTGAACCCATGATCATGACGACACCTAACCTGATTGCTCCGCTATTGATCATCCTGTTGCATTAGTCTTTGCCTTGCTGTATCCCTGTGGTGGGTCCGTGCACTACCAGTGTCCCATCATCCAGGATCTCCATACGGTCGATGAAGACCACCCGCTGGTCCCCTGTTTCGGAGGTGCGGCCGTGATACACGCACAGCATCGATTCCCCGTCCGGCGCAAAGGTAACCGAATTATGACCGGTACCGGTCACCACCCCTCCCTTTTCAATGTTTTTCTCCAGGACAGGGTTATTGGCTGCTTTCTGAAATGGGCCCAGGGGGGAGGAGGCAGTTGCATATCCCACCGCATAATATGTCCCTCCATAAAAGTTGGAGGAATACATCATGTAGTAGGTGCCTCCGTTGTTGAAGATATAAGATCCCTCCGTCCACCTTCTGTTTACTTCACCGGCTGTGACTGAACGGCTTTCCCATTCGGTTTGGGGATCATCCATTGTGACCGGTGGGCGAAGTAAAAGCTGTGGTTCACCGATGATGGCTGAAAAATCGGGTTTTATTTCGACCCCGTATATCCAGCTCTCCTCGATCTCGTTGAAAAGTCCTTCTTTTCTGGCCCATTCGGACAGTTCACTTTCCACGGGATGCTCGTAACAGCACCTGGAATAATAGAGGTAAACCCGGTCGTCCTCGAACAGCAGGTTGGCATCGATCACGGGGTAGCCGGGATCGAACAATGGCCTGTCAAAAAGATCCGTATAAGGTCCCGTGACAGAATCTGCAACGGCCGCACCGATCCTGAAATTCTCCAGTTCTCCTTCTGGATTCACCCGCCAGTCGGCACTGAAAAACAGGTAAAACCTGCCATTGTGTTCATAAAGCTCCGGGGCCCAGAAATTGGCCACATTCCAGGAGGTTTCGGTATTGCCCTGATAGATCCGTCCTTCATCTT
Organism: uncultured Bacteroides sp.; assembly: GCA_964575865.1. Lineage (GTDB taxonomy): Bacteria > Bacteroidota > Bacteroidia > Bacteroidales. The sequence goes on along the minus strand of CAZNSZ010000133.1, from coordinate 4,526 downwards.
TCCATTCAACAAGGTCTGTCGAGGAATACATTTTGAAGCCATCTTTCACCCCGCCCGTTCCGACCATGTAATAATTCCCGTCAGATGCTTTCAGGATATAGGGATCTCCCAATGCCACCTCCAGGGGATTGTTCAGTTCCAGTGGTTGTTCGGCTCCTTTGCAGCTGAAGAGCAGAAGTAGGCCGGTCAGGATATGGAGAATTGCTTTATTCATCTTTTTTCTGGTATTCTAAAATGCAAATGACTGACATGGCGGGATGAACAGGGAGCCTCAGAGCTTCCCGAAAAAATATGCAGGCATACCCTCCTACTGCTGAACCCGGCTTATAGCGGGCTCAGAATTCCGATCGGATATGCCTGCATGCTTCAAAAAAACCTTAAAATTTCAATTGGGTACCTCTATTTCACAAATACTTTTCCGGTCTGAATCTGTGATTCCGTTTCGACGCGGACCACATAAACACCCTGATCCAGGGTCATCCGAAATTCACCCTGGATGTTCTTCGTGACAATCTTCTGACCCACCAGGTTGAACACACTGACCCTTGCGTCGCTGGTCCCTTTCATCCTCACCACCAGCGTATGGTCGTAGGCAAATATTTCCGAAACCTGCTCGTTAACACGGTCACTGATACCCACTCCGCTGATCTTGAAGGTGCCGGTGGCAAATGTGGACCCATCGTACGAGGCATCAATGGCCTGTACACCCCAGGTATAAGTATCAGGAGCCAGTCCCTTCAGAATCACAAAATCATTCAGGAAGGCATTCCCCATCTTCAGCAGCTTTCTTTTTCCGTCCATGTCCCCTCCCACAAATGCTGCCGGGGCGATCATGTAGTTCCCTTCTCCATCCTGCAGGAAATATTCATAGGAAAGCGAGGCCGCAGGCGTCATGTCGTCGGTGGCCGCATCCCACATCAGGGTCACATTCTCTCCGTCTACTTCGGCCGAAAGATTGGCCGGCGCTGCCGGCGGCTGGTTGGCTGTGCCGGTGTTTTCGTTGAAGAAGACAGAAGCAGTCCTTCCGACCTCCTCTTCTGCATACCACATGGCATCCCAGCAATGTCCCGATACAAGGTAATCCAGGAATCCGTCATCGTTCCAGTCATTGAACAGCAGGACCGTTTCGGATCCTCCGGGAACCCGGCCCACTTCGGTGAAGTTGCCTGCACCATCGCCATGGTAGAGGTAACCGGCCTGGGTCATGACTGTGGGAGGATTCCAGCCCGTGAGGATCAGGTCGTAGTGGCCATCATAATTCCAGTCAATGGTGGCTGTTCCCACACCGCTGCTGCTCAAAGGCCTCAGGTCCTCCTGGAACGAAGCCTGCGCTTTGTCCGCGAAGGTCCCGTCCTGCTGGTTCAGGTACACATGAGAGACGCATTTCCATTCATCTTCTCCGGCACCCGGCTCGCCGGTTCCGGCACCTCCTTCTCCGTGCAGGACCATATCGATCCAGCCGTCACTGTTGAAATCGGCGAAGTCCACCCCGCCATTTGCCTTCATATAGATCATGCCTGCCGGGTTGTTCTCGGTCTTTCCCAGGTAGGCACGGTAGAAGTTCCCCGGCTCTTCATCGAAGTTGATGAAGATGTCGGAGATGACCCTGGCGCCGTCATTGGGGCTTTTGTCCGCATTGTCCACATTGGCCGTCAGGAAGAAATCCATGAAGCCATCGTTGTTGTAATCCAGGACTTCCACATAGCCGAGGCCGAAAAACAATCCCCCGAATACATCCGAATTGGTCGCCTCAAAGGTATTGTCACCCTGGTTGATCATCACCCCAGAGGACGCTGAATCGTTGCTGATGCAGACATAGTCCAGCCATCCGTCGTTGTTGAAATCGGCCCATGCGGCGGCGATGGTCCTTGGAGGCATTGGCCAGCCCAGCGAGTCGAATTGTCCGTCGCCCAGGTTCCGGTATACCCCGCTGTGGTGATTGGAGAAGCTGTGCTCGGTCCCCAGCACGTCCAGCAGTCCGTCCCCGTCAATATCCGCCCAGTCCAGGTTGGCCCTGTCGATGACGTTCAGGTTGGTGGCCGTACTGTCATACTCCCCGGTGGAAGGATTAAACAGGTAGAGGCTGTTCCACCTTTCCGAATCAGGATTCGGGGCAGGATTGTTTTTTTGCCCCGTGATGTAGAAATCGAGGTGTCCGTCATTGTTGATATCGACGGAAGTTCCTCCCCCCCATGCCTGGCCAAGGTTCCTGTGGACCTCGTGGGTTTGGGAATAGGCCACTGAGGTGATCAGTGCCAGCATCAAAATGTAAAGGTTTCTTTTCATAATCAAATAGTTTACGTTAGTATTAAGGAACTCGGAATAGATTATTTCAAATACGGTTTATCACTGGATTCGGAGGAGGGGCCCTGTCCACCATTGATGACCGGCCATCCATCCACCCATTCAATCTTATCCAGGCACAGCGGCCTGCGGGTGGCTCCTTTTGGTAAATAGGGATCTGATCGCTCAACGGCATGGTAAATGAACCAATCCTGACCCCGGTCGTCGGTAAATATCTGTCCATTGTGACCCGGTCCCGCAAACGTGCTGTTTCCCTCCAGGATCACCCCGTCTATCTGGTCCACTTCCGGCGGCCACCATCCGTCGTTGTAATCGAGCAGATCAAACCCGTTCACAGTCCTGTAGGGACCCCTGAATTGCTCCGATCGGCCAACGACCACACGATAAAGGCTATTGGGACCTTCACAGCAGGTAGCCGTGGAAAGGAACAGGTAATAGTACCCTTCCCTGTAAAAAATGTACGGGGCCTCGAAAGAGGTTCCCGCCAGGCGGAATTTCTCACCATTTATGCCTCTCCCGTCAGGGCTCAGCTCAATTCCGTGGATACCTCCTCCCAGGCTCCCCCAGATCAGGTAGATCGCCTCATGTTCCCTGTATATGGAAGGATCGATGGAATTGACCACTCCCATTGATTCTGAATCAAGCAGTTTACCGAGGTCGGTGAAAGGACCCTCGGGACGATCCGAAGTCGCCAGTCCGATGGCAGGATTCTTATCTCCCCACAACGAAAAGGCGTAATACAGCAGGTATTCCCCATCCAGGAAGAGGATCTCCGGTGCCCATATCCATCCGTCTTTCCAATCCGGTTTGGTATCGAAGGCCTGGCCCACATAACTCCAGGTGACCAGATCCTTTGACCGGACCACCGGAACGACCTGGTGCCCCGATTCCCAGCTGTTTTCCGTACCGTAGGCGTAGAACCACCCCTCCTCTGTCCTGACCCAGGTAGGATCTGCCAGATCAGGTTCAAATACAGGATTCATCAACGTCCCATTGTCCGGTTGCTGCCCTTCGGAATCACAGCCCAGCAGGAGCAGCGCAAGAGCCATCAGCAGGGTAAACTTATTCCTCATCATCATATCTGGTATTCCGTTCACAACCTAAAACTCGAATCTTGGGGTATTCCATCCACCCGTGGATTTGATGATCCCGGCAGGCCATCCCTGCCCGTCCCACCCGATGGGACTCAGCATGATGGGCCTGCGTTGGGCTCCGGAGGATAATTGGGGCTTGCTGATATCGGTCACCCCGTACATGATCCAGTCCTTCTCATACCTGTCGGTAAAGATCCCTCCGACATGGCCAGGCGACACATAACCGCTTTCCGCGTCACCCTCCACCAGGATCGTACCCGGGGCGGAAAGCAGATCATTTCCCGACTGGTCCAGGTAAGGTCCCTCAATCTGGGCTGCCCTTCCCATGATGATCACTGATTCACTGTCCTCTCCATGGGTTCCGAAGAGGTAGTAGCTGTCTGAGCTTTTGCGGTGGATATAGACCCCGCTGATATCCGGTCCGGTGACCTGAAATGGATCGCCTTTCAGTGCGGGCGGGCTGTTTCGAAGAATGGTCAGCTCAATGCCATGGACACCCAATTCTGTATCGAAGAATAAATAGAAACTGAGCCCGGACTGGATCAGGAAAGGTTCACCGAGTGATTCGAATCCGGAAATTTCCTGATCCATGAGCTTCCCATAATCGGAATAGGGTCCCTGGGGCGTCTTGGAGGATGCGGTTCCGATGCCCTGATCACCGATGGTATAGGCCATGTAATAGGTGCCCAGGGTTTTTGAGAATATCCCCGAAACCGACTCCACTGCCCCCTGGGACCACTCAGGGGCTTCCCTGTAGGCTTCCCCGGCCAGGTCCCATTTCATCAGATTGGTGGACCTCAACACGGGGACCTGATAAACCAGACCTGGCGACCATTCCTTTTCATTCCCGAAGGCATAGAACTGTGTGGCTCCCCTGATGATCGTAGGCTTTTCAAGATCGGGCTCCCAGACCGGATTCCTGTAGCTGGTAGCCTCCTTCAACTTACTGCCCTCCCACACAACGGTATCCATGCCATCTCCGGCAATATCGGTGCAGGCATGTACGCCGAGAAGAAGAGCAAATATGATCGGATGGTTTAGGAATATTTTCATGACCGGTTTATTAACGTCATACATATTCAAATTAATAACCCTGGTTCTGGGTCAGTCCCGGATACAAGGAGACCT
>CAZNSZ010000132.1:5997-8166 GCA_964575865.1 uncultured Bacteroides sp. | reverse complement strand
GATTTATTCCCGCTGACCTGGAACAGGCCTCGGTTTCCAAAGGGCTGGAGTTCGCTTACAATTACTGGGGTATCGCTACAATGGCCAGGAATATGGGAGAAGAGGAAATTGAAAGAGATTTTATGGAGAGATCAAAGCGGTATCAGACCTATTACGACGACCAAGTGGGATTCATGCGTGGCAGGAACCTGGACGGAAGCTGGATTGAACCCTTTCATCCAAGGTACTCGGCGCACTGGGCCACTCCCTATGTGGAGGGCAATGCCTGGCAATGGAGCTGGTATGTTCCCCATGATGTGGACGGGCTCATTGCATTGATGGGTGGCCATGATTCGTTTGGCGTAAAGCTTGATTCTCTTTTCACAATCACCTCGGAAGTTCTCGGGGAAGAAAAATCGGCCGACATCACCGGATTAATAGGACAATATGCTCATGGCAATGAACCCAGCCACCATATTGCCTATCTCTTTAACTGGATAGAAAAACCGTGGAGAACACAGGAGGTAGTTTCCGAGATACTGGGCCAGTTTTATACGGACAAACCCGATGGTCTCTGCGGAAATGAAGATTGCGGTCAAATGTCTGCATGGTATATTTTAAGTTCGATGGGATTATATCCCGTATGCCCGGGTGATCCCCGTTATTCCATCGGGAGGCCTTCCTTCGATAAAATTGAGGTGGATGTGGAAGGAAAAGTGTTTACCATTGTTGCAGAGAACCGGACAGATGAAAATCCTTATGTCCAGGAGGTGCTTCTCGATGGGAATAAGCTCACTGAACCATTTGTGTACCACACTGATCTTCAGCGGGGATCTACCCTGAATTTTATTATGGGCCCTGAAAAGAAAGTCTTCTGGAAATGATTTTCAATGCGATTAATGGGTGTTTAACCTTCTGTTAATGATTTATTATGCACCGATCATTAAATTGCTTTCAATAGTAAAGTTTTCTTCATAGCAGTAGATTTATAACAGTAGTTCAGTGAGAGAACCGGGTTGGTGGCCGCCAATCCGGTTTTTTCATAGTGTACTTATTCCGAAGATTCCCCGATTACCTCGTTGAAGCTTAGTCCGTACTCTTCATCATAGAGCTGTTTGTACTCTTTGATGAATCTGTTATAGGCGTTTTTCGCAAGGGAGTGTTTTCCCTGCCTGATCAGCAGGCGGCACTGGAGTTTCAACGCTTCTTCACTGACTGTATCAAAAACAAATATGCAGTCGGTGAGGTGCAGAAGGAATTCTGCATCATCTGCAGAATGGCTGATGTATTTGAGGAAAGCATCGATGATCTCATTGGATACCTCTGATTTGAACGTATCGAGCCATTCCGCATTGGTATTGTTCAGGAAGGGACTTTTTTCCACAATGGACAGGAGCCTGACAATATCCCCTTTTAACGGTTCCTTCGTACGATTTAAGATCTGGAGGTAGTCGAAATAGTCGATATAGACCTGTGCGGGATCGAAATTAAACTTCCAATAGCCCTTGTCTTTAGAAATATTTGCACTGTCCAGTTGCTCCAGCAATGATTTCAGCTTCACAATATTGACGGCCCGGTTGTTCCTGGCGCTTTCAACGGATTTGTCAAACCAGAATGTTTCATAAAGGGATTGGGAAGAGACCCCTTTTTCGTTCCTGAGGGAATAGAGTAATATATACAGAAAGAGTTTTTTTGGCAGCGGCGTGAAGTTCCCGGTAATGTCATTTCCTTCTCTGTCAAATACCTGGAAGCCTCCAAAAAGCAGGATGGCATTCTTCTTTGGCTTGTTCACTTTTACCCTGGATAATTCAGGGTGCATTGCAGGCGACTCTTTTTTGGGACTGCCTCTTCTGAAAAGAATAAATGCTAGGAAAATTAGACTTCCAATGCCAATAAAAAAATAAAGGACTACCCGGAATCCACTCGTTTTCTGGATCTCAGAAGCCTGCGTGTTTTCCTGTGGCGGGAACGAAATTGTGTACAATGAGAGGGTGGATCCATCCTCCGTAGAGTATTCAGAGAGTGCAAGAAGTGCATTCAGGGTCCTGCTGTAGAAAAGATCGGCATATGAATTGACATCCATGAACATGTAATCAATGGGATCACCCACTTCAATCATCTCCGGATGATCAAGGGGAATCCGGACCAACTGCAACCGGTTGTTGAATTCATATTTGGGGTAATACAGGC
>CAZNSZ010000132.1:3456-5897 GCA_964575865.1 uncultured Bacteroides sp. | reverse complement strand
GGAATCCGGACCAACTGCAACCGGTTGTTGAATTCATATTTGGGGTAATACAGGCCGTACAAGTTGTTATCGTGATCAATGACCACCGAATTTGAGAAGCAGAAACCGGCGTCCGGGTTCTCAAACTCCAGAACATTTGAGAAGGTCCGATTCTCCATTGAGTAGCGGAGAACTTCGTAATAGTAATCCGGGCTTTCAGATTGTTTGCCGCTTTCGCTGCCGTATCCTCCGACCACGTAGAGCATTCCGTCGGAGGGATTGATCCCGGAGCCGGCCAGGTATCTCGGATGAAATGTTCCATTGAAGCGAACGGAGTCGAACCGCAACTTCCCGGGATTCCAGCTTAACACCGTATTTTTATAGGTGTGGTAACCGTATCCTCCGAAAACAAGGAGGGTACCGTCCGGGGTAATATGCTTGTTATGGTGCCAGAATCTTGTCAGCGGTTCACTTCCGGAAATGCTGCCAGTCCATTCCCCGGTTTCATGATCGAACGTTAACAGGAGGTTGTTGTCTATGGAATACATCAATAATTTGTCAGAGATCGTATCATAGATAACCTCTCTGTACCTCCCGAATTCAGGGGGGACCTGGTGGTGAATGCTCCACATAGAATCATGGACAACATCGTACATGAATACTGAATCGGCATTCACGAAATACAATATCTCGGAACGTGAATCATACGTGGCTTTCACAATGCTCTTGCTTTCAAGATCAAAAATCCTTTTCCAGGTGTTGTGCTGCTTAAGTAACCATGACGGATGGACAACAGTCCCGTTGTTACCTGAAGGCAATCCATGGGCAATCAGCCCCTCCGTTTCATTCAGCGCCCAGTGAATGGTCAATTTATCCTTTACCCTCAGCTTCACGTCCCGGATGTACATGGAGGGTACATCTGTGGATGAAAAATGGCCAATGGAATGTGCACCAAACATCAGCCGGATACCGTTCCTCTCGCTACCACTTTCCAGGGTATCACGAATCGTTAAGTCATGAACAAAGGCGGTGACTACAGCATTGTCAAAATCGATCTGGAATCTCAGGTGAAGCCAGTTTCTTGTCAGAGAGTCAACTGGAACATGAAAGGCAATTTTGCTGGTCCTGTCGCCGATGATCAATTCAAAGTTGTTTGGATTTTCAGGGACAATTCCGTGGACCAGGTCCATGTTCAGGTCCCCGATCATCATCCGGAAGATATATCCAAAATAGGACTGGTGATCAGGATCGAAGCGTACATAGAATTCCAGATCCGCCGGGCCTTTGATATGGATGGGGCCCCTGGGAGAAAGGTCAAGTCCTGTTCTCTGGTCGAGCGGGTATTCATGTCCCCTGAACTGCAGCCCGTAATACTGACCGGGCATTGCCAGGCAGAAGCATATTAAAATCAGCAGGGAAAGAACAGGGCCCTTCCAACTCCACGGTCCTTTCCCAAAATAGGCTGCGGCATCCCTCATGGATACAGATAAATTGTTGTTCTCACGGACTTTCCGAGATGGCTAATATGGCTTTATTTAAAGAAATTTCCAAAATCCTCTGCATGGCCAAGGTACGACTCTTTTTTTTAATATTTTATTAATGATTTGTTTGGCATGCAGGCTATCTTAGCCGAAATTTCAGACAGATTCCCTGTTCCACACCTTCAAAATTATGAAACAGAATGCATTCAAATCAGTTCCCATTTTCCTGGCTTTCCTGGTCATGGGATTCGGAGATGTTTCGGGACCACTGACCAGCCAGCTTCAATCCGATTTCAGCCTGAGTAATTTTGAGGCAGGTCTGGTCACCTTTATGGCTTTCATCATGTTCGGCCTGCTTTCCATCCCCATGGGTCTTTTTCAGGACCGCAGAGGAAGAAAGCATGTGCTGACCCTTGGATTGCTGGCTGCCCTGCTGGGGATCATCTTGCCCATGCTGGGCAGGTACGAGTCCTTCATCCTGATCCTGGGCGGATTGCTGTTTCTGGGAACCGGGGCCACGATGCTGCAGGTAGCGGGCAATCCGATCATGCGGGATGTGTCGCCCGAAGGCAAATATTCCAGGAACCTCTCTTTCGGCCAGTTCGTGAAGGCCATTGGATCCCTTTCCGGATCCCTGGTACCAATCCTTGCCGCCCGCTTCTGGGGCCTTGACTGGAAGATACTTTTCCCCATTTACGGCAGTGTGATCCTGCTGGTGATCATTGTCCTGGCTTTGACACGGATAGAGGAAAAGGCCGACAGGGAGAAGCCGGCCACCCTGGCCTCCTGTTTCGGATTGCTGAGGAATCCTTTTGTGGCACTGATGGTTATTGGGATCTTTCTTTACGTGGGATCTGAAGTAAGCATGAGCGCCAAACTCCCTAATTTCCTGGAAGAAAAGTTCGGATACGACATCAAGGAAACGGGGTTGTTCGGCACCCTTTTCTTTTTCCTCTCCCTGATGACCGGTCGTTTTCTGGG
>CAZNSZ010000132.1:0-3356 GCA_964575865.1 uncultured Bacteroides sp. | reverse complement strand
TTCGGATTAATGGCAGGATTTGCGGTTCCCGGTCTCTGCATGATCTATATTCTGATGATCGCTTTCCGAACCTCAAAAGTCTGATTCATGGATGTTTTCAGAGATCACAGGGTGGTGCTGACCCTGGATGCCGGAGGGACCAATTTCGTGTTCAATGCCTATCAGAGCGGCAAGGCACTCCTGAACGGGATCCGCCTGGATGCCCATGCCCATCACCTGGAGCGGTGTCTTGCCTCCATCAGGGAAGGCTTTGCAGCGGTAATACACGACATCAGCGAGCAGCCTGTGGCCATCAGTTTCGCGTTCCCCGGACCTGCGGACTACCCGAGGGGGATCATCGATAACTCGAACAATCTTCCTGCCTTCAGGGGAGGGGTTCCCCTGAAAAGCATCCTGGAGGAGGCGTTCGGGTTGCCGGTATACATCAACAACGACGGGGACCTGTTTGCCTACGGTGAGGCACTGGGGGGAATCCTGCCTGAGATCAACGCACGGTTTGAAGCATCCGGGAACCCGAAACGTTACCGGAATCTGGTGGGTTTTACCCTCGGGACCGGTTTTGGCGGAGGATTTGTTTCTGATGGAAGGCTGATCAGGGGAGACAATGTGACTGCTGCCGAGGTGTGGTTGTTCAGTAACAGGTACCATCCACTGGTTAATACCGAAGAGGTGGTCAGTATCCGCTCTGTTCAGCGGTTCTACGCGGCCGGTGCCGGACTGGAGGATCCTGGCGGATTGGATCCAAAAGATATTTTTGAGATCGCCAGGGGAACGCGAGCGGGCCACCGCGAGGCTGCTCTTGGAGCTTTTGAACAGATGGGTCGTGCGCTGGGGGATGCCGTGGCCAACGTGCTTACATTCACCGATGGCATCGCCGTTTTCGGAGGTGGCATTACAGGGGCAAGTGACCTGTATATGCCCGCACTCATGTCCGAACTGAATTCCCGTTTCAACCCGGATGACGAAGCATCGATGCCAAGGCTTGTTCAAAAAGTGTTTAACCTGGATGATGAAAAGGAGCGGGAGACTTTCTTCAAGGATTACTCCCGAGCCCTGCCCATCCCCGGCACGGAGAGAACCATCCTCTACGATCCGGTCCCCAGACTTGCCGTTGTCACCAGTTCCCTGGGAGCCAGCGCATCCATATCCCTGGGGGCATATGCCTATGCACTTCATCAAATTGGGGATCGATAACTGTTTTAATTATTTATTAATCAATAATTAAATGCCAGGGATTACCTTAAGGTTCTGAACCCCCCGGGGAGAGCAGTTTTTCTCTTATGGTTGACCGATCAACAAGGTTCATCCGGTAAGCTCCCTGCGAAAACAGTAAACATGAAGTGTACCCTACTGCCAGTGGTCATGATAATATTTGTGGCCGTCTCCTGCTCAGCAGATCCGAAGGACAATACTCAATCTAAAAATGATCCTGTTGATGAGGTGAATCCTTACATGGGAAACATCAGCCACCTCCTGGTCCCGACTTTCCCCACCATTCATCTCCCCAACAGCATGTTGCGGGTATACCCGCAGCGGGGGGATTATACCGGTGTCAGACTCAACGGACTCCCTGTCACAATCACGGGTCACCGCCGAGGTTCTGCATTCTCGCTGAGCCCTTTCCAGGGGGATCCCTCCCGGATCAGCCCGGTCATGGAATACAGCTACGACCAGGAGAAGCTTACTCCCTATTCCTACAAGGTGGTACTCGACGACCTGGGGATTCAGGTGGATTTCGGACTGTCCCATCAGTCAGCGGCATATGACTTCTCGTTCGATCAGGACCTGCCCGTATACATGATCGTCCATTCAGAAGGGGGCGCACTGAAGTGGGACGGAGATGCGCTGAGCGGATATCAGAACATAGGGAACGGAACACGTGTCTACCTCTACCTGACGCCGGATAAAACCCCCGATGGGGTATATGCACTTGAAAACGGTTCACTGGTTCCGTCTGAGCAGGATGGAGGGGAAAATGCCTGTCTGATACTGCAGTATCTCCGGGAATCGGAGAAATTGCATCTGAAGTATGGGATTTCCTTCATTGACGAAGCCCAGGCCAGGGCCAACCTGGAGCGCGAAGTAGCGGAAAAATCTGTCACGCAACTGCAATCCGATGGACGGGATGCCTGGAATGAAGCCCTGGGGAAGATCCGGATTTCGGGAGGCAGTCAGGATGAACGTGCCGTTTTTTACACCTCCCTTTACCGGTGCTATGAGCGACCGGTCTGTATCTCAGAGGATGGGAGGTATTTCAGTGCCTATGACGGCCAGGTCCATCAGGATGGAGGCAGGCCTTTCTATACCGACGACTGGATCTGGGACTCATACCGGGCCCACCATCCCCTGCGTATCTTACTGGATCCAGAGCAGGAGGAGGATATCCTTCACTCCTTTGTCCGCATGACAGAACAGATGGAGCATCCCTGGTGGCCCACATTCCCGGGCATTGCCGGGGACAGCCGTTCGATGAATTCCAACCACGGAGTGGCTACGGTGATCGATGCCCACCGCAAGGGATTATCGGGTTTTGAACTGGAACAGGCCTACCAGGCCACCAGGGCGGCGATCATGGAAAAGACCCTTGCGCCCTGGTCGGCCGATCCGGCCGGAGAGCTGGATGCATTTTACCATGAACACGGATATATCCCCGCCCTGCGTCCGGGGGAAGAAGAAACCATTCCGGAAGTACACCACTTCGAGCGCCGCCAGCCGGTGGCCGTGACCCTGGGGACAGCTTATGACCAGTGGTGTCTTGCAGAGCTGGCAGAAGTCCTGGGGAAGACCGGCGATGCTGCGTACTTTCGCGAAGCTTCCTTCAATTACCGCCATCTGTTCAACCCGGAAACAAAGTTCTTTCATCCCAGGGACCGCAACGGCGACTTTATTCAGCCATTTGATTACCGGTTCTCCGGGGGGATGGGAGCCCGTGATTACTACGATGAAAACAACGGATGGATCTACCGGTGGGATGTACAGCACAACATCCCCGACCTGATCCGTCTGATGGGGGGGGATGAGGCATTTGTGAAGGAACTGGATGGTATGTTCATGGAACCTTTGGGGCGAAGCAAATACGCCTTCTACGCACAATTGCCCGACCACACCGGGAATGTGGGGCAATTCTCAATGGCCAACGAACCTTCCCTGCATATCCCGTACCTTTACAATGATGCCGGTAAGCCCTGGAAGACCCAGAAGTGCATTCGGATGCTGCTGGATCAGTGGTTCAGGAACGACCTGATGGGGGTTCCGGGGGACGAGGACGGGGGCGGATTATCGGCTTTCGTGGTGTTCAGCCAGCTGGGATTCTATCCGGTCACCCCGGGAAAACCGGTCTATTCCATCGGCAGCCC
>CAZNSZ010000131.1:0-8194 GCA_964575865.1 uncultured Bacteroides sp. | reverse complement strand
TGATCAGGGTCTGCTCGATCCGGTCCAGATCCAGTCCGTTGGCGCGGATCAGGTCCTCGACCTGGTACATGTAGATGATATATTCGGCAATATTCTCTTTTCTCTTCTGTTCAGCAATTAGCATAGATGATTGGCTGTTAGAGGTTAAGAGTTAGGGGTTAGGGTTCAATTATTATTAGTCCTGGAGGAGGCGGAGGTACATCTGGATGGTGTTCTGGAGGCCGTAGTAGAGGGCGTCGGAGACCAGGGCGTGTCCGATGGAAACCTCCATGATCCAGGGGATCTGCTCTTTCATGTACCGCAGGTTCTCCAGGCTCAGGTCGTGGCCCGCATTCAGTTGCAGTCCCGCGGACCGTGCCACCCGGGCCGCTTCCAGGAAGGGTTTGATGGCCGCCTCCCGGTCAATGGGGTACTGTTTGGCATAGGGCTCCGTGTAAAGCTCCACCCGGTCGGTGCCCACTTTGGCCGCCCCTTCGATAAGATTCAGTTCTGTTCCCACGAAAATCGAGCTGCGGATCCCGTTCTTTTTCAGTTCTTTGACCACATCCACCAGGAAGTCGTGGTGTTTGATGGTATCCCACCCTTCCGAGGAGGTGATGGCATCCGGGGGATCGGGGACCAGGGTCACCTGGTCAGGCTTGACCGCGGTGACCAGCCGGAGAAATGATTCAGAAGGATACCCTTCGATATTAAATTCTGTGGTCACCAGGGGTTTCAGGAGCACCACATCGCTGTAGCGGATGTGCCGTTCGTCGGGCCGGGGATGCACAGTGATCCCCTGCGCACCGTACTGTTCGCAGTCCACCGCCACCCGCTGCACGTCGGGAGTATTCCCTCCCCGTGCATTTCGCAGCGTGGCGACCTTATTGATATTTACGCTTAATCTGGTCAAGGCTGCTATCGTTTGGTTGAACTACAAATTTAAGGATTTGCGGGAAAGAGGATCAGCTCCTCCAGGCTCCGCTTGGGAACATGGTGCACCCCCTTTTCGTCCCGCCAGTATTTGATATCCCCCTCGCTGACCGGATCGATGACCACCTCTTCAGCCGGTTTGCCCAGGGCCAGCACCTGCAGAATCTTGTATCTTTCCGGGATTTCCAGCAGCTGCCGGAGTTTCTCCCGCTGTACCGATCCGATGATGCATCCCCCGAAGCCTGCCTCCACGGCGGTCAGCAGCATGCTCTGAATGGCGATCCCGTCGTCGCACCACCAGTCGGTGGCCAGCTCCAGGTCCGCCAGCTGGATGATGTAGGCCGAAGGACGTTCCCCTTTCCCGGGACCAGGCCATTCCTTCAGGTAGCCAGCCCATGCCAGGCAGGGAAATATTTGCACACATTCCTGTGGATCATTGAACAGCATGTACTTGAGTGGTTGCATGTTGCGGGCTGATCCCGACATCCGGGCAGCCTCCACCATGGACCGCAACAGCTCCATGGGCACCGGGACTTCCTGCTGAAAGCGGCGGTAGGAACGGTTCTTTTTGATTAAGTCAATGAGTTTCATAGGATTCATTTATTGTTATACGCGTTCATGGTGCGTTCGAGGCCGATGACGCCGAAGGAGCGGATGATCTCGCAGGCCATGTCGATCCGTTCCGGGAGCACCTTTTTCTGTTCCTCGTCCCACTCCCCCAGCACGTAATTGACCTGTCCCCCGGGCAGGAAGTCATCCCCGATGCCGAAGCGGAGGCGGGCAAAGCTCTGGGTGCCGAGGATGGAAATAATGTGCGACAGCCCGTTATGGCCCGCATCCCCCCCTTTGGCCCGCAGGCGGAGGGTGCCGAAGGGCAGGGCCAGGTCATCGGCCACGACCAGGAGCTCCTTTTCAGTGATTTTCAGTTTTCTGAGCCAGTAACGGACGGCGTTCCCGCTCAGGTTCACGTAGGTGGATGGTTTGAGGAGCCAGTAGGAGCGCGCCCGGTGTTTCATCTCGGCGATAAAGCCGTAACGCTTGTCCTGAAAAGAAATATTGGACGCCCCTGCCAGGGCGTCCAATACGTCAAAACCTATGTTATGGCGCGTATGCGCGTATTCCTGTCCGATGTTTCCCAGTCCTGCTACCAGGTACTTCATGGGAAAAATCCTTAAGATTCGGCTTCGGTCCCTTCTTCAGCAGAAGCTTCGGCAGGAGCCTCTTCGCCCTCGGCAGCGGCTTCGCCTTCTTCGCCTTCAGCCTCCGGCTCCTCGATCTCCATACCCTTCATGCTCACACGCGAGGAGACCACGGCATACACCATGGAACGCGGCGGATCCAGGATCTCCAGGTTCTCGTAGCTGAGATCACCGATCTTCACCACATCTCCGATATCGACTTTGGTGATGTCCAGGTCCAGTGCCTCGGGCATGTGCTCGATCAGTCCGCGCACCTTCAGTACGCGCCTTCTCTGGCGGGATTTCCCTCCGTTCTTGATCCCGATGGAGGAACCCACCAGGTGGATGGGAAGCTCCACAGTGACCGGCTTGTCGTCGAAGACCTCCACAAAATCCATGTGGAAGAGCTTGTCGGTCACGGGGTGGAACTGCAGGTCCTGCAGGACCGCTCTGTGGGACTTGCCACCGATCTTCACTTCGATCAGGTAGGCGGTGGGAGAATATACGATGTGCCTGAAATCATTTTCATGGGCGTGGAAATGGATCACCTCGGGTCCCCCGTACATCACGCAGGGCACGTGGTCCATTTTTCTCAGGTCTCTGGTCGATTTTTTACCCAGTTCTTCACGCCGCTGGGCTTCAATGGTAATTGTTTTCATCTTGTTGTGCTACTCAGAATTAAATTGAACATTAATTCCCCATCACACGTGGGAAAAGCTGCCGTCGTGGCAAAGCGGCTGCAAAAATAGTGAATTAATTCAGAAAAGTATCGCTGATCGACTTAAAATTGTAGACCTTATCGATCACTTCCGCGAAGTGTGAGGCCACCGAGATCACCTTGATCTTTTTGCTCTCCCGCTTCATGGGGATCGTATCGGTGACGATCACCTCGTCGATGGGCGACTGTTCGATCCGTTCGTAGGCCGGACCGGAAAGCACCGCATGGGTGGCCACCACACGCACACTCTTTGCACCCTCGCTCTTCATCATGCCGGCGGCGAAGGTGACCGTTCCTGCCGTGTCGACCATATCGTCCACGATAATGATGTTCTTTCCCTCGATATCGCCGATGGCCTTGATCTCCTCCACCACGTTGGGTTTTTTCCGGAGCTTGTAGCAGATCACCATGCTGGCGTTCACGAACCGCGAATAGGCATTGGCCCGCTTGGTCCCCCCCATGTCGGGAGCGGCGATGGCCAGGTTATCCAGGTCCAGGGACTTGATGTAGGGTACGAACAGCGCCGAAGCGTAGAGGTGATCCACCGGTACGTCGAAAAAACCCTGCAGCTGGTCCGCGTGCAGGTCCATGGTCATGATCCGGTCGACCCCGGCGGCGGTGAGCAGGTTGGCCACCAGCTTGGCCCCGATGGCCGAGCGGGGACGGTCCTTGCGGTCCTGCCGTGCGAATCCGAAATAGGGGATCACCGCCACCACCTTGTCGGCCGAGGCGCGCTTGGCGGCATCGATCATCATCAGGAGTTCCATCAGGTTATCTCCGGGGGGGAAGGTGGACTGGATGATGAAGACCGTGCAGCCGCGGACACTTTCGTCGTATGCCGGCTGAAATTCACCGTCACTGAACTGGTACACGCTGGTGCGACCCAGCTCTGTTCCAAATTCTTTTGCGATCTGTTCGGCCAGGTAGGTGGAGGCCCTTCCGGAAAAAAACTTAATGGGAGCGGTCCTATCCATCAGGATTACGCAGGGTTAAGTGGTTAGATTCTGGCTCAAAAGTAAGAATATTTATCTGGACCCTCCCCCCGGACTTTAACATTTTTTAAGATTAAATTCTTGAAGGCAACACATTGAAAAAGTGAACAATTTGTTAAAATTTCCGTTATTTAGATTGAAGATAAATAACTAACCTCGCTTCACAACATGGCTGATAAACTTCCCACCGTTCTGCTGGTTGAAAACGACCACCAGCTGGGACGTGTACTCAAGGATTCCCTTGAGCTGAAGAAATACCGGGTGGACCTGGAGTCGCGGGGTGATCGCGCCCTGCAACTGTTTCAGGCTGCAAAATATGATATTCTTGTGGTGAATGTGGCGCTGGCCGGCCTCAGCGGGCTGGATCTGGCCAAAGAGGTCCGCAAAACCGATTATACCACCCCCATCCTCTTCCTCTCTGCGAAAGATGACGACAAAGAAAAGATCCACGCCTTCTGTTCCGGCGGGGACGACTACCTGGTGAAACCGTTCAGCACCACCGAGCTGGCGCTGAGGGTCTATTCGCTCCTCAAGCGCTCCAAGCCAACCCTGGTGGAGAAGGATCTTCCAGAGATGATCAAGTTCGGGAAATTCATTTTCGACTATCCCAACCGGATGCTCTGCACCCGGGAGCAGCAGATCAACCTGACCAAGAAGGAGGCCGAGGTGCTGCGCATGCTCGCTTCCAACATCAACAATGTGGTCAAACGGGAGAAGGTGCTGACCGATGTCTGGGGGGAGAACGACTATTTCATGGGCCGCAGCATGGACGTGTACATCGCCCGTCTCCGGAAGAAATTGTCGGACGACAAGAGCGTGAACATCGTCAACGTCCACCGCATGGGCTTCAAGCTGGAGGTGAACGGATCGGTGGCGGGATAGGCGCAACTGCGCCCTCTGCTCCGGATCAATAGAACCTGTCGAATGCGGATCCTTTACTTTTTAGGCGCGGATCGCGATCCGATAGATCGTTTCAGTCCACATACGTCTCACGGATCACTTTCCGGAGCCTTTCTATTTCGCGGGCGCTGAGCTTCCCGAGTTCCCTGAGGATACTCCGGCGTTCAACGGTCATGAGCTGGTCCACAACGATCCAGCCTTTCATGCCCCTAAATGCAAATTATCAGCTATTTTTGTCTGAAAGGCGATTACATGATGAACTATCAGGGGAAGACCGTATGGATCACCGGAGCCTCGTCGGGCATCGGGGCGGCACTGGCCCGCGAGTTCGCGATGGAAGGGGCCCGGGTGATCATCTCCTCTCACGAGGCGGAGGAACTGGAAGGGGTGAGGAAAAGCCTGGAACCGTTCTCCGGCGAGGTGCACAGCGTGGTCTTCAACCTGGGTAACCCGGAAGAGGTTCAGGCTGCTGCTGACAAGGTGCTGAAAGAGTTTGGAAGAGTGGATATCCTGATGAACAACGGGGGGATCTCCACCCGTGCAGAAGCGCTGGAGACCCCCCTGGAGATCGACCGGCGGGTGATGGAGATCGACTATTTCAGCGGGGTGATCCTGGCCAAGGCGGTCCTGCCGGGCATGATCGCCAACGGGTACGGGCACATCGGGGTGACCAGCTCCATCTCGGGGAAATTCGGTTTTCCTCTGCGGAGCGCCTATGCGGCGGCCAAGCACGCCCTGTTCGGGTTCTACAAGAGCCTGTGGGCGGAAAACAACCGGAAGGGGATCCGGGTCACCATCTTCAGCCCGGGCAGGGTACGGACCAACATCTCCCTGCACGCACTGGAAAAAGACGGGAAGGAGCACGGAAAAATGGACCCGGGACAGGCCAAAGGGATAACCCCGGAACAGTGCGCCAGGAAAATGATCCGGGCCATGAAGCGGAACCGGAAGGATGTGCTGATCGGGGGAACGGAGCTGGGGATGGTGTGGGTGCACAAGTATTGCAAGTGGTTGTATTATAGGCTTGTTAATAGAATCTCTGCCACATAAAATAGTCTAACATCTTAACAAGCGGTTAGGGGTTAGAAGTTAGGGGTTAGAGCTGCAAAATTAGGGGATGGGGAAGACAGTGAGGATCGATAAATACCTTTGGGCGGTGCGGGTGTTCAAGACCCGCACGCTGGCGTCGGAGGCGTGCCGCAAGGGGAAGGTTTCGGTGGATGATATGCCGGCCAAGGCTTCCCGGATGGTGGGTGCGGGGGATGTGATCGAGGTGAAAAAAATGCCGGTGGTCTACTCCTACCGGGTGCTGGATCCCATCGAAAAGCGGGTGGGCGCCAAGATCGTGGAGAATTACGTGGAGAACATTACCCCGGAAGAGGAACTCCAGAAACTGGAGATGAAAGACGATTTCTTCATCAAAAGGGACCGCGGTACGGGCCGTCCCACCAAAAAAGAGCGCCGGATCCTGGACGATCTGCTGGATAACTGATCATTGCCTGATCATAGCCTGATCAATCCTTAATTCTTGATGAACCGGATGGAGCGCAGGGTGCTGTCCAGGAACCGGAAGGTGTAGCCGCCTGTTTTCAACCCGGCGATCTCCAGGATGTTGTAATCCGTTTCCAGAATGCCCTGCTGGACCACGCGGGCGGCCGAATCGATGATCTCGTAGGCCACCGGGTAGCGGTCCGATCCCAGTTCCACGGTGATGTATTCCCCGGCCGGACTGGGCCACAGTCTTGCCCGGGACACCATGTATGGTTCCTGGTTCCCCAGTGAAAGCAGGTAGTCCTCCAGGAGGTAGCGCAGGTCATACCGGAACAGCTTCGGGGGCGCCAGGAAGACGGGGGTCTGTTCGTTGGAGACATAGACATCGAGCCCGTTGGCGGTGGCGATGCCTTCGGTCTGGTGGAACGTGGGGGTCACGGTGATCCTCCGGTTGTTGCCGGAGAAGAAGTCGTGTCCCTGAAAATCGTAGCAGAGGTGGAAAAAGGGATTCAGCAGGCTGGTATACCCCAGCAGCACCAGCAGCCGCTTCTCCTCCAGGTATGCCGCCCCGGTGATCAGTCCCCCGATGTTGTGCGACCCCACTTTCCGGGCCACATGGGTCCCTGCCTGGTTGGGAATGGCATATACCGCCGTTCCCACGCTCAGCCACTGCTTGGTGAACAGGTAGATGGAGTCCTCGGTCACCACAAATGCCTCGCAGTCAAAGTCGGTCTGCTGTCCCCCTCCCGGATTGAAATTGGTCTGGTCCTCATAACTGAACCAGATGGTGTCGAACACGGGATCCCCTGTGCCCAGTGAGGATTTCTCCACCCTCAGGATATGCAGATCGGTCCGGTTGCCCATGTTGTTTCCCACATCCCCCACATAGATATATTGTTCATCGCTTGAGATCTCTTCCCAGTCGTAATTCTCCGCTCCCTTCAGCTCCTCTTCCCTGGTGATCTCCCCGTTTTCCGGATTCAGGCCATAGAGCCAGTTGTCCTGGCTGTCGTTGTGGGTCCACACCAGGTCCTCCCAGAGGGTCAGCCCCGATGTTTCGCTGAGTGCCGGATCCAGTTCATCGGTTTTCATGGGGGACACCGAATAGGCATTATAGGTACAGCTCCCGTCGTTGACCGTGGCCGAAGGATCATAGTTATTGGCCAGGGGATCGGTGCAGCCGGGAACCTGTGCATGGCAGGAAACCAGCGGGACCATCAGGAGTCCGGCCGCAGCTGCCAGCCATGGTTTCAGGAAGGATTTCGTTTTCAAGAGCAGTGCATTGAAAGATCAAGGTACATAAAAAACAAATGAAGGGCAGATTGGTTGACCGGGCGTACTAAAAAGAATCCGGCTGACAGGACCCTGCCAACCGGATTCAACCTCAAAACAAATTCACCAATAACGAACCCCGCATTCACTTGTACAACCTGAAACTCTGACCGGTTGTGCGGCCGGATTACCTTACCGGCCTTCTATAGAGAGAACTGATTTGCTCAACTGTTTATTGCACGGCGAAGCGTTTATATAAGGTACCGGCATCCAGGTTCATCCACACCACATACACGCCGGGCTCAAGGAAGCTGGCATCGATCTCCAGCACCTGGTCCGCACCCGGCCGGATTGCCTGATCGATGCTCCTTACCTTCACCCCGGCAATATCATAAATGGCTGCCTCTTTGACTGCGGTGACCCTGGCCGGAATGGTAAGGAAAAAGCGGTCGGTGACCGGATTGGGATGGATCTCAAGGATCTCCCCTGCTTCCTCGCGGGATATTCCGAGCACCCCCTTGGTGGAGCCATCGCCATCCTCTTCAAACAGGTCACCGGCTCCTTCATCTTCACCTTCGGTTCCGCCCCGGACTTCTCCTTCAATATTTCCTTCTCCTTCCCCATCACCATATCTGTATCCGTTCACCACCACGCATTCATCGAAAGCTTCGTTCACTACGGTGGCGGCATCTGAGATCTGGCTCAGGGTAAGCGGGGAAACATCCTCCCCT
>CAZNSZ010000130.1:6878-8260 GCA_964575865.1 uncultured Bacteroides sp. | reverse complement strand
CTGAATGCGGGCCTGATTGCCCGGATGGACCTGGAGGGTGACGGTTCGCATGAATACTTTTTTCTCGGGGAAGAGAACGGAACGGTTGCGGTGTTCAGGGAAGGCCTCAAGGACCCTGTACTGATCGATCCGGGGGAGGGGCAGTACCCGGTTCACATTTCCCGGTACCTGCTGGACAATGTGCCGCAGTTCTACATGCAGTTCAATGACAGGGGAGTTTTTCTGAAATATGGAAAGAATCCCTTTCACCTGCTGGTCATTCCATTGATCCTGGCGCTTTACGCGGCCATGTCATTGCTTGTTTTCATGGTGTTCCGCATACAGCAATACAGGGCTGAAGCCAGGTACCGGACAGAAAGAAAGATCAGTGAACTCCAGATCCTTAACCTGAAAAACCAGATCGATCCCCATTTCACATTCAACATCCTCAACTCCATCGGGTCCATGTATGTGATGGAGACGGACAAGAACAGGGCCTACAACCTCTTTGTAAGGTACAGCAACCTGCTGAGGTATTCCCTGAAGAACTCCGACAGGATCAGTGTCCCCATTGAAGAAGAACTCAGTTTTGTCCGCAATTACATCGAACTGGAGCAATCCAGGAGCCATCCCCGGTTCCACTGGGAGATTGATGTGGGGGAACAGGTGGACCTGGGCAGGCCGATCCCGCGGATGATCATTCACTCATTCGTGGAAAATGCCATCAAACACGGGATTCAACAGGTCACCGGGGAGGGGAAGCTTCTGATTTCCGTCAAACGGCTGAGGCAGGCCCACCGGTTCGAAATCCGCGACAACGGGCCGGGGCCGCATGCAGGGAATAACAATCATTTCAACAGCAGCGGGAAAGGACTGAAGATCATCGATGACCTGATCCTCCTGTTTCGCCAGCTGGAGGGGATCCGCATTTCCTATTCCATTGAGGACCGGTCCGTTGCCGAACCCGGACATGCCGGAACACTGGCCGTTGTGACGATCCCTGATCATGCCGGTAACTGATGCGGTGCAGTGGAAACCTGCCGTATTCACCATGAGTTAACAACTTTTTGTAAACTTTTTCAGGGGCTCATGCGTATAACTACCGGAACCATGTTGGTCTGAGCGATGAGGATTGATAAGTTCGAAATCTGGCGCAAGTATTGGGATCATGACCTGATCATCACCAGAAGCGGTGAAGACGCTTCGCTGCTTGGCAGAATCGTGGACGACTCTTCGGATGATTTTTGCGGGTTTGTCACCACCCCGAACCTGGTCAAATATTATGAGACCAGGGACAGCACCCTTGTGGAGAAAGTCTACTTCAAGGATGTGAAATCCATCGATTATCAGTAAGCTATCTGAACCACCTTTTCAGGTTGGATGCCTCAAGCGACCTTTTTTCT
>CAZNSZ010000130.1:0-6778 GCA_964575865.1 uncultured Bacteroides sp. | reverse complement strand
TGGTTTTCAGCGTACGGCGGTCCACGGGGATCCATCCGTCGAACAGCAGTCCGCTTTCCTCCAGGACCCGGGGCGCACAATGTTCCGGAATTCCAAGGAACAGATCGAAAGGGATCTCCCTTCCGTCATCCAGTTCCGCCACATTCCTTGAAGGATCAATGGCGCCCACCATGATCCCGGGAATATAGGAGATGCGTTTTTCACGGAAATGGCGGAGCAGGGCTTTTGAAGTTCCGTAGGAAGGGGGGACAGGAAGCTCGAAGGGCATGACCAGGCTGATCCGGCATTGCTGCCGGATCCGGCGCCGGACAAGGTAATCATGGAGCAGCAGGGCTGTTTCGCTGGGTGCCGGAGGGCATTTGAAGGGAAATCCGGTCACTCCGATGAGGATGTGTCCCCCGGTCAATTCGCCGAGCAGGCTGTTTGCCCGTTCAGCACCCCCGAAGGAATAAAACTCGCATCCTCCCTCCGCCAGGCCGGGGGTGGATGCCACATCATAGTCGGCACCGAGGGCAACGACCAGCACATCCGCCTGATGGGCGCCATGGTCCGTGGTGACCCTCCGGCGGACCGGATCGATGGAGGTGATGGTTTCCTGGCAGAACCTCACGCCGGGCATGCTGATGCGGCTGTAGGCGTGCCTGACCGAAGCGGCGGACCGGTGCCCGAACATCACGTCGAGCTTGGAATAACCGAAAAAGAAATGGCCGTTCTGATCGATCAGGGTCAGTGCGAGCCGGTCACCCATCCCTTCAGACAGCGAGGCTGCCAGTTCAAGCCCTCCGAATCCGGCCCCCAGGACCACTACCCTCAGTTTTTTGCTACCCATTTGAGACCATATAAAGGTTATACCAACTGCTTCATACCGGTGTCAGCGGCGTTTGTTAAAGATTATCCGAGCAAACGTTTGATGCGGGGCAGGTGTTCAAGGGTGGCTTCCCTGCCGCGTTCGATGATGTGCGGCATGCGGTGGATGTCAAACATGGAAATGTTGTGATCGAATTCGGGGATGATGGGAAATATCTCGGAGTGGTGTGCCAGGTTGTTGAAGGCGTAGCTGTATTTAAAAATGTTGTTCATGTAAATGCTGGTCACCTGCTCCTGCACGGCGGTAAAGGACCGGAAACGGTTCCGGTAGTCCACCGGGAACCCCATGGCCAGGACCAGGTCGGCGCCATGCTGGATGGCAATGTCAATGGGCAGTGGATTGGAGGCTGCCCCGTCGATGAGCAATTTCCCGTCGATCTCCCAGGGGGGGAAGATCATGGGAATGGCCAGGCTGGCCCGGATCGCAGGGAACAGTTCTCCATGTTTCAGTTCCACCGGATCGCCGTTCATCATATCGGTCGCCACCACGATCAGGGGGATCTTCAGGTCGGAGAAGGTGCGCCCTCCGGTGATCACTTCCAGCTTTTTGTTCAAATAGTCATCATTGACAAGGCCGCTTTGCTGGTTAAAAGCGAGTGTGCCGTCTTTTGAGGATTTCAGGTTGGCCAGGTATCCCTCCATCATCTCCCGTTTCCAGGTGTTGTCCGAAATCTCCTGTATGGCACCGGGATCCATTCCGGCAGCGATTCCCACACCGTAGATGGCTCCCCCGCTGCAGCCCACCACCAGGTCCGCGCGTATCCCTTCTTCTTCAAGGACCTGCATCATGCCGATGGAGGCGGCACATTTGATGGCACCCGACCCTATGACCAGGGCTGTCCTTTTTCTGTCAGGTTTCATCATGGGGCCGTTTGAAAGCTGGACAGGGCATCCTCCACCGTGGGATAGATTTGCACGATCTTGTCAAATTTACTCAGCCTGAATACCTTATCTACCTGGTTCGCCACGGCGGCAATCCTCAGATCCCCTCCGCGCTGACGTGCTTCCCTGGCCATCCCGAGAAAAACGCGGATGCCTGCACTGCTTGAGTAGTTTAGTTCCTTCAGATCGGCCACGATAAACGGGGAAAGTTCAATGATCTTTTCTTCAAAATACCGGGTAACCCGGGGCGCCGTTCCTGCGTCAAGTTCACCCCCGATCGAAAAGACGGGGATACCGTCCGAATGTTTGAATGATAACTCCATGTGTTTGCTATGCTTGTTGTGTTGGATGCTTGTATTTTATCTTCATGGTCAACCGGTTGGTGCCATCTTCCGATGAGTAGGTCACCTCATCCGCAAGCTGCCGGACCATATATATTCCCAGACCTCCTGGTTTTCTTGAAAAAAGATCATTGTCAAGTTCCGGTTCTGCAGCAGATGCAGGATGGAAGTATTGCCCACGGTCCTGCACCTCGATCCGGATCTCACCTGGATGCTGTTCCACCGAGAGCACAATGTCGCCTGCTGCCCTGTCCCTGTAACCGTATTGAATGATATTGGTACAGATCTCGTCCGTGGCGAGTCTCAGGGATTCCGTGATTTCTGAATCCACCTGGAAACACTGGCAGGAAGCTTCCACGAAGTGTCTGAACAGCGATAGATTCTTCATTACGGCCCTGCGTGTCATCCTGTGACAGGGGATTTCATTGTTGATCCCTCTTCGCAGGGCCACCAGGGTCAGATCGTCCAGCTGAACCTGATCCCCCATATGACTGAATACGTCCATTTCAAGGTGTTTCACGGCGCTGAATGCGGATGTCCAGTGCTGCGCGGCTTCACAGATGAACCTTCCTCCGGTATACATGGCGCAATCCGCATCACGGGCTTCGCTGAATCCGTCCGTGAATGAGAACAGGATGTCACCAGGCTGCAGGGTAAGGGCCCTGACCTCAAAGGGGAGTTCGTTCGTAAAACCGATGGCCGGACCCGTCGGGATCAGCTCATGCCTGACTGTCCCTTCACTGCTGATCACCAGGGCAGGTTCATGCCCTGCGCTGATGTAGTGTAGCCTCCCGCGGTCGGGCTCCAGAATGCCCAGGAACAGGGTGGCGAACATATTGGAGCGGCCATGGTGGCTGACCACATAGCTGTTCGCGCCGCGAACGGTACGCTCCAGGTTCTCCCCGGGGTCCATCCCACCGGACTGCTGGATGCCCGAACGGATAAGTGTTCTCAACAATACCATGAACAGGGCGGCCCCCACACCTTTATCACATACATCGGCCACAGCCAGCACCATCTGTCCGTTCTCTCCGGCCGGAAAAAGATCATAGAAGTCTCCGGATACCTGCCTGGCAGCCCTGAAGTAAGTGGACATGTCATATCCCGCAACAGTGGGCAGGGTGTGCGGAAAGAACCCGGTTTGTATCTCACGGCCAATTTCAAGGTCCCGTTCAACCTGGCCCAGTGCCCGCTCCGTCCTTGCATACAGATGGGCGTTATCCAGTGCTGATGCCACCTGACCGGCAACCGTCCCTGCAAGGGCTGCCTGGTCCGCATCGAACAGGGCACCGGTTTCTTTGTGGGTCATCGAAATGCAACCCCTTGTTTCTCCGCTTACGACCAGGGGAAGAAGCATCACTGCTCGCGAATCCCGGAAACCGGCCAGCAGCTGAAGTGTTTCCGGCAGGGGGGAGGTGAAGCCTGCAGGAATGACCTCCGGTTTCTTCTCCCCGAACAACCTCTGGAAATCATGCATGGTCTGTTTGTCCATTCTGATGCCTTGTTCCCTGGGATCACCGGTGGTGGCGAAAATGGAGTGTGATGCCCTGACCTCCAGCTGGCTGTATTTCCTGTCCAGGAGCCAGAGTGTGGCATTCGCCACCGGGAATATCTGTACAAGCTCCCTGCAGGCAGCCTCCATCACCTGGTTCAGGTCGAGGGACCGGGAGACCTGCTGAGCCAGCCGGTTAAGGGCGGCCAGCTGCCGTGCACGCGATTCCGCATCATTCCTGGCGGACTCCATGAGCCTTTCTGCCCGGTTCCTTTGGGTCACATCTGTGCAGAAAACCAGGTGTCCATAATTGATGCTCCCCGCAAAGAACGGCTGGATATGCAGTTCAAGTTCGATCTTTGAACCGTCCTTCTTCAGGTGGTATGGGGATACACGAAGCAGGTGATGGGTGTGCTGAGCATAATAGCGTTCCAGCCTCTTCAGGATCCGGGAAGGGGAGAGGAACCGGTCCAGTCCCTTTCCCTCTGCCTCTTCGGCCGAACAGGCAAAAAGCTTCTGAAATGCAGGATTGACCAGTGAAATATGCCCTGTTTTATCCACGGTGGCGATGGCAACGGGGGATTGTTGCAGGAGCGCCTCCAGGAAATCCTTTTGATAGGCCATGGTCCGCTCTGCTTCAAACCGGTGCGTGACATTCCGGATGACCATCAGGTTCCGGGCCCGGTGCCCGGTGTCTGCACAGGGTGAGATCGCCAGTTCACCCACAAATGATTGACCGTTTTTTCCCCTGAAGACAACCTGGAAGTAATCCGAAGGAAGACCCGTGTCAATCACGGATTGATGCGCGCGGATCAGACGTTGCGCATGCCGCTTCTCCGTGAATATCCGGATGTTCCTGCCGGTGACCTCCGATTCCGCTTCAAATCCGAGGGCATGAATAAACGCGGGATTGGCAGAGACAATGATCCCCTCACTGTCTGTTTCCACAAATCCGTCCCTGAGGCCATCGGTCCATATGCGGCTGCTTCCCGGAATTGCCATGCTTCTCTCTGCCCTCCCCGATGAAGTGGTCCCTGCCGTTTTGCGATCGGGTTCCATAGGAATCGAAATTTCAGGTGAAAAATCAGGAACGCTAAAATTAGGGGATGTTGGCTTGAAATGGAATGTGCTGAATGATAAATAGTTGTTAAAAAATCAGGAGGATCGCCTTGTTTCCGTGGATAAAATGGGATCGGGGATCAGTCACCTTTTTCAGGTTGCGTATTATTTCGTATTTTCCGGAACAGCCTGACCCATGAAAAATTCCGCATTGACGATCCTCATCACATGTCTGCCGCTCTTCTGTTTGCCGTTCAGCTGTTGTTCTCCGGGAGAAGGGATTCCCATTGACCGTCATGCCCTGGTGAGCCGGCACAATGTTGTGGTGCAGCAACCGGATACCCTGGCTTCCCTCTCCCTGGGGAATGGAAATTTTGCCTTTACGGCGGATATTACCGGGTTGCAGACCTTTTACAGGGAGTATGAAAACGGGGTGGCCCTCGGGACCATGTCCAACTGGGGTTGGCACACTTTCCCGGACACCGCGGGGTATGCGCTTCCGGAAACCTACCGCTATTTCGAGGTGGAAGGCAGAATGGTGCCCTATTCCACCCAGCCCCGTGATCCCCGGGGGGCGGCAGCAGCCAATTATTTCAGGGAGAATCCCCACCGCCTTCACCTGGGGATCATCCGGCTGGTGATTACCGGAAGTGACGGTGAAGAGGTGGGATTAACGGACCTGAAGCAGCCCGAGCAGGTGCTCGATCTGTGGAGGGGCGAGCTCCGTTCCCGTTTTCAGGTTGAGGGAGAACCGGTAGAAGTGACCGTTTTCGTCCACCAGGAGAGGGACCTGGTGACTGCGAGAATCACCTCCCCCCTGGTCGGAACAGGCAGGCTGGCTGTTGAATGGCTTTTTCCTTACGGCAGGGCCGTACACACCCATGCCGGGTACGACTTCGGGGTGCCCGAGAGACACCGATCCGAACTGGTCAGGGATACCGGGCAGGAGGTGCTTATCCGCAGGGAACTTGACAACGACCGTTACGAGGTCCGGATCAGCTGGGAGGGGCAAGCTGTGTTCGAGAATCCGGAAAAGCACCGGTACCTCCTTCAGCCGGGACCGGGAGGGCACACCCTTGAATTCTCATCGCTGTTCACACCGGGTCCCGCGGAGCGGGGGCTGCCCGGTTACGAAGCGACACGAAGCAATAACGAACAGACCTGGCCGTCCTTCTGGATGAGCGGCGGTGCCGTGGACCTTTCAGCCTGCACTGATTCGAGGGCCCCGGAACTGGAGCGCAGGATCGTGCTCTCCCAGTACCTGACCAGGATCAACGGATCGGGCAGCCTGCCGCCACAGGAAACCGGACTGACCATGAACAGCTGGTTCGGAAAGTTCCACATGGAGATGATCTGGTGGCACAGTGCCCACTATGCCAGCTGGCAGCGGCCGGAACTGGCTGCACGGCAGATGGAATATTACCGGCATGTTTTTGAGCCTTCGCGCCGGATGGCTGCCCTACAGGGATATGAGGGGGTGCGCTGGCCCAAGATGGTGGGGCCTGACGGGAGGAACTCCCCCTCTTCGGTGGGGAACTACCTGATCTGGCAGCAGCCGCACCTGATCTACCTGGCAGAACAGCAGTACAGGGCTGATCCGTCGGATGAATGCCTTGAGAGGTATGCGGACCTGGTCTTTGCCTCAGCCGCTTTCATGGCCGGTTTTGCCCTGATGGATTCCTCCACCGGCCTTTACAACCTGGAACCTCCGCTGATCCCCGCCCAGGAACACTGGGACCGGGAAACCACCCGCAATCCTCCATTCGAACTGGCCTACTGGCACTGGGGCCTCACCACCGCACAGCACTGGAAGGAGAGGATGGGCCTGCCGCGGGATCCGGCCTGGGAGGAGGTCAGGACCCGGCTGGCAGCCCCGGTGGCCATCGGAGGATTGTATATGGGCACAGGGAACGCTCCCGACTCCTACACGGATCCCGACAATATGCGCGATCATCCCATGGTACTGGGGACACTTGGGATGCTGCCCGTATGGGACCGGGTGGATCCGGAGACCATGCGCAATACCCTGAAGCTGATCATGGAGCGGTGGAACTGGTCCGCCACATGGGGGTGGGATTACCCCATGGTGGCCATGTGCGCCACCCGTCTGATGGAGCCCGCCATTGCCCTGGATGCG
>CAZNSZ010000129.1:6127-8263 GCA_964575865.1 uncultured Bacteroides sp. | reverse complement strand
ACCTGACCATGAATAAACTGGCCAGGAAGCTCAGCCTGCCGGTCAATACCCTGTCGCAGGTGATCAACCAGAATGCAGGGGAGAAATTCCGCGACTTCATCAATTCTTTCCGGATCAAACGGGCCAGGCAGGTCATGCCCGCAGAAACAGGAAAGGGGTTTAGCATTGCCTCCACCGCTTTCGAATGCGGTTTCAACAGCCTCTCTGCCTTCAACCGAGCATTCAGGAAACACACCGGCATGACCCCGTCGGAGTACCTGAAATCCGGATCTGACAACACCCATTCCTGATCCATTATCGACCCGATCCCGCCCCTGACCTCCCATGGATCCATCCTGCTCCTGACTTCGCATCGATCCATTCCCACTCGAAACCTCATAACCGTCAATTACCCTTCCTGACTTCCCCAAACATACTTTGACCTGACCAAAGTGTACTTTGCGCAGATGCGTCCGACCCTATTCAGTTGCTTTGTGGAGAACTTCAATTCCTGATACCATGAATGCACAAAAAACCATGTTCACCGCGACCTTCCTTTCCATAGCCCTTGCCATAGCCGGAATCCATCACGGATTCTTCGAGGTCCTTCAGGGGAACAATCCAACACCCGGATTTTTCATAGACTCCATCGGCGAGGAGCACCGGACCTGGGAATACGGGGGGGACGGCGCCATCACGCTGATCCCGAACTTCCTCTATACCGGGGTAACCGCCATCATTTTTAGTATCCTGATCATTCTCTGGTCCCTGACCGGGATGAGGTCCGGGAAAGGCGCCGATGTGCTGTTGCTGCTCTTTATCCTCCTTACCCTGAGCGGCGGAGGCATCGGGCATATTGTGTTCTTTCTCCCGGTCTGGCTCTACACACGATACCGGACAAAGCTCCAGGGTTGGGTCCGGCGGGTATTTCACCCACGGTTGAAGATGATCCTCGGCCGGCTCTGGCTCCCTGCCACCCTGCTGTCCGGATTGCTTTTTGTGATGGCCCTGGAGGTCTCGGTCTTTGGCTATGTCCCCGGAATACGCGATGCCAAAGGGATTTTCACTGTCTGCTGGGGTTGCCTGCTGCTGTCGCTCATCCTGCTAAATATCAGCTTCATCGCATCTTTGGCATCCAATTCTTATGTGAGGGGACATTCCCTATCCGTTTAATACACTTTAGCGGTAGTTATCGGAAAAAGCAGTTTTTTCAGGGGTTCTTGCATATCCAAAACAACATACTACAGGTATCTATTCCGATATTGGATATCCATGGCCTCTGATCATGAACAGATTTGCATAATGAACTGATTAAAGATTAATTTTATACCACACATCCCGCTCATCGGATATGCTGAAATCAGAATACCATATCCCCAAAATGGATTGCCCCTCCGAGGAGAACCTGATCCGGCTGAAACTGGATGGCCTCGGGGAGATCCAGAAACTTTCATTTGATCTGGAAGCAAGGAAACTGGAGGTATTTCACAAGGGAGATCCATCTGTGATCACAAAGCATCTGGATGAGCTGGACCTGGGGAGCCGGCATGTGCGAAGCGTGGAAACAGAGGGTGAACTTCCTCAGGAAGGATCAGAGGTGCGTCCAGCATTGCTCTGGACGGTGCTGGTGATCAATTTCGGATTCTTTCTTATCGAAAGTGTCACAGGATGGATCTCGCGGTCCATGGGGCTGGTGGCAGATTCGCTCGACATGCTCGCCGATGCACTGGTTTACGGGCTGGCCCTGTGGGCCATCGGCTCCACGATCCGGAGAAAAAAATCTGTGGCCCGCTTCAGCGGGATCATCCAGCTGATCCTGGCCATTCTGGGAGTTTCAGAGGTCGTGCGCCGTTTCCTGCTCGTGGAAACCCTGCCGGACTATAAGATCATGATCGGCATATCGGTCCTGGCACTGATCGCCAACTCCGTGTGCCTCTACCTGCTGCAACGCGCCAGAAGCGAGGAGGCGCACATCAAGGCCACCGTGATATTCACCTCCAACGACGTGATCATCAACAGTGGTGTCATCCTCGCAGGTATCCTGGTGCTGCTGACTCAATCGAGGTACCCTGATCTCATCATCGGCGGGATCGTCTTCCTGATCGTCCTCCGGGGAGCGGTCCGGATGATCCGGCTGGGAAAATAGGTACTGCTCAC
>CAZNSZ010000129.1:3688-6027 GCA_964575865.1 uncultured Bacteroides sp. | reverse complement strand
CCGTAGGTATTGTGGTAATCCCCCCTGATCCCCGATACCAGCGTGAACCTGTCCAGGTAGTTGTAGGTGTACTCAAGGAAAATCCCCGGGACCGCTTCCCTCCGGAGGTATTGCTGGCCCATGAATGTCTCTGAATAATGATCCAGCTGGAAACTGGCGCCGGTGCGGTACTGGTGACTGGTATTCCCGAGGATCCCCATGTAGATCAGGTTGGTGTAGAGCGAGGCCTGTTCTCCCGAATAGGTCCGCCTTCCAAAAAACGCGTCCTGGTTGTGATATACCCCTGAAAGCTGAAATCCCACACTGGAGTAGGGGCGGCCGGGGAACGATTTCCCGATCTTCAAGAACGCCTCTATCCTGTCGGTATGAATAGCGGCTCCCCAGTACGGTTGCTCCTCGGCGGGCTGCCCGTGGTCATAATCCACCTGCCCGCTTTCACTGCGGGAATAGATCCCCTTGATCCCGAAAACGGAAGTCAGTCCTTTCCCGTTGGCAAAGGACCACCGGTTCATCACGATCCCGCTCCTGGTGGCGGGGTGGTCCATGAACCCGTCCATGTTGTGATCAAGGGCAAAGGGCTGGTATTTTCCATGGACCAGCAGGGCGGTGTTGAACTTATTGTTGACCGGGATGGCGCTATTTGCATTGAATTCCATCATCCCGTCGGTGCTGCCATACAGGTTCAGGAAGAGTTGCTCACTGCTCTCCGGCTTTTTCAATTCCACATTGATCTGCCCGGTGATGCTTTCGAAGCCGTTCACAACAGATCCGGTGCCGGTGTTCAACTGGATCCCCTCAATCCAGGGGCCGGGCACGAATCCGAGTCCGGTTAGGGTGGACAGCCCCCGGATGTTCGGAATATTCTCCATGTTGATCTGGACATATTTGCCGGCGAGACCCAGCATCTCAATATGGCGTGTCCCGGTCACCGCATCGGTCACCGATGCATCCACGGTCGGGTTGGTCTCAAAGCTTTCGGAGAGGTTGCAGCAGGCGGACTTCATCAGTTCCCTGGCCCGCATCTGCTGGATATCAAATGCCCCTGAGAGATCGATGCTGGTGGCCTCCCTCCTGTAGACGATCTCCACCTCCTCGATGGCTTCCGTGGTGGAAAGCTCCACATTCAGGAAGGCGGATTCATGCACATGGATGGAATCCCTTCCATAGCCGACGAAGGAGAAGACCAGAATATGGCTTCCTTCCTGCATCCCGATCTCAAAATCCCCCTGCTGGTCTGTGATCACACCGGCTCCGGTCCCGGACCAGTAGACGTTGGTTCCGGGAAGGCCCCGGACCTCCCCGCCATTTCGTTCCAGGACCCTTCCCCGGACCAGTTGTTCCGGCAGGCCGGCAGATGGTTCAACTTCAATACCGAATCCGTGATCCTCCACGGTCCTGTAAAGACAGCAGGCCGGAAGGGTATTGTAAACCGCGTCGGGTGCCAGGTATTCTTTCGTATCATGCCCCACACTTGCCAGTGCATACTGCAACCGGTCAAGATTCAATTTACTATTGTGCTCCACCTTGAGGACCTTGGTGGCGCCGTTCCATTCGGCTGAGTTCACCCCTCGCACCTCCAGGGCTGCTTCCTCGATCCGGTCCCGGCACATTCCGCAGGCGCCATCCACCCATATGGAGGCGGTATCGGCCGGGCTCTTCGCCCGCACAAGCAGGAAGGATGTGGTTAACAGCCCTGCGCTGATCCAATATTTTAATGTTTTCATGATAATTCGCTTAATGATTTAACACAGAATCAACCGGATGCATGCTTCGGCATGCAATCCGGACAAACTGATGGAAAATACATTAAGCTTTCGGCGGGTGCCAGATGGCGGAGAATGGACTGTAATGGTAGGATTCACGGGGATGCTGCAATTCCCCCAGAAAGTCACTGTACGCGTTGATTTCCGTTAAGTAACAGGCAAGGGCATTCAGCACCACCGCACCGGGGGCACACTCACATTGCATGGAACAGGGTTGATCTGAATTGCAGCTGCTGTCATCACTGGACTCCCGGTTTTCATCACCACAACAGCAGCAGCTTTCCTGTGCGCCCGGATCACAACAGGAGGTCTCCATGCCCTGTTCATGCACGGGCCTTTCCCGGGCCATTTCGCTCAGCAGTGGTTGTGCGGAATAACCCAGCACCATGAATGCCATAATGATCCCGGTCAGTTTCATACCTGTTTGCGGAGGCAAAGTTAAAGAAGCGAATCGGATATTTGTGTTAAAAATTCCCCCTACCATTGAGCCCGGTCTCATTGGAGAACACCCCGCCTCTGTGGAGATCGCCTTGTCTCGGTGGAGAACGCCTTGTCTGTGTGGAGATCGCCTTGTCT
>CAZNSZ010000129.1:0-3588 GCA_964575865.1 uncultured Bacteroides sp. | reverse complement strand
CGCCTTGTCTGTGTGGAGATCGCCTTGTCTCGATTGAAAGGGACCTTTCGTATCCGGTTAAATACCTATTTCGGGTGTTATCGGCTAAAGTAGCTTTTTCTGGGGTTAATACTTATCCAAAACCAACCCTTATAGGTATTTAACCGGATAAGGGATACCTCCGAGGGCCAATCTAATAGACGCAGTGGGAATGATCAGGCGGGAAAAATCGCACGGTTCCAGCGGAATTCCCATCTTTACAGGAAATAACCTCCCGGATGATGAAAAAAACAGCCGCATTTCTCCTGATCCTCCTGACCGCGATCACCGCCAGAAGCCAGGAACTGGACAATCTGGACCAGTATCAAAAATTTGAAGGATTCTTCGACTTCTATTATGATGCCGGCACGGACAGAATTCTCTTGGTGGTGGAGGAGACGGGGAAGGAGTTCCTCTATGTGCACTCCCTGAGCGCCGGGCTGGGGGACAATGACATCGGACTCGACCGTGGCCAGCTCGGTGGGGAAGCGGTGGTGCA
Organism: uncultured Bacteroides sp.; assembly: GCA_964575865.1. Classification (GTDB taxonomy): domain Bacteria; phylum Bacteroidota; class Bacteroidia; order Bacteroidales. The sequence goes on along the minus strand of CAZNSZ010000129.1, from coordinate 3,071 downwards.
CTTCCAGAAGAGCGGGGACCGGATGTTGCTGGTCCGGCCCAACCTCTCCTACCGCGCCGTATCGGACAATCAGGAAGAAATCAGGGCCGTGGAGGAGGCATTTGCCAGGTCGGTACTGTACAGTTTCAGGATCCTCGATAAGGAAAACGGGCAATACTTAATAGATCTCGGGAACATGCTCTTTGAGGATGCGCACCGCGTGAGCGAGACCCTCGCCCGCAACAACCAGGGCCACTACACACCTGACAGGGACAGGTCGGCCATTGAACTTTCCCGCACCCGGGCCTTCGAGGAGAATGTGGAATTCGATGTGATGCTCACCTATACGGGAAAGCCCGAAGGGAGGATGGTCCGGAGCGTGACCCCGGACGCCCGCCACATCACCCTGAACCAGCACCACTCTTTTGTGAAGCTGCCTGATGACAATTACATCCCCAGGGCGTTCCATCCGCAGTCCGGTTGCATCCCCATCGCCTATATGGACTATTCCACTCCCGTGTATGAACCGGTCGTGAAACGGTACATCATCCGGCACCGGCTGGAAAAGGCCGATCCGGGAAAGCGGGTCAGCAAACCGGTGGAGCCCATCGTCTACTACCTGGATCCCGGAACACCCGAACCCATCCGGAGCGCCCTGCTGGAAGGGGGAAGCTGGTGGGAGGAGGCTTTCCGGTCCATCGGGTTCGAGGATGCCTTCAGGATGGAGATCCTTCCAGAAGGAGCCGATCCGCTGGACGTGCGCTACAATGTGGTGCAGTGGGTGCACCGCTCCACCCGGGGCTGGAGCTACGGCAGCGGTGTGGTGGATCCCCGGACCGGGGAGATCATCAAGGGCCATGTGAGCCTGGGCAGCCTGCGCGTGCGGCAGGACTTCATGATCGCACAGGCGCTTGTCAGCCGCCCTTATGCCACGGATGATGCCAACCACCAGGCCATGATGGAGCTGGCCCTGGCCCGGATCCGCCAGCTGTCGGCACACGAGATCGGCCATACCCTGGGCTTTACACACAATTTCGCCGCCAGCACAAACGGGCGTTCCTCGGTCATGGACTATCCCCATCCCCTGCTCAGGGTGGAAAACGGGGAGATTACAATGGACGAGGCCTATGACCAGGGGATCGGAGCCTGGGACCGGGTGACGGTCGCCTATGCCTATTCGGAGTTCAATGAGAAGGAGAATGAAAAGGAAGCACTGGATCAGATCCTGGAAGAAGCACGGCAGAAGGGGCTCCGTTTCATTTCTGATGATGATGCCCGGGCACCCGGCGGGGCCCACCCCCACGCCCACCTGTGGGACAACGGGGAAAGTGCAGCAGATGAACTGCAGAAGGTGCTGGAAGTCCGGCAGGTGGCCATCCGGAATTTTTCCAAGGACAACATCAGGGAAGGAGAGCCTTTTTCCGTCCTTGAGGACGTGTTCGTTCCCCTCTATTTCTTTCACCGGTACCAGGTGGAAGCGGTCAGCAAGCTGGTGGGGGGGCTCGATTACAGCTATTCGGTCAAAGGGGACGGCACCGCCGGTCCTCTCCCCCTGGAAGCGGGGGCGCAGAGGGATGCCCTTGATGTTCTTATTCAAACGCTCTCCCCGGATGTCCTGATGATCCCCGCGGATAAACTGGGATTGTTCCCCCCCCGGGCTTACGGTTTCGGAAGAACCAGGGAATCCTTTCAGGGAATGACCGGAATCACCTTCGATCCGCTGGCACCCCCGGCCTCCTCCGCCCATTTCACCCTTGGCCTTCTCCTTCATCCCGAAAGGGCCAACAGGCTGGCCCTGCAGCATGCACTGAACAAGGAACTTCCCGGCGTGGACGAGGTGGTCTCTTCCCTGATCGAACAGACCGTCATGGCCACCCCGGCCGGGACCGGGTACCGGGAGGAGGTAATGCACACGGTCAATTTCATTGCCATCGACCACCTGATCAGCCTGGCTCAGAATGAGGATGCCACCCCGCAGGTCAGGGCGATGGTCAAACAAAGGCTGGACGAACTGAAGCTATGGCTGGAAGAAAAAACTGCGGATGAGTTCAGCGACATCTACCGGAAGGCCTATATCCGGCAGATCGGGGAAAACAAAGCAACCATCCTGCCTCACCTGCCTGCCATCCCGCCCGGTGCCCCTATCGGGATGGATTGCCTGGACGGCTGATTAAATCAATTGCCATCACATGAAGATTAAATCCTGGGGATATCCTAATAATGTTTCCCTTTAAGGAAATAATCTTTACCTTTATCATAAGATTTGATGAGCAAATTTGATGTCGCGTTCCTGAAGGCCGGAGCCGAATTTATCGAAAAACTTGACGTTAAGACGAGGCGTAAGGTCCTCTTTAATATCTGGAAATCCAGAGAAATAAATGATCCAAAACTGTTTAAAAAGTTAGATAATGAATTATGGGAATTCAGAACCAGATATGGCAATCTACAATTGCGCCTCCTGGCATTCTGGGATACAGACACAGAAGGAAGGCAACTGGTAATTATTACAAATGGTTTTATCAAAAAGGGTAGTAAAGTTCCAATGAATGAATTAAAGCGAGCTACAAGTCTCAGAAAACAATATTTAAAGTCTTCAATAAGCTATAAACCAAAATAATGAAAACATACAGCCTGGAAGAACTGACAGACAAACATGTCGGAAAGCGAGGTAGCTCTAAAAGAGAACAATTCGATCAGGAATTGGAAATGGATGTCCTTGGAGAAATAGTGAAGCAGATCCGTTTGAAAAAGAGACTTACGCAGGCGGAACTTGGAGCATTGATCGGAGTTAAAAAAGCCCAAATCTCAAAGATTGAAAACAACGCCAAAGATCTCAGGCTATCCACCATCATCAAAATATTTAATGCTTTAAAGGCCAAAGTGACCTTAAGTATTGAATTTGAAAAAGATACACAATTGAATCCGGTAAGTTAGGTTACATTTGCGCTTATTGGATCAGCTTCACTTCGATTCAATGGGACCGATGATATCCCCCCTCCATTAACCCGGTGCCCCCATCGGCATGGATTGCCTGGAATATTGATCCACTCAATCCAATGAGCTGAAATATTTCTGTATAAATTTGGTTTAAA
>CAZNSZ010000128.1:0-8335 GCA_964575865.1 uncultured Bacteroides sp. | reverse complement strand
TGGGGCCGATATACCCCACTTTTCCGAGTAGTTCCAAAGCAGTGTTTTCCACTTCCGGTATTTCCACCTGCATCGAAAGGGCACCTACCCCAATATCGGGGGGCCACTGGCGGATTTTTTTTGCAATGATGCAGGATGTAAGCGGATTGCTTTGATGATCGAGACAGCTGAAGAAGGAGTGCATGTTGGCATCTGGGCCCTCGATCCAGGTTTGGAGGATAAACACTTCCGCAATCTTCAGGTATTTGTTCGCAAGATGACGAAGGGTTTCCGCATCGTCGGCCTTAAAGACCTTGAGCCCCCCCGTTGCCTTCATCCACTGGACCGTATGGCGGGGTGGCTTAATGACAATGGGAAAACGCACCTCCTTCGCTGCCCGGTCAACGTCTTCCGTTGAATAAACAAAACGTGTCTCTGGAATGGGCAATCGATTTTCCATGGCCCATTGATAGAACTGGACCTTATCTGAGAGCCTCATCAGGACCTCCGAAGGTGCCAGTAAGAAATCAGCATGATCCTTTATCGCTTCCTGGTGATCACTCAGCCACCAGACATATTCATCACGGCATGGAATCAATACGGGCTTGACACCGAATTCACGTTTTATTTCTTTTAGAAGCCTCAGGTGATCATTCATCAGTTCTGTGGAGGGAATGATCCGCAAGACAGACCGTGTCCTGCAGTGATGAGAACCGGGCTCCTCCGCTATTCCGATGACCGGAACTCCTGATTTCCAAAGGAAACGTGAGATCTGCAATCCGATCAGGTTATCCATGCCAAGCAGAAGAGCCGGTGCGTTGTTGTTCATAGGGATTCGTTTGAAAGATTCAATTAAATATTCAGAAAGCTGCCTGAAACCGTCTCAATCCGTCATGCCCGTTTATATTTCAGGGTAGTGGCAATACTTTTATACATGTTGTAGATCATCAGTTCCAGACCAAGGAAATTCGTGATTTTCCTTATCCAGTACATAGGCGAGTTAGTGTATGCTGCAAGCGGGATCTGCATCAGATCCTTCCATAATGTTTCGATGATCCTTACATATCCGACCGGATAATTCTTATAGCGGTATTTATCGTGCAATGCAATGTAGGTTGTAATGAGTTTCCGGCAGTTCAGAGGCCTCATTTCTTCCCGGACAATGTCCCCTTCGCTGGCACCCAGGTTCTGCATATTTGGCGTATACTGCTCCCAGTAAAACATGTTTACCAGATTGTAACCCGAGTTGGAATACATTTCACCCGCTTCTGAAATCCACTGGTCAATTGAATCCATGGCATATGGATGTTCATGGTAATTGAAGAGCTTGGCAATATCCTGGCTCGTTATATTTCTTTTCTTTATGGGAGTGTGAATTCTCAGGATCTGGTTCCCGAAGGTACCCGTGACCCAGAATGTATGGTCATAATTCTTCTGGTATGCGTCAAAAAAAACCTTTAAATGGTTTTCACGCGCATAAACATTGTTCTTAAAGAAAATATTTCGAAAGCCCTCATCCACTTCCACCTGGCTTAAATCCACCACTTCAAAGTCTATATGATGCTCCTGTGCAATTTGCCATGGGATCCTTGTGTCTGCAAAGTTGGACATCCGGTTGACGTTGTTGACCAGGTATTTTACCTGGTTCTTCACTTCTCTGCTGGCTGCAAGCAGCAGCCTGGATTCAAAACCGGCTGTCAGACCCTGGTGAAGGGTGTATCTTTTTACAGCCCCCGTAATGGTCCCTTTCAGCAATTGTGCCATGATCGCAACAGCTTCATCCAGGTTGATCTCTTTCCTTTCCTGAACCGGCCAGTAACGGTGACAGGTTTTTTTCTCAAGGTCAAGATAAAAATTGGGTTGCAGGTGGTAAATGTTTCTGTAGGGAGTCCTGTTACCTACCCAGAAATTAGAGGCCTTATACGCCTCGGAATGAAAGAAATCCAGCAACGGCTGATCCTCCTCCATTCCCATCCGGGCATATTCATTAATGATATCAGGGGTTGATCCGCAAAAGAGCATTTCCTGCCCAAAGCAATAGTAAACTTCCCTCAGTCCGGTAGCATCATGAAAGAGGTAGGTACCCTGGCTGTTGTGATAGAGAATGGCGAACCGGCCACTCAGGCCTTCCACCTTCTGAAACAGCACATCCAGGCAACTGACATGGACTAAATTGCCCACGATGTCAGCATTTGTATAATCCGGTTCAATGGGGTCAATGGCATACCCGATCAGCACCAGGAACCTGCCCTGAAGCTGCTTGTGGGTTACTTCCAGATCCGGATGATGATAGAGGTTCAGATTTTTATTTTCTGTGCTGAATTTGAGGTGCTTCCAGTTATCGAATCGCTCTACTTCAGCTTGAGAAAGAAGGAACTGTCTTCTGAACAACAGGTTTTCCATGGCTTCATTGGTTTGATGTTCAGAGACATTGTACGAAATTCTCAAAATATTGTGACAAAAATGTGTGTGAGTGAAATAGTCCACACAGTCTAACTATCAGTCCTTTACAGTGGCTATCAATCATTTGCAGTAGGCTTGCATGCTGAAAATCAGGATTCTGAATATGTGGATACCGTGGGAAAGAGGGAAAGGGATGTAATGAGTACCATGACCGGCAGACATGGAAATTCATCGTTACAAATGAATCATTGAACCTGAAAATTGACGGGTTCACCCAAATGATTGTATGTTTCACATTGCAGATGAACAGTTGGTCCATTCTTTTGGTAGATGCACATCATCAGAAACGAACGTTGTCAAATACTTCAAAATCAGGCGGCTATTATTGATAAATTTGTCATTATCAGATTATACCCGTGCCATGGGATTCCGAACAAGATGCAGCTTTTTGATGGTGATTGGTTTGCTAAGCCTTTCTGCCGGCAGCAGGGCACAATTGTATATCAATGAAATCCTCGCGTCGAATAATTCCATCAATTACGATCCCCATTTTTACAACTTCTCTGACTGGATCGAAATCTATAACGGGGGTAACAGCACGGTCGATCTGATGGGGTATACCCTGACCGATGATATCCTGGTCCCCGACAAATACCGGATCGGTTACCACCTCACCGTTGATCCCCGCCGCCATGTGGTCATCTGGGCGGATGGGGAGAACTGGTACCCGCACACCAATTTCTCGCTGGACAGGGATGGAGAATTGATCGCACTGTTCGATCCGTCAGGGAACCTGGTCGATTCCCTGAGGTTCGGGATCCAGTTGCCCGATATTTCCTACGGAAGGTATCCTGACGGAGGGAATGATTGGGTCTATATGCCCGAACCCTCCTATTCGGGCAATAACAGGCCTGGTATCCCGGATATGTCCAGTGTCTCAGCGGCGATAAGTTTCTCGGTGAAGGGCGGATTTCATTCCGGACCCCAGGTGGTGGAACTCTCAACGGCATCAGCGGCAGCCACCATCCGTTACACCACGGACGGGAGCTGGCCGGATTCGGAATCTGCGGTATATACATCCCCCATTCACATTTCATCCAATAAAGCGATCAGGGCCCGGTCCTTTGAGGAAGGGCATCTTCCCGGTCCCGTATATACGGAAACCTATCTGATCGGACATGAAAGCAACCTTCCGGTCGTTTCCATCACAACGGATCCCAACTATTTTTTCAACTATCGTTACGGCATCTACGTTGTCGGTACCAATGGTGTAGAAGGGAACTGTGTGGATTCGGCGGTCAATTTTAACCAGCCCTGGGAACGGGCCGTCAATTTCGAATATTTCTCACCGGAGGGTCAAGGCCTGGTGAACCAGGTATTGGGGGTAAAGATCGCAGGCAGGTGCTCCAGGACCAGAGCCATCAAATCCCTCGGCCTGTACTCCAGGGAGAAGTATGGGAAGGTGGGGATAGGGGATATCCAGTTCTTCAACAGCAAGACGCTGGAGAGCCCCAAGGACCTGCTGCTTCGGAATTCGGGGACTGAATGCTATTCCACCTACCTGCGGGACGGTTTCATGCAGACGCTGATCCAGGGAAGGATGGATATGGACTTTCAGGCCTATCAGCCGGTTACGGTATACATTAACGGACGGTACTGGGGCATTCACAACCTCCGTGAAAAGATGAATGAGCATTATGTCGAATCCAATTACGGGATCGACCCTGGATCCATCGACCTGCTGGAGTACAACACCATCAGCGATTTCGACTTCATCCTGCAGGGCGACAGTGTTCTGTACAACAAGTTCCTGCGCTATGTGACCAGTCATGACCTGGGTGTTCAGGAGAACTTTGACCATGTGAAGTCGCAGATGGATGTGGAGGAATTCATGAATATCCTGATCGCAAACATCTATTTCGAAAATGAGGACTGGCCGCATAACAACAATAAATTCTGGCGTGAACGCAGTGAGAACGGGAAATGGAGATGGTACATGTTCGATCTGGACTTCGGATTCGGATACTGGCCCCGTTCGGGGAACACTGTGGAGTGGGTTTTCGGCAGGAGTCCCCATTCGGAGATCGCATCCGGTCTGAAACAGAACCAGGGATTCAGGGATGCATTTGTTCAGCGGATGGCCAGCCACCTGAATACCACCTTCAGGACGGATCGGGTGCTTCATGTGCTCGACAGTGTGAAAGGCAATATCGACCAGGAGATGGTTAACCACATCGAACGATGGGGGAATCCCTGGTCCCATGCGAAATGGGAGAGCAATGTCCAGGTGATGCGGGATTTTGCCCTGGAGCGGTCACCCGTCGTGATCTCCCAGGTCATGTCTGAGTTCGGGTTATCCGATACCTTCCGGCTGCAGGTGGCGAATCAACATCCCGATCTGGGGGAGGTCCGGGTGGCAGGGGTTGCTGTGCCGGGTGAATTCAGCGGGTTCTATTTCAGTGATGTTCCCCTCCAGGTCGTGGCCATTCCGAGGCCGGGGTACCGGTTTACCGGATGGACAGGTGATGTGGAATCTTCATCGGGCCAGATCGAGATCCGATCATCAACTCCGGTCACATTAACTGCACATTTTGGTCCTTCCGAACCCCTGACCGGACTGCTTATCAATGAGTTTATGACAAGTAGTGAAGAGGGGATCCCGGACGACCACGGGGAATCAGAGGACTGGATCGAGATCTACAATAGCCACGATTATCCCGTGGACCTGGCCGGGTTGTACCTTTCCGATTCCGCAGGATTTCTGACCCAGTACTGTATCCCCGGAGGAAGTCCGGAGGAGACCACGATTCCTGCGAAGGGATACCGGTTGTTATGGGCGGACAGTGATCCGGAACAGGGGCCTCTGCATCTTTCATTCAAGCTGAAGAAAAGCGGTGAAATGATCCTTCTGTCCCAACAGACAGGAACGGGGATCCATATCATTGATTCACTGGCCTACTCAGGTCAGTACGCCGATGTCACCTATGGGCGCGATCCCCTGGTTACCGAACAGTGGAAATACCTGGAACCCACACCCGGGGAGGAAAACAGGGAGCGTAGGCTTGAAAACATAACCATCAATGAGTTCATGGCTTCCAACCGATCTGTCCTGCAGGATTCGGATGGCCAGTATAAGGACTGGATCGAACTGTACAATGCCAATCCCTATCCTGTGGATGTGGCCGGAATGTTCATTTCGGATGACAGCCTGGATCCGGTCAAGCACAGGATCCCTGCCCGCTTCAGTGATTCAACCACCATACCCGCCGGGGGATTCCTTGTGCTGTGGGCGGATGATTCAACGGAACAGGGCATATTGCACCTGGATTTCAGGCTGTCCGGAGATGGAGAACAGGTCATCCTTACGCAACCCAACGGCCTGGATTTACTTGATTCGGTCACCTATCCGGACCTGATACCAGATACCCCCTATGGCAGGAGCAGTGACGGACTGGGATCCTTCTGTTACATGCCTCCCACGCCCGGTGCATCCAACCGGATGTACAATTACGATGGAATCAGGATTTCGGAAATAGCGGCCTCCGACCACCAGGTGCTGGCGGATGGATCCGGGGAATATGACGATTGGATCGAACTGCATAACACCAGCGAGAACGAGATCGATATTGCAGGATTAATCATCAATGACACATTAACACCTGCAGGCGGAACCTTCTTCCCCTTCGGGTATCCCGAGCTGACCACCATCGCTCCGGACGGTTACCTGATTCTCTGGGCGGATGACTCCACCGAGCAGGGGATACTGCACCTGGGATTCGGATTACGGGAAAAGGGAGAGCAGGTGGGCCTCTTTACAGCACCGGGGGAACTGGTGGATTCCGTCACCTTTCCGAACCAGTATGATGATTTCTCCTACGGCCTGATGGACCAGGACCGGTGGATGTGTGTTCCCCCGACTCCGGGAAGGAAGAATACCCTTCCGGTACTGGAGAACCTCTACATCAATGAGTACATGTCTGATAATGAAAACAGGCTGGCGGACGAATACGGTGAATTTGACGACTGGATAGAGATCTATAACGACAACCCGTTCCCGGTGGACCTGGGCGGTCTCTATCTGTCTGACAGTCTACAGTGGCCAGGAAAGTACCGGATATCCAGCAACGATCCTGACCGGACTGTTGTGGCGGCCGGAGGATACGTGATTATCTGGGCGGACGGGGATTCAGACCAGGGTGCGTTGCATACCAACTTCAAGCTGAGCAGGGAAGGGGAGGATCTCATTCTTTCGGGCTACGATTACAGGCAGATGATCCATGGTATATCCTTTGATAAACAGTACAGTAACTTTTCCACGGGCAGACTGGACGACACGGGACCATGGACCGATCTTCCGCCCACCCCCGGAGCCATGAACAGGATGCCCGACCTGGATCTGCTGTTCATCAATGAGATCATGACTTCCAATGTGGATGTACATTGTGATCCATACGGGGAGTATGACGATTGGATCGAATTTTATAACGGGGGACCGGAAGCCGTTGACCTTGGGGGATTGTTCCTCACTGATTCCATCGGCGATCCCGATCCGTTCAGGATCTCCTCCGACCATCCCGATTCCACGACAGTGCCCGCCTATGGGTACCTGGTGATCTGGGCGGACGATTCCACGGAGCAGGGGATCCTGCACACGGACTTCAAACTGAGCAGGACCGGGGAGCAGGTGGCTCTGCTTGGATATGACGGACGGCTGGTCATTGACTCCGTCACGTATGGACTGACCGCCAGGAACGTTTCCTTTGGAAGGTGGAACGACGGAGGATGGCCCTGGGTGGCCATGGGGACGGCTTCGCCATTATCTGCAAATACGGTAACCAGTCAGGCTGCAATTTTTGGATCCGTGGAATCTGATTGCAGTATCTTCCCCAATCCGGCATCCGACTGGATTACCATTTCAATCCGCCTCACCCAGACCTCAGATGTGATGATGAAGGTGTATGATCAGACCGGGAAGCTGGTGGCCGTTCCGGTACAGGGACACTACAACTCCGGGCGACATGAGATCACCTGGGAAACGGATTCTCGAACAGGTGCTCCGCTCAGACCGGGAATGTATGTCTATACCATTCAGACCCGTCAATGGACCTTCCAGGGTAAGATCTCTCTGGTCAGCCCCCTTTAAACTGGCATCCCAGGAAATATGTTCCGTTGAAAAGTCGGCAGCCACTGTTGAGATTCTTCGGAAATCTGAGCAGTAATTCCTTGTAATTTGCCTTCATATTCTTTGGAACTTTTAATTCGGGTTTACGTATCTCAAGTAAAACATGCTTATGATGAAAAATTTACTTTCTGTTGTAATGATCTCAGGGTTGCTGTTCGTTTCTTCTGCCCTTTCTGCGCAGTACTCCGGCAGCAACCCGGATGTGGCCTCCGGTACGAGCGTCTCGGTGTCGGACACGGTGATCGGACATGAGCCTTCGATGGCGGTGGACGGATTACCGGAAACCTACTGTGCCGTCCCGGGTGCCGCCCCTGCCTGGATCCAGGTCGATCTGGGCGGATACTACTACATCGACGGATTCGGTATCCGGCTCCCCAATCCGGGAGAGCTCCCGGGAGAATATGGTTTTCAGGTCAGTGAAAATGGTGCGACCTGGCTGGAACTGGGAACCTATACGGCATCGGACAGCGGAACCTACAGCAATGATGTGAACTATCTTGAACCCATCAGGTATGTCCGGCTGAACATCACTTCCAAAGATGCCTGGGCCTCCTTTTCGGAGATCATGGTATATGGCGAGGAGCTGACACGACCGGCCCGGCCCAATGCGCTTCCTGCCACCAACATCACCACCACCGGCTTCAGGGCACACTGGCAGCAGTTGTCCGATGCGGACGGGTATGTGATCTCCGTGGCCCTTGATCCGGGATTCACCAACTTTCTGCCAGGCTACAGCAATTACTGGGTGGGAGGATACCTGGCCTGGAATTT
>CAZNSZ010000127.1:0-8690 GCA_964575865.1 uncultured Bacteroides sp. | reverse complement strand
CTGGAATTGTCCTACATGCGGTCCGACACGGAAGGACGGTTTTTTCCTTTCGGTGACGTGCCCGGAGACCTGGTAAAATTTAGTTCCAATTACATTCAGGTCGGCGGTTTGCAGGAAGCCAACTTCGGACGCATCTCGCCCTTCGGCACCGTGGCCGTTGGCCTTGTGGTCTGGTCGCCCAAGGACAAACAGTACAACAGCAAGACACAGTTTGCAGCCACCGTGGGCGGCGGACTAAAAATATGGATCACCGATATGATCGGGATCCGGCTTCAGGGCAGCATGCTGATGCCCATGGTCTGGAACGGTGTCGGGTTCGGATGCGGGATCGGTACGGGAGGTGCCAGTTGCGGAGGCAACGTCTACACCCGGGTAACCCCTTTCCAGGGGGAATTCAGCGGTGGCCTTGTCATCCGGCTCTCGCCCAACTGATCCCTCGACAGATACCATCAATCCCGCCCCGGAGTGCAGGTTCCGGTGCGGGATTTTCATTTTTATCCAGTACTTTTGTTCGCATGGATCCAGCCATGCGAACGGAAAGCGATTTTTTGGGCGAAGCGGCCATCCCTGAGGAGGCGCTCTACGGCATCCATTCCTTCAGGGCCAGGCAGAATTTCCCTGCAGGGGATCCTTTCCCGCAGGAGTGGTTCCGGGCCGGCGGGAGCGTCAAACAGGCCTGCTACCGGACCATTGGAAAATACCGGGAGGCCCTGGAACGGGAGCACCCGGAGATGCTTACCCGGCTTCGCCTGCCGGAGAAGGCGGTCCTTGCCGCCCTGGAGAAAGCTGCAGAAGAGGTTGCCGGGGGGGACCACGCGGAACACTTCATCGTTCCGGCCACCCAGGGGGGCGCCGGAACAAGCATCAACATGAACATCAACGAGATCATCGCCAATGCGGCGCTGATCCGACTGGGCCGCCGACCCGGGGAATATGGCCTGGTGGATCCCATCGAAACCGCCAACCTGTTCCAGTCCACCAACGATGTGATCCCCACCGCGCTCACCGTGGCCGCCATGCGCATGCTGGAAGAGCTGGAAGAGGCAATCAACCGGACGCGGTCCCTTATGGAGGGACTCGAAACCCGGTACCGAAACAGCCTGCGCCTGGGATCCACCCAGATGCAGCCGGCGGTCCCCTCCACCTACGGTCAGTTGTTCGGCGCCTACAACGAGGCGCTCTCGAGGGACTGGTGGCGGGTATCCAAAGCGTTCGAAAGGATCAAGCAGGTGAACCTGGGAGGGGGGGCCATCGGGACGGGCATTTCATTGCCCAAATTCTATGTCCTCGAAGTGGTGCCCGCCCTGAAAAGGCTCACCGGACTTCCGGTGGCCCAGAGCGAAAACCTCCCGGACGCCACCATGAACATGGATAAATGGGTGGAGGTGCACGCCATACTGAAAGCACATGCCGTGAACCTCGAGAAACTGGTCTCGGACCTGCGGCAGCTTTCCTCGGGACTCCACCAGGAAAGGGAAGTGGAACTTCCTGACCGGCAGGTGGGCAGTTCCATCATGCCCGGAAAGGTCAACCCGGTTATCCCGGAATACCTCATCACGGCCGCCAGCCGTATCCATGCCAATGACCAGCTGATCGCCTCGCTGGCTGCCCGCGGGTGCCTCGATCTGAATGCTTACCTGCCCGGAATCGGTTGTGCCATGCTGGAGAGCCTCAAACTGCTGGTCTCCATGAACCGGACCCTGTCTGAGAACCTGCTGGAGGGGATCCGGATCAATGAGCAAATGGCCAGGGAACGGCTTTTCAAAAGCCCCTCCATTGCCACCGCCCTCTCCCCGCTGATCGGCTACCACAGGGCATCATTGCTTGCAGGGGAGATGAAATCTGCCGGTTCAGACCTTCCTGCGGCCAATCAAAAGCTGGGGCTCCTTCCGGCGGAGAAGCTGGAACAATTGCTGCAGCCCGACCAGTTGCTGAAACTGGGATTTTCAGTCAGCGATCTCATGGAGGAGTCATGAAAGGAAGGGAAGGGAAACCACATATCGGGATCTTCGGAAGAAGGAACAACGGCAAATCTTCCCTGATCAACTGCCTGGCCGGCCAGGAGGTGGCCATCGTCTCGGGATCACCGGGAACCACCACCGATCCGGTGAAAAAATCGATGGAGATCCCGGGGATCGGTCCGGTGGTGATCATCGATACGGCCGGAAGCGACGATACCGGCGAGCTCGGTGAGAAGAGGGTATCCAGGACACGGGAAGTGATCAGGACCATCGATCTGGGACTGCTGGTCCTCACCGGGAACCGCTTCGGTAAGGAAGAAGCCCTGCTGCTTGAGGAGATGAAGCGGTGGGAGGTTCCTGTCCTTCCGGTCCACAACAAGTCGGACCTGGAAAGCGCCACCACAAGGTTCAGGGAAGAGGTGAAGCGAACCACGGGAGCGGATCTGTTCGACTTCTCCACCATCCATCCTTCCAACAAGGAGCAGCTGGTCGAAGTCCTCAGGAAGGCCATTCCTGAATCGGCCTACATGACCAGGTCCATGGTGGGGGATATCATTTCCCAGGGTGACCTGGTCCTGCTGATCACCCCCATCGACGACGAGGCACCGGAAGGGAGGATGATCCTGCCCCAGGTGCAGGCCATCAGGGACATCCTCGACAACGATGCGGTGGCGGTGGTGGCCAAAGAGCGGGAGATCGATGCCCTGATCCGTAAGCTGCAGCCCAGACCGGCCCTGGCCATCACGGACAGCCAGGTATTCAAGAAAGCCGATGCATCCATTCCCGAAGAGATCCCCCTCACCAGCTTTAGTACCGTGCTCGCCAGGTACAAGGGAGACTTCGATAACTACCTGAAGGGAACCCCCAGACTCGCAGACCTGAAGAGCGGGGACCGGGTCCTTGTGCTGGAGTCCTGCACCCACCATGTTTCCTGCGATGACATCGGGAGGGTGAAGATCCCCCGGTGGCTCACAGCCTTTACGGGAAAGGAGCTGCATTTCGAGGTGGTGGCAGGACTCAACACCATCCCGGGAAACATTACCGATTACAGCATGGTGATCCAGTGCGGTGGATGCATGATTACCCGCAAACAACTGATCAACAGGATCAGGCCGGCCGTGGAGGCCGGAATCCCCGTGACCAATTACGGGATGGCCATTGCCTACATGCACGGAATCTTCGAACGGGCTGTGGCACCCTTCGTGAAACTGGATAAAGGCACCGTCAATTACCTCTGAGATGGACACCAGGGAATTACTCCGGAAGAAAACACTGCACAGGGAGGAGATCATTGCCCTGCTGGATACTTCACCGCCAGAGGCAAAGCTGCTGATGCAGCGTGCAGAGGAGATCAGAAATGCGGAAGTGGGCAACCGGGTCTATTTCAGGGGACTGGTGGAATTCAGCAACATCTGTGGCAAGGATTGCTATTACTGCGGGATCAGAAGCTCGAACCGGATGGTGAAGCGCTACAACCTCACCGATGAGCAGATCCTGGAAGCGGCCCGGTTCGCCCACGAAAACAGGTACGGTTCGGTTGTTCTTCAGTCCGGTGAACTGGAATCCCCCGCCTTCACCCTGCGCATCGAGCAGCTGCTCCGTGAGATCAAAAAACTATCGGGGAACGGACTGGGGATCACCCTTTCCCTGGGAGAACAGGAAAAAGAGGTCTATGAACGCTGGTTCGAAGCAGGAGCCCACCGCTACCTGCTTCGGATCGAAACCTCCAGCCGGGAGCTTTACAGGAAGCTGCATCCCGGTGATTCCCGGCACAGCTTCGACCGAAGAACAGCATGTTTGAATGCGCTTCAATCAATTGGCTACCAGACCGGTACAGGTATTATGATCGGACTTCCTTTCCAGGGGTTGGGTGACCTGGCCGATGACTTGCTGTTCATGAAATCCTTTGATGTGGACATGGTCGGGATGGGTCCCTACATCGAACATCCCCATACCCCGCTCTATCGCTACCGCCATGAGCTCCTGCCTGCCGGTGAACGGTTTCATCTGGCACTGAAAATGATCGCCCTCCTGCGCATCCTGATGCCCGATATCAACATCGCCGCCGCCACAGCCTTGCAGGCCATCGATCCCCTGGGGCGGGAAAAAGCGGTCAAGGCCGGAGCCAACGTGATCATGCCCAACATTACCCCCGGAAAATACCGGAACGACTATGCGCTGTATGAAAACAAACCCTGTGTGGACGAAGAACCCGGGGAATGCCTGAACTGCCTCGACGTGAGGGTGCAACTGGCCGACAGCATGATCGGATACGGGGAGTGGGGCGATTCGCTCCATTTCCGGAGAAGGTTCAGGCCGGCACCCTGAACGGGACGGTTACCCGTCTACGGCCTGATCCCTCTCCTCAGGGGTGATCCAGCCACCGCCCAGTGCTTTATACAGATAGATGTAGGATGTGAACAGGAACCTTCTGGCGGCGGAAGCATCCAGTTCCGCATTGAACATGGACCGTTCGGTCTCCAGTACCTCCAGATAGGCCGTCTGCCCCCCGTCATACCGGGCCCTGGAGAGGGTGGCCGCATGAATGGCTGCCTCCATCTGCCTGAGCCGGGCTTCATATTCCGCGCGGTAGGTCCTGATATCCACCAGGGCATCATCCACCTCCCGGAAGGCATTCAGAACCGATTGTTCGTACCGGTAAAGCGCCTGGCTGGCCACTTCGCGCTGGATATCCACCCTCCGCTTGTTCTTCCCCCAGTTGAAGATGGGTCCCAGCAGGCTTCCCCCCACGGAATAGAGCACCGATTCACCGCTCACCAGTTTGGTCAGATCGCTGCTGGCCACCCCCAGCAACCCGGTGATGCTGATGGAAGGGAACCGCATGGCCTGTGCCACGCCGATCCGGGCCGTTTCGGCGTAAAACCGCCGTTCGGCCTCCATCAGATCGGGCCTGCGCTCCAGCAATTCCGAGGGGATCCCCACCGGGATTTCCGGAGGATTGAAATCGGTACCCAGGCTACCCCGCTCCAGGGTCCGGGGATTCTGGCCGATCAGCACATTGAGGTAATTCTCGGTACGGGCCACCATCCGCTCGTAGACCGGAACGGCCGCTGCGGCCACTGCCTCCTGCTGCTGGGCCTGGTTCAGGTCGATCTCCGGGATGATCCCCTTTTCGAAGCGCTGACCAATGATCCAGAGCGATTCTTTCCTTGTTTGAAGGGTACGCCTTGAAATATCCAGCCGGTTGTCATAGTCCAGAAGCTGGAAATATCCGTCCGCAACAGCAGAGATCAGGCTGACCTGCACCTGTCGCAACGCCTCTTCGGAGGCAAAGATCTCTTCCTGCGCTGCCTGGTTGGCCCTGCGGACCTTTCCCCAGAAATCAAGTTCCCAGTAAACACTGGGGGTAATGACAAACAGTGGGCCGGCATCGGTACCGGCACCCGACGGATCGGGCTTCCCGTAAGTGGCCGACACCTCATAACCGATCTGCGGGAACAGATCCGCCCTTGAAACACCCAGCACGGCATAGGCCTGCTCGATCCTTGAAAGAGCGGTCCGCACATCCCGGTTGTTTTCCAGTGCCATGCGGATCATGGTATCCAGCACCGGATCATCATAGAGTTCCCACCATGCCAGGTTGATCATGGAATCCCCGGCAATGCTGTCGAATCTGAACTGCTCCCCGGTGTCCACCACCGGTTTCTCGAGGCTGGGGCCCACCATGCATCCGGCCACCATCAACGAAAGGAGGGCCGCGATCAGAAGCGGTTTGAATGATTTGAGTTGCGGGCTCATGGGATCAGTCGTTTTTTTCTTGAGATGCAATTTTCTCCCTCTTTTGTTCATATTTTCCCAGTTTACCGATGAGCACAAACAACATGGGGTAGAAGAAGACCCCCAGCAGGGTGGCCATGGTCATTCCTCCCAGCAGGGCCATGCCCATCACCTTCCTCGCCTCTGCTCCTGCCCCGCTGGCAAGCACCAGGGGGAAAATGCCCAGGATAAAGGAGAAAGCCGTCATGAGGATGGGCCGGAACCGGAGGCGGGCCGCTTCCTGTGCCGCCTCCACCAGGCTCATCCCTTCATCGAACTTGAGCTTGGCAAATTCCACGATGAGAATGGCGTTCTTGGCGGCCATGGCGATCAGCATCACCAGGGAGATCTGGGTAAATACATTGTTCTCGAAGCTTTCGCTGAAAAACCGGGCCACCATCAGGAAGAGCATGGCCCCGAAAACGGCAAAGGGGGTGCCCAGCAGGATGCTGAACGGAAGGGACCAGCTTTCATACTGGGCGGCCAGGATCAGGAAGACGAAAATCAGGGCGAAGAGGAACACAATGCTTCCCGATCCGGAGGCCTCCTTCTCCTGGTAGGACATGTTGCTCCATTCATACCCCATATCAAAGGGCAGCACCTGCGCGGCCACCTCCTCCAGTGCACCGAGCGCCTCTGCAGAAGAATAGCCCGGGGCCGGGGTCCCCGAAATCTCCACTGCCCTGTACAGGTTGTAGCGGTAGGTGAATTCCGGGCCCGAGGTCTTGCGGACCGAAACCAGAGACGACAGCGGAATGTTCTCCCCCTTGTTGTTCCTGACATAGAACAGGTCCAGCTGCGATTCGTCCTGCCTGAATTCGGGCTCAGCCTGCACATAGGCTTTATAAAGCCTTCCGAAACGGTTGAAGTCGTTCACATAGGCGCCCCCAAGGAATGCGCTGATGGTGTTGTACAGGTCGTTCAGCGCCACCCCCGATTTCAGCACCTTGTCCCTGTTGATCTCCACCGAACGCTGCGGGGTGGTGGCCTGGAACGTGGTGTAAACGGTCCCGATCTCTTCGCGCTGCTGGGCCGCAGCGATAAATGAGCGGGCCTGTTCCGAGAGGTATTCCACCGAATTGCCCCCCCTGTCCTGGAGCATCATGGTAAATCCCGCACCCGTTCCCAGTCCAGGAATGGCGGGCGGACCGAATGCGAATACCCGGGCCTCCGGAATGCCGGCATAGAAGGCCGCATTGAGCTGTGCGGCCATTTCAAGGGCGGTTACGTCCCTCTCTTTCCAGTCCGTCAGGGTAAGGAACAGCACCCCGGCATTTGTGGACATGCTTCCCGACAGCAGGTTGAACCCTGAGACAGCCGTTATATATTGAATTTCAGGCACCTGTCCAAGAATCGATTCGATCTTGGCCATCACTGCATCGCTCCGCTGCAGGGAGGCCGCATCGGGAAGCTGCATATTGACATAGAGGTACCCCTGGTCCTCTTCCGGCACGAAACCACCGGGTACGAACCTGGTGATCAATACAATGGAGCCCGAGAGAATCAGAATGAAAACCACCCCCCTCTTCAGCCTGCGGGTCATCACGCTGGCAAATTTCATGTAGCCCACGGAGGTCCGGTCGAATCCTCCGTTGAATTTCCTGAAGAACCATCCGAGCGGACCTTTCATCGGCTCAGGCTTCCTGAGCAGCAGGGAGCAGAGGGCCGGACTGAGGGTCAATGCATTGAGGGACGAAAACACCACCGAGACCGCCACGGTGATGGCAAACTGCTGGTAGAGGCGCCCGGTGATGCCCCCCATGGAGGCGACCGGGATGAACACGGCCACCAGCACCAGGGTGGTGGCGATCACCGGTGCGGTCACCTCCTTCATGGCATGCACCGTGGCCTCGCGGGCGGTCATCCCCTTTTGCAGGTTGACCTGGACCGCTTCCACCACCACGATGGCATCGTCCACCACAATCCCGATGGCCAGCACCAGTCCCAGCAATGAAAGGACGTTGATGGTAAAGCCCAGGAGGGGGAAAATGGCGAAGGCCCCGATCAGGGAGACCGGGATGGCGATGGTGGGGATCAGGGTGGCCCTGAAATCCTGAATAAAGATGAAGACCACCAGGATCACCAGCGCCAGGGCGATGATCAGGGTGACGATGATCTCCTTGATCCCGGCGGTGATGGGCAGGGTGGCATCCAGCCCCACTTCATAATCCACTCCTTCCGGGAAGGAGCCCTTGAGCTGTTCCATGGCGGCGGTCACCTCTTCGGCCAGTGCCACGGCATTGGTGCCCGGGGCCTGGTAGATGGAGATAATGGCCGCCTCCTGGCTCCCGAACCGGGAGATCACATTGTAGGATTCCACCCCCAGCTCCACCTGGGCCACATCCCTGATCCTTACCTGCGACCCTTCCGGGGTGGTCCGGATAACGATATCCCCGAACTCCTGTTCCGACACCAGCCGTTCGGGCATCCGCACGCTGTAGGTGAATTCGGTCCCCGAAGGCGCCGGTTCCGCCCCGAACTTACCGCCGGGCACCACCACATTCTGCTGGCGGATGGCATTCATGATCTCCGGGACGGTGATCCCGGTCTGGGCCAGCCGGTCGGGCCGTACCCAGATGCGCATGGAATAATCGCTGGCCCCCAGCACGTTCACCCGTCCCACCCCTTTGATCCTGGCCAGGATGTCCTGGATGTTGATCAGGGCATAATTCCCCAGGAAATTCTGGTCATACCGCCCGTCGGAATAGAGGGAGATGGCCATGATGATGCTGCTCATAGATTTCTGGGTATTCACCCCGATCCGCTTCACCTCCTCGGGAAGTTTGGGGGTCGCCGTTGAAACCCGGTTCTGGGAAAAGACCGTATTCATATCGGGATCGGTCCCCACCTCGAAGGTGATCTGGATGTTCATGGAACCGTCGCTGGCATTGATGGATTTCATGTAGATCATGTTGTCCACGCCGTTGATCTGCTGCTCCAGCGGAGTGGCCA
>CAZNSZ010000126.1:0-8954 GCA_964575865.1 uncultured Bacteroides sp. | reverse complement strand
ATAATGCAACCTATGAAAAAGGGAATGTCCCCTCTACAGGTATTCCATACGTTATGGTAAATGGAACTCTTGTTGTTAAGGATTCAAAGGTGCTCAAGGGCGTCAATCCTGGGCAGCCGATACGCTATGAGCCGGTTGAAGGCCGTTACGAACCTATTACCGAAGAGGGCTGGACACAAACATTCTACACCTCGCCCGTTGATTTTGGAGGTGCGTCTCAGGATGTATGGGATTGTTGCAACTTTGCCCATGAGCCTGGTCATAAACATTAAAGACAACTATAAATAATTAATACGCATAATTCAACTATTAACTTAAAAAAATTAAAAATGAAAGCTATAATCGAAAAAGAGAAGTTATCCAATATCATTTTGGGGAAGAATTGGTCTTCGGCCAGCTTAAAAAGCATGGCGATAATAGCTATCAATTTTGTATTCTTCATAAGTATAGCAAATGCTCAAGAAAAAGAATGGGATCCGGCGTGGGATGAGATCGATTCCAAGGCTGTCAAGATAGCCGATTTTGAAGGCGGACAGCTCTACAAACAGAACGCCGTCCACATCGTGGTGCTGAATGGAACCTATTACGAAATGGGAAGGCAGTATGGCCATTTATTGAAAGAACAGATCAACTGGCACTTCAACGAGCTCAAGAACGATTTCATGGTAAAAACGGCAGGCAATAATCCTGTTGATCAACCGGCCCCACTGATGGATCATGATGAATTAACCACCTTATTCATGGCAGGATTTTACAAAGCGTTGCCCTATCATCACAAGCAGATGATCATGGGTGCTGCAGAGACATCCGGCCTGGCTCTGGAAGACATGGTATTCATGGATTGCATGCTTCAGGCGGTGCTCTATTCGGCAGGGATCTCAGGTTGCACAAGCGCTGCAGTGTGGGATGATGCGAGTTCTGATGGCCGGCTCTACACGGGCCGTAATCACGACTTCGGCAAAGCATGGCGCGAACGGTTGGGTAAGATAGCCGTTGTCCGCATCACAAATCCGGTGAATTCTGATATCAGTGTTGCTGCCTTTACACGGGCTGGCCAGGTGACCTCTGCCATCGACCTGATGAACAGCAAAGGACTCTACATAGAGTTTAACAATGCCGACAATATCCGTCCCGATGCGCTGCCAACCAGGATGCGTGGGACAGACAACCTGGCTTTCTCCCTGGTCTCCGATTATCAGTCGGTCGAGGAGCTGGATATCATCGTACCTTCACTGAAGTCGAACGATGCCCTGCTGATGCTCACCGCAGACCCGACGCAAGCCAGGTATTTCGAGATCAGCCCGAGTTTGTCGGTGCGCACCGAACCCCAATACCTGAACGGACATCTTACATCACGCGCAAACCATGCACTGCACCCGATATGGAATATGGATGTGGAAAGCGACCCCATGAGGTCTATCGCCTTTTCAAAAGTGCGCCGCGCAAATATGGTTGAATTCCTCAGTGAGGATCCCTCGACAAATAACGATGCCAAAATGCGTGCTTTTCTGAGCAAAGAAGTCATTGTAGACGGAAAGGTGTCGGATGGTGCCGCCTGCATCATGGAACCTGCAGTGAATGTCCAGGACTGGACCTCCTACCAGACCGTGACCATACCCGCTGAGCGGAAAGTCTATTGGAGGATACCGACGCATACGCCCTGGTTGGAGATTGATCTAACCAAATATTTCGATAATTAGTAACCTGATAAGTTAACGAAATGCAATTTCAATACTAAAATGCACCCGGGTTTCCCGCGTGTGTTTTAGTATTTTGTGCATACGGGTATAAGAGTGTTTTTGATTTCAAGTATACATCAGATTAATGATGAAACATGGGTTTGGATCTAATAATTAAAAAGTCTACGCTGTTTAGCAGCCTGGCTGTTTTTCTGTTGCTGGGAATTACAAATCTGGCAAATGGTCAGAAATGGAAACCGGGAGACACACTCAATATCGTGGAAAAAGATACCACGCGCATCGATCAGTTCCGCAATAACATGATCGATTATACAGGTCAGGACCTGGTCGACGCCTCCTTTCCCAATTCATGGCCTATCTTTGGCTCCAGGGCCCGCATGGCCATTGGAGGATATATCAAACTTGACTACATCCAGGATTTTGATGGTGCCTATGATCGATTTCAGTATGAAATCCAAAATGTGCCCATAGACGGGGATGGACGACCGCCTCAAGAAGGTTACATGAACCTGCACGCCAGGGAATCCCGCATAAACTTCGACATCCGGAGCATTTCCGAAGCCGGCAAACCCTTGCGTTTTTACTTTGAATTTGATTTCTATAACCTGGACCGGGGTGCATTCTACCAAACGCCCCGCCTGCGGCATATATATGCGGTTATTGGGCGCTTGCTGGTGGGGCGCACCTGGGGGACCCAGACAGACGTGTTCGCCATTCCAACTACCTTCGACTTTGCTGCAGGCGATGCCATTGTCGGTATCAGAAGAGATCAGGTTCGTTTCGAAGATAAGATCAGCGATAAAATGAATTACGCCATCGCCATCGAAATGAATGACTTTCCCGAAATTGATCCGAATGGCTTTAACGGACAGGCAAGCATGTTGCTTCCCATCCTGGTAGGCAGAATTACCAGAAATACAGCCTCGGGCGGCCGTTTGTTCCTGGGTGCCTCCCTATATCAATTGCGATGGGATGGTCAGGATGACGGGCCGGATGATTCGGCACTGGGATGGGGGGTCAGCTTCAGTGGCCGTGAGTATTTTATAAAAAACAAATTTTATTTCACCTGGCTGGGCTCCTATGGAGACGGCTGGGCTTCAAATGTAATTTCAACCCTTGGCAGCAGAGCCGCTGCCATCCTCAATCCGGATGGCCAGCTTGAAACCATGCAGGCCTGGAGTATGACGGGCGGTCTCGCATACAATATATCACGGACCCTGATGGCCAATGTGAGTACGGCCTGGTTTGGATTGGATCCTTCAGAATATCGGAGTCCGGATGCGATCAAAAGCGGTCATTCCCTGCATGCCAATGTCATCTGGTCTCCCATAAAGTCCGTCAATACCGGTATTGAATTTATGACGTTGCAAAGAAATAACGGGGACGGCGCATCAGGAACAGGTAACAGGTTACAGCTCATGATCAAGTACATGTTTTAAGCGCATGCAACAGCCACAAGATTTATGGTTTTTATTGTCAAAAGGAAAAGCAAATTGACCCATAAAATATAGAACATCAGTACGCGATGGCTTTCAATTTACATCAGTCTGTTGTTGCTCGCCTCCATATCTGAATCGTTGCTATGGGCATTGACCTATATGCATAACAATGCATTTTCTCGATTGAACGATGCCCTGTACTTTTCGATCGTAACGTTTACAACACTCGGATACGGAGACATAGTGTTGAATGAACAGTGGCGATTACCAGCTTCCATCCGGGCAGCCGGGGGTATCATCATTTTTGGCTGGTCGACAGCGATAATTGTTGCGGTGGTTCAGATTACTACTTCAAGAAGGAATAAGACACTTTTCAGCCATAAGAGACAAATTGGTTCTGAAGACATTCATTGGCCTAAATTTGCAAACGATGATCAGCTTGATATACATTAATCAGGAATGCTTATCTTCAAATTTGATAATTCCCGGCTGACAGACCTTTTTGAAAAATAAATCACATGTTATGCTTCAACTTTTCAAACAATTTCCCTGGATGATTGCAATTCTGCTAATGGCAATCTATACCCTGATCCTCCTTTACGGGGTCATCCGGATCTTATTGGATACCCGGTCAGCTGCCAAAACCTTTGCTTATTTGTTGCTGGTTTTCCTGCTGCCGGTTGTGGGATTATTATTCTACTTTTCTGTCGGCATCAATTTCCGGAAAAGGCTGCCCAGCAGCAATATTAAACGTGCCTTCGACAAGGTCACAACAGATTTCCATAACCAGGTGAAAGACATCTCGGTTGAATGTATCAAGCAGGGCCTTCCTGAGATCGAACCCTACATTCCGCTAATCCATTTTATCAATAATTCCGAAAAGGAGAACCTCTTCCCGAATGCGTTCCATTTGCTCATCAACGGGGAGGAGAAATTTCCCGATGTGCTGCAGGCCCTGGCCGGGGCGAAAAACCACATCCACATGGAATATTATGCCTGGGAGAACGATACCCGGGGAAACCAGGTGAAGGAGGTGCTGTTGAAAAAGGCCGCAGAAGGGGTGCGGGTGAGGGTGCTGTATGATGCCTACGCAAGCCGTTCGATCCGCAAGAACATTGTAAGGGAAATGAAAGTGGGGGGCATCGAAGTATACCCGGTCATCAGGGTGAAGCTGGCCGGCATGGCCAACCGCATGAACCACCGCGACCACCGGAAGATCATCATCATCGACGGACAGACCGCGTACCTGGGCGGGATCAACGTGTCGGACCGTTACGACAATTCGATCGAAACAGGTCTTTACTGGCGGGATACACACGTAAGGATCATCGGGCCTACGGTCCTGAATATCCAACGGCATTTCATTATCAACTGGAATGTATTTACGCCAAGGCCTTTGGAGGTAGCTCCGGAATTGTTCCCGGCACCCTCAAATTTCGACGATTCAACGCATAAAGGACTGGCTCAGGTTGTGGCCGGCGGGCCTGTTTTCAGGATGTCGAACATCATGCTCACCTATGCCAAGCTCTTTAACCTGGCACGGCAAAAACTCTACATAACCAATCCTTATTTCATTCCAAGTGATTCCATTTCCGACGCGCTGAAACAGGCTGCAAAAAGCGGTGTGGATGTAAGGCTGCTGCTGCCATATAAATCCGATTCGGCCATTGTGGGGGCCGCTTCCAGGTTCTACTTCCAGGACCTGCTCGAGGCCGGTGTGAAGA
Organism: uncultured Bacteroides sp.; assembly: GCA_964575865.1. Taxonomy (GTDB): domain Bacteria; phylum Bacteroidota; class Bacteroidia; order Bacteroidales. The sequence goes on along the minus strand of CAZNSZ010000126.1, from coordinate 4,091 downwards.
TCTTTTTGTACAAGAAAGGATTTGTGCACGCCAAGACCGTCGTGGCCGACGGGATGGTCAGCATCGTCGGGACGGCCAACATGGATATCCGGAGTTTCGACCTGAACTTCGAGATCATGCCCGTCATTTATGACCCGGGATTCGCCGCCGAACTGGAAGCTGCTTTTGTGAACGACCTGGAGGAGGCCGTTGAAATGACCGCTGAAGCGTGGAGAAGAATCCCGATAACCAGGCAATTGTTGTATTCCATTGCCCGGCTGATATCAGCTTTTCTCTAATTTTGTTGAATATAACCGGGGAATAATCATTTAACTGAACAGGAAACCATATGGCAACCATTTGGACGAATATTTTGTATGGCAGCTTCATCACAGTCTATACCATCGTAATCCATGCCCTGGCCACACGCTTCATCATGTTCGAGGCCAACAGGATGAAAAAGAGAACTCATCATGTGTTCGCCTTCAAGGAAATACGGCTGTCCATCTTCGTGTTGATCATGCTCTTTGCCTCCATCCTGGAAGCTTCGGGATGGGCCGCAGTTTACCATCACCTGGACGCCACAGGCAGTTTTGAAGAATCCCTGTATTTTTCGATCGTCACCTTCACCACGCTGGGATACGGCGACATCACCCTGGGTTCGGATTGGCGGATCCTGGCATCGATTCAGGCGGCCGCCGGGATCCTCATTTTCGGATGGTCTACGGCCATTATTGTTGCGGTGGTGCAGAAACTTTATTTCCAGAAGAACTAAACCAAAGCATATGAGCACGCGAAACATTGACAACATCGAAACCGAATTTCACCGGGTCGAAGGCAAGCTTTACGAGGACATCAGGATACTCGGGGATGATGGCCAGGTACTGCGGACAATACAGGTTCCCCTGAAGGTGGAGATGAAGATCAGGGACTACCTGGAAGTCATTGTCGGGGCTTCCATTCTTGCTGTTCCGGTGGCCTTTACCGAGGAAGTATGGAACCTGGGGGAGCAGCTTCCGTGGCTGAATGCACTCACCCTTTCCGCGGTGGGTTTCAGTTTCATGGCCGCCTTTGTCTATTTTTCGGCGTACCGGAAACACCTGAACATGTTTCGGTGGGAATTCCTGAAACGTGTCTTTTCAACCTACCTGCTGTCAATTATTGTAGTGGGTGCGCTGTTGACCATCGTGGACAAATGCCCGTGGTTTTCCGAATTTGACGTGGCCATGAAACGGGTGCTGATCGGGGCCTTTCCCGCATCACTCAGTGCCACTCTGACGGATTCCTTCAGCTGACGGTCGTTGGCGACGAGCCCCATTTTGAAGTTTTCATTGAGAGGCCCGAAGGGCCGATTTTCATTTTTCTCCCCCTAATCCCGGATACAGCGAACTGAACGCATCTCCGTCTTCGCGTGCTTGCTGTTCTGGGCCTGCGTCGTTTTCTCCGACATAGACCAGGCAAAGGCCTGGCTGCCGGATTCGCTGGAGCTCCAGAAGGCGGCCGTATGGCCCAGTCCGTTGAAGGCGCCGTCCGCCCCTTTGTATCCTCCCGGCCTGGCCTTGAACCCGAACTGGTCCGAGCCGTGGTGGTCATTGGCCCAGCCGCCGGCCGACTTGAGCTTGAAACCGGCGTCGGTGCCGTTGGCGGTCTCCTCGTCGCAATAGGCCGTCGCGTCCACATGCTTCACCAGGTCGCACCACTCCTCATACGAGGGGAGGTGCCAGCCCGGCGGGCAGGCCGTCATGGCCTCTTCCCAGGTATAGAGCTGGCCGTAGGTGGCGCTGTTGCCCGGGTCGTTGTTGTATGGGGCGCTGTTTGCGGTGGTCACGTTCATGTTCTCCCGCAGCCAGCATTGCCCGCCCACCTGCAGGGTATTGTAGGTCTGCCCTTCATAGGAAATGGTGATGCCGCCCTGGCAGGGCAGGATGGGATCCACGTCGGTGATCACCTTCACCTTGATCGCATGGATGGAGGTGGCCCCTTCGTTGTCGGTAGCCTGGGCGGAGATGGAGTGCTCCCCCGCCGTCTTGTCGACGGTCTCCCACGAGAACAGGTAAGGGGCTGTCACAGCCGTGTCATAGTTCTCGCCGTCGATGACCACAAGGACCGACACCACCTCGCCGTCGTCATCGCTGGCTTCCACGGTGAAGCTGATGGGGATGCCTTTGACGATCTCCATGTTATTCTGGATGACGCCGATGGTCACCTGGGGGGACTTGTTCTCGTCCTTGCTGCAGGAAAAGGTGATACCCAGGAGGACCAATAGTATCAGGAAAGGGTTCAGTCGTTTTAAGATGGTCATGATCATATGTTTTTAGAATTTAGCGAAGTTAGCTGAAATTGATATTTGCACTGCATCCCCCTGGAATTATTCGTCCGGGAGAGCATGGATAATCGATATCAGAACCGTTGGCTCAGGTTCACAAAGACTCTGTTGAAGGTCTTCGCCTTCTCGAAGGTGCCCTCGTAGTTCACCGAGAGCGAAAGTTTGTTCCATATGCGCCAGTACAGGTTGAAGTCCCCGATGTGCTGGGGGATGTCGAACTCGGCGCTGGTGTACCTGTAGTCCACCATGCGGTAGCTGAACCCGCCCGAGAGCCTGCCGGGGATGATGTCCTTGTTGAGCCCGGCGCTGTAGATGTTGCCGTTGAGGTAGCTGGTCTCCAGCACGGTCACCGACAGGGTGATGCCGGCATTGATGCCGGGTACCTGGCTGTAGGTAACATACCCGTATAGGTTCCTGGAAGGTCCCGGGTCGGCCTTCCGGTAGCGGTAGCCGCCGCTGAGGCCTGCGGCCAGGTATTTCATGGGCCTCACGTTGACCTGCGCCCGCCACCCCTGCAGGGTTTCGGCATCCAGCAGCCGCTCGATGATGTTCTTGTAGGTCTCGTAGTAGATGATGTTGTTCCGGGCGCTGTAGGACAGCGAGAGAGATACCTGCCGGATGATCCGGTAGCGGAGCGACAGGTAGAGGTTGGTCAGGTCGAAGGTGGTCTCCGCCTTGCCGTCCACCTTTTTATACAGGTCCATCTCCATGGTCCCGAAAAAGACCAGGTTTTTCAGCATGGTGTTCATGTGCTGCAGGTAAAGGAACCGCCTGTCGGTGTGTCCGCCGTTGCTCTGGTCGATGAACCCCAGCGTGCTCTGCATCTGCCGCATGTCCCTGCGGTAGTTGTGCCCCAGGTAGGCCCCGTACTGCCAGAGGCCGAGGTCGAAGCCGTAGTTCCTGTAATCGGGCCTGGACCCGCCAAACGCACCCACGGTAAAACTTCCCAGGTCTTTCTCGAACTGCACCCCATCGATGGCACCCACGCTTGAGAGGGCGGGATTGATCTTGCGGCCCAGCCAGAGCCGCGTGGTGGGGTTGAAATCATACTTCAAGGCCAGGTTGTATATCTTCAGCCCGTTGAACAGGTCGTCCTGTATGTCGCTCCAGTTGGTGTTGGTGTGGAGGAACGACAGGTAGGTCTCAAGCGAAAATCCAGAATTTCCAAGGTGGTCGCCGGTGAACGCAAAGGTATAGCGCATCCGTTGCCGGTTGGTCATGCCGGTATTGGAGAAGTTCGAATAGGAGGCGAGGGTGATGCGCCCCCTGACCTCCTGCACGAAGGCCGGCGCCTCCTCCGGCGGCAGGGTGTCCGGTTCGGCGACCGGCCCGGCCACCACACTGTCGGGGACGGGAGTGGCCGCCACAGGCACATCCCCGGTCCCCGCCTTCTTCCTGGAGAAGACTGCATCCGACACCTTGAGGTCGTATCCCTCCAGGGGTGTGCAGACACAGGAGATGGATGAAAGGTTCTTTACGACCATCGCCGACACCTGGCGGCCATCAAAGCGCATGAACAGGGTGTCGCCGGGGCTTATGCCCTCAGTGGATGCGAACTTCACATAAATGCTCTGGGAGGTGACGTAGGAGATGCTGCCCTCCGTGAAAGGCTCGTCTGTTTGCCCGTGCAATGCGGGCATCAGGAGGATCAGTGCGAATATGACCGGGATGTGTTTCATGCTTCGGGCTTATCGGAGGATGTTCAACCTTGATTTCCTGGCCTTGCTGCTTCCGTCGGGATGGCAGTCGAGGCAGGCGATGCTGTTGTAGATGTAGCCGGGGATCC
>CAZNSZ010000125.1:5769-9006 GCA_964575865.1 uncultured Bacteroides sp. | reverse complement strand
GGTCGAGCCTGATCACGCTGGTGGTGAAATAGGGGCAGTCCACCGCCGGAACGGTGCTGTTCCTGAGCGGTTCATAATGGGTCTTGTAGTCGGAATGGTAGGTGAAGTCGATGGCATCCAGGGCCAGGTCCGTATGCAGCTCCCTGGGCTGCCCCGCATCGTCCACCCGGTCCCAGTCATAGATCCTGTAGGTGACATCGCTGGTTTGCTGGATCTCAGCCAGCAGCACCCCGGCCCCGATGGCATGGATCCTTCCCGCCGGCATGAAATAGATATCACCCGGTGCCACTTTCTCCACGTTGAGGATCTCCTTCAGCTTTCCAGTCCTGAAATAATCGAGATAAGCCTCCCGGTCCATCTCCCGGTTGAAGCCGGCGATCAGCTCACCCCCCTCGGATTCCACAATGTACCACATCTCGCTCTTCCCGAAAGAGTTGTGCCTTTCCCTGGCCAGTTCGTCGCCGGGATGGACCTGGATGCTCAGCACGTCGCTGGCATCGATGAATTTGATCAGCAGGGGGAACTCCATCCCGAACTTCTCAAAGACGTGGTCACCCACCAGGTCGCCCATGTAGACCTCGATGAGTTCCTGAAGGGTGTTGCCCGCCAGAAATCCGTTGGCCGCTTCCGATACCTCCCCCTGCACCCCGGAGATTTCCCAGCTTTCGCCCGCTTTATCCGAAGCCTCCTTTCCAAGTACATCCCGTAACCGGGGCCCTCCCCAGATTTTGTCCTTGATCCGTGGCCTGAACTTGAGGGGATAGAGAGTCTGCTCCATAACCATTACCAATTTTGCCCCAAAGTTAAAATATCCTTTTAACTTTAAATTCTGACTGACGACTAACGACTGACGACTTGTTCACCATTGGAATCGCAGGCGGCACCGGCTCGGGAAAGACCACCGTGGTCAAGAAGATCATTCAGCGGATCCCGGCTGACAGGGTGGCAGTGGTCCCCCAGGACGCCTATTACCGCGACAACAGCCACCTGCCCCTGGAGGAGCGGCAGCAGATGAATTTCGACCATCCCGATTCCCTGGAGTTCGACCTGCTGGTGGACCACCTCAAGAAGCTCAAGCAGGGGATCCCGGTGGAGCAGCCCATCTACAGCTACCTCACCTGCACCCGGGCGGAGGAGACCATTACCGTGGAGCCCAGGGAGGTGATCATCCTGGAAGGGATCCTGATCTATACCCACCTGCCGCTCATCCAGGAGATCGACATCAAGGTCTTCGTGGACGCCGATTCGGACGACCGGCTGGGGAGGGTGATCGAAAGGGACATGATGGAGCGGGGAAGGGATGTGAAGACAGTGCTGGAGCGTTACGAGAAGACGGTCAAGCCCATGCACCTGCAGTTCATCGAGCCTTCAAAACGGTACGCCGACATCATCGTTCCCCAGGGGGGAGAGAACGAGGTGGCCATCTCTATCCTCCTGAATACCATAGAGAAGAAACTGAACCTTTGATCCGCTGCAACCGTATACCCGGCAGGGGTGTCTGAACATAAATAGTAATAATATGTCCTGTAAGGGTCAGATGGTACCAAATTTGTATTATATTATCCGAACCATTCAACGGACAACACGATGCTGGCACGGGAACTCATATCGGATGTGGTAACGGCCCTGAAGACTTCCGACACGGGCACCAAGGCACTCTCCTGGATGGAAGTGTTCCGGGTGAAGCATTTGCCCATCGTGAACCAGCGCGATTTCCTGGGACTGATCTCCGATGCGGATATTTTCGATCTGAACAATCCCGACGAGCCGGTGGGCAACCATGAGCTTTCCCTTCAGAAGCCCTATGTGAGGGAGGACCAGCACATTTACGAGGTGATCGAGCTGCTTTCCCGCCTCAAGCTGACCCTGGTGCCGGTACTGGACCACCAGAAACATTACCGCGGGGTGATCACCATGGAGGACCTGACCCGCCGGTTCGCAAGGCTTTCGGCCATGCAGCAGCCCGGGGGTATCGTCGAACTGGAAATGAATCCACTGGATTATTCCCTCAGCGAGATCAGCCAGATCGTGGAGGGCAACAACGGCCGCATTCTCAGCCTCTATGTGGCCAACACCGACGACAACAAGAAGCTGCGGGTGACCCTCAAGATCAACCTGACGGACCTGACCTCCATCATGGCCACCTTCAACCGGTACAACTACGTGGTGGTCAGCTCCCACATGAGCGAGGAGGACCTGGACGAGTTCTACCAGGAGCGTTTCGACGTCTTTCTCAAATACCTGAATACCTGATCATGCAAGTGGCCGTATTCGGAAGGAATTTCCCCTCTTATGCCCGCGAGAACATTGCGGCCATGTTCAGCAAATTCAGCGCCATGGATGTGGGGGTGTGGGTCTATGCGCCGCTCTTCGAATTTCTCCAGAAAGAGACCGGGCTCAGGCCAGCCGTGGCGGGACTCTTCACCGATCACCAGAGCCTTCCCTCCGGCATCGATTTTCTGTTTTCCCTGGGGGGTGACGGCACCTTCCTGGAGACGGTCACCCTGGTCAGGGATAGCGGGATCCCGGTGCTGGGGGTCAACATCGGAAGGCTCGGGTTCCTCTCCTACATCTCCCAGGAGAACATGAGCGAATCGCTGGAAAGCGTCTTCAGCGGCAAGTTCGATATCGAGGAGCGGATGCTCCTGCAGGTGGAGGCCCCGGGCAGCACCATCGGGGACCTGGATGTGGCCCTGAACGAGGTGCGGATCTACAAGAACAGCGGATCGCTGATCACCATCCATGTGAAGGCCAACGAGGAATTCCTGAGCGCCTACTGGGCGGACGGACTATTGTTATCAACACCCACCGGCTCCACCGGTTACAACCTGAGCGTGGGGGGACCCATCGTGGTGCCCGAGTCCAATTCGATCATTCTTTCCCCCATCGCGCCCCACAACCTGACGGTGCGTCCCCTGGTACTTCCCGACACGGCAGTCATGCAGCTGACGGTCGATACGCGCGATCCCAACTTCCAGCTGGCCCTCGATTCCCGGACGGTGGACCTGGACGTGAACACCACCGTGACGGTCAGGCGGGCACCCTACACCCTGAAGATGATTCGCATAGAGAACATCAGCTTCTACAGCACCCTTCGGAATAAATTGATGTGGGGGGCAGATAAACGCAATTAAAAAAATTGTTTATTTTTATATTTGCAATCCTGAACGCCCTGTCTATGAAGAACAAAATCTGGATCCCGCTGATCGCGATTTTTCTGCTCACTTCGCTGGACAG
>CAZNSZ010000125.1:0-5669 GCA_964575865.1 uncultured Bacteroides sp. | reverse complement strand
ACGGAAAGCCCATCTTCAGGAAACTCTACAGGTAGGAACCCTGCGTCGGGCAGGGGATTGCTCCTTGTTATCATCTTTGCATTACTGATCGCCGCAGTGCCAGCGAAAGCGCAGCGGAACGGGGACATCGGATTTTTTGTGGGGGTCCCCTGGTACATGGGCGATCTGAGTACGACCATCCCGGTTCCCCATACCATTCCGCCGGCCATCGGGCCCATTTACCGGCACAATTTCAACATGAGGAACGCGCTCCGGGCCCATGCCTTCTTTTACACCCTGAGTGATTCTGTGGAGAATTTCCGGGGCGGATTGGCAGAATTTGAGGCAAGTTTTGTAGATTTGGGCCTTGATTTTGAGTTCAACTGGTGGCCCTATAAAACGGCCGAAAGAAAAACGAAGTGGTCACCCTATGTATCCGCCGGTCTGGGCTACAGCCTGAACATCGACGGAAACTCGGTTTCGCACCTCTATGTGCCCTTCGGGGGAGGGGTGAAGGTGAACCTGGGGCAGCGGGTGAGCGGAGGGGTCGAGGTGAGTGCCCGGAAAACGTTCACGGATCTGATCGACGGATTCGCGAACCTGGGCGGGGAGGAGGTGCAGACCCCTATAGGGAACAACGACTGGTACCTGTTTACCGGGGTGTTCCTGACCTTTAAGATATTTAATTACAGGGAGGAGTGTCCGACATATGATTAATGGACGAGGACGAGTGGATCGAACCATGAGTTTAAAGGAACAAATAAAGCGGGACCGCCTTCCCAGCCATGTGGCCATGATCATGGACGGGAACGGGAGGTGGGCCCAGAAGAAGGGCGGGGAACGCCTTTTCGGTCACCGGAACGGTGTGGAATCCGTTCGCCAGGTGGTGGAAGCAGCGGGAGAACTGGGGATCGAATATCTGACCCTATATGCTTTCTCCACCGAGAACTGGAAACGGCCAAGGACCGAGATCGACGGGCTGATGACCCTTCTGACCAACACCATTGCCAACGAAACCAGAAAACTAAACGAAAATAATGTCCGCCTGCTAGTGATTGGAAACATTGCTGACCTGCCCGGCAGCGTTCAGAAACATCTCATGCAAGCGGTGAATATCCTTTCCGAAAACACGGGGCTGACGCTGGTACTGGCGCTCAGTTACAGTGGCCGGTGGGAGATCACCGATGCAGTGAAGCGGATGTGCCAGGACGCCAAATCAGGTACGCTGGATCCGGATAACATCGATGCATGTGTGGTGGAGTCGTATATGGCCGCCTCGTTCATGCCCGATCCGGAACTGCTGATACGTACCAGCGGGGAGCGGAGGATCAGCAATTTTCTGCTCTGGCAACTTGCGTATACCGAGCTGTACTTTACACCAGTACTCTGGCCCGATTACCGCAAGGAGCATTTTTATGAAGCCATTATCGATTTTCAGAGACGGGAGCGACGATTCGGTAAGGTGAGTGAAAAGCCCAGAGCTGTTTCGCTGAATAATTAAATGCAGGAATGATACAACGGACCTTTCGAATCTTTATTCTCCTCCTCTTTGTTTCGGCACTGCCGGGCTTTCAGGAAATGATGGGCCAGGAGCGGGACCCGGACCGCCCCAACATCCGTCAGAGAAATTCCCGGAAAGAAGCACCAATGGACCTTTCCAATGCCCGGACAACCCTGTCCGAGCGGCCGAGGAACAGTGCCATGGACACCATCCCCTACGATTCCCTTCCCGTGATGGATTACGAGAATCCCCAGGAATATGTGATCGCCGATGTGACGGTCTCCGGGGTGGAGTTCATCCAGAAGGAGGTGCTGATCAGCATCTCCGGGCTGAAGGTCGGAAGGACCATCACCATCCCGGGCGACGATGTGACCGATGTGCTGAAGAAATTCTGGAGCCAGGGGCTCTTTGCAGATGCCAAGATCACCGCCACCAGGGTGCGCAACGACAGCATCTGGCTCGACATCTACCTCACCGAGCAGTCCCGCATGTCGCGGCTCACCTTTACGGGGATCGGGAAATCGGAGCAGACCGACGTGATGGAGAAGATCAACCTGCGGCCCGGGCAGCAGGTGACTGCCGACATCATGGACAACACCCGCAGGATCACCCGGGACCACTTCGTGGAGAAGGGTTTCCTGAACACCGAGGTCACCATCCAGCTGCAGGACGACACGATCAGGGTGAACATGGTGCAGATGAACATCGACGTGAACAAGAACGACCGGGTGAAGATCGACGAGATCTTTTTCACCGGGAACCAGGCGTTCACCGATGCCCAGTTGCGGCGAAAGATGAAGGACACCAAGAAGGTCAACCTCAATTTCTTCAAGGCTTCCAAGCTGGTGTCCGAAACCTTCAAGGAGGACAAGAAAAAGCTCATCGAATTCTACAACGAGAACGGGTACCGCGATGCCAAGGTCCTCTCCGATTCCATGGCCTTCCTGCCGGACCGGGACAACCGGATCAACCTCTATCTCACCGTGGAGGAGGGGGACCAGTACTATTTCGGGGATATCGAATGGGTGGGCAATACCAAGTACCCCTCCGAGCTGTTGAATGCGGTGCTGGGGATCGAGAAGGGGGACGTGTTCGACCAGACGGTGCTGGACGAGCGGCTCTTTATCGACGAGGATGCGGTGAACGGGGTTTACCTGGACAACGGCTACCTCTTCTTTCAGCTGACCCCGGTGGAGGTGAGTGTGGAGGACGACACCATCGATTTCGAGATGCGCATCTACGAGGGGGAGATCGCCACCATCAACAATGTGATCATCAAGGGGAACAACCGGACCAATGAACATGTGGTCCGCCGGGAGCTCCGCACCATGCCCGGGGACAAGTTCAGCAAGCAGGAGCTGATCCGTACCGTGCGGGAACTGGCCAACCTGGGCCACTTCGACCCGGAGCAGATCGAACCCAATCCCATCCCCAACCAGGCGGACGGGACTGTGGATATCGAATACCGCCTGGTGGAACGGGCCACCGACCAGCTGGAGATCTCCGGGGGGTACGGCGCCGGGATGCTGGTGGGGACCGTGGGGATCCGGTTCTCCAACTTTGCCATCAGCCGGCTCTTCGATCCCAAGGCATGGCGGCCGGTCCCCTCGGGCGACGGCCAGACCTTCTCCGTCCGGGCCCAGACCAACGGACGGGTCTACCAGAGCTACAACTTCTCCTTCGTGGAGCCGTGGTTCGGGGGCAGGAAACCCAACTCCTTCTCCATTTCGGGGTACTATTCCAAGATGAACCGGAACCCCTATGCCTTCTATTACGGGGGGGACAGGGACCAGATCCCGGACGAGTACTATTCGGTGACCGGGCTTTCGCTGGGTCTCGGACGCAGGCTCACCTGGCCCGACGACTTTTTCACCCTCTACAACGCGATCTCCTACCAGCGGTACAAGGTGAAGGATTACCCGGGACTCTTCCTGGTGGACAACGGATTTTTCAACAACTTCAGTTTCACCACCACCCTGGGGCGGAACTCCCAGGACCAGATCATCTATCCCAGGAGGGGGAGCAGCCTCAGCCTGAGCCTGCAGATCACCCCGCCCTACTCCCTGTTCCACAAGGACTGGGACTATACCACCATCGGGGACCAGGAGAAATACAAGTGGGTGGAGTACCACCGCTGGATGTTCAAGGTGGACTGGTTCCATGCGCTGATGGGTGACCTGGTGCTGATGGCGCGCGCCCAGTGGGGGTACCTGGGGCACTACAACGACGACATCGGACCCTCGCCCTTTGAGGGATTCGACGTAGGGGGGGACGGCCTCTCGGGGTACAACCTTTATGGCCGGGAAACCATCGCACAGCGCGGGTATCCCAACCGGAGCCTCACGCCGGTGGTGAACGGGAAGAAGTCGGGGAACGTCTACACCAAGTACACCCTGGAACTGCGTTACCCGGTCTCCCTGAACCCCTCGGCCACCATCTTTGTGCTCACCTTCCTGGAAGCGGGGAACGCCTGGTACAGCATGGACGAGTTCAATCCCTTCGTGGCCAAACGGGCGGCCGGTGTGGGCGTGCGCGCCTTCCTGCCCATGTTCGGACTGCTGGGGATCGACTGGGGATACGGCTTCGACACCTATCCCGGATCCAGCGGCATCAGCGGCTCCCAGTTCCACTTCACCATCGGGCAACAGTTCTGAGATGGGCTTCAGGATGAAATATTCAGAGATCATCGATTCGCCCTTATTTTCGGGGAACGGTTGTGGAGGGGATCTTTTAAAAAACTTTGGTACAGAGTTTGATCTGCATCTGGAAAGAAAACAATTCATTCATTGATAAAAACACTGGTTATGAAAAAGTTAACAGCAGTCCTCATGGTCATGACCCTGTTCGCAGGTGTGGCCCTGGCCCAGAAATTCGCCTTCGTGGATACGGATTATATCCTTCAGAACATCCCTTCATACAACGCTGCCCAGGAACAGCTGAACAAGATCTCCGAGGAGTATGAGACGGAGATCGCGGCGGAGTACACGAAAATAGAGGAGATGTACAAGACTTACCAGGCGGAGCGGGTGCTCCTGACCGACGAGATGAAAAAGCAGCGCGAAGATGAGATCATCAACAAGGAGAGGGAAGCCAAAGAGCTGCAGGCCAAATATTTCGGTCCTGAAGGCGACCTGGCCAAAAAGCGGGAAGAGCTGGTGAAGCCGATCCAGGATGCGGTCTACAAGGCCGTCAAGGAGCTTTCCGCCGAAGGCAGTTATGCGGTGATCTTCGATTCCGCCTCGGGCGCATCGATCCTGTATTCCAATCCGCGCTATGATTTAAGCGACGATATCCTGCAAAGGTTAGGTTATAAGAATTAAAATCTTACATTTGTAGGCGCTTTTTCAAAAGCAATCATTTTTATACGCAAACATCACAATATGAAGACGATGAAACGAATCGCCCTGGTAATGGGGATCCTCCTGGTGGCCATGGCTGTCCATGCACAGAAATTTGGCCATATTGCCTCGGAGCAGCTGCTTCAGGATATGCCCGAGTATGATTCCGCCCAGGCAAAAGTTGAGGACCTGAGGGACCAGTATGACCTGGAGATCGAACGCCTCCAGGTGGAGATCAATAAGAAGATCGAGGAATACAATAGGGCGGAGGCCACCATGACCAACCTGATCCGTGAAGCCAAGGCTTCGGAGATACAGGAGATGCAGATGCGCCTTCAGAATTTTGCCCAGACCGCACAGCAGGACCTGCAGCAGCAGAGCATGATGATGATCCAGCCCGTGATGGACAAGGCGCGGAAGGCCATCGAATCAGTGGCCAAGGCACAGGGATTGCTCTACGTGTTCGACCTGAGCCAGGGCAACCCGGTCTACACCGGACCGGAGAGCGTGGACCTGCTGCCTCTGGTGAAGACGGAACTCGGCCTGCAGTAAGTCCGTAAAGTCTGTAAAGTCGATAGTCGACAGTCAGAAGTCAAAAGTCGATAGTCGACAGTCAGAAGTCAAAAGTCGATAGTCGAAAGTCGGAAGGCGGGAAAAGGCAGTTCAAGGATTTTAGAGTTACACAGAGAGAGAAAATGGGATGATGAGGGAAAAGAACCACATGATCCCATTTTTCATTAACTTACAGAAAAGATGGGGAAAAGCAGTCCCATAGGATTATTCGATTCAGGGGTGGGGGGGCTTACCGTGGCCCATGCGCTCCATACCCTGCTCCCTTCCGAGCAGCTGGT
>CAZNSZ010000124.1:0-9007 GCA_964575865.1 uncultured Bacteroides sp. | reverse complement strand
GGATCGCATGAAATGGAACCATCCTGAGAACTGGCAGGGAAGCGAACAGCTGAGGGACCTGGCCGCGGAATTCGGGAAGGCCATGTGCTTTTTCCAGCGAAAGGACGGGACCCTGGTCGGCATCTCCAAGTTCCGCTGGGTGACCACCTCCCCGGATGGGGGAAAGACCTGGGAACAACCTGTAAGACCCAAATCCCTCATTACGGGGGGAGGGAAGGTCTGGGGGCAACGCACCTCCGACAACAGGTATGCCCTTTTCTACAATCCGGATCCGGATAAACGCTGGCCGCTGGTGATGGTCACCAGCGATGATGGCATTACTTTCAGCCATCCCTACTCGGTCAACGGGCAGTTGCCTGATCAACGCTATGAAGGCAAATTCAAGGGTCATGGGATCAGTTATCACAGGGGATTGTCACACTGGAACAATGATGGTTCCTGGACGGACAATGACCTCTGGCTGGTATACAGCCTGAACAAGGAGGATATTCTGATCAGCCGGATACCCTTTCCGCTCCCTGAATAGATTGTTACACTTCGAATTTAAACTACGCTGCAAATGGAAACCAATCCGGTTCAACAGATCCCCAGGACCCCGACCAAAGAGAGGCTCAAATCACTGGATACCCTGCGGGGATTTGACATGGCCATGCTGGTGGGCGGGTGCGGAATTGTTATCGCACTGGCCGATGCAACAAACCTGGGTTGGCTCGATGTACTGGAAACCCAGATGCATCATGTGAGCTGGGAAGGGTTCCGGTTCTACGATTTGATCTTCCCCCTGTTCATGTTTATCTCGGGAGCCGCCATCCCTTACGGCATCACCTCTAAAGTAGAAAAAGGCATTTCCAGGAAGATTCTCTTCAGGAAGATCCTCTGGCGGTTTGTTGCCCTGGTCCTTTTTGGCATCATCTATAACGGTGCCTTAAGGAAGGGATTTACGGATCTTCGCTATGCCAGTGTGCTGGGGCAGATCGGGGTGGGCTATTTCTTTGCAGCCCTGATATTCCTGTATACCCGGCAACCTGGAAGGATTTTGCTCTGGCTCGCCGGGATCATGGCCGGTGTGGCGGTACTGCAGCTGTTTATTCCGGCCCCGGGCTATGGAGCCGGCAGTTTCGAGAAGGGAGCGAATATGAATGCCTGGCTCGACCAGATGATCCTGCCCGGCCACCTGCACAACGGGGTATTTGATCCGGAAGGAGTCATATGCATGGTCTCTGCGATTGCAGTGACCCTGATGGGCGGACTGTCGGGATATGTGATCCGCTCCTTTTCCGGGAGCATGGAGAAGAAAGCGCTCTGGATCGCCCTGGGAGGCGCTCTTGCCATTGTGCTGGCCCTGGCACTCAGTCCGGTTTATCCGATTATCAAGAGAATGTGGACCGTACCCTATGTGTTGCTCGCCGGAGGGATCAGTGCGCTGCTCCTGTCCCTGTTCTATTTTGTGATCGATGTAAAGGGAATCAACAAATGGACCCCATTCTTCATTGTTTTCGGGATGAATTCCATCACCATTTACATGGGCGTAAAGATCCTGGATTTTGAACGTGCCAGCAGGTTCTTTCTCGGCTGGACGCAACAGCACATCAGCGAAGCCTGGGGGGCAGTCTTCCTGGCCTGCGGGGTGCTGGCCCTGCAATGGGCCCTTATGCTCTTCCTGTACAGAAAGCGTATCTTTCTGAGGATTTAACGCCTTGAAATGCATGAGGCGCTTCCCTTGCAGCCTGATTTTACTGGTTCTGGCCAGAATGGCACTGGCCCAGATCCAGCCTGTCGATTACGTGGATGTGTTCACGGGCACATCCAATTCAAGGTGGATGCTGGGGCCTTATGCCTGCGTCCCTTTCGGCATGGCGCAACCCGGGCCTGACAACCAGGGGGAGGTCTGGATGGGGGGCTATGAGTATGCCATCAACAGTGTGAGGGCATTCAGCCATCTGCACGCCTGGACCATGGCAGGGCTGTCCGTCATGCCGGCGGCTCAGGACCTGACGACAAACGATGGCCCGGTGGATGCAGCCTACCGCGGAGCCGGGGCTGCCTACCATTCCCGCATCGATAAGGCTACAGAAACGGGCTGGCCGGGATATTATTCTGTCCATCTCTACGATGCGCGGGCCAAAGCTGAACTGACGGCCACCACCCGCTGTGCCTTTCACAGGTATACCTTTGAGGAGGGTTCCGATACGCGGATAATGATTGACCTGGCATTTCCGGCGGAGTACCCCTTTGAGCTGAGGGACGGATCCATGGCCTGTGCGGGCGATACAGCCATCGAGGGCTTTGCCACCGCCCATACCTATTACGGCGACTACACCCTCTATTTTGTCATCCAGTTCAGCGAACCGTTCACCTCCTTCAACGGGTGGTCGGCTTCCGGGGGGATTCAACCACATATCGAACAGATCGGAGACAGCCTGGATCTGGGAGCATGGGCCGATTTTGACCTGCAAGCAGGCGATTCCATCCTGCTCAGGGTCGGCCTGTCCCTGGTGGACCTGGAAGGGGCCAGGCTGAACCTGGATTCGGAGTTGGGTCCTTATGGATGGGATTTTGACGGGGTGGTACAAAGTGCAAGGGACCGGTGGAATGAGCTGCTTGGCAGGATCAAAGTGGAGGGGGGAACCGCTGCGGACAGGGAGAAATTTTACACCAACCTTTACCGGTGCTACAGCCAGAAGCAAACCTGGTCGGACGTGGATGGCCGTTACCGCGATCCCATGGAAAGGATCCAGCAGCTGCCCGAAGGCGGGGTGATGTATGGCGGGGACGCCTTCTGGAATTCCTACTGGAACCTGAACGGACTCTGGTCCCTGGTCACTCCCGGGATCATGAACAACTGGGTCAGCACCCAGATAGAGCTCTATGACAAAACAGGATGGACCAATAACGGGCCGGCCGGACTGGAGCATACGGGTGTCATGGAGGTCTCACACGAGGTGGCCCTCATGGTATCCGCCTATATGAAGGGGATCCGGGATTATGACACGCTGAAATTGTATGAAGCGGTGAAGCATACTGCCTCTGTCCAGGGCGGCTTTCAGCCGGAGTCCGGACTGGCCGGAATGGATCGGCTGGAACTCTATGATTCGCTGGGCTATGTTCCCTATGATGTGAGCCGGACCGACCGCACCCTGAATTATGCCTTCACCGATTTCTGTTTTGCACAACTGGCAAAAGCATACGGAAAGGAGGACGATTACCTGTTCCATATCGGCCGTTCAGGAAACTGGAAGAACCTGTTCCATCCGGAACTGAAGCATGTGGTACCACGGGATTCAAAAGGGGAGTGGATCCCGGATTTTAACCCTTTTTCCGGATTTTCCTTTTCCGAAGGCAACTCCTGGCAGTACTCCTGGTATGTACCCCATGACATCCCGGGCCTGGTGCAACTGCTCGGGGAGGAGCTGTTCAATTCCCGGCTGGAGGAGGGATTCAGGAAATCGGAGGACAAGAATTTTGCCGCACATGCCTTCGACAGGAGCCGGCGGACCGTCCATGAATATTACATCAACCACGGGAACCAGGCCAATATGCAGGCAGCCTGGCTGTTCAATTATTCCGGCAAGCCGTGGCTGACCCAGCAATATACCAGGGCGATCATGGAGCGCTTCTACGGGAACACGCCCTACCATGGATGGGAGGGGGACGAGGACGAGGGCCAGATGGGCGCCTGGTTTGTGATGACGGCCATGGGACTTTTTGAAATGAACGGGGGCACCTCACCGGACCTCAGGGTGGACCTGACCGGACCGCTTTTCGATAAAATCACCATCCGGCTGGACCCGGCCTTTTATCCCGGAAAAGAGTTCGTGATCGAGACACGGAACAGGTCAGAGGAGAACCTCTATATCCGTTCCATCACCCTGAATGGAAAAGAAGTGAAGGATCCATGGATCAGTTTCCGGGAGATTGTGAAGGGGGGTAAACTGGTTTTCGAAATGGACAAAGAAAGGGTAGATTTGTAGTTGCACATAACAGATCGGGAAACAGGGCCCGGTCAAAATTGATGGAGCATATGAAACGGGAATGGCGATGGCAAAGGTCCTGACCTCATTGTTGCTGCTTTCAGGAATGATTGCATGCCAAGGACCCTCATCCGGGGCAGAAGAAACGGGCATGCCGAATATCCTGCTGGCCATCTCCGATGATCAATCCTGGCCCTATGCATCGGCTTACGGAATCCAGGGTATTGAGACCCCCAATTTTGACCGTCTGGCCAAGGAGGGGGTCCTGTTCAACAATGCCTTTGTGGCTGCGCCGCAATGCAGCCCGTCCAGGGCGGCCATCCTTACCGGAAAAAATATCTGGCAGCTGGAGGAGGCGGGCACCCATGCCAGCTATTTTCCCAAAAAGTTACAGGTGTTTACCGATCTGCTTGAAAATTCCGGATATGAACTGGGCTATACCGGGAAACCCTGGGCGCCCGGGAACTGGGTGGATGCCGGCTGGGAGCGCAATCCGGTGGGACCCCCGTTCAACGAAAAAAGGATGGAAGCTGTCCCGGCTAGTGGCATGAGCCGAACAGACTATGCTGCAAATTTTATCGATTTTTACCGGCAGAAAGAAAACGGGAAGCCCTTCTTTTTCTGGTATGGTTGCTTCGAGCCACACAGGTCCTATGAGGAGGGTTCCGGTTTGAAGGCAGGTAAACAGGAAAGCGAAGCCAGCGTCCCGGGATTTCTGCCTGATCAACCGCTGGTCAGAAGCGATATTGCCGATTATGCTTTAGAGATCGAGTGGTTTGATCAGCACCTGGGCAGGATGGTGAAATTCCTGGAGGAAGCGGGTGAACTGGACAATACAATCATCATAGTCACGGCCGATAACGGGATGCCGTTCCCGGCTGCCAAGGCCAACCTCCAGGAGTTCGGGACCCACGTCCCGCTTGCCATCTGCTGGCCTGCGGGCATTCCCGGGAACCGGGTGACGGATGACCTGGTCTCCCTCATCGACCTGGCCCCGACATTGCTGGATATTACCGGGGTAAAAGAAAAGCCGGAAATGACGGGCCGAAGCTTTAAAGGGCTGTTGCTCGGAAACGGTTCCAATGCTGATTACGTCCCCCGGGAGTATATCCTGACCGGTCGCGAAAGGCACACGCATGCAAGGCCCGACAACCTGGGCTATCCTGCCAGGGCCATCCGCACTGCTGATTATCTGTATATCTGGAACATGAAACCCGAACGCTGGCCAGCGGGTGATCCGATGCCCCCCGGTACCATGAAAGGTCAGGCACCAGAAGGTTTTAAGGAATTGTGGCCCGGTTACCATGATGTGGACGATTCTCCTTCGAAGCTGTTCCTGATCGAGCACCAGAGCACCTTCCCCGGACCTTTCGATCTGGCTTTTGCCAGGCGTCCCGGGGAACAGCTCTACGACATCCGCAGGGATCCCGGCTGTACGGTCAACCTGGCAGGGGAGGAGGCGTATGGCCGCATCAGGAAGGAACTGAGGGAACTCCTTGAAAGGGAGCTCATGGCACAGGGAGATCCCAGGGTCCTTGGGTACGGAGACATTTTCGAGAGCTATCCGCGCATTTCACCCATGCGGCAGTTCCCCGGATTCAGAAAGCAAGGCGAATACAATCCCGGTTACCTGAGGGAGGGGCAGGTGCCCATGAAGTCGTCCCCTTTCAATTGAACCTTCATATGGGTGGAACATTCCTGTGATTCTTAGTGAATTCAACAATTAAAAGGGATTCCAATACCTGTAAAGAAAGGGCAGTAATATAGAAACATCTGATCCTATTCAACCACCGTAAGTTTCCTGGTTTCGGTGACGGGGCCTGACCGGAGCCGGTAAAAATAGATCCCTCCGGGAAGGCTCCCGTTCTGCAAGGGAATCATGTATTCTCCGTTTATCTGGAATTCATCGACCAGGGTCCTGGTCACCCGTCCGTGGAGATCCAGGAGTTGAAGCGTGACATGGGCCGGCTCATGAAGGATATATGTAAAGGTTGTTGCTGTCCTGAATGGATTGGGATGGTTTTGAAGGAGTGTGAACCGACCGTTGAGGTTCGCTTCCCGGCGGGGCACACGGATGGCCGCTTCCCCCTCATTGATCGAGACGTTATCAATGAACACATCGTTCGGATCCCCGCCGATATCAAATCCCAGCCGGGCCAGGGAGTCGGTGGGCTGCTCCATGACGAACGAGAAGGTGTGGGTCTCCCTTGTCGTGGAGAGCGAGACGGTCCGGTCGCTGCTGTATACGGTCCAGGGATCCCCGTTTCTTCCCACCAGCGGCGAGATTTGCCTGGACGCGGATGAGAAGGCATCGAAAGAGACCGTATATACTTTGCCTGTCTCCACCACGATCCCCTCCTGTCCCAGGTGGATGTCCCATACATTGATCCCGCCACTGGCAATGGACACAGCGTACACCCCGTCAGTCACCGATCCGGACGCCTCTGCCGGGGAGAGGGTGGTGAGGGCCCATTCCCGGGATCCGTCAAAGAAATCGGGATTCCTCAACTGGTTCAGACGGCCATATTCATTTGTTGTGACCACCACTTCATCGAATTGATAAGTGCCGGAATGCGCTCCCAGATCCAGGTTAAATGCCCCGGGAACAGATGCAGGCGCGGTAAATTCAAATTCATGCCCTGTCCAAACGGTGCCGGGGGAGAAGGTTTCGGCGTGCACCAGTGCGAAATTCTCCGCATGGATGACGGCAGCGTTGAATGAAGCTGCCGCATCAGGTGATTTCGCCCGGAAACTCACCCGGTATGTTTTCCCCTGTTCCAGCTGAAAACCCTGCTGTGACAGCTGGATGTCCCAGGGGTTAGGGGCAGGCTGGTTGACCCTGACCTGCAGTGCCTGCTCTCCCTGGGGGACATCTCCGGCAGCCAGCCTAAAATCTGCCAGCACAGGGTACCCCTCCCTCTTTTCCCAGTATTTCACACCTGTTTCAAAACCCGCATTCCGGAGCAGGTTGGGGGATACCCTCACCGGTAATTTCCGGATGAAGGATCCCTGGCCCGTGGTGATTTCCGCCTCCACCTCTCCCCCGAAAATCCCCCAGTCAACTGTGATGCGGCTGGTCCCCTGGCCCGAAATGATCTCCGCTCCTCCCGGAACCCGCCACTGATAACCGGCCCCGGTCAGCTCCGGGACCCGGTAGACGGCACTCCTGCTGTTGTACAGAACATCATCCGGGCCATTAATGAGGAGATGCTGTGCCTCCTGGTACAGCCGGACATAATCAATCTCCATGACAGCGGGGAAGAGGGTTTCATCTGTGGGATTTCCCACCCATCCGCCGCCCACCGCCAGGTTGAGGATGATGTAGAAAGGTTCATCGAAGGGCCAGGTTCCGGATCCCCCGAGGTCATTCACATAGGTAAAATATTTCTGATCGTCCACGAAAAAATCGATCTGATTTTCACTCCATTCCACAGCATACACGTGGAAGGCGGATTCGGCATCCGGGATGTCCACCACTCCACCCTGCGGAGGGGAAGGACCCGTAAAGAGGTTGTAGACCCCGGTGTGAATGGTTCCGTAAATCTTCGACATTTCATTGGTGGGATGCTCCATGATGTCGATCTCTCCGCTCAGGGGCCACCACCCGAATCTCTCCCCGGCGGGCAGCATCCAGAAGGCGGGGACGAAACCCGGTGATCCGGGGAGTCTGATCCTCGCATCAACCCTGCCATACCTCCAGTTCAGGGAGTGTTTTGTGTGGAGAAGTGCAGAGGTATATTCAAAACCCTGATAGGGCTCCTTCAGGGCCGTAATCTGCAATTTTCCGTCGACAATTGTTGCATTGACGGGGCGATCTGTATAATAGTGTACATTGTCATTGGACGGGCCCGATCCGAATGTCCAGATGGACCGGTCGATGGAGGTCCCGTCGAATTCCTCTGCCCAGACCAGCTCTGATTCCTGTGCATGCACGCCGGAATATACCAGGCACAGTATCAGCATTCCATACATGCCTGAGCGATCCAATCGTATCTTCCTGAGATCCATTTGTACTTTTTCGAACGGTTGCCGGAACCCTTCCCGGGCCCCGGTACGGTAAATTAGGGATTTTTTTTTATTCCCGGTTGTCGCTGCCAGGTCCTGACCGCAGGTTATCGGGATGTCTGAAAACGAATCCATAATTTTCTATCTTGGTGAAAGAATTCCAGTGAAACAAGGCGATGAAGTTCCTGAAAGAGTTGTTCGGCCACTACATGAAAAGCAACACCTTTGAGAAGGGGGCTGCGCTCTCCTATTATGTGGCTTTTTCATTCCTTCCGATGATCGTGATCGTCATCTCTGTTGTGGGGCTCATATTCAGTGAAGATACTGTCTCGGATGAGCTGATCGGACAACTGGAGGAGTATTTTGGTCACCAGGCAGCACTCCAGTTTGAGAACCTGATACAGAATCAGAATCAGAACCACAACAGCCTCCTGAACACGGTAATTGGATTCGTTACCCTGGCACTGGCTTCCACAGCAGGATTCAGCCAGCTGCAACGATCACTGAACGCCATCTGGGAGATCAAAGAGAAACCTAAAAGCAGTATTCTGAACTATGTCGTCAAGCACCTTACATTCTTTATGGTGCTGATTGTCCTGGGTCTCGTACTTGTGGTAAGCGCCATGCTGGGCAAATTCCTGGTCCGTTTCTCGGAAAACCTGCCAGACTTCCTTACCAATGCCCGGTTGTATGAAACCCTCTTCTCATTGCTGCTGATTGTGTTGACGATGGTGGCCCTTTTCCGTTTTCTGGGCAGTGCCAGGGTTCCCTGGAAGAACGCCATTGTAACAGCGGGTTTTACTTCCATCCTTTTCATTGCGGGAAAAGAAGGGATCAGCCTGTATGTCGCGCACAGCAACCTGTCTTCCACTTTCGGGGCCGCAAGCATCATCGCCCTGCTGATGGTCTGGGTGTTCTACACCGCGCAGATCTTATATCTGGGGGCCTGTTTTGCAGTGGTTTACGGCAACAGATACCACTGCAGGATCACCCCCGATGAGCGAGCGGTCCGGGTCGTGGAGAAAGAGGTC
>CAZNSZ010000123.1:5953-9352 GCA_964575865.1 uncultured Bacteroides sp. | reverse complement strand
CTATTGACATTGTGAAGAATAGGTGTTAATTTACTCTGACAAACCCCAAAACCCCGACAACATGAAAAAGAATGTATTGCTTCTTTCGTTCATGGCAGCTATGCTGCCTCTTGCCATTTGGGCCCAGGAGGGATGGACCAACCAGCTCCCCGCTTCCGAATACCCCGGGCTGCAGGGGATCTATGCCATCGACTCGGCCCACGTCTGGGCGGTGGGAACGGATGGGATCGTCCTGCACACGGTTGACGGGGGAGACAACTGGGAGGTGGTCCAGACCGGATATGCGGACCATTTCAATAACGTGCTGTTTATCAACCGCGACACGGGATTCATATCCGGCCGCCCTGCAGAAGGTGATGCCTTTGTTGTCAGAACCCTGGACGGCGGGGAGAACTGGCAACGCATCGACCTGCCGACCGCGGTGACCACCATGGTCAATGACATCGGGTATGTCTACTCGGCAGCGGAGGACAGCCTCATCCTGTATGCCGCAGGAGGCCTGGGGCATGCATGGAAATCCGGGGGAGCCGGTGACACATGGGATGCACTGAGCGGGGGCTGCGGGAACGGAAATTTCAATGCCTGCTGCATCGTGGATGAGCAAACCGGCTGGTTTGTGGGTACCCCGGATGAAGGGTACAGTTTCAGCATCATGGTCACCACCGACGGAGGGAGCTCTTTTGTGGAGCAGTCCAATCCCGAGCAGCGGAAGCTGAACGGGGTCTCGTTTATTGATGCCAGTCACGGGGTTGCGGCAGGGCTTTCCTACACCCTGCTCTATACGGAAAACGGCGGAGAGACCTGGGAGACCAGGCCCAATACAGGCTACCGGTGGCAGGATGTGCACATGGACGCATCGGGCAGGGCCTGGGCGGTGGGCGACAAGGGGACCATCGCCTATTCGGAGGATTTCGGTTATACATGGAATCCGCAGGCGAGCGGGGTGAGCGATGAACTCTGGGATGTTACCTTTATCAATGACCGGGAA
Organism: uncultured Bacteroides sp.; assembly: GCA_964575865.1. Classification (GTDB taxonomy): domain Bacteria; phylum Bacteroidota; class Bacteroidia; order Bacteroidales. The sequence goes on along the minus strand of CAZNSZ010000123.1, from coordinate 8,364 downwards.
GGCTGGATTGCGGCCGGGGGCATCGGCAGTCCCGGGTATGTGCTGCATACCACCACCGGGGGGGTGGGATCAACCGGCATCGATCCTTCCGATCCCTTCAGGGTCACTTCACTGGGACAACCCTTTCCCAATCCCGTGAAGCACACTGCACGGATCGGTTATTATATCCAGGCACCCGCCCTGGTCACCATTTCCCTGTATGATATCCTGGGGAACAAAGTGAAGGATCTGGTCAGCGAGTTCACACCGCCGGGTGAGCATTGCATCGATTTTGACGGGGACGCTCACCCTGAAGGTCTCTATTTCTATGACCTGAAGGTCGGTTCCCAATGGATCCAGACCAACCGCATGGTGATCCTGAAATAGGCATCTGCATCCGATGGTCCGGCGACAGATGGAGCATGACCGGACTCAGGATTGGTTCGTCTTTCTGCCGATGTAGAACGCATAACCGTAATAGGCCTTGTACCTGGCGTACAGGGCAGCTTCGCGCCTCATTGAGGCCACCAGCTCTTGGGCGGCCCTGCTTCCCCGGTGCTTCTGCAGAAAGATCTCCTGAGCGGCGGTCTGAGGCCCGTAGTAATGGTCTGACCAGCAACTCTCCGGCAATGCAAAGACAGCGACGGGTGCATATCCGGCCCCTTCCAGCTGGGCCAGTTTTGCGGATACGGTGCCGATTCCCGGATATTCCGAATTCCAGTAGTCCAGTATTTCAGCGGGAGGATCGTCACGGAACCATGATGCTTCGGATACGGCGATGTGCCCTCCCGGTTTCAGGTACCTCCGCCATTCCTTCAGGCCCCGCTCGAAGCCGATGTTGTAGATGGCCCCTTCGGACCAGATCAGGTCCAGTTCCTCTTCATTGAACGGCAGGCTGTCCATGGAGCCGGCAACTCCTTTGACCCTGTCCTGCAAGCCCTTTTGAAGGGCAGATTCATTGAGCATCTCAATGAATTCAGGGAACAGGTCTATGGCCGTGATGGACCCGGGTGCCGATTGAGCCAGGACCATGGTTTGTCCGCCGCTTCCGCATCCAAGGTCTGCGATTTTTGATCCAGGAGTCAGGTTTCCGATGAAGCTCAATGCCTTCAGGGTGACCTCCGGGCTGCCCGGCCCCTGCCTTCCCAGGTTCGAGAAATAGTCTGCAATCAGCCTGTAGTCGAACTCATGTATGGAACTGTTCTTATCTTGCATGTACATCTAAATATACGGAATCTTAACGGGAAAATTGACGACATATGCATTTACAACAGGGTTCTTGAGGAGTGGGAGATTACAAACCTCTTTGAATCCTCAGGAAATCGTTAGGCAGCGCATGGAAATGGACCCCATATCCATTTGCTCATTGAAAAATGTGACGGTTTCATCTTCTTCCTGCTGTGCCAGCACATAAAGCAGCGGAATAAAATGTTCGGGAGTAGGGATGGAAAGCCCGGCTTCCCTGCTGAGTTGCTGCCCCCGCATCAGTTCGCGGTGGTTCCTTTGCAGGATCAGTGATTTTACCTGCTCGTCAAATGCCACTGCCCAGTCATAAGGACCACTGTCGTCCCATCTGGCCAGCCGGAGATTGTGTACAATATTGCCGCTTCCTATAATCAATACCCCCCTTCGCCTCAGGAAGGAAAGCCTTCTGGCCAGCTCATAATGTCCCTTCAGGTCCATTTCACGATCAAGGCTCATCTGGAATACCGGAACATGGGCAGATGGGAACATTTTTACCATCACCGACCAGGTCCCGTGGTCCAGCCCCCGTTCATGATCCTCCTGAACAGGATGATTTTTTAATTCTCCGATCAACTCTGCCGCAGTCTCCGGGGCCCCGGGAGCGGGGTATTCCACCCGGTACAATTCAGGGGGAAATCCGTAGAAGTCGTATATGGTCTCCGGTTTCGGGGTCATGATCACCCGGACCCCCCGGGTTTCCCAGTGCGCGGAAATGCAAAGAATGGCTTTGGGATGCAGCTGTTTCCCCGCTCTGCGCCATCCACCGGTCACCTCATTCTCCTGGATGGCATTCATCGGATTGCCATGCCCGACAAAGAGCACCGGCATTCTGTCGCCTGTTATCATATGCATCATTTATTCAACAGCTACCTTCATTCCGTCCTGGTCAGGGTATTGGTCCCCATACAGGTATATCCGCTTCCGGGGAAACAGACATCGAATATGGTTTCGATGGTGTCTTCGGATATTTTTTTGATGGTCCATCTGGCTTCCCCTCCGGGCATGAAATTCTCAATGGCCTCGGTGACGAACACCAGCTGGAGCTCATTGGACAAGGAATCGGCAAGTACATACCTGTTCACATATCCCTCAATGTTGAATTGTCTGAATACGATCAGATCGCGTGCTGCATCGAAACTGATGAATCCTTTGTCGATGTGGTGCTCACCATCCGGGGGATAAATCTA
>CAZNSZ010000123.1:0-5853 GCA_964575865.1 uncultured Bacteroides sp. | reverse complement strand
AGCTGGTAGAGGTAGGTGGCCGAATCGCCGGTCACCAGCATGGCCCGGCGGTACCATTCATCCGATTCCTCCTTGAATCCCGCTTTCAGCAGGGCGTTTGCAAGGGAGATCATGGCAATGGGATCACCGGGCGAGAGAAGGGCTGCCCTGTGGAGGTTGCTGACAGCCTCCACCATGTCGTTCAGGGCATAGGCGGCCCATCCCAACCCCGCGTAAGCAAGCTTCTGATCCGGTGATTGCACCAGCAGCCTCCGGTAGTCCCTGGCGGCATCCTCCATCATCCCTGACTTATAAAAATAATTTCCTCTCAGGTAGATGGCCTCTTCATCCTGCTCATCCAATGTGACGGCCAGGAAGGCATATTTCCTCATTGAATCCAGGGAGGACACCGGTGCATCCTTCACCAATCCGTACCTGTAGCTGTAGATCCACCCCATCCGGACGACCGCGCGGACAAAGTCCGGATCCTTTTCCAGCGCATACCTGGTGAGGTTTTCTGCCCGGTCAAGGGCAGCAAGATTGGTGCGGTCCTTTTCGAACCTGCCGTACTCCTCTGTTCCCCTCAGGTAGAACTCGTAGGCGATCTGGCTCCGGCTGGGCGGGATTTCAATGATCCTTTGCTCCTCGGGGCTGATGGTTGCTTTTAGCTCCTCGGCGACTACCAGTGCGATCTGGCTTTGCAGTTCAAACAGTTCACTGATATGCCGCTTGAAGCTGGCCGACCAGATCTGGTGGTCATTGACGGCATCGATCAGCACCAGGTTCAGGCGGATGCTGTCACCGGCCCTGAGTCCGCTTCCCTCCAGCACATACTTGACATTCAGCTCCCTGGCAATCTCTGTCACCGGCCTGGGATGGTCCCTGTACTGTTCAACGGACATCCGCGACACCACCTGGATCCCGCTGATGTTCCCAAGGTGGGTAATGATCTCCTCCATGGTCCCGTTGATGAAGTACATCTCCGATTCCCCGGGACTGTCGTTACGGAAAGGCAACACGGCAATGGAGATCTCCCTGGCCGGAAAGAGGTTTTTGAATGGTTGTGATGAAACAATGATGGTGGTAATGGCGATGAGAAGGGCGGCAATGACGACAATGGTTATAAAAATTCCCCTGTGCACATGAATATGCCGGTACCGTTCCGGTTTGTTATTCTCTGCGGCGGGGATTGGCTGGTGGTTGTTCCTTTCTTCGCCCGGGGGATAGCCGTATTGTTCCCGGTAGCACCTTGAAAAATAGGCAACGCTGTGGAATCCTGATTCAAAGGCTATTTCAGAAATAGGCTGGGAGGAACCGTTGAGCATTTCCCTTGCTTTTTCAAGCCTGATCTTGCTGATGTACCTGCTTGCTGAGAGGCCTGTGATCGTTTTCACTTTCCGGTGCAGGTTGGAACGGCTCATCCTGATCTCCCTGGAAAGTTCACTTACACCGAAGTCCGGATTGGAAAGATGGTTGTTGACAATTTCAGAAAGATTGCTGATAAAATTCTCCTGTGAGGCTTTATGGGGTGCCATGTCGATGGGTTTGCAATTGTTGCAGCAGACACACACATAAAACCAATTCCTGCCCTGTGGAGGCAGCATTGTTGGGGTTAGAGGGCATAACCTGAAGGGCTCTTACACTGCAATTTACTCTTTTTGCATATATGAGTCAACATCGGCAGGCAATCAGCCCCCACATATGCAACAGTTGCATCTGACGCGGTTTAATGGACCGGTTTATCAATCACCGACGGGGATCATCCATTGCGAAATGGGATTATCCATTGCAAAAGGGGATCATCCATTGCAAAAGGGGATCATCCATTGCGAAATGGGATACTCCATTACGAAACGGGATACTCTTTCACGATCTCGCTGACACCGTTCAGCACATACTTGGGATGATAGGCGAAGTCGCGGATGTTTTTTCTGCTCGTGATACCCGATAACACAAGGCAGGTGTCAATTTCCGCCTCGATCCCTGCCACGATATCGGTGTCCATCCGGTCCCCGATGATGATGGTGTCTTCCCGCCGGACCCCCAGTTTCTTGAGTGCGATGCGCATCATCAGCGGATTGGGTTTTCCTACGAAATAGGCCTGTTTGCCGGTGGCCAGTTCGATGGGGGAGATCAGTGCCTTGGTGGCGGGTGCGATCCCGTTTTCAATGGGACCCGATACATCGGGATTGGTACCGATCAGTTTGGCCCCCCTGTTGACCAGGTTCACCGCCTTTTCGATCACATCGTAGCTGTATGACCTGGCCTCTCCCATGACCACATAATCGGGATCGATGTTGTTGCTGGTGTAACCGTTGTTATAGAGGGCGTTGATCAGCCCTGCCTCTCCGATAATATAGGCACTTCCGTTGGGTTTCTGGCTTTTCAGGAAACTGGCGGTGGCCAGGGCGCTGGTGTAGAAATGTTCCACCCCCACGTCGATTCCCATGCGAAGCAGTTTTTCACGCAGTTCCCGGACGGTCCGTTCGCTGGAATTGGTCAGGAAGACGAATTTCTTGTCTTCCTCCTTCAGCCACGAAACGAATTCTGTCACTCCGTCCAGAACCTGGTTCCCGTGATAGATCACCCCGTCCATATCGCATATGAAGCCGGTTTTTGCCCTGATGTTGTCAATGATGGCTTTCGTGGTCGTGGTCATTGTGGTTTTTTTGTCTGTTTCCGTAAAAGTAGCACAGCGGGAGCGCAAACCCCAAACAAGATCGGGATTTTTTGGAGAACAGATGTGCGGGGCCAACGGGCAGTCTTCCGCATCAGGTGCTGATCGACCAGGGGATAATGAAAAAGGCGGATCAGCTGCTTTTCAGGATTCCAGTCTCCCGAACCACGCCTCCATCCGGTCAAATGCTTCGGTAATCCGTGGAGCAAAGCGCTTTACAAAGGTACCGTTGAGGTTCCTGTTTTCGAATTCGGCTGAGGCTGCGTTCAATGCTTCCTCACCGTCGAAATCAACCAGGGCGATACGGGCGGTCAGTTCTGCAGGATCCCTTCCGAATTCATACCCGGGCAGCATGGCGATCCCGGTCTCATCAAGCAGGGTGTGGCACAATTCCACCGACGTGAAGATTCCCCGGGCCGCCAGGGCTTCCCTGTAACTTTCGAAGTCCGGGAAAAGGTAGAACCCGCCATGCGGCATGGGGATATTCACCCGCATGTCATGCAACCGCTCGGTAAAATGGTGTGCCAGGGCCCTGAGGATGCGCCGTGAATGGAACAGGTATGTATCGATGTCCTCACCGCCGTCGAAAGCAGTGATGGCCGCATGCTGGATGGGTGCACTGGTCGAAGTGTAAGTCTCGCTGGCCACGATGGTCATGGCCCGGTGGAGCCACTCCAGGTTCTGTGGAAAGGAGAAGGTGCCCAGCCTCCATCCACCTGCTCCGCACCACTTGCTCAGACCGCTGCTGATGATGGTCCCCTCTGGATAGAACCGGGCAACGGAGATGTGCTGGTCCCGGAAATGGAGCAATCCGTAAATCTCATCGGAAACCAGGATGACGTTGTACTTCCTGGCTACGCGGGCGAGCTCCTTCAGGCGGTCCAGCGGATAAGTGTACCCTGTGGGGTTGCTGGGGTAGTTCAGAATAGCGATCCGCGGTTTGTCGGGGTCGGTCCGGCAGATCTTCTCCAGCTGGTCCGGGCTCATTCTCCAGTAGTTATCCGGGGAGGTGGGCACCCAGTATACATGCCTCCCTACGATGCGGGCCTGGGGGGAGTAGGAAACCCATGAAGGGGTGGGGATCACCAGGTCACCATAATAGACCAGCTGGAGGATGAAAATCAGCTCTTTGGATCCGGGTCCGATCATCACCAGCCCGGGGTCGGTACGGATACCCTGTAACCGTTCATTGAATCCGGCCACTGACTCCCGCAGGGAATTCAGTCCGCTGACCGGGAGATAATCCTTCCGGTGGGCGTTGTCACGGAGCGACTGGATCACCCTGTCGGGAACCGGAAAGGGGGATTGTCCCAGCCCCAGCCTGAATACAGGCCGCCCGAGGGCCTGAAGCTCCGCTGACTTCTCATTAATGGCCAGGGTGGCTGAAGGTGCAAGCCCCCTGACATTCAGGTTCAGGTGAATGTGGTTTTGTTTTGCCATCGCATTCGGGATCTGGAATGCAAGATAGCACCTGGGGACCTGCCAGGGATCACTGTCTCCTGCGAGTTATTCAACCGCAACCTTGAATTATTCACCGGGACCCTCAATCTCATTTAATGGTTCAGATCCTGACTCCCAGTGCACAGACATCATCAATCTGCTCGTAGCTGCCGCGCCATTGTTCAAAAGTATCTTCCAGCAATTGCTTCTGTACTTCCATCGGTTTCTCATGAATTGTGAGCAGCAACTTTCTGAGACGTTTCGATTTGAACTTCCTGCGCTTCTTCCCTCCGTACTGATCCACATAACCATCCGTGACCATATAGATGGAATCCCCGTCTCTCAGGCTGATCACCCGGTCGGTGAAATCGGATTCTTCCCAATGCACGCCGATGGGCTGTTTGTCACCGCTGATCTTGTACAATCCAAACTTCCCGCTCTCGGCAGACAAATGCAATTCACTTTCAGGTTCCCCTCCCTTGGGTAATTTCCGGACCAGGTAGAGGGGGATGTTGGCCCCCGCATATTGCAATTCCCTGTGCTCCTGGTCCAGGATCACAATGCCCATGTCCATGCCATCCTTCTGGTCCTCCGCCGTTCCCTCCTGGGCAAGGATCTCCTTCACTTTGGTCCTCAGATTTCCGAGGATCTGAGCCGGTGGCCTGATTCCGAAGGTCCTGAACTGTTCGTTCAGCAGGGTGACGCCCAGCATGCTCATCAGGGCACCCGGTACGCCATGCCCGGTGCAGTCGGCGACGATCAGGACTTTTTTCCCTCCAAACTCCCTCACCCAGTAGAAATCTCCCCCGATGACCTCCTTGGGCCGGTAGATCGCAAAATAGTCGGTGAGGATATTTGCAACATATGCGGGAGAGGGGAGGACCGCTTTCTGGATCCTTCTGGCATAATTGATGCTGTCTGTGATGGCCTGTTTCTGTTGCAGGACCAGCAGGTGCTGTTTCCTGATTCTCTCTTCCGCCCTTACATTTTCAATGGCCCTTGCGATGTGGTCCGATACGAAGACCAGCAGCTTCTCATCCGTTTCCGAGTAAGCATCGGCCGTGTCGTAGGACTGCAGGACCATCACCCCGGCAGTTTTTCCCGAGAGCTTCAGCGGTACCCCCAGCCAGGAAAGGGACTGGCTTCCGAAGAGGGTGATCTGGCCGGTGGCGTACAGCAGGTTGATTTTCTCATTGGGGAAACGGGTGGGTTTCCCGCTCCTCCGCACATGATCGGTCAGCGTTCCTGACAGGTCATACAGGGTGACATCCAGGGATTCGTCGTACACATAGCTCACTCCTGTGGTTTCGATCTTGTCGAATTCATCCTTGAAATAGGGGAAGAAATACTTTCCGGTCAAATCGTCGTAGAGTGCGATGAAGAAATTCTTTGCGATGACCAGGTCGGAAAGTATGCCATGTATGAATGCGACAAATTCCTCGATGCTCCCTGTGGTATGGGCCTCTTCGGAGATCCTCAGAAGGGATTCCCAGGTTTTGTCACTGTCCCGGTATGGTTCGTTATGGGTGGTGGGCACTTTCAGATGTTGAGTCGGTGCAAAATTAGGAAAAAATTAACGTTGATAAGTCTTTCATGCGCCCGCATTATTCAACTTCATGGCCGGTCACGGTACGGTGTGAAAATCTTGATGATTTTTTAAATGGGAAATCATTATTGATGCATTCTTTTAAACTAATTTTGCACCATCCAACAAGACATTGAACATGGCCACAAAAAGCACAGTGAAGAAGGGTGCG
>CAZNSZ010000122.1:0-9408 GCA_964575865.1 uncultured Bacteroides sp. | reverse complement strand
CATGACTGATTCCAGAAACAGGCAGGTCATCCAGGAATATGAACGAGAGCGTGTGCCCGAATCAGGGACCAAATCTGCCCGTTCCTTCTGGGGACTATTCTCCAGTGAGCACGTTGCAGGCACCGAATTGCTGATCGGACCGCTGTTCGTGGTCCACGGTGTTGCAGCCTTTGATGTCCTGGTGGGCCTGATCGCGGGCAATATCCTTGCAGTGCTGAGCTGGCGATATCTGACGGTCCCCATTGCACTCAGGAACAGGCTGACACTCTATATGCAGCTGGAAAAGATCGGAGGCAGAAGGCTTGTCACCATTTACAATCTGGCCAACGGATTGTTGTGGTGCTTCATTGCAGGGGCAATGATCTCTGTTTCAGCCTCGGCCATCAGCGGGTTGTTTCACATTGAACCTCCAAGCCTGGATGCTGTCCTGCCCGATGATCCCACAACGGTGATGATCGTTCTGGCAGTGGGGGCACTGATTTCAGTGATAGCAGCCAGGGGATATGACGCGGTTGCAAAGTTCGCGGTGATGGCTGCCCCATGGATGGTCATCATGTTCATCGCCCTGGGATTATCTACCCTGCCGGACCTGGGGATCCACTCTTTCAAGGATTTCTGGGAGAAGGCCGAAACGGTCATCTGGCAGGGGCACAATCAGCCCGGATTCGTCAGGTTCACCTTCTGGCATGTCCTCTTTTTCAGCTGGTTCGGGAACATGGCCTGGCACATTGGGATGGGTGATCTGACCATTTTCCGGTATGCGAAAAAAGCGAGCTACGGCTTTGCGCCGGTTTCAGGAATGTTCCTGGGACATTACATTGCCTGGATCTGCGCAGGAATGCTCTATGCGCTGCAGCTGCAAAAGGATCCTGCAAATACGGCTGTTGCTCCCGGGCCCATGGCTATGGAAGCGATGGGTGTGGCCGGGATCCTGCTGGTACTGGTCTCCGGGTGGACCACTGCCAATCCCATCATCTACCGGTCCGGACTGGCTTTCCAGGGAATGAACCACAACTGGTCGCGTTACAGGACAACCCTGGTGGCGGGCGGAATTGCCAGTTTCATTGGGATTTTTCCGGGATTATCCATGAAATTCCTGAGTGTGGCAGCTTTATATGGCCTGATCCTGATGCCCATGGGGGCAGTCATCTTCGCCGATCAATATTTAATGAAATGGCTCCGCCTCGAAAGCTTCTTCGCGGAGAAGAAAAAAATACCATTCTACGTTCCCCCGGCACTCGCCTGGATCCTGACGCTTGGTGCATGCCTTCTCCTGAACCTGAACTACGGGATCCAGGTCTTTTTCCTTGGACTCCCGGGATGGTTCGTTGCGGTCCTTATATACCTCGTTACCAGTTATATTATTCAACACAGAAAGCCCGGGCCATGAAAATCAGATCCATCATCGCTTCACTGAATATTTTTTCACTGTCAATGCTTTTGATCACTGCGGTATGGTACGGGACGGGGAAACTTCCCGAATCAACCTTCGAGACGCTCATGCTGGTCTTCTCCCTCACCTGGTTCACAGGTTCATATTTCGCAGGAAGGCTGAGAAAAAACAGATCAGCTTCCCCCGTGCTCATCCCGGCTTTGCTCCTGCTTTCGATGACCGGCTGCTTCAGGGATCATGAAAGTTACAGCGGACAGTGGACCAGTGAAAGAGCGTGGGACTGGTTCGAGGAGCATGGCTGGCGCAGCGGGTGCAATTTTCAACCCAGTTCTGCAGTGAACCAGCTGGAGATGTGGCAGGAGGAGACATTCGATCCGGCCACCATCGACAGGGAGCTGGAATGGGCAGAGGATCTGGGTTTCTCCTTGCTCAGGGTGTACCTGCACAGCTATGCATGGAAACAGGATCCCGGCGGGTTTAAGGACAGACTGGATCAATTCCTGAAGATCGCCGATGGACATGGGATGGTAACCATGGCCGTATTCTTTGATGACTGCTGGAATGGGCAGGCCTATCCCGGCACCCAGCCGGAACCCCGGACAGGCATCCACAACTCGGGCTGGGTCCAGGATCCTGCTGTGGACCTCCGGCAGGATACCTCCACGCTTTTCCCTTGGCTGGAGGCATATGTGAAGGACGTTCTGGAGACATTCCGGGATGACCGGCGGATCGCGATTTGGGATCTGTATAATGAACCGGGAAATTCGGACCATCAAAACAGCTCCCTCCCCCTTCTGAAGAATGTTTTCCGGTGGGCAAGGGAGGTGGATCCTTCACAGCCGATGACCTGTGGCATATGGCGGCTTGATCTGGAAGAGCTGAATGAATTCCAGGCTGCCCAATCGGATATCATCAGTTACCACAATTATCAGGATCCGGACCGGCACCGCATTTGGATCCAGTTGCTCAAAACCCACGGCCGTCCGCTGGTCTGCAGTGAATACCTGGCCAGGCATTACGACAGCCGGTTCCAGAACATATTGCCCCTGTTGAAGGAGCATAAAGTCTGGGCCGTCAACTGGGGCCTGGTGTCAGGCAAAACCAATACGATCTACCCCTGGAATGAACCCATGCCGGAAGGGGGTGAACCGGAGACCTGGTTCACCGATATTTTCAGAAAGGATGGGACAGCATTCGATGAGGAAGAGATCTCGCTGATCAGGCAGCTAAATAAATAGTCAAAGAACGATCCGGAAGTGATCCTTCACGGGATTCAGCGATGAGCAGGGAAGACCAGACCATCATAAAGAAGATTCAGGAGGGGAATAAAGAAGGCCTCCGTAGTTTATTCGACCGTTACTACAAACGGCTCTTCCTTTTTGCCCTGAGTCTCATGGAGGACCGGTTCAATGCAGAGGATGTGGTTCAGGATGTATTCATCCACATCTGGGAAAATGGCAGGAAGATAGCGATCAACAACACCCTTTCATCCTATCTGTTTGCTGCGGTTCATCACAGGTGTATACACCACCTGAGAAAAATGAAGACAAGGGAGCGTCACCGCCAGAGAGAAATGATGAAATTCCGCGAAGCCGAGATCCTTGCCGGGTATTCGAATGATTTTTCTTTCAGTGAACTTGAATCAGATGAGATCAGGAGGGTCATAGGCAGGGTGTTTGATTCCCTTCCCCAGAAAACACAGGTAATTTTCAGGCTTAGCCGGTCCGGTTTAATGAGCAATGCAGAAATCGCAAAACATATGAGACTGCACATTAAAACGGTTGAGTACCACATATCCAATGCCCTGAAAGCCTTCCACAAAGCACTGAGTCCCTATTTCAGGTAGGCAAATAAGAATTCTTTTCCCTAAAAAATACCGGGGATCTCTTAGGGTAGAGGCCGGATCATACTACTTACTCTTTGAAGACTAGCCCGCGATGAATCCAGAAACCATCACTGATCTCAAGCTGTTCAGATATTTCATGGGGGAATCCTCCGCCGAGGAGGAAAAGAGGTTGTTCGAATGGCTCGACAGTGATCCGAACAACCAGAAAGAATTTGCCGAATTCAAGAAGATCTATGTGGAGGTGTCGGCCCATTTCGATCAATCGGTTGATACGGAATCCGCCTATCAGCAATTTCTAAAAAAAATAGAGGATCGTTGCTCCGGAGCCGGCAATCAACAGATCCTGAGCAGGAAGCTTCGGCACTGGATGAGATATGCCGGCCTGCTGATCCTGGCGCTCTCAACCGGCTTTGCAGCGTACTATCTGGGCCACCGCTCGAAACCCGTCCCTGTAGACCAGACCTTCGAAATCGTTGTCCCCAGAGGTGGAAGGTCTTCCGTCATATTGCCGGATGGAAGCAGTATCTGGATGAATTCAGGCAGTTTTCTTCGTTACAGCAACAGGTTTGACCAGGAAACAAGGGAGGTATACCTGGAAGGAGAAGCACTTTTCGAAGTAGAGAAAGGGGATCATCCGTTTATAGTACATACCACCCACCTGGATATTTTTGTGCACGGAACCACATTCAATGTGAAATCCTATCCGGCAGAAAACCAGGTGGAAGCCACGCTCATTGAAGGAGAGATCAGGGTGGAGACCCGGGGGACAAGGGAAACCGCCACCATCAAACCCAACCAGAAAATCAGGTACCATAAAGACCTGAATATTTCGGAGATCATTTCTTCAGAGAAAGGAAAAGCGGTCCCTCAGAAAGATGAAGTCATGCTGGCAAAGAACCTGGTCATCTACAACGATGTGGATGTTGAGGAGACCGTCTCATGGCAATCAGGTACGCTGATCATCAACAATGAAACCCTTGAAAGCCTTGTACAGAAGCTGGAACGAAAATGGGATGTCACATTTGTGTTTGAGAATGAGGACCTGAAATCCCAATCCTATTCCGGGACCATCCCGGACTTCCCCATCGAGCAGGTGCTCAATGCCATTGCCCTGACTTCGCCCGTGAAATATACCATCCATGAAAAGACGGTGTATCTCCGGTTCAATAAGGAATTTGAAATGGATAAATAATCACCGGTATAGACACCTTTATTCATGATCATGAGAACGACCATTTTCGCATTCCTCCTGCTAACCTTTCTCCTGCCCGACCAGGTGCTCGCCCAGGAGCAGAGACTGGACCTCAGGGTGGAACAAATGAGGATCAGGGATGTGTTCAGGGAGCTGGAGAAACAGTCTGATATCGCATTCTTTTTCAGCGACTTGTATCCTGAACTTGAGAGCAGGGTATCCCTGAACCTGCAGAACGAAGAGCTCCGTATCATCCTGGACAGGCTGCTTGAAGATTCGGATCTGGATTACGAGTTCATCAACGAAAATTTCATTGTGATTACCCCCGGGGAAACCACCAGGGAGGTGCAATTACTGGCACGCGGAACAGTGACCGACGCATTTACGATGGAACCCCTCATAGGTGCCAATGTGGTCATCGAAGGGACCACCGAAGGGGTGATCACCGATTTGTCCGGTGAGTTTACCCTTCCCATATCCGAAGAAGGCCAGGTCCTGCTGATCTCTTATGTAGGTTACCTTTCGCAGAGGATTCAGGCAGGAAGTGACCTGCACATGGAAATCCAGCTTATCCCCGATGTGCAGAAGCTCGAAGAGGTGGTGGTAATCGGTTATGGCACACAGAAAAAGAGGGATCTGTCAGGTGCAGTGGCTGTGGTGGATGTGGAGGAGATGCAAAAAGGGGAGGCGTCCGGGATCGGGGAAGCATTGCAGGGATTTGCCCCGGGGGTATCCGTCTTTACCAGCGGAGAGCCTGGCGCCATGGCACAGGTCAGGGTACGTGGAATAGGCTCGTTTTCGAACGTGGGGCCTCTGTATGTGATCGACGGGCTGATCCTGAACGATGCCAACCACCTGAACCCTGCGGATGTTGAATCCATCCAGGTTCTGAAGGACGCATCAGCTGCCGCACTCTATGGTGCCAGGGGGGCCAACGGTGTAATCATCATCACCACCAAAAGAGGAAAAGAGGGCCCTGCAAGGATCGATTTTTCGGCAAAATTCGGCATCGATGAACTGGCTAAAAAGATTGATATGATGGGGACCACGGAATATCTCTTTTATAACCAGCTCAGTTTCATTAACGGCGGATCCACCTGGCTGGGATCGCCGGCAATCGGGGATACCATTCCGGATACGGACTGGCAGAACGCCATTTTTGAACGGGGACAGGTGCAGGATTATAACCTGTCCATCTCGGGAGGGGGAGAGAACAGTTCCTATATGCTGGGAGCGGCATATTACTCACAGGACGGGGTACTGCAGGGGCCCTGGTACAGGCGGTACAGTTTCCGGGTGAATACCGAAGGGAAGAGGGGGCGTTTCACCATCGGTGAAAACATCTCCTTCCTCCATTATAACAGCAGGGGAACGAACGGCGGGCCGTTTTCAAATGCACTGAGCATGCCGCCTGTGATCCCGGTGTATGATCCGGATGAAATCAGCGGCCGGGGCGGGTATGGCTATGGATCGGTGAAGTATCCCACATACAGCACCAATCCTGTAGCCGCACAGGAATCCATTGCGGACCTTTACGCCAGGAACCGGTTGATCGGAAATCTTTATGCCGACCTTGAAATCATCAAAGGATTGAATTACAGGATTAACCTGGGAGCTGATTACTGGAACGGGCGTCGAAAACGGATAGATGAGGCAGCCACCATGAGGTACCTGTCGGTGGAAACACGCTGGATGGACCGGTTGTATTATGAAAGTCAGGAACGACTGAGCCTGATCATGGAACATACGCTGACCTATTCCCTCAACCTGGAGAAGCACAACCTGGTTGCGATTGCCGGGTATACTGCCCAGAGGACGGACTGGGAGCATCTGGCCAATGAAGGATACAATCAGCTGGTCGATGGGCTCTGGCAAATTGACCTGATCAGCGAGATGTACAACATGTGGGGGAGCGAGCAGCACAACACCATGATTTCATACCTCGGACGGTTGGATTACAACTACGATAACCGCTACCTGTTCCAGTTCAATATCCGGCGGGACGGATCCTCCAAGTTCGGGGCCTCCAAGCGCTGGGGAACGTTCCCCTCCTCCTCTCTGGCCTGGAGGATCAGCAACGAAGCGTTCTTTCAATCGCTAAAGGCATATGTCAGCGACCTGAAACTCCGCGCCAGTTATGGGAAACTTGGGGATATGCAGGCACTCGGGAACTACGACTACCAGGCTACCATCAACTACAGCGGGCCCTACGAAGGGTTTTATGCTGTACTTGGTGAGGATCAGACAGTCAGGGAGGGCGCCCTGCAGAGCAACAGGGTGAATCCGAACCTGGGCTGGGAAACCAAAACCACCCTGAACGTGGGAGCCGATTTTGGCCTGTTCAGTAACAAGCTCTACGGGACCTTTGAATGGTTCAATTCGAGGTCTACCGACCTGCTGGTGACCCTTCCCCTGGCCATGGCGACCGGGGTGGGAGTGGACCAGTACCTGGCGGATGCCAATGAATGGACCAATTACGGTGAAATGGAAAACCGGGGGATCGAATTCCAGCTGGGATGGAAGGACCAGGCTGGCAGAATGAATTACAACATCTCGGCCAACATTACCTCCATCAAGAATACGGTACTCAGACTGGGTGAATCGGAAGGTTACAGGGAAGGCTGGTTCAACCAGGTCAACAGGACCGAGGAGGGACGGTCCATTGCAGAATTTTTCCTTATCAAGACTGACGGGATCTTCCAGTCAATGGATGAAGTGTTTGATCACACTGCCGTAATCCTTAATGACGAGAACGGACGTTTCGAAACAAAGCTGATTCAGCCGGATGCAAAACCTGGTGACATCCGATATGTGGACTATAACCAGGACGGGCAGATAGACCTGGATGATCGCCAGTGGCTCGGAAGCCCTATTCCCGATTTCGAATTCGGACTCAATTTTACAGCCGATTACAGGGGGTTTGATTTTACCATGTTCTGGTTCGGAGTATATGGGAATGAAATATTCAACGGTTTGCGGCTGAGTATCGAAAGCATGGATTCACCGAACAATATCCCGGGATATTTTGATCCCTGGACCTGGGACAATCCATCGTCCACCAATCCCCGTCCCTATTTCGGGACCACCGACAATGCAAAGGCACAGACGGACCGGTGGCTTGAGGATGGATCATACTTCAGGCTGAAAAACCTGCAGATCGGGTATACCCTCCCGGAGAAAGTGCTGTCAAGAATTTCCTTCATTGACAGGACCAGGATCTTCCTCAGCGGACAGAATCTGATCACATTCACCCATTATAAAGGGTACGACCCGGAATTTACCAGCGAGATTTTCGTACAGGGCTCCGATACAGGCGCCTACCCTCCCGTCAGGACTTTCCTGGCTGGCATCCAGATGTCTTTTTAATATGAAACGGTCATTATCAATATACAGAGAGATGAAGACGAAAAAACTGATCCCTTTCGTGTTGGCGATATTGATCCTTTTCCCCGCCTGCTCTGAGGATTTCCTGGAACTGAAGGACCCCAACAGGGAATCATCCGATACCTACTGGAGGGCCGAAAAGGATTATCACCAGGGACTCAATGCCTGTTACTCTGTTTTCCGGATACCCGGCTATTTCAGCCGTTGGTTCCATGTACTGATGATCTCCCGGAGTGATGAAGGATGGAGCGAGAGTCCCAATCCATATTTCCAGGCCTATTCCAACTTCAATATCATCAGCTATAACGACAACAACGCCGAGGGGATCATATGGCCCTGGCAAGCCATATTCCGGCAGTTGTTCTATTGCAACCAGGTGATCGACAATATGAATCAGTATGGTTTTGAAGTATTCGAAGATCAGAATGAAGCGGAACAGATCCTGGGTCAGGCCTATTTTATCAGGGGTGTGGCCTTCTGGTACCTTGCCGGTTCCTTCGGGAAAGGACCGAGAATGATCAATTCCACTGAAAACGGTGAGATCATCCAGCAGGAAGAGATTTATCTGCAGGCGCTCAGTGATTTTCTTGAGGCAGAAAAATACCTCCCCAGCAAATGGACCGGAGAGGACATGGGACGGGTGACCCTGGGAGGAGCCAGGGGTATGATCGCCAGGATCCAGATGCAGCTGGCCGGATATTACGGGAGGCCGTTGGTCAACGACCAGGCCAAAGCCATGGAGTACTGGCAGCAGGCAAAAGCAAAAATCGAAGAGATATTCGAGATGAACCTCTACAGCCTGGTACCCGATTACAAGGATAATTTCACCATGGATAATGAAAACAATTCCGAATCGCTTTTTGAAATTCAGTTTGCCGAAGGCCTTTATAACGGGAAAGAACTGGGGGCACACCGTCCCAAATTCTTTGGATTGGTGGTTGACGGGGGTGCCTGGGCCGATGCCTATCCCAGGGCGTGGCTTCTGGATGCATTCAGGGAGGAGACCACGGCCACCGGAGAAGAGGACCCCCGCCTGGCAGTCACCCTCTTCTACGAAAAACCGGACGATACCGAACTGCTCTACGGGAAGACTTGGTCCGAATGGATGGCCACCGAGGATTATACGCTCACACAACCCTGTTACTGGCGCAAATATACACGGGTCGATTTCCGCAGTTCGGAGGATTACAGTTCCGGGATCAATTTCAGGGTGCTGCGCCTGGCCGACGTTTTCCTGATGTATGCCGAGGTGATCAATGAGTTGAACGGAGACCGGGCACTGGCCGTGGAGTATCTCAACAAGGTGAGAAGACGGGTGGGCATGAGCGACCTGAATCCCGCCGGTTACTCCAACCGGGAATCCCTGCATGAACAGATCATGCATGAGCGGCTTCTCGAACTTTGCGGTGAAAGTACCCGCTGGTATGACCTCGACAGGTGGGGGATCCTTCACGATCAGGCAGAGATCAACCTGGTAGCCAACGAACGCGATGCAGAGTTCAACAATTTCCGGCTGGGGATCAGTCATCTGTTCCCGATACCCAACCGGGAGATCTCCTTGTATCCTGGGCTGACCCAGAACCAGGGTTATTA
>CAZNSZ010000121.1:0-9792 GCA_964575865.1 uncultured Bacteroides sp. | reverse complement strand
CTGCCGTCGCCCTGCCTGGTCCCTGTCTGCATGACCACCGTGTCCGTGTCCAGATCGATCAGCTCCAGACGGGCAGCCAGCCCCCTCCCGGTCTGTGAATCGGTGACCCTTCCAGCCACATAGGAAACGGGAACGGGCCGTACCTGTTCCGGCAGGGGAAATGTGTACAGGTCGGTGTCCCCGCCTTCATCACGGTCCGAGGCGAAGAATGCCCTGTCACCGGATGCACTGACCGTCAGTCCGATCTCGTCGTTGTACGTGTTGATGGGGTACCCCAGGTTTTGCGGTTCCTTCCACCCCCCGGAAGCATCCAGGGTCGTGAGGAACAGGTCACCCTGTCCCATCCCCGTCCATCCGTCGGAGGAAAAATAGAGGCTCTGCTGATCCGGGTGGATGAAGGGGGATTGCTCCTTCAACGGTGTGTTGACCGAGTCACCCAGGTTGACCGGTTCGCTCCATTGCTCCCCTGTCCAGCGTGAAACCCACAGGTCCAGGGATCCCTTTCCGCCCGGCCGGTCCGAAGCAAAATAGAGCATCCTGCCATCGGCTGATACGGCGGGATGTTTCTCACTGTAGCGCGAATTGACCGGAGCGCCCAGGTTCTCCGGAATGCTCCAGCCGTTCTCCTGCTTTTCGGAGCGGTAAATATCACATTGTCCTTTTCCGTCGTGCCTGTTGCATGCGGTAAAATAAAGCACCCTGCCGTCAGCCGTGATGCTCTGTGCTCCCTCATTGTCAGCGCTATTGAGGGGCGGACCGGCATTGATCCTGCCCGTCCAGCCCCCTTCGGACATGGTGGAGAGGTATAGGTCCTCCTGGAACCGGCGGGATCCTTCGCCCGCTTCAGGCACCGGAAGCATCACCGTGAACATCAGCACCGATTCATCCACCGAAAGGGAGGGCCAGTATTCGTTATAGGGCGAATTGACCGAATCGCCCAGGTTTTCCGGGGAGAAAGGGACCGGATGTTCCATGGCTTCCAGTGCGAACAGGCAGTTGCGCTTCAGGCGGAGCGCCTCATGGCTGAAAGGGGCATCCGCCCCCTCAAGGGAAAGGTACCTGTTTACCGCCTCCAGCGCCTGCGCATAATCCCCCGTCAGCAGGGTGAGCCTGGCCAGGGTCAGGGAACCCCGGGGATCCTCACCTGGTGCAAGCTCCAGGGATTTGCGGTAAAGGGGGATCGCTTCCTCCAGCCTGCCCTGGTCGTAGTATACCTGGGCCAGCAGCTGAAGGGCCTCGATAAACGCAGGATCCGCCTTCAGGGCCTTCCGGAGAGACTCCTCCGCACATGGAAGGTCCATCTTCTCCAGGCAGTCCAGCGCCCTGTCCATCTGCCTGACGGCCTGCCTGGACCGGCTGGAATAGGGCTGTGCCCAGACCGCAACGGTCAGTAACAGCAACATGAAGCATGTGAAACCCTGTTTCATCCTCTGCTTGTTAGGGGATCCGCATGTACTTGTGTGACTGCAGGGAGACCATCCACCGCGGATGTTCCTTGACAAACCGGACGATGAGGGGGAGCATGGCCTCCCTCCGGCTCCATTCGGGCTGCAGGTAGCGCATGCAGCGGTCCCCCACCTTTCCGGCATTTTCAACGGCCCACTGCAGGTCCGCTTCGGAGGCGATAATCACCTTCAACTCATCCGCTTCCGCGTAAATCCCCTCCAGGGGAGGTGCATTTTTCTTGGGGGAGAGACAGATCCAGTCCCATGTGCCGCTGAGGGGATAGGCGCCGCTGGTTTCCAGGTAGGTCTCCACCCCATGCTCCTTCAGCATGGAAGTCAGCAGATCCAGATTCGCCATCAGGGGTTCTCCGCCGGTGACCACCACCGCTCCCGCCGGGTGTGTGAGGGCCTTTTCCACAATCCGCTCCACCTCCACCAGGGGATGCAGGGAGGGATCCCACGAAAACTTGGTGTCGCACCAGCTGCATCCCACATCGCATCCCCCGATCCTGATGAAATAGGCCGCCTTGCCCGTGTGGTACCCTTCTCCCTGGATCGTGTAAAACTCCTCCACCAGCGGCAGCCTTCGTCCGTCTCCGAATCCCTGCTCATCCCTTGTCTTCATGATCCGAATTTCCGAACTTTTTTTTGTTATTCAAAGCGCACCGGCTCCCACCGCGGATTCACGCAGGGGCGCCCTTTTGAGACACCCCCCTTTTTTCATACATTGCAGGTTCATATAAGGATTATGCAGCCAATCAACACCGCCATCAGTTCTTACGGAATGTCGGGACTGGTCTTTCACGGGCCATTGCTGGAGGCCCATCCGGGATTCCGGATCACGAAGATCCTGGAACGCAACCGCAGTGATTCGGCCGGGAAACACCCGGGCGCCGGTCTGGTGAGGTCCTTTGAAGCGATCCTGGAGGATCCGGAGGTGGAGCTGGTGGTGGTCAATACGCCGGACCACCTCCATTACCGGATGGCAGAAAGCGCACTGGAAGCGGGAAAGCACGTGGTGGTGGAAAAACCGGTGACGCTCAGGGCCGGTGAGGCCGCAAGGCTGGGAGCACTGGCAGCCTCTTCGAAAAGGATCCTGTCGGTCTTTCACAACAGGCGGTGGGACGGCGATTTTCTGACGGTCCGGGAGGTGATCCGCAGCGGCAGGCTGGGCAGGCTGGTTTCCTTTGAATCCCATTTCGACCGTTACAGGAAGGAGATCAAAGACTCCTGGAAAGACCAGTCCAACGGAACGGGAACCCTTTACAACCTCGGTTCGCACCTGGTGGACCAGGCCCTGGTCCTTTTCGGATTCCCGGACCGACTCTATTGCGATGTCAGGAAACTGAGGGACGGTGCCAGAACCGACGATAGTTTTGACCTGTTCCTGCACTACAGTGATTTCAAGTGCCTGCTCAGGAGCAGCTACCTGGTCAGGGACCCGGGCCCGCGGTTCATGCTGCACGGTACCGAGGGGAGCTTCACGGTCTGGGGAACCGATCCGCAGGAAGAGGCACTGAAAGCGGGGCACCTTCCCGGAACACCCGGCTGGGGATCGGATCCGGAAAGCTCGCAGGCCCGGATCATGACCGATTTCAGGGGAGAGCACCAGGAGGGTCCCGTTCCCGTAATGGCAGGCAACTACCTGGCCTACTACGACAACCTCTTTGAAGCGATCCGTTCCGGGAGTGCCCTGGAGGTCACTCCGCGCCAGGCAGAAGAGGTGATCAGGATCGTGGAAGCGGCCTACCGAAGCGGCCGGGAGGGGCGGGTGGTCAGTTTCCCGTGAATAAGCCAGCCAGCTCAGCGATCTCCGCTGCGGTAAGGTCCCGTGATGCCACCACCAGCCGGTGCCTGAAGGTCACCGATTCACCACTGTTCATTGTGAGCCGGAACGGGGGATTGCCAGGATCAAATACCCGGGCACCCATGTTATTCACACTGAAAAGCCCGTACCCCCTTGCGTGCCAGCACGCCGGATACCCCGGGTTATCCGGGTGGTCCAGGATCACGATGGAACGTTTTTTTCCAGATTTGGTGCCGCTCAGTTTGACCCACTCTGCCCGGGTGCCCCACACCCCGGGGCCTTCCGCTCCCCTGCTGCTGAGATACCAGCCGGTCACTCCTGCCGTATCGACCACCGGGACCGTATCGGGGATCCCCCCCTCACCGGTGTAGTATTGCGGGGTCTCATCGGGCAGTTCAAAGGCACGGTCCACCCGGATGGCAAAAAGGCCTTCCTTGTTGTCTGTAAAGGTCACTTCCTCTGCCCTGGCTGTGAGGGTGGTGATCCGGTCCATGATCCGCACCGCCCCCAGGCCCTGGAATTCAAACCGGGTATGTTCCTCCACCAGTACCCGGCCGGTGGGGTGATCGGGGGCCACCCATTCCATGCGCACCTCCAGTATCCCTTTCTGATCACTCACCCGGACCTCCTCAATCCCGGTGTGCACAATGCGGCCATAATGCTTTTTTTCCTCAGGAGACACCCTGTCCGAATTGTTCCAGAAATCGTATCCGTTCACATCCCCGAAGTTGAACCACAGGCCGGTATGGTGGGGATGGTCCACCCTTTCCCGGGGCCTTGGTGAAAGCGGAAATCCGCGGGTAACCTCCACCCTTCCCGGGGCCATGACCGGGAAGAGTACCGGTTTCTCGTATTCCGGGCCATACCGGTAGGCCGTGAACAGCTCACCGTCCACCTGCACCTCGATCCGCTGCGGGTCCACCTTCGAGGTGAAAACGACCGGTGCCAGCCCGGCCGGCTCCGCCCTCCTGACCGTGAATACATACCCTCCCCTCTCCTGGATCACCTCCAGTTCGGGGTACTGTTCCAGGTATTGCTCCTTTTTATCGACGCGCATAATGAAGTAGGCATCTTTCTCCAGCGGCCCGGTGAGCAGTCGTTCCCTGCTGTCATCCACTTCCGGGGGCTGCTTATCGAAATAAAAAAGGTGAGCGAAACTTTTGTATCCCAGCGGATTGATATAGACGTCCTGACCTTTGAGACCCTGGCAGAATTTGATGGCGGTCCGCTGGGTGTACCCTTCCACCCGTTCCGTGAAGGTATAGATGGCCGCCGTGGAATAGAGCAGCACGGCAACATGGAGCACCAGCATGCCGCTCACGTTCCTCCTGAGGATCTGGATGGAGGCCACCACCACCCCGGCCATCAGGAACGCCCCGATGAGCCATTCGTATCCGCTCCAGTGCACATCCCGCTGGATCGCCTCCCTGGTGAAGGGGCGAACAAATGAGAAATCCTTTGAGAGGAGCCAGTCATAGTGCTCAGTGACCAGCGGAAAGAGGATGGCTGCGAGTGCATGCACCAGGGCCACCAGAAGGATCAGGATCACCTGCCAGCCACCGATCTCCAGTTTCCGGTCCAGCCATTTATCCCAAACCCAGGCAGCCAGGAAAGTGACCGGGAAATAGGCCAGGGAACTGTAATGCAGCAGTTTGGTCTTGGCCAGCGAAAAAAGCAGGATCACCACCCAGAATAACAGGTACATCCACTGCCTGTAAATGCGCTTCAGTTCCGTCTCCTCCGCCTTTTTCGTGAAACTCTTCAGGGCCAGCACAGAAGCGGGAAACACTCCCAGAAAGAGCACCACCAGGTGGTATCCGAAGAAGCCGCTGTGTACGGCCGGGTCAGAGGCGAATAACTGTAGATGATACTGCAGGAAACCCTGCAGGAAACCGATGTTCCCCCGGAGGAGATGGTAAAAGTACCAGCTGCCCCCCACTGCCGCCAGCACCACCAGGTAAAGGATAACATGCAGGGTGCTGGTGTGCAGCCTGAAACGCCTGATCACAAGGAATACCAGGAAACAGATGGCGAAGATCAGCACGGCCACCGGGCCCTTGGTGAGAACCGCCAGTCCCATGAAGGCGGCTGAGAACAACAGGTTCAGCACCCTGAACCGGCTCCTTTCCGGATCCAGGTAGAAGATGAACAGGGAGATCCCTGCAAAGGTGAACAGATTGAACCAGGGATCGATAATGCCTGATTTGAAATAGAAAAAGGGAAGGATGGCTGCCCCGTAGGCCAGGATCCAGAGCAGACCGAAACGGTGCCCGTAGAGCCGGCTCCCCAGCATGTAGAGGAAGACCAGGGAGAGAATCCCGCAGATCACATTGGGAAAGCGGGCTGCAAATTCATTGATCCCGAAGATCCGCATGGAGATCACCTGCAGCCAGAAAAAGAGGGGTGGCTTCTCCGGGAACGGCTCAAAATCAATCTGGACGGTCATGTAGTCTCCTGTCACGATCATCTCCCTGGCCGATTCGGCATAATTGATCTCATCGCTGTCGAAGAGATTCACCGATCCCAGGAAAGGCATCAGGAACAGCGCCGAGAATGCAATGATTCCCAGGTAGACCACTATTTTCTTACGGTGGAAGGAGGAGCCCATACACAGATCGACTGGTTAAATGTAGTAAAATTGGGCCACAGAAACCTGATCGGATATTTTTTTCTACTTTTAGCGGATCAACCAATCCGGACCTATGAATACAGAGCAGCTCAGGGAGTCTTTTTTAAGCCTTTACGGGGAGAACGGAAACGATCTGCACCTCTTTTTTTCACCTGGCAGGGTGAACCTGATCGGGGAACATACCGATTACAACGGGGGATATGTGTTTCCCTGTGCCCTCTCCTTCGGAACCTACCTGATGGTCAGGGAAAACGGCCTGAGGCAGGTCCGGCTGGCCACCACCAATTTTGATCACCGTGCCGAAGTGGACCTGGATCAGCCCTTTGAAAAGGAGGGTAAATCGTGGATCAATTATCCGGTGGGGGTTCTCAACGAGTTACGGAAACAGGCCAGGGAGATCAGGGGGGTCGATCTGCTCTATTCGGGGGATATCCCCAACGGGGCGGGACTCTCTTCTTCGGCATCCATCGAAATGGTCACCGCATTCGCCATGAACAGCGTGTTTGAATTCGGAATGGAAAGAATGGAACTTGTGAAACTCTCGCAGCGGGCCGAGAACCAGTTCGTGGGAGTGAACTGCGGGATCATGGACCAGTTCGCTTCGGGTATGGGAGCGGCGGACCATGCCCTGTTCCTCAACTGCGACACCCTGGATTACGAGCGGGTTCCCCTGAAGCTGAACGGAATGAAGATCGTGATTGCCAATACCAACAAAAGGAGGGGACTGGCAGATTCCAAGTACAATGAAAGAAGGTCCCAGTGCGAGGCAGCCGTGGAGGCCATCAGCCGGGTAAAGAAGATCCCTCACCTGAGTGCACTGAACCTGGAAGAATTCAACCAGACCGCCAGCCTCATTGAAGATGAGACGGTCCGGAGAAGGGCAAGGCACGTGGTCACCGAAAACGACCGGACCCTGAAGGCCATCAGCGCCCTCCACGCAGGCGACATCGCCCTGTTCGGCCAGTTGATGAACCAATCCCACGATTCGCTGAGGGACGATTATGAAGTAACGGGCATGGAACTGGACACCCTGGTGGAGGAAGCCAGAAAGGTGCCCGGAACCATCGGGAGCAGAATGACCGGGGCAGGATTCGGGGGCTGTACGGTCAGTATCGTCAGGGAAAACGATGTGGAATCTTTCATCCGTGAGGTGGGCACGGGTTATGAGAAGAAGACCGGACTGAAGGCTGATTTCTACGTGGCGGAGGCGGGAGACGGCTCCAAGCAGATCTTCTGACCGGTCAGCGCACCGTCATCTCCACCCCCGTCAGCACCGCATCATCCGAGGAGGGTCCCACCAGCACCCGGTAAACGCCCGGTTCCACCCGGTAGCTTCCCGTTTTTTCGTCATAGGTGGCCAGTTCATTGGAATCAAGGTTCAGGGTCACCACCCTGGTCTGCCCTGCCCCGATCATGACGCGGCTGAAATCCTTCAGCTCCTTGAGGGGCCTCCTGAGTTCCGATTCGGGATACTTCACGTAAAGCTGGACCACCTCCTCCCCGTTGCGGGTTCCCCCGTTGGTCACATCCACACTCACCACCACACGCTCCCCTGCTGCCATCTGCTCCTTTTCAAGGATCAGGTTGTCGTAGGTGAAGGTTGAGTAGCTGAGGCCATAACCGAAGGGGAACAGCACGTCACCCGTGAAATACCGGTAGGTCCTTCCCTCCATCTCATACGCTTCGAACGGCGGGAGCTGTTCCACAGAACGGTAGAAGGTGACCGGGAGACGGCCCGCCGGGTTATAGTCGCCGAACAGCACATCCGCCACCGCGGTGCCTGCGGCCTCGCCCCCGTACCATGCCTGAAGGACCGAAGGAACCTGTTCCAGCTCTCCTGAAAGATCAACGGCCGAACCGCTCATCAGCACCAGGGTGACCGGTTTTCCTGTGGCGGCCACTGAGCGGATCAGCTGCTGCTGTACATCGGGCAGCGACAGCCTGGTCCGGTCCCCTCCCTGAAAACCATCCAGGTCCAGACCCCTCATCTCCTCACCTTCAAGCCTGGCTGTCAGACCCATGACCAGCACCACCTGATCGGCCCATCTGGCGGTCTGGACGGCTTCCCGGAGCAGGTCCTGACCGGGTTCCTCCCACAGCAGCCTGCAAACCGCATCCCCGTGCCTGTCCTCCATGACCACCCTGATGCGGTAGGGATGCCCCGAGGTCAGTTCTCTCCGGATAAACGGCCGGTCCGCATGGTGAATGGTATGGTGCCGGATCACCGTGTCGCCTTCCAGGATCAGGGTGACAAATTTTCCCTCCACTCCCAGCGCATGCATTCCGCTTGTCCGCGGCACAAAGGTTCCGGTCCATTCCACCCGGTAATCATCGTCTGTTAATCCCCCTGCCGGAGGTTCCCCGTCCCACCAGAACGCATCCACCGTTGATTCGTTCCCGGAGTGTACTGTTTCTCCCCCCTCCCGGAGTCCGTCGATATAGGAGGCGCGGAACCCATTGGTGGTCTGCCCGTTGTCGGTAAACAGCACCTCCGGAGGGACCGGAACCAGGAAGGGCCATCCTCCGTGGTGGGAACTGCCCCGTGCGTACCTGACTTCGGCGCCGGCACCCAGTTTGGTGCGGATGGCACCCAACACCGTGGAAGTTTCCACCGGCGTGCCGTTGTAGTTCCCGTACTGCACCTCCGCATTGTCTGCATTGGGACCGATCACCGCCACCCTGCGGATCGTCCGGTCCAGCGGAAGGGCGCTGCCCCTGTTCTGAAGGAGCACGATCGATTCCCTGGCCATCTGCAGCGCCACTGCCCTGTGCGCTTCACACGCCACTGTATCGATGGAAATATCGTTCCAGGGCACCAGCTCCGGCGGATCGAACATCCCCAGCCGCATCCGGGCGGTCATCAGCCGCTTTACCGCCACATCGATCTCCGGTTCACCGATCAATCCTTTCTCAACGGCACTGACCAGGGTCCGGTAGCGGTCCCCGCAATTCAGGTCTGTACCTCCCCGGATCCCCATGGTGGCCGCCTCCTCAGGCGTCTCCACCACCCCGTGCCCTGTATGAAAATCATAGATGGCACCACAGTCGGAAACCACATAACCCTCAAATCCCAGCTCTCCCCGCAGCAGCTCCTCCTGCAGGGGAATGCTCCCGCAGCAGGGAACCCCCATGTACCGGTTATAGGCGCACATCACCGAATAGACCCGTCCCTGCTGAACGCTCTTCCGGAAGGCAGGCAGGTAGGTATCCCGGAAATCCCTCTGGGAGACCACGGCATCAAATGAGTGCCTCAGCGGTTCGGGCCCGCTGTGCACAACATAATGCTTCGCCGTAGCCACCACCTTCAGGTACCCGGGGTGGTTGCCCTGGAGCCCCCTGATGAACTGGACCGCCATTTCTCCGGTCAGGTAGGGGTCCTCCCCGTAGGTTTCATGCCCCCTTCCCCAGCGGGGATCCCTGAAGATGTTGATGTTGGGGGACCAGAAGGTGAGGCCCTGGTAGATCCCCCTCTTTCCCCGTGAGAGGAAATCGATGTGTTTGGCGCGTGCTTCAGTGGAGGTGGCATCGGCCATGCGGAACATCAGCTCCCGGTTGAAGGTGGCAGCCATCCCGATGGCCTGGGGGTACACTGTCGCCTTTCCCGCCCGGGCCACACCGTGGAGGCATTCGTTCCACCAGTTGTAGGCAGGGATCCCCAGGCGCTCCACGGCACCCGCCTCATGGGTCAGCTGGGCCACCTTCTCCTCAAGGGTCATTCTGGAGACCAGGTCCTCCACCCTGGCGGCTGTATCCAGGCCGGGATCCTGGTAGGGATAAGATCCCGTATGGTGGCAGGCGGAGAGGAGGAGAACGGAAAGAAGGGCAAAAAGGCCGGAGCGGAGCATGGAGTTGGTTAGTCGTTAGTCGTTAGTCGTTAGTCGTTAGTCGTTAGTCGTTAGTCGTTAGTCGTT
>CAZNSZ010000120.1:6522-10010 GCA_964575865.1 uncultured Bacteroides sp. | reverse complement strand
AGCGAATCACCGGACTGCATCTCATACCGTACCTCAAACACCTGGCCGGAGGATCCATCCTGCCAGAGATAGGTATCATGACCCGTGCCGGGATCGAGAACAAACTGCTTGCTGCTGATCACCGTGTCGGGCCCCAGAGAGATCACCGGAGGATCATATGCTTCCACTGCCTGGTCAAACATATTGTTTTGAGGGACCAGGTCAGCGGCATTCGCTATTTCCACTGTGAACCGGTAGGTACCGTTTGTACCCAGGTCCACGGTCTCCGCAGATTCGTACAGCAGGGAATCGCCGGGAAACAGCCTGACTGTGGCCTGCAGCGTATCGGAAACCAAGGGATGCCCTTCCAGCTGCCAGTGAACACTGACCGTATCGTTCACCTCAAGGGTATCGGTCCCCAGGTTGCGGATATAGAAGCTGACGGCTTCGGCTTTGGTCAGGCCACAACCGCTGGAAGGATTTCTCAGGGTGCTGATCCCGAGATCGGGGATCAGCAGTCTGAGCACGACCGAATCGGTTCCAGGGCACATGGAACCCTGCTGCACCGTCACCCGGTATGTACCCGAGCTGTCCGCTTCGAAGGTTTGTGCAGAGGAGCCGTCCTGCCAGAGGTAGCTTGCGTATCCCGGTCCCGGATCCAGCGTATGCGACAATCCCCTGACGATGGTATCCCCTCCCAGGTCAACCGGGGTGAATCCGAATGCCTCGATCAGCAGGGAGAAGGCGTCGTTGGAAGCCGTATCGTCATAGGGAAGCTCCGTATAGGCTTCAAGGCTGTAAACCTTCACCTCTGTCATATCGGAAGAAGCTGTGAAGCGGTAAACGAAGGTGCTGTCCGGAAACAGGTCCGCCTCCAGGACCGCATTCTCCTCAATCACGGGACGTGCGTCGATCCGGTAGCGGACCGGGACAGATGACCCGGTGCGCAGGGTATCGGTGCCGAAATTGGTGATCCCGATCACCGGCCGGACCGAATCTCCAAGTTCACATCCGGAAACCGGTCCCATGACACCGGTCACTCCCACATCCGCGATCAGCCGGGTCAACCGGGCGGTATCACTGCTGCTGCAATAGGCATTGCTCACGGTCACATGGTAGGTCCCGTCCGAAAAAACGGTTACCGCGAATTCAGGATCCTCCGACCCGTCCTGCCAGAGATAGGTATCTCCGGGCTCCCCGGTTGAAGCGTCCAGTACCACGGTGTCCGGTCTTACCGTCCGGATGACATCCGGAAGATCCACAAAGGGGGTCTGCACCACTTCAAATGTTTTGGAAGCCGTATCATTGGTCGCCGCCTCGTTATAGAAGTTGATATCCCCCTCCAGCAGGGTGAATGCCTCTATGTACCTTGTTCCGATGGCAGGCACCTGCAATGCGGCGCTGAATTCAAAAGGAACGGAACCGCCACTCAGCAGGTCCTGCTCCAGGATCAGGGTATCCAGGATGGTGGCCCCGGACTCCAGGTCATAACCCAGCAGGATGGATTCTCCTGCCATCAGCGTGTCGAGACCGAAATTCCTCACGGTTACGGCCACATGGTCCCCGATGTTTTTGGTGCATCCATCCACGGGAACCTCAATGGAAACCACTCCCACATCCCGGTTGATGTCATAGATATGAATGTCATCGATCCCGATCCCCTCCAGTCTTCCTGTGGCATCACTGGCAAAGTGAAAGCGGAATTTCACCCCGGGCATATTCCTGAATACCGTTGTATCCAGCATGATCCGTGCGGTGGCCCAGCTTTTCGGACCGCCGCTCCAGCCATGCCCTCCCGGAAGGGCCGCAATCCCTTCCGAATTGTACCAGTTCCAGTCATAGGCATCCCCGTCACCCCGGTTACCCACCCGGTACCAGTTCTGTCCGTTGTCTGTGGAATACTCCAGCGATACCCCATCTTTGCCCTCTTCAGTAACATAATATAATTTACATTCGAACACCGGGTAATCCACACCGGTGAAATCGAAACAGGGTCCGGTGAGGTAGCTCTCCTCGTCATTGTTGTAGGCACCATCCAGGTTGGTGACCCATGCCCTGGTCCCCGAGGCAGCCGTATGGATCACCGATCCCAGGGGGATCCCGTGCTCAAAGGTGGGGAGTGTCCCCTCCGCACGCCAGAAATCCTTTCCGGACTCGAAATCCTGGCGGTAAGGCAATCCATAGGTTGGATCCACATAGAGGAGCGTATCCAGCAGGTTATTGGCAGGCGCCTCATCGGATTCCAGTGCTGTTTCAATGATGATGTGGTAGAGGCCGGGGGTCGAAAGGTTTACCGTCTGTGAGAAGTCGAAATCGCGGAAACCACCGAACGGGATGGCCCCTGTGATGATCTCTTCGGTGAAGCTGGCCCCTCCGTTGAACGAGTACCGGACCGGAATGTTCTCCGGGGTATCGCCGGGACCCATGTTCCGTACCCTGATGCTGACCGTCTCTGCAGCAGAATGCCCGCACCCTGCCCCGGGAGCAAGCAGGGCAACCGGGCTGACGTCGTATTCCACATAGTTGCCCGTGACCGCAAAATTATCAATGTTCCACCCGGAAAGGTGATCCGTGGGAGTGGTTGGGCCCAGGTTGAACCGGAAACGGACCTGCGGTTCCCGTTCTGCTTCCGGGACGGGCACCACGACCTGTTTCCAGTCCCCGTCTGCGATCACATTGTTGTCGTTGCTCCATATTTCGCTCCAGACCGTTCCCCCGTCCAGGCTCATCTCGATGGAGGCCGTGTCGTTATTGGCCACGTTCAGCCACCTCATAAAGCTGATCCGTGCATCGTTGTAATAAAACAGGTCGGACTGGGGCGAGACGGCCACATTCTCGTACCTTCCCACACTGGCTTCATAATCGCCCGGATTCGCCCCCAGCCCGGTCAGGTCATTTCCAAGGACCAGGGTATCCCCGGCGGCATGGAGAGGATCCGGGTTCCCCAGGAAATTGCCGCCCAGGCCCCGGGGCCGGTCCCGCTGGAAATCGCCCATCAGGCCCCATCCCCGGTCGATGGAAAAGTCATCAAGGAAGATCGCTTCACGGATGGTCCTGCTTCCGGAAGGAGATGCTGCAGCCGCAGGATAGGGTTCCCCGCCGATGACGATGCTGCCCGCCTGGATCATGGCATCCGCCAGATGGTTGTGACCCGCGTCCCGGTCCACGTCAAAGGTCACCCAGAGGCTGGTATGGCCGCTGGGCAGGTTCAGGTCCAGGGTGCCGAACTGTGCCTCCCCGGACACAAGCCCCGCAGAGTCCAGGAGCGACGCCCCGTAGAAATCCTTGTTGACGTGGCTGTAATACAATTTAACCCCGTTCTCGCTGATATCCTGGTCATCCGTGTTCAGGGAGGTCAGGTCCAGGGAATTCAGGGCAAGGGTCCCTGTATTGCCGCTGACTGAGATGTCGATGCGGAGCACCGGGTTCCCGTCCGATCCGGCTGCAATGATATCGGTACCGGCCTGCTGAACGGTGAGCTGGCTCACTACCCTGGGCTGCACCTCGGT
>CAZNSZ010000120.1:0-6422 GCA_964575865.1 uncultured Bacteroides sp. | reverse complement strand
GGCTGGCTCCTGACTGCACTCCTGCTGATCCCTTCCCTCGGGATCCTGGGGCAGACCGATACCGAATTCTGGTTTGTGGCCCCTGAAATCACCATCGGGCACGGGGACTACCCGGGGGGTGAACCGGTCTATTTCAGGGTATCCGCACTGGACCTGGATGCACAGGTCCGGATCTACCAGCCGGCCAATCCGGCAGGGATGGATGTCACCTTTACCGTTCCGGCCAACACCACCCGTTCCATCGATGCCTCCCCATGGATCAACGACCTGGAAAACAGGCCGGGGAACATTGTGCTCAACAAAGGGGTGCACATTGTCTCCAACAACCTGATCACAGTCTACTACGACGAAGACGAATACTGGAACCAGGATATCTTTGCCCTGAAGGGGAGAAATGCACTGGGATTCGAATTCTACACTCCCTTTAACAATCAGTGGCGCAACGGGAACAACTACACCCCGCTGCCTTACAGCTCCATAGACATCGTGGCTACTGAAGACAACACCTCTGTAACCATCACGCCCACGGCGGCCGTGGTGGGGCATCCAGCAGGCGTTCCCTACACCGTTGTCCTGAACAAGGGCCAGACCTACTCATGCCTGGCCACCAGCCAGCTGGCAGCAGGGCACCTGGGCGGTACCCACATCACCTCCAACAAACCCATCGCGGTCACCCTGAAGGATGACTCGGTGTGGGGACAGCCGCAGGGGTGCAAGGACCTGATCGGGGACCAGACCGTACCGCTGGTGAACGCCAATAACTTCCGGATCGTCGGGTACGAGTACATCGTCATGCGGGGCAAGATCAACCTGATCGATCCCAACGCAGTCCCCCCCGATCCTGTGGGGGTACCCACCGGTGAGCGGATCTTCATTATGGCCACAGAGCCCAATACCGATGTCTATATCGATGGGGTGTTCTTTACCAACCTGGCCACTCCCGGCCAGCAGGTGGCCTATGAGATCCGCAACAACGCGACCCATGTGGAAGGGGACAAACCGGTCATGGTGCTGCACGTGGCTGGATTCGGTTGTGAATTCGGCGGGGCCATACTGCCCACCATCGACGGCTGTACCGGATCGGTGGAGGTCAGTTTCACCCGCTCCACGGACCGCAATTTTTATCTGAACATCATGACCATCGATGCGGCGAAGACCGGCTTTACCATGCATTATGAGGACGGGAGCACATTCGCCATCCCGGGGACCTGGTTCGAGCCTGTGGGGACCACCGATTATGTCTGCCTGAAAAACATCAACAAACTGTTCGCCAACAACAGGGGCGGCGGGGTTCCTCAGGGAGAGGTGGTCAAGGTCACCAATGATATCAGCGTGTTCCACCTGGGGCTGATCGAGGGAGGGACCACCACCGGGTGCAAATACGGGTATTTCTCCGACTACAGCGCCTCCCGTGGAGATGTGCGGGTGGTGGAGTCGGGCTCCAAATCGATTTTTCGCTGTTTCGGCGACACGGTTCAGCTGCGTGCCAGCGGAGGGATCTCCTACAGCTGGTCGCCGGCTGCCTATCTGGATGATCCCTTTTCGGCCACTCCCATCGCGGCCCCTCCTCCCGGGGTGCACAATTATGACGTCACCATGAACAGGGGATGTTTTCCCGATACCACCATCACGGTGATCGTGGGGATCGCCCCCGAGGTGGAATCCTATTTCGAAATGGATAAATGGTACATCTGTGCGCCGGACACGGTGACCTTCGACAACGGTTCCTTCGGGGTAGACAAATCCTCGGTCAGCAATATGCAGTGGGACTTCGACCTGGCCGATCCCTCCAACGGGTATGTCTATGATACCAGTGCGGTGGTCACCCATGTTTTCAGCAATCCGGGTGACAGCATCGAGACAAAAACCGTTCAGCTGGTCGTTTGGAACAGCCAGAGCTGCATCAGCGAATTCAGGCGCGACATCATCATCAGGCCGGAGATCAGGGCGGGATTCACCAACGATATATCGGAAGGATGCCAGCCGGTGACCGTTCAGTTTTCCAATACCTCCACCGGAAACATCGAACGCTACAAGTGGGAGCTCGGGGACGGTACTTCGGCCAATACGGCCAACGTCACCCATACTTACCTGAATACAGGGATGGCGGACAGCCTGTACCATGTGGAGATGGTGGCCATTTCGCCCTTCTACTGCACCGACACGGTCGAAGCGGATATTGCCGTGTACCCCTATATCGAAGCCTCATTTGCCATCGATACGTTCCAGGGATGTTCCCCCCTGACCATCCATATCGACAACAACTCCGCAGGCTATATCGAAGAGCACGAATGGAGGTTCGGTGACGGGGACGGCTCCGCCTCTGCAGGGCCCACCCTGAGCCACACCTACCGGAACCTCACCGCACTGCCCATCCACTATAGCCTGCGCCTGGTG
Source organism: uncultured Bacteroides sp. (assembly GCA_964575865.1). Taxonomy (GTDB): domain Bacteria; phylum Bacteroidota; class Bacteroidia; order Bacteroidales. Next base: position 4,025 of record CAZNSZ010000120.1, on the reverse strand, counting down.
GTGAAAAACAACACCCGGGGGTGTACCGATACCCTGGAACGGGTCATTACCGTTTACCCGGAAGTGACCGCCGCGTTCCTCCCCGATATGACCAGTGCCTGCCATGGCACCGATATCGGATTCAGCAACCTCTCTTCCGCCACTGCCTCCGCATTCGAATGGGAATTTGGCGACGGAGGGTCCTCCTCCTCCAGGAATCCGTACCACACCTTTGAGAACATGACCCTGTCCAACAGTGATTATAACGTGCGCCTGGTGGCCACCACCCCGAATCTCTGCCGGGACACCTCCACACAGACCATCCGCATCCACCCGTATATCCGCGCAGAGTACTCGGTGAACGATTTTCAGGGGTGTGCCCCTTTCGATATGGTGCTTCAGAACGGTTCGGAAGGGGCAATTTCGGACTATGAGTGGGACTGGGGAGACCTCACCCCCCCTTCTTCTTCTGGAGACAGCATCCTCCGGCACACCTATGAAAACACAGGCGCCCTGAATACCACCCATTCCCTCCGGCTGGTGGTCCAGAATCCGGATGGCTGCAGCGACACCATGGTCCGTGCCATCACTGTATTTCCCGAGGTGGATTCCCGGTTTTCCACAGATGTGACAGAAGGGTGCAACGAGCTGGAGGTAAGGTTTGAAAACCAGTCGAGCCCATCGGCCACCCACTTCCTGTGGGAGTTCGGGGACGGCGGGTCCTCCGAAGAGACCGATGTGGTTCACCTTTTCCAGAACACCGGGCCGGCGGAAGCCTTCTATACCACCAGGCTGATCGCCTCCACCAACCAGAACTGCCGGGATACGGCGGAGGTGGACATCGAAGTCTATCCCTACCTGCGTTCCGGATTCACCTTCAGCCAGGCCACAATCTGCTCACCCTATGCGGTCACCTTCACCAACACTTCGGTGGGGGGTGTCTCCTACAACTGGGATTTCGGGGACGGATCCGACACCACGGTCCTGAACAGCGGCCCGGTCACCCACCTGTTCACCAATCCCTCTCCCAGTGACCCGGTCACCTACCTGGTCACCCTCACTGCCACCAATGCCAGGAACTGCACATCGGTCCTCACCCGGGAACTCACCGTCATGCCCGCGGTAGTGGCCGGATTCACTGCAGACAATGTTTCCGGGTGCCACCCGCTGACCGTCAATTTTACCAATACGACCAGCGGGGCCGACAGCTACCACTGGGATTTTGACAACGGCCACTCGTCCAGCCAGTGGTCCCCCTCCATGACATTTGAAAATTACGGATCCGCTGACACGGTCTACCATGTGGTCCTCACCGTCACCAACGAGCATACCTGTCAGGACACCTTCGGGGTATCCGTCCTGGTACATCCCTATGTGGGAGCCGATTTTGCCATCGATTACCAGACGCAGTGCTCCCCGGCCAGGGTGACCTTCCACAATGCCTCGGTGAACGGAGATGAATTTTCCTGGCTCTTTGACAGCGATCCCTATGTGACCGGTGACATGGCCCCCATAGAGCGGCAATTCGCGAATCCGAGCTTCACAGCCACAGCCTCACTGCCGGTGAGCCTCACCGTCACCAGCCCCCAGGGATGTACTGCAGGGGTCACCAAGCAGGTCAGCATATTTCACAGTGTGGATGCTTCCTTTACCAGCATCACCGAAGGATGCACCCCGCTTACGGTCCAGTTCAGCAATGGTTCCCTGGGAGCCAACAGCTATACATGGGATCTGGGGGACAACAGCGCTTCCATCCAGGAGGATCCGCTCCGGACCTATACCAATGATTCGGGATCAGATACCACCTACCGGGTGGTGATGACGGCCATGAGCGAGAATTACTGCAGGGATACGGCTTACGGCACGGTTACTGTCTTTCCCGGACCCAGAGCGATGTTCGAGGTGGATATGGCCAGCGGATGTTCGCCACTGGACGTGACCATCGAGAACCTGTCTGAAACAGGGACCACCTATACCTGGGATTTTGACGACGGATCAGCACCGGTCACACTCTCAAATCTTCAGCCTGTTACCCACCGGTACACCAATGACCACTCCTCGGCCCTGATGCATGACCTCCGCCTTGAGGTGGCCACGGACCACGGATGCACCGATTTTGTCACGCAGAGCATCGCTGTCTATCCGGTGGTTACCGTCAATTTCGAATACGACAGCGCCGGGTGTTCCCCCCACTACTCCTCATTTGCAAACACTTCCGAGAACGCTTCCAGCTTCTCCTGGGATTTCGGGGACGGCGGGTTCAGCTTTGTGACCGAACCGGGGCACGCCTTCGTGAACAGCGGTGAAAACGACCTGGTGGTGGATGTGGAACTGAGGGGATACTCGGAGTTCGGCTGTGGCGATACCATCACCCGGCAGGTCACCATCCACCCCTCTCCGGAGGCCAGGTTCAGTTATACCCCCATCTACCAGTACTACCCCGATGCCACGGTCACACTGGTCAATGAGACCAATCCGGGGAATTACACCTATGAGTGGGATTTCGATGACGGAGAGGGATCTGCAGAGAGGGATCCGGATTCCCATACCTACCTGGAATGGGGAGAGTACAGCATCCGGCTGTCCGCATCCAACGACCAATGCTCGGACAGTGTGGTGCACTGGATCAAGATCTTCCCGCCGCAGCCCATCGCGGCCTTCATCCCGGACAGGGATACCGGATGTGTTCCGGTCACCATCACCATGACCAACCTGTCGCAGTACGGGGAATCATACCTGTGGGAATTCGACGACGGGACCACCTCCACCGAGTTTGAACCGACCATCACCTACGATGAGCCCGGATATTACCAGGTCAAACTTACGGTGACCGGGGAGGGCGGACAGGATGTGGCTTTCCATGAACTGGATATTTATGCGCTGCCGGATGTGGACTTTTACGTGGAGCCGGGACTGGTCATGCTTCCGGACGAACCGGTCAAATCGTTCAACATCTCCAAGCACGGGACCACCTATCTGTGGGACTTTGGGGACGGCTCCTCCTATTATGCCCACGACACCACCCACCAGTACGTGGCCCCCGGAGTGTATGATGTTTCCCTCACCGCATGGACCGTACACGGCTGCGAGGCTTCCCTGATGGTTCCGGAGGCGGTTACGGTGATCGGCGAAGGGTATATCCGCTTCCCCAACGCCTTCCGCCCCAATATGACCGGACCCATTGACGGTGCCTACAATCCCAGCGAGCACATGAACCAGGTCTTCCACCCGGTGTATGAAGGGGTGGTCCAGTATGAACTGGTGGTCTATGACCGCTGGGGGGAAAAGCTGTTCCAGACACATGACATTACCCGGGGATGGGATGGGTACCACCAGGGTACGCTCTGTGCACAGGGGGTTTATGTGTGGCGGGCCACCGTGATGTACGGCAACGGAAAGACCGATATCCTGGCCGGGGATGTGACCCTGCTCTATACCCCGGAATGATCCCCCCCTCCCTTCCGGTACGGTTTACTGACCAACAGCTTCGTTCAGCTTCCCGATATCTTCATTGGCAGCGATGAAGCTCCATCCAATGAAGTCGATCTCCCATTTCTCCCCGTTGCGTACAATGTGAAAGGTCTGCCTCACGGGCAAATTGGGGCTCCAGGGCATGGCCAGGTGCTCCACGATGATGGCCGAGGTGCCGTTTTGAGCCACATTGATCACCCGCTTCTTCAGCATCTCGGACATGTCCGGTGCATCCCCGGACATGGACTGCCTGAACATTTCAATGATGGCCTCTTTATCCCAGTATTCCGCGGGATCCGTACCGCAAAAAAGCCCGTTATCGGCCAGCATGTCCGCCAGGGCATCCATGTCCTGGCCTGCAGCAACTTTGTAGTATTTCTCAATAAAGGAAAGTACTTCATCTTCTGAATCACCGCTGGTTGGCTGGGAGACCAGTAGAATCCCCGGAAGTAGGAGAATGAGGATCAGGATCACTTTTTTCATGTCGTCATGGTTTGGTGAATAACCAGATAATTTACGGCTAAATATCAAGAAAGTCAATATTTTAGTCTGTTCCGGATTTTTCACCGGGGCCC
>CAZNSZ010000119.1:6452-10093 GCA_964575865.1 uncultured Bacteroides sp. | reverse complement strand
CGAAGGGCTGCTGGCCCACCACCGCCCCGGTGGGCTTGTCGTTGATGTAGAAGTTCCCGGCGGCATCGGTGAGCGCTTTGGTGAGCTTCTCAATGGCATAGCGGTCCTGCGCAAAGATGGCCCCGGTGAGGGCGTAGATGGAGGTCTCGTTGAGCACCTGCACCGTCTCGTCCATCTTTTCGTCCGGGTAGACGTAGAGGGTGAGGATCGGCCCGAAAAGCTCCTCCTGCATGGTCACATACTTCGGATCGGTCACCTGGATCACGGTGGGCTCGATGAAGAAGCCTTCCGACTTGTCGTACCCGCCGCCGATGATCACCTCCGCATCCTTATCGGTCTTAGCGCGGTCTATGAACCCGGCCAGCTTGTCGAAGGCGGCCTCGTCGATCACCGCGTTGAAAAAGTTGACGAAATCCTCCGGGGGACCCATCTTGATCCCCTTGATCATGCTCTCCATCTGGCGCTTCACTTCCGGCCAGATGCTCTCCGGGATGTAGGCCCTGGAGGCGGCAGAACATTTCTGGCCCTGGTACTCGAAGGCGCCGCGGACCATGGCCACCACCAGCGCTTCGATGTCGGCCGAGGGATGGGCGAAGATGAAGTCCTTCCCGCCGGTCTCCCCGACGATCCGCGGATAGGACCTGTATTTGTGGATGTTCTCCCCGATGGTCCTCCAGATTTGCTGGAACACTTCGGTGGAGCCGGTGAAATGGATCCCTGCGAAATCGGGATGGGTGAAGATCTCGTTCCCGGCCACCGGCCCGGAGACGAACACCAGGTTGATCACTCCCGGGGGCACGCCCGCTTCCATAAAGGCGTCCATCAGCACCTTGGCGGAGTAGATCTGGGTGTTGGAGCATTTCCATACCACTGTGTTCCCCATCATGGCCGGTGCCGTGGGCAGGTTCCCGGCGATGGAGGTGAAGTTGAACGGGGTCAGGGCGAACACGAACCCTTCCAGCGGCCGCTGCTCCACCCTGTTCCAGATTCCTTCCGGCGAATAGGGCTGCTGTTCGTAGATCTCGGTCATGTACTTCACGTTGAACCGGAGGAAATCGGCCATTTCGCAGGCACTGTCGATCTCCGCCTGCATCACGTTCTTGGACTGTCCCAGCATGGTGGCCGCATTGATGGTGTCCCCGTAGGGATGGGCGATCAGCTCGGCTGCCTTCAGGAAGATGGAGGCGCGCTGCTCCCAGGAAAGGGCCGCCCACTTCTCTTTGGCGTCCATGGCCGCCTGGATGGCCATCCGGACGTGGGTGGCATCCCCCTTGTGGAAATGGCCCAGCAGGTGTTTCCGGTTGTGGGGGGGGTAGATGGGGACTTTGTTATCGGTCCGGACCTCCTGCCCGTTGATGATCATGGGGATATCGATGACCTGCGACCGGAGTCTTTCGACCTCCGCTCTGAGAATGGCGCGTTCCTGGGTCCCCGGAGCATAGTTTCTCACCCTTTCGTTCACGGGAACCGGCACCTTGTAAAATCCGATTGACATGGGTTGGTTGGTTTTTAATAAGCTACGCAAATATAGTCTCTTCGGGCCGTGGCGCCCACATATTTTACAGCAGCTTCCGGAGGCCCTCCTGGCCTCCCTTACGAACGTTCTGCCAGCCATTTAACGACTGCCCGGAAGCGCTCATGGGCTCCCTTACAAGGGTTCTGCCATCCATTCACAGGCTCTCCTGCGGCTTTCTGGAGATCCGTCTGGCGGGTTCTCTCCCTGCCCCGGCCGGATAACTCATGTTCCAAAACAGATTGGCCGGGGTCTCAGTGAACAAATTTGTACTTCATACGTTGTTTATAATGAGTCTAAATTAATATAGTACGGAACCTTTAAAACCCTTACACAATGTCTTTTAAGTTACCTGATCTGAGTTACGATTATAACGCCCTGGAGCCTCACATCGACGCCAGGACCATGGAGATCCACCATTCCAAGCACCATGCGGGGTATACCACCAAACTGAACGATGCAGTGGCCGGAACGGCCCTGGAAGGAAAAACCATCGAGGAGATCCTCTCCGGTGTTTCGTCCGCATCTGCAGCCGTCAGGAACAACGGGGGCGGATTCTACAACCATAACCTTTACTGGTCCGTCATGGGACCCAACGCCGGAGGGGAACCCACAGGCGATCTGGCCACGGCCATCAACAGCGCCTTCGGAACCTTTTCCGAGTTCAAATCACAGTTCAGCACTGCAGCTGCCAACCGTTTCGGTTCGGGCTGGGCATGGCTGGTCAAAAAGAGCGACGGATCGCTGGTCGTTGCTTCCACACCCAACCAGGACAATCCGCTGATGGACCTGTCCGAGGTGAAAGGGACCCCCATCCTGGGGATCGATGTATGGGAGCACGCATACTACCTGAAGTACCAGAACCGGAGGCCCGAATACATCGAGGCATTCTGGAATGTGATCAACTGGGAAGAGGTAGCCAGAAGAATGAAATCCTAAGAGCGTAGTTTTAGTTAGTTAGTTGGTTATTGCGATGAGGGGATGTTTCGATACGAGCGTCCCCTTTTTCTTTTCACACACGTCAACCCTGACCCCCTGCCCTCTCCACTTCCCGGAATACGCGGGTGAGGTTTCCGCCCCAGATCTTTTTGATCTCCCGGGCGGAATAGCCGCGGCGGACCAGTTCCAGGGTGATGTTGCCCATCTGGCTCACGTCGAAGCAATCGGCAAGCTCCCCTCCCCCGTCGAAGTCGGTTCCGATGCCCACATGGTCGATCCCGATCAGCTCCACGATGTGGTCGATGTGGTCCACCGCATCGCTCACTGTGGCGAGTTCGGCGGGGAAATCACGGTCCACTGCGAACCAGTCCACCAGGAACGCCTCCTTTCCGGCCTGGTCCAGGTCATAGTAATTGCCGTGTTTTTCATATACCGCCTGCCTGGCCGAATCCCGCTGCGGATTGGGCGCCGGGACCTTCACATATTCACTCAGGATGCACATCTGGATCACCCCGCCGTTTTCCTTCAGCCTGAGCAGCATGTCGTCGGACAGGTTGCGCGGATTGTCGCACAGCGCCCTTGCACAGGAGTGGGAGGCGATCACCGGGGCCCGGCTCATCGCGACGGTCTGGTAAAAGCTATCGTCCGAAGCATGGGAAAGATCGATGATCACCCCCATTTCATTCATGCGCTCAACCACCTGCTTCCCGAACGGGGAAAGTCCCCCGTGCTCGGTGGTATCGGTGGAGGAGTCGCAAATATCGTTGTTGTCGGTGTGGACCAGGGTGATGTAGCGGACCCCCTTTTGGTAGAAGGTGTCGATCAGGGCCAGGTCGTTCCCGATGGGGTAGCCGTTCTCCAGCCCGATATAGATGGCATGCTTCCCGCTGCCTGCGATCCGTTTCAGGTCCCCGGCCCGGGTGGCAATCTCCAGGTCCTCCGGGTATTGGGATACAGTTTCATGAATGGTCCTGGTGATCTCCAGCGCTTCCATTCTGGCGGTTTCGTTCCCTTCCGGGGTGCGGTCGCTCTGTCCCACGAAAGCGGCGAACCAGACACCGTCCATGCCCCCTTCCTTCATCCTGGGCAGGTCGATCTTGCTGCGGGTCTGAACGGGATCGTTCCGCACTCCGAAATCGAATCCCCGCCGGTTCAGCCGGAGGGGGGTATCGGTGTGGCTGTCCACCGT
>CAZNSZ010000119.1:3516-6352 GCA_964575865.1 uncultured Bacteroides sp. | reverse complement strand
AAAAACAAGCCGGAAGTAAGGAAAAAATCCCGGATTCTCAAATAAAGATGAGCTCATCAGAAGATCACGGAGCTTTTTCCACTGGCATAATTGCAAATTTCAAAGACAACATGTCATTTGAATCACGTATAATATTTTTGCTATTTCTACGTATTTTTCTTATATTGCACGTATATATACAATCATTTTTATACGTAAATCTTGGACTCGAAACTTACACTCAGCATCAATAAAGCTTTGGCCCACAGAGCCAAGGCATACGCGAGAAAGCAAGGCAGGAGCCTGTCGGATCTCGTGGAATCCTATTTTAAAGTGCTGATCACTGAGGAAGATCCTTCGGAATATCAAGTGTCCGAAAAATTACAATCACTGAAAGGTGCCTTGAAAGTGCCTGAAGATTTTGATTATAAAGCGGAACTGTCAGATTCACTTGCGAAGAAATACCACAGGTGATGAACGTTTTTTTAGATACGGATGTGATCATTGACTATCTGGCAGACAGGAAGCCCTATTCGGACAAGGCGGAAAAGGTATTTGCCCTGATTGAAAGCGGCAGGATAAAAGGCATGACCTCCTCGCTTTGTTTCAGTAACCTCTACTATCTCCTGAAGAAAACAATGGGTCACTCTAAAGCAGTCGGGATTTTAAAAGAACTTGCGGGTGTCCTGGGCATTGTGAAAGTAGATAAAGATGTCATCATGCAGTCTTTCGATTCCGGATTCAAGGATTTTGAAGATGCCATACAATACCATTCAGCCATTGGCCACAGGAAGGTCGATATCATTGTCACAAGGAACATCAGGGATTACAAACATGCTCAGCTCCCGGTAATGACCCCGGATACACTGATAAAAACCTATACGGATTCATTGAAGAACCGATGAATAGCCCCTGAGGTCAACCCCCTGAATCAGAATATCTTAACCAGCACTCAAAGCGGTCCGCCCACCTGGCCCCCGCCCCTTGGTGAGATGGGATCTCCCTGATCGGGATGCAGCACCTCTTTCCCGGCCAGGAACCGTTCCAGGATCGAATCGTCGTTGATCTCCTTGGAGAGCGAGGAGATGGTGTCCATGGGCACATCGAACAGGTCGAGCACCAGCAGCCCGTCCAGCGCGTCGTTGAACTTGGGATCCAGGTTGAAGCCGATGATCTTTCCGTTCAGCTTCAGGTACCTTTTCAGAAGGATCGGGATGGAATAGTCGTTGGGTTCCACCTCTTTGATGAAACGGTCGAATTTGTTCAGGTCGTCGGCACTGGCCAGGATGATCTCCTCGTCCACGTTGAACCCGGGAACATTGTATTTGGTACGGGGGCGGACGTAGCGGGCCAGGGTGCGTTCGAAATGGCGCTCCCGGATGTACTGCATGATCAGCCCCCGGGAGAACTGCGAGAAGTTGTTGCTGATGCTTACCGGTCCGATGAGGTACCGGTATTCGGTATGTTTGAGAAGGAAGTAGAGGATCCCTTTCCAGAGGAGAAAGAGGGGAAGTGGTTTTCGCTGGTACTCCTCGATGATGAACGAGCGCCCCAGTTCCAGCGACTGCCGCAGGATGGGCTGGAATTTCCGTTTCATCCGGAAGAGGCTCTGCAGGTAGAATCCCTTCACCCCGTAGCGCCTCAGGATCTCCTTCCCCTTGCCCACCCGGTAGGCCCCGACGATCTTCTGCTCCTGGTTATCCCAGACGAACAGCTGGTTGTAGTACAGGTCGAATTCGTCGATGTCGATGTCCCGGTTGGTCCCCTCCCCCACGGCCCGGAAGGTGATCTCCCTGAGCCGGCCCAGTTCGTTCATGATGTAGGGTATCTCGGTGCTGGGGGTACAGAACACATCGAAATGGTCGCTGGCAAACAGCCGGTATTCCTCCCTGATCTTTTCAATCTCCTGAAGAATGTGTTCCCGTGGGACCGCGGCGGCGACCGGCTCCGGCTTCCTGGTGCGGTTGATGCGGGGTCGGAAGAATTTGTAGACCTCAAGGACCGAACCCAGGGCATAGGTCTTGGCACGGAGGTAGCGCCCGAAGGTGCTGATATCGGTGAACGCATCCTGCTCCTTCACGGTGACGGGGTTCCCGATGCGGATCCTGATCTTCTTGTGTTTTTTATTGAATACCTCGGCGGGAAGGCGAACCGTCCGGAGCGTCGGGTGGATCAGTCCCAGCAGGTGGAAGAGCCGGGAATTGGATCCCTGGAAATAGATGGGCACCACCGGCACCCGGGCCTTCTTGATCATTTTCATGGCGGTGAACTGCCACTCCCGGTCGCTGATGCCGAAATTGTCCTCGTTGTAACTGGAGACCTCACCGGCAGGAAATATCCCCAGCACGCCCCCCTGTTTCAGCTGCTCGAAACCACTTTTCATCCCTGCGATGCTGCCGGCGGCCTCTTTTCTGCGTTCAAAGGGATTGACCGGGAGCATGAACTCCTTCACCGGTTCGATCTTGTTCAGTACAAAATTGGCCATCACCTTGATATCCTGACGGATAGGGTGCAGTATTTTGACCAGGAGCATGCCATCGATGCCTCCGAAGGGATGGTTTGAAACCGTAATGAAGGGGCCTTCGCGAGGTATTTTCTTCAATTCCTCCTCGCTCACCTCGTATTCCAGCTGCAGCTTTTCGATCAGGGCGTCGATGAAATCGATCCCCTGGTGGTGGCTCACCTCATCATACAATTTGTTGATGCGGTTGATGCGCAGCACGGTCATCAGCACGCGCGCCGCACTGGTCCCCCCCAGCCGCCCCAGCCGGGCGGCCTTCATGAATTCTTCCGGTTCGATCAGTTTCAATGCTCTTCCTTTATGTGTCTGCCGCAGCCTTGTGTTGCTTTCGCTACT
>CAZNSZ010000119.1:1888-3416 GCA_964575865.1 uncultured Bacteroides sp. | reverse complement strand
CACAAAGATACGCAAAGTCGGGAATGGTGACTAATAAAGCCTGATGCCCTGATGCCCTGTTGTTGGTTGCAAGAGTGTCTTATGGAATACTTTCTCAAGTGGTCTGTGAATTCAGCACATAAAGTATAAATCTTTTAATCCACATTAAATGGGAGGCAAGAGAGTCGGCAGCCTCCTGCCTCTCAGGATCACCACAGCGCATAAAAAACCCCCAGCGGAGGGGCCGGGGGCGATATAGTATTTATTTTAACGGCTACAAAATCTTCCAATCTCCACCAACATTTTCAACTGTAACCAATTTGTCTAACTCTTCAAATAATGGCCCCAATTCTTGCCATAATGCCGCACCTTTACCACTGCCACTTCCATCTTCTGGCCAGTATGCATTCCTGACCTCCTCTGACTCACAGTAAATACCCCAGGCAATATTACCTGTATATTCCCCACGGTCACCTTGCAAAAGAAAGAATGTTACACCTTCACCTTCTACAAGTTTATTTGCTTCAGTATACCATTTATTGATTAAAAAATCCAACACTTGATCCATTGAAACACCTGGTTTAAGAGTTAATGTTGTCTCATAGATACCAAGTATTGCACCTTTTTTTAAAGTTTGTCCAAATGCAATTCCAGAAAACAGAACGATAGACGCAATTACTATTAACTTTTTCATGATTATTGAATTTTGGGGTTTGCATCCTCAATTTACCCCATATCATTCAGAAAGTCAACCCCCTTGCATCCTTCTATATTGATGTTTATCAGCACGTAATAGGAATCCAATTAGGTGAAGAGAGTCGGAAATCTGATTCCCCTCATGACCATTGCAGCGTATAAAAAACCCCAAGCGGAGGGGCCGGGGGCTTGGAGGAATGATGTCTTCGATTTTATCTTTTTATCAGTCAATGCAATAACTGTTTATTGAGAAATCACATTTTTAAAACCCTCTTCTTCCCGTGTCAAATCAAAATCCACGTCAAAAAGGTTGAAAATTGTGACGTGTACAACATTCACATATGCTATAAATTCTTCAAGGGAAACGCCAACAAGAACACCCTCATCTTCCAGCCATGGGTAAATATGCGAGAATGTAATGACAATTTTCTCATTTGACTGTTCAGTAATCTCCACATCGTCAGCCAGCCATGTCCAATAATCCAGCATATAATTTACAATTTGTTCAAATCCAGTATTTTCATCCCAATATGGAACAAACACATTTCCGCACTTTTTACCGAACTCCTCTGCTGTCATTCCATCACTTTTTGCCACACTAATACAACTTATAATGTAATTGTTCATCAGCCATCTGGTATTGTCATATTTCTGCTCCAACGTTGGAGTGGGGACAGTGAATGTAGTTTGAGCATGTGCAGCACAAACAAGTGATAGCACCAAGGACATTAGCAAGAGTCTTTTCATGATACGTAGTTTTTGGGGTTTGCATCCTCAATTTACCCCATATCTTTCAGATTGTCAATGATTTTGATTTGTACAAGGATAATGTTTCTCAGCATGCCATTAGAAG
>CAZNSZ010000119.1:0-1788 GCA_964575865.1 uncultured Bacteroides sp. | reverse complement strand
TGCTCCCATTTTTATGCTATGGTTATCCATTTTAGTAGATGCGAGTGTAACATTATTGTTACATCGACCGGTGATGAAAGAGCATACCCGGATCAATGTGCACATCGGATGATTTCTGCTATCTTTGCGTCCGATGACACGTTCCCGCAAACTGCTGCTGGCGCTGCTGTCGGCGCTCCTGCTCACCATCCCCTTCTACCAGTGGGGAACGGGAATGCTGCTGATGGTGGCTTTTGTTCCGTTACTGTTCATTGAGGATGCGGTCGCACAGCAGAAAAGGGCAAGGGAAAAGAAGAAGCGGAAGGGATCGGTGGTCTGGTATGCCATTGTGGCCTTCGCCATTTTCAATATCCTGACCTCCTGGTGGATCTGGTATGCCACATGGATCGGGATCGTGGCCTCCACCGTGGTGGGAACGCTTTACATGACCCTGGTCTTCTGGTTGTTTCACATCACTAGGAGAAGGCTGGGGAACCGGCTGGGGTATGCCTCCCTGGTTGTCTTCTGGATCACTTTCGAATTCCTTTACCTGCGGGCCCAGATCAATTTTCCCTGGCTCACCCTGGGAAATGCCTTCGCCAACGACATTGTGCTGATCCAGTGGTACGAGCTCACCGGTGCGCTGGGGGGCACCCTCTGGGCCCTTCTGATGAACATCGCCCTGTTCCATCTGATCAGGGCATGGATGGCAGCCTCTTCGGGTGCCCGGAAAAGCAGAGGTTCAGGCACTGGGGCATCTGCGAAACCGGCAGGGAGATCTTTGCAGTTTTTCGCCACCCACCGTTCCCTCCTCAGCTGGGTGGTGGCGGTCTTCGCGATCCCCGCGCTCTGGTCCTTCATCCGTTTCATTACCTACGAAGAAAAAGAGGATCCCTACGAGATGGTGGTCCTTCAGCCCAACATCGATCCCTACATGAAATTCGAGTACATGCCACAGGAGGAGCAGACCGCCCACCTGCTCCGGCTGGCCGACTCGCTGGTGACCCCGGAGACCGAATACATCGTGGGACCGGAGACATTCATCAACAACAACGCCTGGCTGAGGATGTTTGACCAAAACAGCGAGGTGCTGAAGCTTAAGGAATTTGTGGCACAGCATCCGCGGGCCAAGATCGTTATGGGGGCCACCACCTACAAACTGCTCACCGATCCGTCCGAATTCACTTCCACCAGCTGGCCGCTTTCCGGAACCGAATACATGTACAACCGGTACAACAGCGCCTTCCAGCTCGATACCACCGGCAACATCCCCATCTATCACAAATCAAACCTGGTGGTGGGGGTCGAGTTCATGCCCTATACCCACATGCTGGGCTTCCTGGAACGGCTCACCGTGGACCTGGGGGGATCGTTCCGGGGGAACAGCACCCAGGAGTACCGGGAGACCTTCGAATCTCCCCAGGACGGGACCCGGGTGGCGCCTGTGATCTGCTGGGAATCGATTTTCGGGGAGTATGTGACCGAATATGTGCGGGAAGAGGGGGCCCATTTCCTGTTCATCATCACCAATGACGGATGGTGGCGGAACACCCCGGGGCACAAGCAGCACAACATGTATGCCCGGCTGAGGGCCATCGAGAACCGCCGAAGCATAGCCAGGAGCGCCAACACAGGGATCAGCTCCCTGATCGACCAGCGGGGGGTGGAACTGGCAAGGATCGGCTGGTGGGAACGTTCCGGCCTCAGGGGCACCCTCAACAAGAACGACAAGCTCACCTTCTACGCGAAACACGGCGATTACCTGGGCCGCATCAGCATCTTCCTCTCCATCATCGTGATGCTTTACGC
>CAZNSZ010000118.1:1522-10130 GCA_964575865.1 uncultured Bacteroides sp. | reverse complement strand
AATCCCTCTCTCTCCGCAAAGTTCTTTATAAAACTATCGCAAAGTGCTTTTAAAAAATATATTGTATCTTTTCATCGAACTTAACTGAGAAATATTCACGTTAAATCATAAGTAAATCAAACAAACACACCATGAAAAAATTATTTGCATTGATAGCCGTATTCGGGATGCTCTTTATGGGGGCATCGATCTTTGCACAGGACGAGACCGCAGAGTCTGCTGTGACTGAAGATACTGCACAGGTAGCTGAACAGCCAGCGGCCATGAGCCCTGTTGTTCAGGCACCGGCGGAACCCGAAGCAGAAGGGGGTGGCCTGGCTGTTTTACACACCACCCTGAAGACCAAATTCATCGAGGGGGGTGCCGGATTTATGGGTGCCGTTCTGCTGACGCTGATCTTTGGTCTGGCACTGGCATTCGAAAGGGTGATTTACCTGAACCTGGCCTCCACCAACACTGACAAGTTGCTGGCCGAGGTTGAAAGCGCCCTCAACGAAGGTGGCGTGGAAGCCGCCAAGGAGGTTTGCAGGAATACCCGCGGACCGGTTGCCAGTATCTTCTATCAGGGGCTCGACCGTGTTGAAGAGGGTATCGATGTAGTTGAAAAGTCCGTTGTTTCCTACGGAAGCGTTCAGATGGGACTCCTTGAGAAGAACCTCTCCTGGATCTCGCTGTTCATCGCCATTGCCCCCATGCTCGGGTTTATGGGTACTGTGATCGGTATGATCGACGCTTTCGACAAGATCCAGCAGCAGGGTGACATCTCCCCCACCATCGTGGCAGGAGGTATTAAGATCGCCCTGATCACCACAGTGACCGGTCTGCTGGTCGCCATCATCCTCCAGATTTTCTACAACTACCTGGTCTCCCAGATTGATAACATCGTCAATAAGATGGAAGACGCATCCATTACCCTTGTAGATCTTCTGGTGAAACAAAATCTTAAAAAATAGGAAGCTATGGCTTTTTCAAGAGTTACAAGAATCATACTGTATGTGGTGGCGGGGATCTCCCTGCTGGTGATTCTTTTCTTCTATCTGGGCCCCAGGACCGTCGATTATGATGCCATGGAGTTGAGGGTGGAGGAAGCGATGAATCCGGTGGATATGACCCCGTCGACCCCACTGCCTGCAGTGGACACAACGGGTGCCGATTCCACGGCAGTGGGTTCTGCTCCCGATGAAGCAGATACGCAGAGTCCCTTTTCCACCGCAACGATAGAAGACACCTCTGACGCGGACCTCGGTGAGGTCCTGTCGGGATATGAGTACCTGGTCTGGTTCCGGACAGACATCGCTCTGATCTGGGCATACATTCTCGTGGTACTCACCCTGATCGCTTCCATCGTGTTTCCGTTGCTGTCGGTACTTACCAATCCAAAGGGGCTGATCAGGCTGCTGGCTGTACTGGCTGGTGCCGCCGTACTGGTGGTGATCTCCTATGTACTGTCATCAGACAAACCCATTGATATCATCGGGTATACCGGGACCGATAACAGTGATCCGGCGACCCTGAAGATGATTGACACCGTCCTGTTTGTGACGTATATGCTTTTCGGGTTGGCCATTGCGTCGATCCTTTATGCGATCGTATCCAGGGCGTTCAAGTAAGAAATCAACGTAAAACAAAAACCGATGGCAAGAGAAACACCGGAAGTTAATGGAGGTTCACTGGCAGACATTGCTTTTCTCCTGCTGATCTTCTTTCTGGTAACCACGACCATGGACATTGACACCGGGATCACGAGGCTTTTGCCTCCTGAACCAGAGCCAGGTCAGGAGACCGATATCCAGGTCAACAAACGCAATGTGCTGGTGGTACTGATCAACCGAAGCGACCGCCTGATGGTCGGGGGGGAAGAGATGGACCGGCTCGATCTGAAAGAAAAGGTCATCGAATTTTTCACCAATCCGACCAACGATCCCAATCTGCCGGTGATGGAGGAAACGGAGGTACAGTTTCCTCCGGGTAGTTCAGCACTTCTGCCTGCCGATGGTCTCTGGACCGGGAAAGTCTCCAAGGGAGTGATCTCATTGCAGAACGACCGATCCACCACCTACGGAAGATACCTGCAGGTGCAGAACGAGCTGGTAGCCGCAGTGAACGAACTCAGGAATGAATTCAGCAAACTCTATTTCGATATGGAATTTGATGAGCTGAACGCCGGTAATCCAATCGAAGAGCAGATCCAGGAGGGTATCCGGGATATTTATAAAATGAATATTTCAGAATCGGAACCTAAAAACTACGGAGGGGCTAACTAATGTCGAAATTCAAGCGAAAGAGAGGGACACAGGCCCAGAAGATCAACACCGCCTCGTTGCCTGACATTGTGTTTATGCTTTTATTCTTTTTCATGGTGGCAACCACAATGAGGGAAACAGAGGTGCAGGTCAGGGTCACGGTACCCCAGGCCACCGAGGTGAAGAAGCTGGAGAAGAAATCCCTGGTGAGTTACATTTACATCGGTCGCCCCGTAGCTCACGTGGCGAGGATGTACGGGACCGAACCCCTGGTGCAGCTGAATGACAAACTGGTCAGTGAGGAGGGAATCCCCTATGAATCGATCCAGGATTTTGTGCTGTTCGAAAGGGAGAAGCTTCCTGAATCGGACAAGAACAGGATGACCATGTCCCTTCGCGTCGACCAGGACATCCCCATGGGGAAGGTGGACGATGTGAAACAGGCCCTCAGACGTGCCAAGGCGCTGATCATCAACTATTCCGCACGTAAGGAATACCGGGAGCAGGGAAGGCAGCGGAGATAATCCGCCACCGGCATTCATACGCCAATATCACAGAGGCTGTCAAAACTGTCAGCCTCTTTTTTTTTCGGAAGATTCAACGGGGCACATTGAAATTCCCTGGAGAAAGATGATCAGGCCTCCCCTATTCGTACAGGGCGGAATACATCTGGTCGACCATCTCCTGGAAGGTCTCGGGCTGACTGAAAATAGCACGCTTCTTCAGGAACCGCTCCGCATGGTAAAAGAGCTTGTCCCTTTCCGTCCCGGTAAAATCCGCAATCCGGCTGTTGAAATAAAGTTCACTGATGTTCCTGTCATACAGCTTTTTTACGGAGTTCCCTATGCCAAACAGCAGGTAGTATTTGGAAATGGTCCTTGCAGGATTCTCATAATCGCAGTAGATCTTATCCACATAACTCCCGTTCTCGTAGATCACCACCTCGCTGACGAAGCCTTCATAGGTGTAAAAGATCCACTCCCCGTGGCGCTGACGGGTCTTTTTGAAGCCCTGGTATTTGATGGTCCCGTCGCTGTATAGCTCCATTTCCGGAATGTAGAGTTTTCCCGAAGGAGCCCTTACTTTTCCGTTCACCAGGGTCCGGTCCTCGATCCCGAAATAGGTCAGGTAGGGCATCTCGCGGATGATCTCTTCGGGGTGGGAGCTCTCCTCCACCTTTTCGAAGTTAGTCCCCGCAAAAACCTCCTCGGCGGCATCCACCAGGAGTTCCTGTTCATAAACTCCGTCCTCGAATGCTTTCCGGTCCCTCAGTTTGCTGATCAACACCCCCATATCGGTGTACATCCCGGGGGTAAGGTCGGATAGTTCCATGGAGGTCACCACCATCTCCTTCTCGTTCCGGTAGACATTGGAATTCAGTTTGTCGTGATAAAGGATCCGGAGGTTTTTGAAATCACGGAACCACTTCTGTCCCCTGGTCTGGTTGCGCTCCCTGCCATACAGCAGGGTGATCCTCACGTTCCTCAGATCGGCCTGCTGAAACTTCAGAAGGATGCTTTCGTGGAGCTTCAGGGATGGAGAAAGGAATACAATCTCGTTGTTCGCCTCAGCGATCAGGCGGTCTATCTGGTAAGCAGAACCTACAGATGAAAGAAATTCTGCAGCCATATTTACTTCAACTGGTTGGTATTATTTTTCAGATACTGAATTTAGGCAAAAATGTACCCGGCTTCCTGAAGAAATATCAACAGGCCGTTACTTCCCGGTCCGTTTGTTAACTTGCATATGAAATCCATAAGAAACTAAACACCATCATGGCCACACCGAACGACACAGGGAAATCCCCCATGACTCCCCTTCATGCAACCACCGCCCTTTATACGGATCACTATGAACTGACCATGGCCCAGGGTTATTTTCTCAGCGGCATGGAGAAAGTCACTGCCGTGTTTGATTATTTCTTCAGAAAAGCCCCCTATGGTGGCAGCTATGTGATTTTCTCGGGACTGGGGGAACTGCTGGAACAGCTCCGGAATTACCGGTTCAATGAGGAGTCCCTCACTTTTCTCTCCACCATCGGATTCCATGAGAAGTTCCTCTCATGGCTCGGTGATTTCAGGTTCAGCGGGGAGGTGATGGCCATGAAGGAAGGTGAGGTGGTTTTTCCGGGTGAACCCTGCATACGTATCGAGGGTACCCTTATCGAAACCCAGCTGGTGGAGACCCTGGTGCTGAACCTGATCAATTTCGAATCGCTGGTGGCCACCAAAGCGGCACGCATCAGGGAAGTGGCCGGTGACCGGATGCTGATTGACTTCGGACTGAGGCGTGCCCATGGTTACGGCGGGATCCAGGCGAGCCGGGCAGCGATCGTGGGAGGTTTCCAGAAAACCTCCAATGTGTTCAGCGCCCACAGGTACGGACTGGAATCAACCGGGACCATGGCCCATTCCTGGATCCAGTCCTTCGGTGACGAGCTGGAAGCCTTCCGTACCTATGCCCGGCATTTCCCGGATGACTGCATCCTCCTGGTGGATACCTACGACACCCTGAACAGCGGGATCCCCAACGCCATCCGGACAGGGCTCGAAATGGAAAAAAACGGGGCCAGGCTTTATGGGATCCGGCTTGACAGCGGAGACCTTGCCTACCTGGCCAAGAAAGCCAGGAAAATGCTCGACATGGCGGGTCTCGGCTACGTGAAGATCATTGCCTCCAACCAGCTGGATGAACATGTGGTGGCAAGCCTGCTGGATCAGGAGGCACCCATCGACGGATTCGGGGTGGGCACCGCCCTTGTCACCGGAAAGGGGGCAGGCGCACTGGATGGGGTATATAAGCTATCAGAAATCGGCGGAAAACCAACCCTGAAAAGATCGGAAAATCCGGCAAAAACAACCCTGCCCGGTAAGAAGCTGGTATACCGGTTTCAGGATGAACATGGGAAATTTCAGGGGGACGCCATCGCGCTTGAAGGGGAGACAGGATTTCAATCGATCCATCATCCCGCCGAGGCAGGTAAGAAAAAGAAGGTGGAAGGCTTTGAGAAAAAACAGCTGCTGTGCCCGGTCATGAAGGAGGGGGAATTACTGGAGACACCGCAAACGCCTGCCGCGATCGCAGCATACAGCCGGTCAAGGCTGGAGCAGCTACCGGAGGAACACAAGCGCCTGCTGTTCCCCCATCTCTACACCACCGGCATCACCACGGGACTGCTCAGGCTCCGGGACATGCTGATCCGTCCGGCAGAGGACAAATAGCATTGTCCGCACTGTCAGGAAAAATAGAGGATCTTGGCTTTGATCTGATTTTCTTTCAGCAATTCACGGAGACGGGGCAGGTTGTCCTCGGGGATGACGATGTTAAAATTCCCTTTCTGCTTGTGACTGTAGAGGGAGAACAGCCGCCACTTATCCAGTTTGTATTCTTTATCCTTGCCCAGTTCCACTTCATAAAGGTCCGTCGTTTGGTCCTTCTTCAGTACCACATCGGGAATGTATCCCCTTTGCTGGTCTCCCTTGACCACGATGCGGTCCGGACGCTCGTACCCTTCGACGATGCTGGTCATGATATGCACCTCCTCCGGGTCTTGTTCCGCTTTCTCAATAATGGCCTGGACCACAATTTTTTTATCAACCATATCTTCGAGTTTAAATATACCTTGCTTTCGCTGAGCCCTGTGAACTAGTCATCAGCCTGCTCATGAAACACAAGGATCGGCTTTTCAGATTCTTCTACCATTTTCTCAGAGTGACTCGGCCGGAATATCCGTTCCAGGAAGTTCTTGTTCTCTTTCAGGACCACGATCAGGTCCGTTTTCGTCCTTGATGCATAGCTGTTGATCAGTTCGGTCATGTTGTGACCGTTATGTTCCATCAGCGTTGTCAGGGAAATCTGTCGATACCCGGTCCTGGTCTCCAGCATTTTCTGAAATCCTGCCTTTTTTACCTTCTCGTCAAAATCAACACTGTCGGTAATGTGAAGCGCCTCAATCTCAGGCGAAAAGGGGAGGGTCAACCGGATCAGTCTCTTCATGGTCCTCAGGTCCTCCTCATGGTAATCCGTCGCATATACAATGCGGTGCAATCCCTGGTATTGCGTATTCTCCGGGACCACCCAGACCGGACACCTGATGTTCCGCATCATCTCCTTCACAAAGGAGTCCTTCTGCCAGAATCCGGACACCTGTCTGTACTCCAGAGCAAGCATCTCTGCCTCACCGTCGTCTACCAGGCCGTCTATAATGACCAGCTCGTTCCCCACTTCGGAGGATACCTCGACGATCACTTCACCTGCGATCTTTGGCATCAGCAACTCCAGGTGTCTGTTCAGGGTGTCCCTGGCATCTTCGACTTTGGCTTCCAGGCTCTTCTGCAGGTTGGCCACTGCCACTCCGGTGGTATCCGGAGTACCCAGCGGATACTGGGCGGGATTCTCCACATACAGCAGGTGGACCCTGGTGCCCAGGTCCCTGGCCAGATCGATCAGGTACCTGATAAATCCTTCAGAAGACCCGGGATCTCTAATGACGGCTAGTAATGTTTTCATTGTATACAGTATTTGAATGTGTTGATTGATCGTATTCATACCTGTTAAGGCAATCTCCATACCAATGATGACGGAACCGTCACCGATCATCCTCATGATCTGCTCCTCATAAGGATACGGCTGCGGAGGGTAAAATCACTCCGCTCGGGGAAGTGTGGATGATTGTGGATAAATTGTGGTCATCTGTACACACCCCTTCTCCCAGCTTTTCTGGATCATTTTAATAAAGATGTTTATAATCAAATGATTGCATCCCGTCCGGTTTTCCGGAATGGTTTTTTCACCTGGATGGGTGACTCATTTCTGTTTAATTCATCACAATACATAAAATACTTGATATGATAAAGAGAACCTTTTTACCAGGATTAGCGCTGCTGGTGATCCTGTCTGCATGCAATACCAGCCGAAGCGGGGAAGAGAATATCCAGAGGCTGCTTGAAAGCCAGTCCCAGATGGAAGAGGCACAGGAACAAAGCGTGGAAAGGCTCAGGGAGATCAAAGACTCCCTGGATGCCCAGCGTGAAACACTGATGGATCAGAGAGAATCCACAGGCCTGCGGATCAGGCAAATGGAGCAGAACCAGTCATTGCTCACCGAGCAGCTCAACCAGGAGGAGGCTTCCGATGTCACGGAGCAGAAGGCGGGTCTGGAGAGACAGTTAGCCCAGTATGAGGACAGCATCGGACTTCTGAAACAGCAGCTGTTCACCCTGAATAACCAGCTGGATTCGGTTGAAAGGAACATCAGCATCTACCAGATCCAGGAAGAGCGGACGGAGCAGGCACTGGCCTCCGGGATCTCAGAGATCGACCAGCAGATGGAACAGCGTGAAAGACAAAAGCAACAAACACTGAAACGACTGGACCTGCTGCGAAAAAGGGTAACCGTGAATGAAAAGAAAACGGAAGCATTCGAATTGGAGCGCCAGATGTATACCAGTGAACTGGATGAACTGCTAAGGGAGAATGCTTCTGAGGATGATAAGGCACCCTTCCGAAAAAGGATCGCAGACATGGACAGTACAATGGAGGCCCTGCGGACTGAACGCCGGTCACTTGAGTCAGAGATATCTCAGGCCCAGACATTTGTAGCAGAAACCGATGCCTTCATGAACCGCATGCAGAAGCAGATCAGGGAAGAATACGACCGCAAGGCCATCATCGAAGCTTTCATCGCTTCGGAAAAAGAACGCCTTGAACGGGAACTGAAAGAAATCAGGACCAGCCGGCAGTCCATCCTGAATGAACAGACTGCCATGGCCAACGACCTTTCCAGAACAGAACAGCAGATCGCATTGCTTGACAGGGACCTGGAGCTGATCAGGAACCGGAAGATGAGCGACCTGCTTGAACTACAGGCTTCCATAGAAAAAACCGAGGCGTCCCTGGCGGAGGAAGAGATCGGCGTGCTGCAGGAAGAAGGCAGCAGGACAGTGCGGACACTTCCTTCGGATTCCGCATCTGAGGAATTGAGATCAATACTGGATCTGGGGTACCAGCTCGATTCCCTCAATGAATTGATCCAGGAGGAGAAAGCTGAGATAGCCAGGACACGCATGGCACTGGCCGAAAAACGGGCGGAAGCAGCCGAACGAAGGGCCAGTTTCGGACGTGCGGTGTGGATCACGGTGGTGGCCCTGATTGCGGCGGGAGCGGCACTGCTGACACTTTTTTATTTCCTGGGACGAAGATCCAGGAGATCCTAATATACTTTGAAACAATAACATTCATAAATACAGATCCATGAAAACAGAAGGCAAATCGAAACAATCCGCTTCGGGAGAGTTCTTTCCCGAATCGACGGAAAACATCCTTGAAGGAGCCCGCGTATTTTCGGAAAAGGCCTCCGAGATCTT
>CAZNSZ010000118.1:0-1422 GCA_964575865.1 uncultured Bacteroides sp. | reverse complement strand
CCGGGATCCGTTCAGCTGCCGCCGTTCCTCATCCTGTTTCTGCTGGGATTCATTATCATTGGCATCCTCAGCTGGTCCAACTACGTGCAGAACCTGCGGAAAATCATCTACGAACTGGAACACGGGGTGGAACTGGGCAAATTGAGGGAGAAAATGGTCCGGAACAAGCTTCAGGAACAATTGATGGATGAGAAAAACATCGAGGCCCTCGTGGATAGACTGGGAATTTCAGAGATCCGCCGTCAGCAGGAATCGCTGGTAAAGATGATCGGGGAGCTGAAGGCTGCCAAAGGGGAAACCAGGGAAAGTGACTGAGCCCGCCAAGGGGTCAGGAACCCCCCAGCTGTTTCCTGGCAGCACGGTATCCCAGTTCAAATATTCTTTCCCCCTGGGAAGCATCAAGCAGTCCGTACTCCCCGAGCTCCTCCGGTTCAAAAAGCTCGTCACAGAGTGAAATCTTGGGACTGATGTTGGAAGAGACGCTCAGGCGGAAACTGCGTTCTGCAATTCTGAACAGGTTGTCAAATTCCTTTTCGGGATGGATGGGGTTCAGGGAGACACCGATCAGCTGCCGGCACTTCTTTACAAGGGGAGTGACCGGAAAATTATCCAGTACACCCCCGTCCACATAGAGATCCCCGTCGATCTCCACAGGTTCGAATAAAACAGGAATGGACGCCGAGGCCATCACCCGGTCCAGTATGGGACCCTTGTCGAAATAGACCACCTCACCCCTGCTCATATTGGTCGCCGCAATGATCAGCGGCAGCTCCAGATCCTCCAGATTTTTTGCCTTCAGGTGTTTCGACAGGTTGTCCCTGAGTCCAACGGTCTTGAACAATCCCTTCCCCGGTATCCTGATCTTCGCATACTTAAAGAAACTTTTGTCTTCCGAAAAGAACTCAAAGATCTCATCGGGAGAATGGCCATCTGCATAGAGTGCTCCCACGATCGCCCCCGCACTGACCCCCGATATCACATCGGGATAGATATCCGCCTCATTCAGTGCCTTCAGGATGCCGGCATGGGCGAACCCGCGGACCCCGCCCCCGCTGAGAATAATCCCGGTCTTGAATTCCCGTCCTGAGCGAAGCAGTTTTTCCAATCTGTTCATGGTTGCTGTTTGATTTCCTGTTTCAACTGGGCGATCACCTCCTTGGTATCCTCTTCTATTTTACTGATCATGGCGGCCAGGTGGATCCTGTCGGGATTATTGCGGCACCGGTTTTTCAGTTCGATCAGGTCCGAAACCCCTGATTTGACCGACAGGTGCTTGTAGGAAGGGATCAACCTGTGGGCCGTTTCACGGATCCCCTGCCAGTTCTCCTGTTTATAATCCTCCCGGAACTGCGTCATGCCATTCTCCGCATTCTCAATAAATGTGTGGAGCATCTCATTGAAGAACCGGTCATTTCCCCTGGT